>LSIG01000044.1 GCA_001556125.1 Rhizobiales bacterium CCH10-E5 | reverse complement strand
ATCGCCCTCGCTGCCACCGTCATCTTCTGGCTGTGATCAACGAGTCCTGACCCTAGCGCGGCCGCGCTGTCGGCGAACAGGCTGGCGGGATAGGTCGCGGCGACGTGGCGCTGGGCTTCGACGAAAATCGACCAGCCGGAGCCGAGGCGGCGGAAGGCGTTGTTGAGCCGGCCGGCGACGGCGACCAGCTCGGCCGGCACGGCGCTGTCGAGGTCCGGCCCGCGAAAGCGCGCGGTCCTCTGGAAGCAGCCGTCCTTGTTGAGAACGATGCCTTCACCGGCCAGTGCCACCCAGGGCAGGAAATCGGCGAGCTGGGTGTTGGGGTTACGATATTCGGCAAGGTTCATCATGATGCTGGCTCCCTCAGACGCCGAGGTGGCCGGGGATGCGCAGATGGCGTCGCACCACATCGACGAACATCGGATCGCGCTTGGCCGCCCAGACGCCGGCGAAATGGCCGACGGCCCAAAGGCCGAGGCCGACCAGCCAGAGCCGCAGGCCGAGGCCGAGCGCGGCGGCCAGCGTGCCGTTGAGAATGGCGATGGCGCGCGGAGCGCCGCCGAGCAGGTGTGCTCGGTCAGCGCCCGGTGGACAGGCACGGAAAAGCCGGGCACCTCGGCCGCAGGGTCGAGCGCGCTCGCCATCAGACCAGCGCCCCGCCGCCGAACGAGAAGAACGACAAAAAGAAGCTCGACGCGGCGAAGGCGATCGACAGGCCGAAGACGATCTGGATCAGGCGACGGAAGCCGCCCGACGTGTCGCCGAAGGCGAGCGTCAGGCCGGTGACGATGATAATGATCACCGCGACGATCTTGGCGACCGGGCCTTCGATAGACTCCAGAATCTATTGCAGCGGCGCTTCCCACGGCATGGACGAACCGGCTGCATGGGTGGCGGGCGAGAGCATGAGCGACAGGAAGGTGACGGAGGCGGCCGTCGCGATATGGCGACGCGTGCGCAGGGCATGGCGGATCATGGGGGATCTCCCGATTGTTCGGAGGTTGCTGAGGGAATGACCGCCGACGCCGCGCCCGACGGTGTGGTCTGGTAGTCCCCGGAGGGGCCAAACCCTTCGACGCGGGCGAGTTCGGCCAGGCGCCGCTGCGAGCCGCGGCCGGCGAGCACGGCGACGACATCGATCGTCTCGGCGATCAGCGCGCGCGGCACGGTGACGACGGCTTCCTGGATGAGCTGTTCGAGGCGGCGCAGCGCACCGATCGCGGTGCCGGCGTGAATGGTGCCGACGCCTCCGGGATGGCCGGTGCCCCAGGCCTTCAGGAGGTCGAGCGCTTTCGGCGCCACGTACTTCGCCGATCGGGATGCGGTCGGGGCGAAGGCGCAGCAAGACCTGACGAGATCGGACAGCGAGGCGACGCCGTCCTTGGTGCGCAGGGCCACAAGGTTCGGCGCGGCACATTGCAGCTCGCGCGTGTCCTCGATCAGCACGACGCGGTCGGAGGTCTTGGCGACTTCGGCCAGGAGCGCGTTGGTCAGCGTTGTCTTGCCGGTCGAGGTGCCGCCGGCGACGAGGATGTTGCGGCGCTCGGCGACGGCGACGCGCAGCGCCTCTGCCTGGCTGGCGGTCATGATCCCGGCGACGACGTAGTCGCCGAGCGTGAATACCGCGACGGCGGGCTTGCGGATGGCGAAGGCCGGCGCTGCCACGACGCGCGGCAACAGACCTTCGAAGCGCTCGCCGGTCTCGGGCAACTCGGCCGAGACGCGTGGGCTACCGGAATGGACCTCGGCGCCGACATGGTGCGCGACGAGGCGGATGATCCGCTCACCATCGGCCGACGACAGCCACTCGCCCGTATCGCCGAGACCTTCGGAAAGACGGTCGATCCAGAGCCGTCCGTCGGGGTTGAGCATCACCTCGACGATCGAGGCGTCTTCCAGATATCGGGCGATGGCGGGACCAAGGGCGGTGCGCAACATGCGCATGCCTCTCGTGCTCGCTTCCGGTTGCTGGTGAGATGCCGCCACGTCGTCCCCGTTCTTCTGCGGGCGCGCACGACGCACGACCCTGGATCGGGGATGAGTGAAATGACCGCATTCGGGGCGGCCGCAACAGTGGTGATAGCGTAGTAGTGCTGCGGCGTGGAAAGACAGGGAAGCGGCGAACTTGCCGAATACTTGAGATCTCCAGACCGAGAACTATTGCTTGGAAGTCTGATCCTCGTGCGAGTCGTCGGACGGCATTGCGCCGGCGATGTCGTCGGGAATTTCCCGAAGGAAGCTCTGGCCTTTCTGGAGACGCCGTCCGAGCGTTTCGATGAATCCCTCGTAGCGCTCGCGGCCCTTCGCCTGCGCGGAGGCCTGGGCGTCGCCCGGCAAAGGCGGCGTGATAGTCAGCCAGATGCGGACGAACAGCGCCAGCGTCTCGGCGGTGATGCCGAGATCCCGTTCCAGCCGCTGAACCTGCCGCGATAGTCGGTCGAGCCGGCGGACAAAGGCCGCCTCGCGTTTGTCCGCCCCGTCGGGCGAGAGAAACGACGCTACAGCGGCCTCGACGATCGCCGAGCGCGACAGCTTCTTGCGGTCGGCGAGATCGCCGATGTGCTTCAGAAGCTCGGGCGGAAAATAGACGTTCATCCGGTCGCGCAGATCGGCCTCAAAGGTCCATGCCGTCATTGGGATGGAGCGACACCTGCCGGGCGACGCCGCGCATCTGCTGGCGCAGGATGCGGGACTGGCGCGCGGCGTCCTCGGGCTCGTCGTCGAGCGTGATGGCGAACTCGTCAGCCACGCTTGGGTCCGTCGTCTCCTTGGCGATGGCGACGTGATCGGGCAGTTCGGGCTCGCGGCGTAGGCCGCTATTGGCCGCATCCGCCTCGGCAATCTTCGCCAGCAAGGCCGCGTCGGGCGTCTGCGGTTTCAGCGCGGACCAACCATCGGTCCGCTTCGACCGTCCCGACTTGGCCGGATCGGGCGGCAAAAGCACTCGCTCCTTGAACCGGGCATCCTCGTAATAGCGCGCTTTCTTGGCGCGGATGGGCGGCGTGCCGGCCACCATGACGATCTCATCGGCGGGCGGGAGCTGCATCACTTCGCCGGGCGTGAGCAGCGGTCGCGCGGTCTCGGAACGCGATACCATGAGATGACCGAGCCAGGGCGACAGCCGGTGGCCGGCATAGTTCTTCATCGCCTTCATCTCGGTAGCGGTGCCGAGCGCATCGGAAACGCGCTTGGCCGTCCGCTCGTCGTTGGTGGCGAAGCTCACGCGCACATGGCAGTTGTCCAGGATCGAGTTGTTGGCGCCGTAGGCCTTCTCGATCTGGTTCAGGCTCTGGGCGATCAGAAAAGCCTTTAGGCCGTAGCCTGCCATGAAAGCCAAGGCCGACTCGAAGAAGCCGAGTCGGCCGAGCGCTGGAAACTCGTCGAGCATCATCAGCACGCGATGGCGACGGTCCTTGGCGTGCAGGTCTTCCGTCAGACGCCGGCCAATCTGGTTGAGCACCAGGCGAATGAGCGGCTTGGTCCGCGAGATGTCCGACGGCGGAACGACAAGGTACAGGGTCGCCGGCTTCGGATCGGCGATCAGGTCCGCGATGCGCCAGTCACACCGGCGCGTCACCTCGGCCACCATGGGATCGCGATAGAGCCCGAGGAACGAAATGGCTGTGGACAACACACCCGATCGTTCGTTGTCGGACTTGTTGAGCAGCTCGCGCGCCGTGGACGCCCCGACAGGGTGCGGCCCGGCTTCACCGAGATGCCGCGTCGTCATCATCGCCTGCAGCGTCGTCTCGATCGGTCGCCTGGGATCGGACAGGAAGGCGGCGACGCCGGCGAGCGTCTTGTCCTCCTCGGCATAGAGGACGTGCAGGATCGCGCCGACCAGAAGCGAATGGGAGGTTTTCTCCCAGTGGTTACGCTTGTCGAGCGAGCCTTCCGGATCGACCAAAACTTCGGCGACGTTCTGCACGTCGCGCACTTCCCATTGGCCGCGGCGGACTTCCAGCAGCGGATTGTAAGCGGCCGACCTGGCGTTGGTAGGATCGAATAGCAGCACGCGTCCGTGCTTCGCTCGAAAGCCGGCGGTGAGCTGCCAGTTCTCGCCCTTGATGTCGTGAACGATCGCCGAGCCGGGCCAGGTCAAGAGCGACGGCACGACCAGACCGACGCCCTTGCCGGAGCGGGTCGGCGCGAAGCACAGCACATGCTCCGGCCCGTCGTGGCGGAGATAGGCATGATCGAGCTTGCCGAGCACGACGCCGTCCGGCCCAAGCAGCCCGGCCGCCTTCACCTCTTTGCCGTCGGCCCAGCGGGCGGAGCCATAGGTCTCGACGTTCTTCGCCTCGCGCGCCCGCCAGACTGACATGCCGATGGCGACGGGGATTGAGATGAAGCCGCCCGACGCCGCGATATAGGCGCCCTCGACGAAGATCGGCGGCGCATAGGCGTCGTAGAAATACCCCCACCAGAAAAAGGCCGGCGGGTAATAGACCGGCCAGCCCATCAGCTCGAACCATGGATGGCCGAGCTGCGGCTGGAAGCCGAGGCGGTAGGCGGTCCACTGCGTCGCCGTCCAGGCGTGAACAGCACGATCAGGAAGACTACTGTGATCTGGCCCCACAAAATCTTAGTGGCGGACATGGCGACCCTTGCGGCAAATCCCGCAAAGGTCGGATCACGGCTATAAATAACAATTCAGATCTTGCCGGCGTATAGTAATCGGCGCTTCTATCGTAGGAATGGTATACTCTGTTTAGCAGTATCGGCGCCGAATATTCTATACGAGCTAATTTCCGTGCCTGGACGGCCCTTCCCCAGTGATCCTACTTCACCGCCAAAGCATCCCAACGTTCAATCACGGGCGGTGTCGACAAGAGTTCGTCCGCATGCTGCATCAGAGCGGCAGCAATTGGGCCATTCAGGTGAGCGCCGCGATCTTCATCGGTCGCAAAAGCGTCAAAAATCGCGTAGCTTTGAGGCCCGAATTTCACGGCGTACCACACCGGCGTGCCGGTCTCCTCCTGCGCCAACGGCAATGCACCTTGAAGAAACGCTTCAAGATCCGCCTCTTTGCCGGGCTTCGCTTCCAGCCGAACATACAGCCCAAACTTAATCATACCTATCTCCTTATCAGACTTGGAATCTGCCCCGGCACGGATCGACAGCAACGATGATTTCCAAGAGTGGTTGTTGCAGACACCCGAGTGGCTCGACTCGCGCCTTTGTCGATACGCGCCTCAACCGAGAGCGGCCTTCGTTCCCAAAGGCAGTCACAACCCTAATGGAGGTCAGTTCATCAGTCGCTTGGCATAAATGACAAATGTAGTACCATTCTCGCCATGAACATCGCGATCCTTGCCCTTGATGGGACTTTCGACACCGGACTGGCCGCGTTCCAAGACACGCTGACCACAGCCGCCGAACTGGCGCCGACCTCAGAAAGCAAGTCGTTCAAGGCGACCGTTCTGAGCGTCCGGCACGGCGCGATGACTGCGCATGGCTTGGCCATACCTGCTGTGCCGGCAGTCGCCTCTTTTGCGCCTGATCTTGTGCTCGTGCCTGCGGTCGGCGCAAAGACCGAGGAGGCGCTGAGCACCACACTCCGCCATCCGGATTGCGCGAGCGCTGGCGTTCTGTTGCGCGCGTGGCATAAACGGGGCTCGACTATCGCAGCGGCATGTACAGGAACGTTCCTGCTAGCGGAGGCCGGCCTGTTGGATGGTCGGGCCGCGACGACGAGTTGGTGGCTGAGTCCGTTCTTTCGCTCCCGTTATCCGCGCGTGGATTTGGATCATCATCGCACCATCGTGCGGGCCGACAACATCGTTACGGCGGGGGCTGTGTTGGCCCATTTCGATCTGGCGTTGTGGTTTATTCGACAGCGCAGCCCTGAACTTGCGGCGACGACAGCACGCTACTTGATGCTCGACTCGCGTTCACCCCAGGCGACATACGCGATCCCGGATCACCTTCGACACACGGACGAGCTTGTCCAAGCTTTTGAGGTATGGGTGCGGACGAACCTTGATCGAGTTTTCTCGCTCCCAGACGCGGCGCAGTTCACTGGAGCAAGTACGCGAACGCTGTCGAGAAGAGTTCACGCCGTGCTGGGACGATCACCACTGGCGTACCACCAGGATCTGCGGGTCGAACACGCGACATATCTTCTGAGGACGACTCGATTGAGCGTCGATGAAATCGCTTCTCGGACCGGGTACGCTAATGGAACGACCCTTCGTGTGCTGCTTCGACGCAAAACCGGGCGTACCGCATCTGAGCTGCGCCGGCTTAGCGAGTTCGCCGACTAATCAGATCGCGCCTGAACCCTCCCGCGACATGACTGCATGTGGACGATGGCCCTTATAGTCCCAGGTCGCGTTTGCGGCCGAGGCTCCACTCGATGCCGCCGCCGGCTCGCGCGACGCCGGCGATGTGCTGGCCGAGCTTGCGATCGATCTCCCGCGACCACGGCACGAGCTGGAAGCCGAGCCCGTTGTCGATCATCGCGAACCGTCCGGACGACAGGGTGAGGCTTTGGCGATAAGTGCCGGCGACGTGTTCGCCCGCCGCCGCCTTCAGGTGAGGCAGGCCGGTTCCGGCGGCGAGCTTGGAGCCGACGGCGTCCAACTCGCGGCGGCGGAGCGTGCCCCATCCGCGATTTTCCGCAAGCTCGCGGTAGCGTTCGTACTGGTCGGCGGGGTGAAGGTCGTCATCTCCGTCTTCGTCGTTGTCTTCCTGGAGATCCATCCCTTTCAGGACGGCAATGGGCGCCTGTCTCGCGTGCTGACGACGCTCCTGCTATTGCGCGCCGGCTATGCCCGACGGGAGACGCCGGGCTCATCTACGTCTTTTGCTGCGCCTGCGCACTCGCTCGCGTGGTGTCTTTGGCTCGCCCGCGACAATCCGCGCTGAACGACGCTCGCGCAATTGCGTCGCCACGACTTCAATCTCTGCGCCAGCAGCTGTTACGGCGTCATCGGAGAGGCAGTGCCCAGCAAGCCAGCCATCGAGAAATTGCCTAATGGAGGGGGCGCAGCCGCGCTTGATGAAGGCAAGCACCAACGCCCAGTCTTTGGACCGGAACCGAACCATTCGCTCGATCAGGATGCTCGTCGCGCGCTTGCAGGCTAGGTCGAACTCACCATGTTCAAGCCAGAGCTGGTTGAGGAACTCGACGCAGACATTGATATGCGATCACAACTCGGCGTTGCGCGTGCCCATGAAATTGGCAAGCGCTGCAAAATTTCCGAAATCTCGCGCTTGATCCTCGCGGATTGCCGTAAGCATCACGTCCGCATTCTTCCCAGGTCGAGGGCAAATGAGAACACCACTTGCAGCCAGGCCCCTTTGGTCGAGCAAGCGGCCTCGCCATACTGTCGGAAATACATGTCTTCCGAAACAAGCACATGCTTCGCGTCCGCGAGATTGGCGGCGTCGAGAGCATGGGGTCCAAAGGATTGATAGATCAACGCGGCAAGCTCGGAAGGTTCGCCAGGGATGCTGACAGGACGAACCTCGCAAGCCGGCTCGATGCGGGAGATCTGCTCTTCGATGTAGCTTCGCCGCGCCGCAGTTTCTTCTGCAGTATGCTCCTGCCGGATGAACTCGCCATTGTGCCAAGCGACGGTCATGGACGGCTCGGCACGCACCTCCTGCTCGTCTCGCACGGTTCGCAATTCGTCGATGACGGATTGGGGCACCATGATCGTTCCGAAGACGGATCTGAGGACGTCGAGGGCGTCCATCGTTGCGGCCGTCCAGGCGGTGTAGGTATCGACACAGCGCCCCCATCTCGATGTTGCTTTAGAACCTGACGCGCGCAGCGATGCGCTCAGCCTCGGTCCCATTGCAAGTCCGAATGTCAAAATCGAGCGAGCGAAGGTACTCGACGAACCCGATTGTGCCACGGCTCCGCTTTGAGACGACGAAGTGGATCGGGCAGTTGTGGACGAGATACAGATCGGCAACCTTGCGGTTGCTTTCAGAAACACGCCGCACCTGCTCCAACGCCGGCTGAATGTCGCCATCGCTCGACTTCCTGCTTCCCCTGTTTGTCTCTGGCGATCGGCCCGAGCGCTTCGAGAAAGTTGCCGGAGCAGGCGCGGACGCGGTGATCATCGACCTTGAGGGCGCTGTCGCCGCAAAAGCGAAGGACAAGGCGCGAGCCGCGCTACGAGCCGATCTCGTCGCTCTGCCCGTGCCGGCGCGCGTAAGGGTCTCGGCACGCCCCGGCACGAGGCCGACATGGCTGCGGCGATTGGCTTTGGATCGACCGGAGCACGACTATCAGCGTCGATTGGCGATTTCGGTTACAACTCCAATCAAGATCGATAGAAATTCCCGCGCATCCGCGCTGAGGCGGCTGCCTCGGCTCGCGACGGCAAGGTGGAAGGGAAGCGAAGGCACGAATGGCTTGACCACCATGTCGGTAAGCATCGTGTCGGAGGCCGTGAAGCCGTCCAGCAGCGTGATGCCGACACGATAGCGCACCAAGTCCCTCAACAAGGCCGACTGACTCGCCTCGACGGCGATCTCCGGCGGTGGATCCACGCCCTCGATGACCCGCCAGAACGTGTCAGCGAAATCGAGCGAGTTATGATAGGCGATCAGGCGTTCGTTGCGAAGGTCCTGAGCCTTAACGACGTCTGCGTTGCAGAGGCGATGGCCGGGCGGCAAGACGCATTTCAGCGGTGAGCTGGCGATGATCTTAAAGCCGGACGGTACATTCTCGCTCGACGAGTGAATAAGGCCGATGTCGACGCGACCGGCATCCAACTCGGCGATTATGCGTTCGGTGCGCCAAACTGATCCACCCCCGTTGAATTGGTCCACCCTGAAGTATGTCTTTTGGCAGACAGGAGGACCGATATGCCGAAGAAGCGCCACAAGCCTGAAGAGATCGTCGCGAAGCTGCGCCAGGTCGATGTGCTGGTCTCGCAGGGGCAGCCCGTTGCCGATGCGATCCGCTCGATCGGGGTGACGGAGGTCAGCTACTACCGCTGGCGCCGTGAGTTTGGCGGGCTGAAGACGGATCTGGTGAAGCGGATGAAGGAGCTCGAGGCCGAGAACGCCCGGCTCCGCCGCGCCGTCGCGGACCTGACACTCGACAAGCTGATCCTGAAGGAGGCGGCTTCGGGAAACTACTGAGCCCCGCGCGTCGCCGCGCCTGCATCGAGCATATCCGGCTCGCCCTGAAGGTGTCGGAGCGGCGGGTCTGCCGTGTGCTCGGGCAGCATCGCTCGACACAACGTCGGATTCCGCACGGACGCGACGATGAGGAAAAGCTCATCGCCGATATCGTCGAGCTGGTCCGCCG
>LSIG01000043.1 GCA_001556125.1 Rhizobiales bacterium CCH10-E5 | reverse complement strand
CCGCGCCGGCATATCCCGAGGCGGTGGCCGCGCCGGCATCTCCCGAGGCGGTGGCGCCTTCATTGTCGCCGGTCGCGACCGGACCATCCTTCCAGTTGGCTCGCGCGAAAACCCACTCGACGGCGCGGCGGGCGAGATCGCCCAAGCTTAACTCCACCTGCAGCGTGATCTTGGCCGAGGCGAGCTTGTTGCCCTCGCGGTCGGTCTCGCCGTCCTGGACGACTTCCCAGAAGCGATTGCCGGCGGGGGCATAGTGATCGAACACTGACAGCGGGTGCTGGTCTATCGGGCATGCGTGAAAGCCGTTACGGCATGCCTTGATCTTGCCGTCGACCTCGTAGGTCTGGCCCGGCTCGAACTTGAAGTCGCGACAGGTCATATCGGACCTGAAGCCCTTGATCGAGGTGATCGCAGTGGAGCTGACGGCGGCGGTCGCGATGTCGCTCGCGGGGGCGGTCTTGCGCTTCGTCATGGCGATCACGCGGCCTGCTGGCCGAAGACGGCGGTGGCCTTGACGCGGATGACGGTCGACTCGGACGTCTTTTCGAAGTCGCGGATGATGTCGGCGCCGAGCGCCTCTTTTAGCGCCTTCGTATCGACGCGGGTCGAGGTCTGCTTGGCGACGGTGAGGGTGAAGCGCTGGCCCTCGATCCGGTCGGACGCGCCGGGCGCGGCAGATCTGGCGACCAGCTCGTCGCGGATGAGCTTGATGCGCTCGTCGAGTGAGTCGGCCTGCGCTTTCAGGTTCCCGTATTCGTCGGCGAGATAGGCGTCGCTGATGTTGTCGAACTGGTTGGCCATGGGCTCGTCTCCCGGTGAAGATGGAGACGTTGTCTCACATTATGTGACGTGTGACAATATGGGCGGAACAGAAAATGTGACACCAGAGACGCGCCTGTGCACAACCGAACCCTGCCGGGACTCGACTCATGCGCGACGTTCTGGTTTCAGTGAGAACGCAACCAGAACAAAAGGATTGGTCATGAGTGGCGTGAGACCGGCTCAATCCCAGGTGAAGCCGACGCTCGCGGATTACGCGGCGCTCTTCGTGAGGTGCGATGATTGCGGCAACGGGAAGCGCATGGGGCCGGACACGCTGGCTGGCTTGGTTGAGCGCGGCATCCGCTGCGATGGCGAGCTACGGCCTAAGCTGGTCTGCCAGCCTTGTCGGGACAGCGGGCGGCATGGCCGAAACCTGGACCTGATCCCTACGTTTCGTCGGGGGTAAGGCCCGCCGCTGGGCGGGCTCGAAATGCCCGCGGCCCGGGCAATTAGTGGATGCCAGCAGACAGAGGCTCAGCAGCTTTTAGGTAGGCCACGGGGTCCGCGCTGGCCGCAATGACCGCATCCGCCGCTGATGCCAGGATGCTCCTGAATGCCGCTTCGGTCCCGTCATAGTCGACCAGCGCCGCGATGGCTTTGGTCGCGCTGCCCATCGCTCGGATGTCGCCCAGCTTCATATTGGCCGACGCCACGGCGCCGTGACCAGGCGACACCAGAGAGATGACGCCCGCAAACCCATGCTGCCCAGCAATCGCAGCTTCGAAATCCCACTCTCGCGTCGCGCCTCGGACAGTCGCATCGAACACCGCCCTTTCGCCGAAAGCGCGCTTCACCCTTGCGTTGAAAGTCTCGCGCGAACGCTTGATCTTCAATGAGCGAGCGGCCTGAATAGCATGATCGACGGCGCGCACGGATGTGCTGGCGATTGTGAGGACTGCTCCGGGGAGCTGTTCGCGGCTGATCTCATTCAGCACAAACGCCTTGCGCTCGATCGCAATGCCGGCGCGCGCCGCGAGACTACCTGCTACCTTCGTGAACGAGCTTTCGAGGCCCATGAACTCGGTACTGGCGCTTGCGTACCCATCATCGGACACAGAAAAGCCGAGGGGCGATCGATCGATGCGAACGACGCATTGGGTTCCATTGGGATACTGCGTTGCCGTCGCCACAAAAGCCGTGCCCGAGCTGGCGCTGACGTGCGAGAGTGCGCGCACAACGCTGGCGGCGACCTCCTTCATGTCAATCATGTCGGTCATAGGCGGAGCTCCTGCGTCCAGGGCGGCGGCGGGACGCGCGCCATATCCGGGCAATGCCAGAGATCAGCGCATAATCCTAAATAGTCCTCAAACGTGGCAATAGCACGAGGAAGCGGAACTGCGATGCCGGGCAGGTCTTGGGCGAACACGGCAACGCCCAGGTCGTAATTCAGTTCGGGAGGGTGCCAGCGGTCGAGAAGGCTGAGAAGGCGGTATACTGCCGGCGCACGAGCGCTGTTGGTGTGGGCGCGCTGCGGCCGCCACTCGATTGGTGCAAGACGCAGAAATCCGCGGTGGCGAGCAACCGTTACCTCGATGTGCCCATAAACGTCAGCTTCCCATGAAGGGCGCGGCGTCTTTAGCCTGATCCTGACACCTCGCAGAAGCCCATCAATCCTCAGCGAGACTGATAATTCAAGCGCCGGCGTCGGCCGGTCTGTGCGGACGACCCACTTCGGCGGTTCGTCGAACTCCTTAGTAGCCGACGCAATGGCACGCAGCGTCGCAATTGTCTCGGCGGCCTCGTCAGGCGTCATTACTCGCCCCGAAGCTCGGGGTCGGGGATGACCCGCAGCAGCTGGTTAATCTCGCGCGGGTCGAACTCGAGAAGCCCACGCGGGTTGAACTGCTCAACAGTGACGAGCTGGGGCGTGATCGAGACCAGGCGCTTGATGAAGGACTTGAGCGGCGCACCATCGCTGGTCGGCTTAAGTTCGATCACGACATAGTCGCGGATCGCGGGCTTGCGCTTTTCGACGTAGATCCGGTCGCCGTCCTCGTATCGCGGCGCCATGCTGTCATTGGAGACGCGCAGGCAGAACACATTTTTGCGGTGGGCGATGCCTGGCGGGCGCGGCGCAAAATCGACGATCTCGCCGTTCATCTCAAAGGCGGTGTCGTCTTTCCCGAAGCCCCCAACGGTGGCGCCCATTTCTGGAACATCGCGGGGAAGCAGCCCTCGCAGTGGGAGATAGACCGGGCCAGGCTCTGGAATGGCATTTGGCTCGACCCGGTAACCCGTGGCCGGCGCGGGCGCAGGTGACGGAGCTGGCGCGGCCTCCGAAGCCTGGCTGAACGAGCTGATATCCAAGCCCAGGATCAGGACGTGTGCAGGCACCTGCAGAATTTCGGCCGCGCGCAGTGCCTGCTCCTTCGGAAGCTGCACTGCCCCGGACGCCCAGCGTGACACGTTCTGCCGGCTCGTGCCGAGACGGCGCGCCAATTCGCTGAGGCTGATGCCTGCATTTTCAACGGCTTGTGCGAGCGCGGTCATGATGGCGGACGCTCGCAAATCGGCGCGCTCGCTGGAACGCACATAATTCGCGACAATCGGGCTTGCTGTGTCACTCATGTTGTGACATAAAGTGTGACATGAAGCTCGCCGATTACCTCCGCGCCAACGACATCAAACCCTCCGAGTTCGCTCGGAGGGTTCAGTCGAGCAGGCAGAACGTCAGCCGCTGGATGCTGGGCCAAGTGGTCCCTCGGCCTGCCGACATGCGTCGGATTGCCGAGGCCACCGGCGGCCAGGTCACGGCGAACGATTTCTATTGCGCGGAGGCCGCCTGATGTCGGCCTCGCTTCACCTTCCGTCGCGCCGCCCTCCGGCGGCGTGCCTCTCGTCCAGACCTGCGGCGCTTTCGTTTCGCGATCGTCGCCCGCAGGCCGGCAAGCACTTCGGCGACGATCGCATCAAGTCTTCTCATTCGGACAACTCCGGTGAACGCCCTGACTATGGACAGAAGGCGTTCCCGAAATGTCGGAAATTCATCCCGAGAAATCGGAAAATCCTCCCGAGCGCACGGTGTTGCTTATGAGTGCTGTTTGCGAAGCTTCCGATCTGCTGCGGTCACTGGCGATGCCGTGCCCGCCCGGCGACAGCGTCAAGGCGGCGATCAACCGGGCCGCCCGCCGCGCCTCGGCCTATCTGGCCCGGCCCATGACGTTCGGCCGCGCCGAGGACATCTGGCGCAAGGAGGCGCGGGCCATCCGCGCAGAGGAAATGGACGCGCTGCGGCGCGCCGCGAAGCGCGAGGCGTTCAGGGATGAGACTGCGGCTGTTGAAGCGCGTCTTGCGCGTATCGAGGCGGCGCTTGTCGCCATCGATCCGGATTTCCATGGCGAGGCGATTGTTGCGCTTCGGCGCGCTCTGCGTCCGGCTGGGCAAGTTGCTGGCGAGGTGACGCGATGAGCAACGCCGGTCAGTTCGCCGCCATCATTATGGCCGCCAGAGCGCAGCATGACGACGCGCTGGCCATCCAGGCGCTCGTCCGCGCTGGCTTTCGCATCGCCGCCATCATGACCGATCTCGACGAGGCGCTGCGCCTGGCCGTCGAATGGTCGCGGCCTTCCGAGCGGAGGGCGGCATGAACTTTTCACCGAACATGGCCGGGATGTCCGGCGATGCGCGCCCGGCGCACCGGGCATTCATGGGAGATGACGGCAATCTGAAGCAGTCCTCTGTTGTGACGACCTCCTTGGAACTCGCCCCGGCTTCGGCCGGGGCCTTTTCGGGGTTCTCTGTCACGCTGCCGATCCCTCCCACGACAAACAACCTGTTCGCGACATCTGGCAAGCGCCGGCATCGCTCGGCCGAGTACGACGAGTGGCTGGCGGGCGCACGCCACGCGCTGCGGCGCGAGGCGATCACGCCGGTCAAGGGGCGTTACGCCTTCCTGATCGCACTGCCGGATCTGATGCGGGGCGACTGCTCCAACCGGATCAAGGCGCCGGAAGATCTGCTCGTGAAGGAAGGGCTCACGCCCGACGACCGCCATGCCGATTTCACGGCCGCCTATCGCAGCCATGCCGTCAGCGGCGCGGCCTGCATCGTGACGGTCTGTCCCATCGAACACCTTTCCGCGGCGCTCGCGAGCGTCGGCGGCGGCCCGAGGCCCTGTCCGGTCAATCCCCCGGCCGGACAGGGCTGAGGCCACACAAGCTGCGCCGGGGCTCCCCGCATGGGGTGACAACCGGCTTCGTCTCCCGGTCCCCGGCGCGGACCACCAGACGGGAGCGAGCCGGCAGAGACGAAAGAGACGACCATGAGCTTCATGAGCAAGCTGAGGAAGATCGAGGCGGTCGACCCGCCGCGCATCCTGATCTACGGCCCGCCCAAGATCGGCAAAACGACGCTGGCGAGCGAGTTCCCCAACCCGGTCTTCATTCAGATCGAGGACGGCCAGAACACGTCCGTCTCGCTCGAAGGCTGGGGCCGTGCCGAGATCCAGTCCTATGCCGACGTGATGGAAGCGATGCGCTCACTCTACGAGGAGGAGCACGATTTCAAGACGCTCGTTATCGACTCCGTCTCGGAGCTGCAGGTCATGATCTATGACGAGACCTGCGCGCGCGGCGACGAGAAGGGCAACGCGAAGACCCGGATCGAGGACTTCGGCTACGGCAAGGGCTACGTCTACGCGCTGAATATCTGGAAGGAGCTGATGGACGCCATCAACATGCTCCGCACCGGGCGCGGCATGACAACGATCCTTATCGGTCACGCCAAGGTCGATCGCTTCGACGATCCCGAGACCGTCTCCTATCACCGCTACGAGATCGACGTGCACGACCGGGCTCAGAAGCTCATCGAGCGCGAGATGGACGCCATCCTGCTCCTGAAGCGCGACGTCACCGTCAAGGAAGAAGACGCCGGCCCGAACAAGAAGCGGGCGCATGCCGAGGGTGGCGCGACGCGCTTCATCTACAGCGAGGGGCGGCCGTCCCAGGTGGCGGGGTCGCGCTACAAGCTGCCGGCCAAGATCCCGTATCGGGAGGGCGCCGGCTACAGCGAGCTCGCCAAGTATCTGCCCGGCCAACCCGAGCCGGTCGAGCCAAAGCAGGCCAAGGCGGCCTGATCCTTATCCCCAAACCGACAGGAGAGACGACATGGCCAACATGGGTGGATTCAACCCCGACGAGGTCCCGGAAGACGATCGCGACAACCTCGAGCCGATCCCGCCGGGGCGCTATGAGCTGGAGGTGGTCGACAGCGACCTCGTCCAGGCCAAGAGCGGCAAGGGCACGCTGCTGAAGCTGCAGCATCGCGTGGTCAGCGGCCCGTTCGAGAACCGGCGGATCTTCACGCAGCACAATTTCAAGAATGGAAATCCTGTCGCTCAGGAGATCGGCCAGCGCGAGATCAAGCAGCTCTGCGCGGCCGTCGGCCACATGGGGCCGTTGGAGGACAGCAACGACCTGCACGGCATTCCGTTCATGGCGAGCGTGAAGATCGAGCAGGACAAGAGCGGGCAGTACGAGCCGCGCAACAACATCGGCCGCTTCATCCCGCGCGGTGGCGCGGATGCGCCCCCGGCGCAGCGCCAGCAGCCCGCCCAGCGCCAGAGCGCCGCGCCCGCACAGCGGCAGGCTGCACCGCCCGCCAATGCCGGCGGCAACCGGCCGGGCTGGATGAACCGTCAGGCCAGCGCGGGCGCGCGCTGACCTGATCCCCTGACACAGCAAGCCATGGCCCGCCGCGCACCGTTCGCGGCGAACGGCGGAGCCATGCCTGGAGGCGACGATGAATTTTTCTGATCTCCGCTCCGCCAATATTGCGCGCGACCGCGAATGGGTTTCGCCCGGCGCGGGCGCCAAACTGAGCCTATTCTTCCGCGGCAATGAACTGGTCGGCGAGGTCGGTGAGGCCTGCAACGTCATCAAAAAGTTGGAGCGCGAGCAACTCGGTCTTGTCGGATCAAGGGCAACGGTTGCCGATCTCGCCGAAGAGCTTGCCGACGGTGTCATCTGCATCGACCTGATCGCGATGGACCTCGACATCGACATTAGTGCTGCGGTCGAGGCGAAGTTCAACGAGACGTCGGAGAAGCGCGGTCTCTCGACTCGGCTGGAGCCGAGTGCTGCGCTGCGCGATGTCGTCGCCGAGCGCCAACGTCAGGTCGAAGCTGAAGGTTGGACGCCAGAGCATGACGACAAGCATGGCAAAGGCGAACTCGCTGAGGCTGGAGCCTGCTACGCGCATGTCGCTTCCTATGGTGACATCGCTGGGCATATCGGCAGTAGCCCGCCGCACAACTGGCCTTTCGACGAGGCGTGGTGGAAGCCGGGTGACGATCCTCGCCGGATGCTCGTCAAGGCCGGCGCTTTAATCCTCGCCGAGATCGAGCGTATTGATCGCAAGAACGGGCGCGTCTGACCATGGCGCCGCTCCCCGCCCTTCGCTCTGCGACCTCGCTGGCCATCGACGCTGCGCTCGACGCGCTGACGCCCGATCCGGACAGCGAGACGCTGCGCTGCTCTGGCATCGGCGAAACGTGCGAGCGCCGGCTGTGGCTGGCGTTCCGCTGGGCTCATGAGCCGTGGAGCCCGGATGCGCGACTGAAGCGCATCTTCAAAAACGGCCACGACCGTGAGACGCGCCTCGTCGAGATGCTGAAGCTCGCCGGCATCGACCTGCAGGACCGCAACCCGGAAACGGGCGAGCAATGGCGCGTGAGCCTCGCCAGCGGCTTCCTGACCGGCTCCTGCGACGGCATCGCAACCGGCGTGCCGGAAGCGCCCGTGACGCCGCACCTCGTCGAGATCAAGACGATGAATAAGGCGCGATGGGACACCTGGCGCCGCAAGGGCGTTCAGGAGAGCGATCCGAAATACTACGTCCAGATGCAGCTCTACATGCTGGGGCTCAACCTCACGCGCGCGCTGTTTGTCGCGGAGAACCAGGACAGCAAGGAAATCGAGACGCAGCGGATCGAGTTTGATCCCGTCTTCGCGGCCGGTCAGGAAGCCCGCGCCGAGCGGATCGCGTTGGCGGACGCGGCGCCGGAGCGCATCAGCGACGATCCCGATAGCTGGTCATGCCGCTACTGCCCGGCTCGCGAGGTCTGCTTTGGGCTGGCTGAGGCGCGGCGCAACTGCCGGACCTGTCTGGCGGCCTGCGTGTCGGAGGGCGGCTGGGGCTGCGCCCGTCACGGCGTCGACCTTTCGGCCGAGGACCAGCGCAAGGGCTGCGCAGTCCACCTCTACAAGCCGGACCTCGTGCCGGGCGAGCAGATCGACGCCGACGAGGCCGCCTGCACGGTGACCTATCGCATGCCGGACGGCTCTGTGTGGGTGGATGGGCCGCAGCCGCGACTAGGCGCGGGGGCGAGCGCGACATGACAACCTACCGCACAGGCGAAGACCCGGACGCCCTGACGGAAGCCGAGTGGGTTGCGCGCGGCCTGCCGACGAAGCTGGCGCCGACATGCCGGCGCTGTTGCGATAACTGGATGGCGTTTTGCCCCCGCCACCCTCGCCAAGCAGGAGAGCTAAGCCATGGCGAAGATTCCGCGCAATCCGGAATTCGGCAAGCCCGCACAATGGGGGCGTCTCTATAGCAAGCACTTCCCGCACAACACGGACGGGGCTTCGCGGCATGTGAAGTGCTTCGCGGAGCAGCTTCGCGCAGAACGCGGACCCGTACGCGCTCGGATCAGGGAATACTTTGACCCCGACCACATCGCGAGTTCGATGGAACTGACCGTCATCGCGCTCTGGGAAGCCCGCGCTCGCATTGCCGAGCTTGAAGCCACCCTCACCAAGCAGGAGCCCTGAGATATGACAGACATGGAACGCCTGAAAAACACGGCCCTGCGCGTCGCCAGGCTGGCCGCTCTCAACGCACCCGCGATCATCATCGCGGATCAAGTCAACCTGCTCGCCAAGAGAACCGACGCGCTATGCCAGGCAGTCGGGACGACGCTGGCCGACGAGCGCGAGCGGAACGCTCGGCTGATGGCCGAGATCGACGCGCAGGGGCCGCTTTCGGCGGAAGAGGAAGAGCAGTTCCAGGCAGAGCAGGCCGCATATGACGCAGCCGCTAGCAAGGCGCAGAAGGCCGCCGGCTATTCCGATGTCGAGTGGAGCCGGCTGAATCACAGCTACCGCTTCGATCTCGTCATGGAGCATTTCGTGGAGCCGAGCCATTGATTATCGGTCGCATCGAAGGCGCCACGCGCGTGCTCGGCAAGAGCCAAGGCTATCTCGGCCTGCCGCTCCGCGACGTGCTGCTCCCCACAACCGTCGATGGCCCTGAGACGCCTTGCATGGAAACGGCATGGCTCCCGACGCCAGACGAGATCGCCCGCATCAACGCCGGGGCTCCGGTGATCCTGCGCGTGATCGGCACCGCGCACCCGCCCGTCATGGTCGAGGTTGGCGAATTGCCGTCCGCTGGCAACCTACAGGAGCCCTGAGATGCCGCGCGCTCCGGTCAGCAGTGCCAGCATCACGCGATCGCTCAAAGCGGTCGCGAGCGCTGGCGTGCCGATTGGCCGCGTCGAGATCAAGCCGGACGGCACGATCATCATCCACACCGTTGACGACGCTGCGCCCGTCGCCATGCTGCCTGCCGCGCAGGAGGCGAACGAATGGGACGAGGCTCTGGACCCGGAGGGGTCAAGGTGACGATCAAGCACGTCCACCGATTCAAAGATCGCCACGGCAAGGCCCGACACTATCTGCGGCTGGCCGGGGTGAAGGCTGTCGCGCTGCCGGGCGAGCCCGGCTCGCCCGAGTTCATGGCGGCTTATCACCGCGCGATCGAAGCCTATGTGCCGCCGGGCTCTGCGTCGCCGTCCAAGGCCGCGCCCGGCTCAATGCGAGACCTCGCCGAGCGCTATTACCGAACCGGCAAGTTCCTCGAAAAGAAGCCCTACACGCAGTATGTCGAGCGCGGCATCATCGACCGCTTCACGAAGGAGCATGGCGAAAAGCGCGCCGCGACGATGCAGACGCGGCATGTGGATATGATCCTCGCCTCAATGCGGGATCGGCCGGCCGCCGCCATGAACCTCCGGAAGCGCCTGCGCGGCTTGTTCAAGCTGGCGATCAAACTGGGTTGGCGCACAGACGATCCGACTGAGGCGAGCGACACCTTCAAGCTCGGCTCCTGGCACACATGGACGGAGGAAGAGGTCGCGCAATTTGAGGCGCGTTGGCCGCGCGACACCAAGCAGCGGCTCGCCTTCGATCTGCTGGTCTACACCGGGCAGCGTTCCGGCGACGCGCGGCGCCTGACGTGGCAGGCCATCGCCAGCGGTAAGCTCCGCATGGTTCAGAGCAAGACCGGGACGGCCGTGGTCGTGCCGATCCATGCCGGGCTGGTCGAGACCCTGGCGCTGCACAAGCGCGATGTCGGCGTGATTGTGGTGACGCAGGCCGGCAAGCCGTTCACCGAGCACGGGTTCGGGAATTGGATGGCAGACGCGATCAAGGCCGCCGGCCTGCCCGACCACTGCGTCACCCATGGCCTGCGGAAGGCTGCGGCGCGGCGCCTCGCCGAGTGCGGCTGCACGGCGCACGAGATCGCTTCAATCACCGGGCACAAGAGCCTGAAAGAGGTTCAGCGCTACACCGAAGCGGCCGACCGCGAGCACATGGCAGATGCCGCTATGGCGAAGCTAAGGGACAGAGGTTGAACATCCGGCTCGCTAACCTCAAACGCAAACCTGATGAAAAGTGAAGGAAAACAAATGCGTAGCAAGGGCGATGGTGGGCCGGGCCGGACTCGAACCGGCACCGGCGCTGTTATGAGCAGCGAGCTCTAACCATTGAGCTACCGGCCCATACCCCGCCTAGCATCGCCGCCGAGCCGGCCGCAAGCGTCATGCGAAGGGCGCCGCAGAAAGCCGAAGGCCCCGCCATGGGTGGATGGCGGGGCCTTCGGTTTTCGGTTGCGGCGGCG
>LSIG01000042.1 GCA_001556125.1 Rhizobiales bacterium CCH10-E5 | reverse complement strand
CTCAGGCCCAACGAACGCTGGTCTCTCGACTTCGTCTCCGATCAGTTCACCGATGGCCGCCGCTTCCGGATACTGGCCATCGTGGATGACTGCACGCGAGAGAACCTGGCGCTGGTCGCCGACACCTCGCTGTCTGGCCTTCGGGTCGCTCGCGAACTCGACCGTGTGATCGCCGGACGCGGCAGGCCGAAGATGATCGTCAGCGACAATGGCAGCGAGTTCACCAGCAATGCGATCCTGGCATGGGCAGATCAGGCCCGCGTCGAATGGCACTATATCGCGCCCGGAAAGCCGATGCAGAACGGCTTCATCGAGAGTTTCAATGGCCGCCTGCGAGACGAACTGTTGAACGAGACGCTGTTCTCGTCCCTGGCACAGGCCCGGACCGCCTTGGCCAACTGGCGCTCAGACTACAACACCGAACGCCCTCACTCCCAGCTCGGGTGGCAGACGCCGTCTGTCTTCGCCTCGACCTTCTCCCCGCGACGGCTCCTGGCGCTGCGCTATGCGACAAGCACGGCGCCAGAGACCGTCGCTTCACCAGCCCAAACGGGCTCCGTAACCGCCGGAAACGAACTCAGCGCTGGATAGAAACTGGGGGCAACGTCACCTTGGGCAGCTTGGACGAGATTGTCGGCGATGAACCGCATCTCACTGCGGAACACCCGAACTCCTCAGGTGGAACTAAAGCGCGCGCCTTTCGAAAGCTGACCAGCGACATCTGCGCCTTCCGGTGGCGGAAAGCGCAATAAGCATCATCGCGGCTTTCCAAGTGAGTAGCGTTAGAGTCTACCGCGTCGAATTGTCCCGCAACTCGGCCAAGGCTTCGCGGACGATCTCACTGGCCGATTGAAGAAACATGAGTGCAACGATCACAGCCACTGCCAGGTCTGGCCAAGCGCTTTGCGTCCACGCCACGAGTCCGGCCGCGATGATCACCGCCACGTTGTTGAGCGCGTCGTTGCGCGAGAACAGCCAAATCGCCCGCGCCTGAGCATCGCCTTTCTCCCGAAAACGAGCGAGTACCAACGCAGCTGCAACATTCACGGCGAGCGCTGCGATACCTATAACGCCCATCACCTCGGCGTCCGGAGCTACAGCGTTGAGCGCACGCCAGATCGCGGTGCCGATGACGCCCAGCCCCAGCGCCCCCAGAAACAGCCCTTGGATGAGCGCCACGCGGGCGCGGGCGAGCGCGCTCCAACCGAGCGCTAGCAATCCGACGAGTGTGATCGAGCCGTCTCCCAGAAAGTCGAGCGAGTCGGCTTTGAGCGCCTGCGAACCGGCGATAAAGCCGCCGGTCAGCTCCACCAAGCCAAAGCCGATGTTCAAGACGATGACGATCCACAGAGCCCGGCGGTAAGCCGGGTCTACGCGGGCGCGATCTTGGTCGCCGGTGCAGCCGCACTCGTTGCTCATTCCGATCGCTCCTGAAAAGGAGTTCGCTGGCAGGCAAACAGACTGATCGCACCCGTGACAGTCTCCACCACGCGGTAGGGTCGCACTTCGATCCCTGCCGCCTCCCGTAGCAGCTCCTCCAGCATTCCATTCGCATTGGGGCGCGTGTTATCGAAACCGTCGAGGAGACCTATCATTGAGAACAGTCCGCGACGCACTGCCCCGCGTTGGCGAGCGTAGTCAGCGATGTAAACCCACCCGCCGGGCCGGACGGCGTCGAACATTGCGGCTATGCCGGCGCGCTTCTCGGACACAGGCACCTGATGGAAGACAAGGCTCGAGACTGCCTTGTCTACTCCTGCCGGGCTTAACGACGTTGCAGCGTCGCGGGCGAACCCGCGCCGCCACTCGACTTCAACCCCGGCAGTCTCGGCCTTTTCTCTTGCAATGGCGAGCGTCGCTGGATCTGGGTCGATCCCAACAACCCGCGCGCCGGGTTCGCGCAGCTTCAGCATGATCGCGAGCGAGCCCGTGCCGCATCCAACGTCGACGATGGTCTCACCGGCCTTCGGCGCGATCTCGTCTGCGAGCGAGCCGCGCCACGTTTGCTCGCGCGTCGCGACCGCAAGCACGGGATCGTAGAGCGACGTCAGGCGAGCAAAGCCGAGCGCCGGCACGTACTTGTTTGGATCGGAAGGAATTGCCATGCGGTACCTCTAACAAATTGATGCAATCGATAAACGCAAACCGGCGCGAGCTAGCCTGCATTTTACTTGTCGCCAGGGCTTTAAAACGCATCTCAACGAACGTGGCGATCGCCCGCTAGGTTTTGTCCCTTCGCGAGGAGGCCTCGTCCGTTCTGTGCAGCAAGCTCGGCTAATCGCCAGGCGAAGTGCAAAAGCAGCGCGAAGGGCTTGACCTCGCCGGCGCTGGGAGCCGCGAGCCACTGCCGGACCCGCTTCAGGGCCCGTCTCCCTGCGCGCTCGGAACGACCTTCGTTTCTACCACTCCAGCGTCGGATCGGGGCCTGCGATACTCGGCCAGCGCAGCCAGCAGCATCAAGCCGACGCCGGCAGAGATGGCAATGTCGGCGCCGTTGAAGGTCGGCCAGTGCCAGCCATCCCAGTGCAGGTCGATGAAGTCCGTCACGGCGCCCTGACGCCAACGGTCCTGAGCGTTGCCCAGCGCGCCGCCAGCAATCAGGCCCAGGCCGGTCCGCTCCAGCCGGATTTGGCTTCTGACGGCCCAGATGATCAGGCCGAGCGCAACGGCGACCTTGAATGCAGCCAGCATGTTAGGCCATGCTTCCAGCTGGTCACGGCCGATTCCGAAGCTGACCCCGTAATTGAACCCGAGGCGCAGGTTGAGGAATGGCGCTATCTCGATCACGCGCGGCGGCGCCATGACATAAGTCAGAATCACCCATTTCGAGAACTGGTCCAGCGCTGCGGCCGCGAGCGCCCAGCCGAGGACTTCTCCGACCCTGATTTGCATCTTCATGCCGTTACGTTCTCCACGGGGCGGCGCGTTCCGAGCCAGCGCCGGACGCGGTGCCGGTAGTCTCGGTAAGGCTGGCCAAGGGTCTGCAAGAGGACGCGTTCTTCGATCCGGACCTGCAGGACGATGGCGAGTAGGAGCGTGAGCGTCAGCGCGGCCTGGATCAGGCTGGGCAGCACGATGAACAGGCCTACGAACAGCAGGGCCTGTCCGACGAAGACCGGGTTGCGCGAGATCGCAAAGGGGCCGTTGTCGACGATCGGCCCCAGTTCGCCCTCAGCCGCGCCGATCCGCCACGATACGCCCATGTGGCGTTGGGACAGGATCGCGACGCAGGCGCCGATCACGACGGGAAGATGCCCGAGCACATCGAACCAAGGACCGTCCAGAGCGCTGGAGAGCGGGTCGGCCTTGACCGGGTTGCCGACCAGCGCCAGCATGAGTGGCCAGATCACCGCGCCGGCGAAAGCGAGGCGAAACAGCGTGGCAGGCAACGCCTGTGACTGCCGCCCCTTGCCGAAGAGCCAGATCGGCCGCCCCGCTTCTTTCGCGAGGATGGCCGACATGGAAAGGAAGCTGATGACGTAGACGACCGTCATCATGAAGCTGGCGATTTCCATGCCCGACATGGCGCGCTGCCCCAGTTCAGCCGGCGCGGCCGGCGTTGAAGCGCAGCAGCCGCAGCGCGTTGGCCGTCACGATCACGGTCGCGCCGGTGTCGGCCAGGATCGCCACCCAGAGGCCGGTGTAGCCAAACACGGTGGTGACGAGGAACACCGCCTTGAGCCCGAGCGCGATGGCGATGTTGACGCGGATGTTGTCCATCGTCGCCCGCGCCAGCCGGATCATGGCGGGCACGTCGCGGACCCGGCTCTTCAGGATCGCCGCGTCGGCGGTCTCGAGCGCCACGTCGGTGCCCGACCCCATCGCCACGCCGATGCCGGCGGCGGCGAGAGCCGGGGCGTCGTTGATGCCGTCTCCGATCATCATCACCGAGCCCTCGGCCGACAGCGCCTTGATGGCCGCGACCTTGTCCTCCGGCATCAGCTCGGCCTTGTGCTCCATCCCGAGCGAGCCGGCGATCGCCGCCCCGGTGCGGGCATTGTCGCCGGTCAGCATCAGCGACCGGATGCCCATCGCCTTCAACTCGGCGATACCGGCGGCCGCATCATCGCGCGGCTCGTCGCGCATCGCGATCAACCCGGCGAGCACGCCGTCGGCGAGAACGGCGGCGACGGTCTTGCCGGCCGTCTCCAACTGCTCCACGGCAGCCTTAGCCTGATCGTCGAAAACGGCTCGCGAAAGCGCATGGCGCGGCGCGCCGACGAAGATGGCGGCGCCGTCCAACATGCCGGTCACGCCCTGCCCGGCGATCGCCTTCGCCTCCGTCGCGTTGCGCACCGGTATCGCATGCGCCTTGGCTCGCTCGATGATCGCCAGCGCCAGCGGGTGGCTCGAACCGGTTTCGACCGAGGCCGCGAGCTCGACCACCTCCCGCTCGGTCCGTCCCAGCGCGACGACCTCGGTCACGCGCGGGCGGCCTTGCGTCAGCGTGCCGGTCTTGTCGAAGGCGACGATGCCGGTCTTCGCGGCGGCCTCGATGACGACGCCGCCCTTCATCAGCAGGCCCTGTCGCGCGCCCGTCGAGAGCGAAGCTGCGATGGATGCCGGCACCGAGATGACGAGCGCGCAGGGACAGCCGATCAGCAGCAGCGCCAGCGCCCGATAGATCCAGACGGACCATTCGCCGCCGAGCATCAGAGGCGGCACGATGGCGACCAGTACGGCCAACCCGACGATCGCCGGCATGTAGATGCGCGAAAAGCGGTCGATGAAGCGCTCGGTCGGCGCGCGTGCCTCCTGCGCCTCCTCGACCAGCCGGATGATGCGCGAGATGGTGTTGTCTTCCGCCGCTTTGGTGACGCGCACGCGCAGCGCCGCCTCACTGTTGACCGAGCCGGCGAACACCGGCTCGCCGACGCCCTTGGTCCTGGGCACCGACTCGCCCGTTACCGGGCTCTCGTCGATCCCCGATACGCCGTCGATGATCTCGCCATCGGCGGGAACGCGGTCGCCGGGTCGGACGAGTACAGTCTGGCCGATCGTCAGCGCCACCGCATCTATCGTGCGGGTCTCGCCGTTTTCCTCGACTATCGCGGTTTTAGGCACGAGATCGCCAAGCGCCCGGATTGACGCCCGCGCCTTGTCCGCCGCGACGCCCTCTAGCACCTCGCCGACGGCAAACAGGAACACAACCAGCGCCGCCTCCTCGGCCGCCCCGATGAACAACGCGCCGGTGGCGGCGATGGTCATCAACATCTCAATGGTGAATGGCATGCCGACGCTTGCGGCCGCATAAGCTTTGCGCGCTATCGGGACGATGCCGATCAAGCAGGCGGCGATGAAGGCCCAGTGCGCGGCGGCCGGCCAGACGAGGCTCGCGGCCCAGGCCGCTGCCAGGCAGGCGCCCGTGACGAGGACCGACTGGCCCTTGTTGGTCTGGTGCCAAGACACGCTATCGGGCGTCGCTCCATGGACATGGCCAGGCACGCCGCCATCGGCATCCACGGGCCGCCTCAACATCGCGTCCGAAGCTGCGTTGGCAAGAGGGCCGTCATAGTCGTGAGCCTGATCAAGGCCGGCATGGTCCTGTCCGCCCTGCCGTTGCCCGTCATGCTTGTCGCCGTTCGCGATCCCCTGGGCACCGTCAGCGCGATCATTACCGCACCCGCATTCGCCGATCGGCTGACTCGATGACCCCGTCTTCGCGACTATGACCGCCGTGGTGTATCCGAGACTGGAGACGCGCTTCTCGATCGCATCGCGCTGGGTCTGGCTCTCGTCGAGTGCCAGCGTCATGGTTTCCGTCGCGACAGAGAGCTTCACGTCGGTGACGCCTGGCAGGCGCTCGACGGCGCCGCGGATCTTCGCTGCGCAGCTTGCGCAGTCCATGCCACCGACCTTCCAGCTCAAAGCTTGGAGTTCGGCGTTTGGGATTGTGGCCATGGTGGTCTCCGCTTGCAGGCTCGATACTTCTTAGAGTCCGTCCCGGAACTCATGACGCTCGCGCGATGCGGCGGATAAGAACCATGG
>LSIG01000041.1 GCA_001556125.1 Rhizobiales bacterium CCH10-E5 | reverse complement strand
GCAAATGGCGGCGTGACTTAAACCAAATGGCCTCCGGTGAAGCCGGGGCGGTTCATTTAGCCGCCTCTCCGGGTAGCGTCGCAGTTCGGCCTCGGTACGCCACATCGCTACGTCTGCGTCCGCCGCGTCGCGGTCAAGAAACATGTTGAGAGGGATAAACGCGTCCTTACGGGCAATGAGACCGCCCGTATCTGCATCGGTAATCTGAAGCTCGCCGTTCCCAAAAAGGTCATTAGCAAAACGCTTTACCTCTGCGATTGCGTCAGCGACCTCGGGAGTACCATCGTCTTGAATGCTTAGCCCGGTGAACGGATTTAGCGTTAGGCGCTCCTCCGCGAAGTCCAGTTCCAGTCGAACATATACGGGACCATCGGGCGATTTGAAGGTGATGATAAGCAGCTTGCCGACCCTTTCTAGACGGTCCGCAACCATGCTTTGCAGAGGCTTGTATGACTCTTTACCCCTTATGCCGACGTTGATTGTGGTCGTGTCCCATAGCGTGGTGTAGCTGAGGGTGGTCATCGGCGATTGCCGGTTAGGTTTGGGTTGCGAACGCCAACCCTGAACCGAGAGATCCCCGATGACCGACGAGATGATGAACCTGCGCGGGCTGCTGGAGAAGAGCCCCGACGCCGATCTTTTGCGCGAGATGATCGGCTTTGCCGCGCAACGCCTGATGGAGCTGGAGGTCGGTAGCCTGACCGGCGCCGGCTTCGGCGAGAAGAGCCCGGAGCGCCTGGCGCAGCGCAACGGCTATCGCGATAGGGATTGGGAGACGCGCGCCGGCACGGTCGAACTGCGCATCCCCAAGCTGAGGAAGGGCAGCTACTTCCCCGGCTTCCTCGAGCCGCGCCGGATGGCCGAGAAGGCGCTGACGGCGGTAATCCAGGAGGCCTACATCCAGGGCATCTCGACCCGCTCGGTCGACGATCTGGTCAAGGCGATGGGGATGAGCGGCATCTCCAAGAGCCAAGTGTCGCGGCTCTGCGAGGAGATCGACGAGCGGGTGCAGGCCTTCCTCGACCGGCCGATCGAGGGCGACTGGCCCTATCTCTGGATCGACGCGACCTATGTGAAGGTGCGCCAGGCCGGGCGGATCGTCTCGGTCGCTGTGATCGTCGCGGTCGGCGTCAACGGTGACGGAAGGCGCGAGGTGCTGGGCATGGACATCGGCCCCTCCGAGGCCGAAGTCTTCTGGACCGCATTCCTGCGCAAGCTGGCGCGGCGCGGCCTGCGCGGCGTCAAGCTCGTCGTCTCCGACAGCCATGAGGGCATCAAGGCGGCCGTCTCGAAGGTTCTCACCGCGACCTGGCAACGCTGCCGGGTTCACTTCATGAGGAACGCGCTCGCCCATGCCGGCCGCTCGGGACGCCGCGTCGTCTGCGCCTTCATCGCCACGGCGTTCGCCCAGGACAATGCGGCGGCCGCAAGCCAGCAATGGCGCAGGGTCGCCGACCAACTCAGGCCGACCGTCCCCAAGCTCGCCGCGCTGATGGACACGGCCGAGACCGACGTGCTCGCCTACATGACCTTCCCGACGCAACATCGCGCTAAGCTGCACTCAACAAATCCGCTCGAACGCCTAAACGGCGAGATCAAGCGTCGCACCGAGGTCGTCGGCATCTTCCCGAACGAGGCGGCCATCACCAGGCTCGTCGGTGCAATCCTGCTCGAACAGAACGATGAATGGGCCGTCCAGCGCGCTCGCTACATCACGCTGGAAAGCATCGCGCCGATCAGCGATGATCCCATCGTCAGCCTGCCAGCCGGGGCCGCCTGACCAGCCCGGCCAAAGCCGGCATCGTGGTTGCTCCGCGAAGCTACACCACCATCAGGGACACGACCATGCCGAGCTTGTCCAAGGTGCGCGGGATCGTGATGGCGAAGGGACGGCGCAAGCTCGAACTTCGACTGGATCAACTCCTTGCTGGCGAGGTGGCGATCAGCCGTCGGATCAGACAGCTCGTCGAGGACATGCGGGCCCAGTGGCGCGCCCTTGCCACTCCAGCGGCCGCGCACGACGATCCTTGCTCAGATGAGCAGGCAGCGGTTCGCAGGGCAGGAATGGCGAGCGGTTGTCGAGAAGACACTCAGTTCAAAGCCGGCCACCAGCCGAATAGTGATCCGCCTCGCGCCGTCGCCAGGGCCACTGGCCCTCAATTTCGACCTGAAGTGAGAAGCTCAGGAACGTGCGTACGGCGATAATCAGAGCCAGCACGCCTAGGCTCTGAAAGGTAGGGGTCACGGCGACCGTACCGATAATGTCGGCCGCCACCAGAAACTCGAGCCCAAGCAGGATGCCGCGGCCAAGATTGGCCCGGTAACTCCGGAACGCCGCATCCCACTCGCGGCCAACGCCTCGCCAAAGGAATAGAGCGGTCGAGACAATCGCACCCAGCACAATGGCGGCAACCCCGATCACCTCGATCGTGGTGGCGATCCAGTGCAGGACGTGAATGATCGGCGCCCGCATCTCGGCATTGGAGAAGATTTCTGCTGGCTCCATGCTCGCTTGCTCGATTCCGCGCTCGGGAGAAAACATTCGTTGCAGTCACAGCATATGGCCCGGTTCACGACGGGCCTGATGCGCTGCTCAGGTTGTCCAAATTACCCGTGCCGTGCGTTGACCGTCGGCGTGGGCTCATCGAAGCTCAAGTATAACCCGGAGCCCCTGGCAAAGGGGCGGCTGGACGGCCGTGATCTGTCGGCGGCCTCAAGACTGAGGCGACGTGGAGCAGCAAAAGTTCGGCGTGAGCTGCGCCGAGCTTTACGCGCCAGGCTCGCAACCTCGCAACCTCAACGCAAACCGCCCGGTGCTTGAAAATCGACCGGTCCGAACGGATTGCGCGCCCCGATGAACGGACCTGTGATCGGATCCGGCAGCACACCCTCTCCAAAGCGGTCCCGCTGGTTCTGCCAGGGCGGCAGATTAAGGTAGGACCGCGTTTGCGCATACCCGCCGGTGACGCCGTCGAGCGAGCCTGCCGGCACGACGTTGCCTGCATCCAGATAGCTGCGCGGCCGGACCTTCAGGATGAGGACTTCCTCGCTGCCACGAGGACGGGGCTTCGCCTCGGATTCGAGCGTGAGAGCGAGCGAAGCCGCAAGGGACAACGCGGCACAGGCGACAAGGCGATTCATGAGTGCTCCTTCCTGGTTGCGCCAGAATCTGTCCGGTCTCCGGCCGAGCTTCCTTGATCTGACGCAACGGATCGCTCAGCCCTTTTTTTGCGGTCGCGAGTCGTTGCAACTCGTGCGGCCGAGCATTCCACGCATGTGGGCAGCTTCGGGGTCGGGTCGTCATCCAAATGCCCGGTCCGGTCATCGAACGCCGACGTTTCGGACGACGGAGTCGTAGACCGCCGCGTAATCAGAGGCTGACTGCGGCCACCCGAAGCTGCGCGCCATGGCGCTTCGGCGCATCGCCTTGAGCTGTCGGCGTGAGCCGAAGGTGTCGATCGAGCGGTAGACGGCGTGCAGGAAACCGGCGAGCGACAGGTCCTTGAAGAGGAAGCCCGTGATCCCGTCCTCGATCGTAGCGGCCAGGCCGCCCGTTCGGTGGGCGACAGGCAGCGAGCCGAACCTTTGGGCATACATCTGGCTCAATCCGCAGGGCTCGAACCGTGAGGGCATCAGCAGAAAATCGCTTCCGGCGAGCATGCGCCGGGCGACACCTTCATTGAACCCGATCTTGACGCCGACCTTCCCTGGATAGCGGGCGGTCAGGTTCTGCAGTTCCGCCTCGAGCCGACCCTCTCCCCGACCGGTGACGACGATCTGACCGCCTTGCCGAACGATCGTTTCGGTGGCCTGGATGGTCAGGTCGAGGCCCTTCTGATGCACGAGGCGCGACACCACGGCGAAGAGCGGCCCGCGCGATACAGCGAGGCCGAACGCGTTCCTGACCTCCTGGGCGTTGACGCTCTTGCCTTTCCAGTCATTGGCGTCGAATGGGCTTGCCAGATGAGGGTCGGTGCGGGGATCCCAGCTCTCGTCGATCCCGTTGAGGATGCCGGTAAGGCGTCCCTCGCGGGCCCTTGTGCGCAGGAGCCCGTCGAGGCCGCAGCCGAGCTCCGGGGTGGTGATCTCCTCGGCGTAAGTCGGGCTGACGGTGGTGACGTGCGAGGCATAGAAGATACCAGCCTTGAGGAAGGAGAGGTCCCCGCAGAACTCGACGCCGTGCATCTGAAAGGCGGCGTCCGGAATGCCGAGTGCTCCGAGACGGTCGCGACCGAACACCCCTTGATAGGCGAGATTGTGAATGGTCATGATGCTCGGCGTCGGGCGTCCGCGCCAGGCGAGGTAGGCCGGAGCGAGAGCGGACGGCCAGTCGTTGAGATGGATGAGGTCCGGTGCCCACGTCGGGTCGCCAAGACCACAGGCGATGTCGGCCGCAGCCAGTCCGAGCCTTGCGAAGCGGACATCGTTGTCGGCCCAGTCGGCCCCGTTCACGTCCACGTAAGGCGAGCCCTCGCGATCGTAGAGCTCGGGACAGAGCAGGACGTAGATGGTCAGACCGTCGCGGGTCTCGATCCGGCCGAGATCGCAGGCGGGCAAGCTTGAAAGGCCGCCGAGCCGCCCCACGACCGGGATGGTCCCAAGGCTTGCGAGCAACTCGCGGTAGCCCGGGATGAGGACGCGCACATCGTGCTGCTGGCGAAGCGCGCGCGGCAGGGCGGCTGAGACATCGCCAAGCCCGCCGACCTTGACGTAATCGGCGATCTCTGACGTGACGAACAGAATACGCTGGCGGTGCCCGCCGGCATGAGCCAGTATGGCCGCCTGCGACTCTGGCCCGCTGACGCGGCACGATGCCTTGCGGCGGGAACCGTGACGGTCGATGCATGCCTCCTCACAGCCCCGAGAGCCATCACGGTTCCGTCGTTTCGCGCCTTGGGAACGGTTCATGTTCGGAGGAGGCGTGACCATCTGCGGACCGACGCACGTTTCGCTGGAGCTGCACCGGCGTCGGTGCAGAACGGGGGTTCAGCAACAAAGACGTTGAGTTGACCATTCTCTTACAGGCGAGTTCGGTTACGCGGCGCGCGGGCGACTTTCAGCAGGGCGGTCCGTGCGACCGCTGCAGGGGATCACAGGCCGCCGCTGGCAGAATTCACAGGAGTGCGCCGGCCGAGCGTTGGCCCGAAGGTCTTTCCGGGCTCTTCGCACCGGCGACGGGTTCTCGCGCAGTCTTGCGAGAGAAGAGCCGCCGCGCGGACGAGTGGGGGCAACGCGCCCTCGCGGCGGCGTCCAGAAGGGGTCTCGATTCACCTCCTGGATCTCGTGGCTGCTCTCAAACTGCCGGTTAGAAGGTTGCGATAAACGGCGCCACCAGCTCGTCCGCGGTGCGCTTCTGCGTCTCATCGAGAGACCCGTGCAGCTTCGCGAAGGCCGTACGGGCCGATTTCAGGGCTTCGAGCCTGGCGGAGAGGTGCTGCTCGTATCTCTCCAGACGGTCGGGCGCCGACGAATACGCCTGGCCCATCTGCTGACGGGCTTCGAGCAGGTGCTTGCGGCTCGTGCGGAGCGCGTCGGCGAACGCGCTCCAGGCAGGAGCCTGGGCGTCGGTGATGCGGAGCTCAGCCCTGAGGAACGCGAGGCGCCCCTCGAGCCGCTCCGTCATGTCGACCATGGCCGGGCCCATCGCCATGCCGGGCGCGCCCCCGCCCATCCCGCCACCCATCATGCGCATGTGGTCGTTCATCATGCGCATCATGTTGTCGTTCATCATCCCGCCCGTCTGGCCGGACATCCCGCCCTGCCCCATCGAGCCGCCCTGACCCATGCCGCCTTGCGACTGCATGCCCGCGCCCGTCTGACCTGACTGGCCCTGCTGCATGCGCATGTTGTCGTCCATCTTCATGCCGCCCCCCATCGAGCCGCTTTGGCCTTGCGGGGCCATGCCGCCCATCTGACCGGACGAGCCGCCCTGGCCCATGCCGCCTTGCGACTGCATGCCGCCCATCCCGCCCGTCTGGCCGGGCTGGCTCGGCTGCTGCATGCGCATCATGTTGTCGCCCATCATGCCGCCGCCCATGGATCCGCCCGAGCCACCTTGGGACTGCATCGGCATCATGTCGTGCATCGCGAAACGGAGCGGCCGATCCTCCGCTCGCGCGGGACCTGGTCCGGCGGCCAGCAGTACGCCGGCTGCGGTTGTTAGGGCAAGCATGGAGGCTGTGGCGGTCTTGACTGACATGGCTGGTTCTCCTGGTGGTGAAGTTGAAAATCCTGTGCGGTGATCGACCACTTGGGCCGATCTCTGCAAAGGCCCCGAGCAGTACTCCTTGATTTTGCGCAAAATCCCCCAGTCCCAATCCCGCCCTTGGGATAGCGAGCCTTAACGGCGCAGGTAGCGCAGGTAGCTCTTTTGCTTTGCAGTCGGCTGTGCTTTGTCGACGCCTTGTTGGCTCCTGATCTCTTGTTCGTCGTGCTCAACGCTTCGATGTTCCCACTCCCCGCACGGGCGCCCCAGCAGGCTTGTGCCCACTGGCCGCGCTTGCATTACCTCCGGAGGTGCCCTCCCTCGCAGCCAGGCGCTCCCTGGCAGATGCTCTTCAGGGTGTGGTCCTTCAACTCCTTGTCGTGGTGCTCCAGAAGCGGTGTCGTCCCTCCCCGGTCATCCAGAGCCTGTCCCGGCGGCTTGCGCTCTCCTGTCGGGGCCACGTATTGGGGGTGGTGAGTGGGCGGCACAGCATCCGGTCCCGAGCCCGGACGGGCGCCCGAACTGGACTGAGCCAGGGCAGCCGACGCCGCCAGCACAGTCCCGAGGAGCGCGAAACTGATCCGTTTGCGCATGGCACCGTCCTCCAACAAGATCTGTCGCTCACGACCCATCCCCTGGAATGACGTTTTTGGCCGCGAGTCATTACAGCGCCGAAGACGTGGCTGCTACGCGCGGCTTTCATGGAAACGCTCCCCCGCCGGCAGCGTTGACGCGGAGGCCGGCATGACGCCAATGGAGTTGAGTATGAAGAAGACCTTGATCTTGCTTTCAGCGACGCTCGCCGCCGGAATTTCGCTCGCGTCTGAAGGGGCTTTAGCCCAGCGCGGCGGCCATGGGGGCGGTGGCCACGGGGGCGGCGGGTTCCACGGTGGAGGTGGAGGGTTCCATTGCGGAGGCTTCCGGGGCGGTGGATTCGGCGGCTTCCGCGGTGGCGGCATTTCTCATCGGGGCTTCGGTGGAGGGTATGCCCATCCAGGGATTTATCGCGGCGGCTATGGGCGCGGCTATTACGGACGTGGCCACGGGGGCTACTACGGCGGAGGCTATGGCTATGGCGGCTACTACGGCGGCTGGGGGGCGCCCTGGTTGCTGACGGGCCTCGGTCTCGGCTACGGCCTGGGATATTACGGCGGTTACGGGGGTTACTATTCGCCAGCCTATTACGGTGGCTATGGCTACGGTGGCTATCCTGCGTACGATGGTGGCGGCGGCTACGGGGCAGGCTACGAAGGCCCATGCGTCCTCGAACGACGGTGGGTGCGAACGCGCTACGGCGGTTCCCGACGAGCCTGGGTCAGGAGCTGTTACTGAGCGCGTGACCCCTCTGCCCGCGTTGATTGGGGGGTCTGACGCAGTTCTGCTGACGCTTGGGGTCATTGCGCGCCGATCAGACGGGCTTGGAGGAGATCGATCTTTCCGCGGCCGTACATTTGGCGTTTGACGAGCTTGAGCCGGGTGATCTGGCCCTCGGTTTGACCGTTCGACCAGACGGAGAGGATTGCTGCTCGGACCGCGGCCTCGTCTCGTCGGACGCCGTTCGCCAACGAGGCGACCAGGCTTTGGGAGGCGCTCTCGATCCAGGAAGCCAAAGGCTCGGCCCGCCTCGACCTGATCATGGCATGGAAGTCGGCGACGATCTCGCGAGCCTCGACCAAGGCCGGCACGCCGTTCTCAATCGCGGCGATCGTAACAGTTTCGGCCTTCGTGAGATGGTCGCGACCGGTGGTCATCAACCTCGCGATGGTCCGGGCCGACGGGACACGTGCGAGACTGCTTGCGTCCGCTTTCTCAGCGCGCCGGCGGCGAGTTGCCCATTCGGAGACAACCCTGAGGCTTCCCCGAAAGCCGTTCCTTCGCATTGTGCGCCAGAGGGCGGATGCATTGCGGCCGCCGGCGTCCCATTGCGCATCCAACCAGGGTAGATGCGCTTCCAGAGAACTCTGGCGAGGTCGGAAGACGTCGCTGCGCTCGCCGCGGACGATCCGCCTGACGGTCTGGCGGTGATGGCCCGTGCGCCTGACGATCTGTTTGATCGGCACGCCCTCCTGCCACAGCGCGAGGACCGCTGCGTTTGTCTCCTCGCGCCGCAGATACCCGTCATATTGCAGCTTCTCCGCCGCCGTCAGGAGCGCGGGGTTGACGACGGTGGCGCCGATGGCGCCGCGGATCTGGCGCATCGACTTGCGCACGGCGTCGAGGAAAGCGCGGCTGGCGTTCTCCATCAGGTGCCAGCGGTCGGCAACCTGGACGGCCTGCGGCAAGGCACGCGCCACCGCCTCGCCGTAGCCCCCGCCACGGTCACGGGCAACGGTATGGATAAGCGGCTGACGGAGGAGCCAAGCTTCCGATGTCGCCGGCTCCCGGTCAGGAAGCAGGACGACCGGCCGGCGGCGTTCGAGGTCGCAGACGATCGTGCCGTAGCGGTGATTGCGCCGCCACGCGAAGTCATCGATACCGATCACGCGTAATGGGTCGCTCGGCACCCGCGCACGCTGCCGGACCACGCGCAGCAGCGTATCGTTGCTGACCGGCAGCATCATCCTGGCGGCAAAACTCGCTCCGGGTCGGCCGCCCAACGCGAGCCCGAGATGCTGGACGATATGATCGAGACGATCCGTCCGGCGTGCTCGTGGCGCGAGGATGCGGTCACCAAAGCGCTCTGCAAAGATCTGGCGGCCGCATAGGACCGCATCGCACCGAAAGCGCCGGACGAGGACCTGGAGTTCGACGCGTCGGCCGCTCAGCGGCAGGTCCTTTGCTCGCCGCCAATACCGGCTTTGGATCCGTTGTGAGATCGCCCCACAATCAGGACATGGACAGGCGCCGACGGCGGCCCGAACTCGGACGACAACACGATCGCCTTCGATCGCGATTCCGTCGACCATCAATCCTGAGGGAACCAGGCTGGCTGGCCGAAATCGCTGCTTCATCGTGCTGATTCCTTCTGGAAACCAGCGTCAGAACAGCCCCAACCTGCAGCGAAACTGAGTCAGACCTAATATTGCGCGCCGTTTGACAGAGCCGGGCCGCATCGACCAGTTCCTGCCGCTCTCGGTGGTGCGCGCCCGGCTGATGGACCGCTACAACCTCGTCGAGGACCCGTACCGGACCGGCGGGCCGGCCCGCTATGTGCGCGTCCGGGAGACGGGCGGCCTCGTCGGCTTCATCACGCCGATGACGCACAACTTCTGCGAGAGCTGCAACCGGGTGAGGCTGACCTGCACGGGCACGCTCTACATGTGCCTTGGCCAGGAGGACGCCGCCGATCTGCGCGCGCCGCTGCGCGCCTCCGCCGACGACGCGCTGCTGCACAGGGCGATGGAAGAGGCGATCGCCCGCAAGCCCAAGGGGCACGACTTCGTCATCGACCGCCGCCGTGCCAAGCCCGCGGTCGGGCGCCATATGAGCGTCACCGGCGGCTGAAGACCGACCAGGCCGGTCAGGGCCGATCGTCAGCTGACCGTGCCGTCGATGGTGGGGGATGGATGGGCGAGACCGTTCAAGGCAACCATGTCGCCGATCTCAACGACCCGTCCCGAGACCTTCACGCCGTAGGGGACCAGGGCCGCGATTGAGCGGGACAGAACCTCGGGCGCCATTCCTAGGCGCGAGGCCAGGACCTTCTTGTCGAATGGCAACTCGAAGCGTCCCGTCCCACCGCTCTCGCCATCATGCGTCAGAACCCAGTTCGCGAGGCGCTCCAGGCTCGATCGCAGTTTCTGGTTCTTCAGCTCCCTGACGACGCCGCGATAGGCACCAGCCAGTTCGAGCGCGAGCGCGCGGGAGAAGGCGGCGTCCTCGCCGAACGAGCGTCGCACCGCCTCAGCCGGGATCAGCAAGACGCGCGACGGCAGAAGTGCACGGGCCGATTTCAGATAGACGCGATCGAGAATGACCGCGGCCACGATGAAGCTGTGGCCGGGTCCGATCACCGAGATCGTCGTCTCGCGATCGCGATAGGCGGAGTACATCTCGATCTGTCCGTCGATGATGACGTGCAGGAAATCGGCTGGATCGCCTTCCCGAGCCAGTTCCACATGGGCGGGAAACCGCTGCAGAAACGAAGCGCGGAGCATCGATTCGACATGCGTCGAGGCGACGCCGACGAACAGCGGAAGCGTTCGCATTTCCTCAATTTCGTCGTGACGCATGACCGCCTCCTCGCACGCACACTATAGCCGCCAACGCAATTATTTTCTTGATTTTTGTCAAGCGTAATCGTGCGAAGTCCTGCCTCTGTTATTGAGGATCAGCGGGCTCTAGAATGATAAATATATGTGACGATCTTGAAAGACTATAGACCGTCTTCATGCTTGATTTGCATCAAAGAGAAAAGACGCTGTGAGAACGACACCTGCCCCGTCTTGATTGAACGCGGGGGTAGACATGAGCGGTGTAGCGGTCTCACCATCGGAGCAGGGCCGGTCGCTCTGGCTTTCGACCATTGCTTTCACAGTCTGCTTCGCGGTCTGGACGATCTTCGCGATCATAGGCATCCAGATCAAAAAGGACCTCGGGCTTTCCGAGACCCAGTTCGGCCTGTTGGTCGGCACGCCGATCCTGACCGGCTCGCTCATTCGCCTGCTTCTGGGCATCTGGTCCGACCAGTATGGCGGCCGGGTCGTCTACACGATCACCATGCTGTCCGCGGCCGTGATGACCGGACTGCTCACCTTCGCCTATGACTACACGACGTTCCTGATCGCAGCGCTGGGCGTCGGCATCGCCGGCGGATCGTTCTCGGTCGGCGTCGCCTATGTGGTGAAGTGGTATCCCAAGGAGAAGCAGGGCACGGCGCTCGGCATCTTCGGCGCCGGCAATGTCGGTGCGGCTGTCACCAAATTCGCAGCCCCCGTCATCATGATCGCCTATGGCTGGAAGACGGTGGCTCTGGTTTGGGCCATCGCGCTCGCGATCACCGCCGTGATCTTCTTCCTGTTCACCAAGGACGATCCCGACCTCGCCCGGCGCCGCGCTTCCGGTCAGACGCCCGAGCCGCTCTCGGCGATGATGGAGCCCCTGAAGAACATCCAGGTCTGGCGCTTCTCGCTCTACTACTTCTTCGTCTTCGGCGGCTTCGTCGCATTGGCGCTGTGGCTGCCGCGCTACCTGATCGGCGTCTACGGCCTCGACATCGCCACCGCCGGCATGGTCGGCGCGATGTACTCGATCCCGGCCTCGATTTTCCGCGCCTATGGCGGGCATCTTTCCGACAAATACGGTGCGCGCACGGTCATGTACTGGACCTTCCTGGTCGCGGTCGTCTGCACCTTCATCCTCGCATATCCGCCGACGCAGTACGTGGTCGAGGGCATCCGCGGCCCGATTGCCTTCTCGACGCGAATGGGCCTGCTGGGCTTCATGGCGGTCGCCTTTGTGCTGGGCTTCTTCATGAGCCTGGGCAAGGCCGCGGTCTACAAGCACATCCCGGTCTACTATCCCGATCGGGTCGGTGCGGTCGGCGGCGTGGTCGGCCTCGTCGGCGGTCTTGGCGGCTTCGTCCTGCCGATCGCCTTCGGCGCGCTGAACGACCTCACGGGCGTCTGGCAGAGCTGCTTCTGGCTGCTGTTCATGATCGCCGCGGTCTCGCTGATCTGGATGCATCTGGCGGTCCGTCAGATGGAAAAGGCCGCGGCGGTGGCTGGCGTGCCGGTTCAGAACCTCCCGGAACTGCCCGAGATGCAGCCCATCCACGGCGCGGCCCAGGCGGGTGCGCTCGCCGCCACGGGCGCGATCCAGGATTGGCGTCCGGAGAACAAGTCATTCTGGGACCAGACGGGCAAGGCCGTCGCCCGGCGGAACCTCTGGATCTCGGTGCCCTGCCTGCTCTTGTCCTTCGCGGTCTGGATGGTCTGGTCGGTCGTCGTGGCCAAGCTGCCGAGCGTCGGCTTCGCCTTCACCAACGAGCAACTCTTCTGGCTTGCCTCGCTGCCCGGCCTCTCGGGCGCGACGCTGCGCATCTTCTATAGCTTCATGCCCGCGATGTTCGGCGGCCGCCTCTGGACGACGCTCGCGACATGGTCGCTTTTGATCCCTGCGCTCGGCATGGGATTCGCCGTCCAGAACCCTGAGACGCCCTACTGGATCTTCCTCGGGCTGGCGCTGCTCTGCGGTTTCGGTGGCGGCAACTTCGCCTCATCGATGGCCAACATCTCCTTCTTTTTCCCCAAGGCGGAGAAAGGCAACGCGCTGGCCATTAATGCTGGCCTGGGCAACCTCGGCGTCAGTGTCGTCCAGTTCGTGGTGCCGCTGGCGATCACCGCCGGCGTCTTCGGGGCGCTCGGAGGGGCACCGCAGACGGCGACCGTGGCTGGCGTCACCTCGACGCTCTGGCTGCAGAACGCCGGCTTCGTCTTCGTGCCTTTCATCATCGCCTCGGCCTTCGCGGCCTGGTTCGGCATGAACGACATCGCGACGATGAAGGCCTCCTTCGCCGATCAGGCGGTGATCTTCCGGCGTACCCATAACTGGATCATGTGCTGGCTCTACACCGGCACCTTCGGCTCCTTCATCGGGTTCTCGGCGGCCTTCCCCTTGCTGTCAAAGATCCTCTTTCCCGAGATTAACGCGCTCCAATACGCTTTCCTCGGCCCGCTCGTCGGTGCTCTGGCCCGCGCTGGCGCTGGCAAGCCGTGCGACCGGATCGGCGGCGGACGGATCACCTTCTGGGTGTTCATCGCGATGAGCCTGGGGGTCGGCGGCGTGCTCTACGCCATCGGCATGAAGGGCGACGCGAGCGCTTTCCCCGTCTTCTTCGCGAGCTTCCTGTTCCTCTTCGCGGCGACCGGGGTCGGCAACGCCTCCACCTTCCAGATGATCCCGGCGATCATGCGGCTCGAGGTGGCGCGCCTCGAACCCCAGATGAGCCAGCCCGAGCGCGTCAAGCAGTCGGACAAGGAAGCCGCCGCCATCATCGGCTTCACCTCGGCGATCGCCGCCTACGGCGCCTTCTTCATCCCCAAGAGCTTCGGCACCTCGATCGCGATGACGGGCGGGGCAGGGGCCGCGCTCTACGGCTTCCTCGGCTTCTACCTCAGCTGCATCGCCATCACCTGGTGGTTCTACACCCGCCGCGGCGGCCTCCTCTTCGACACCGAGCATGGCGTGCCGGCTGGATCCGCCAGGCCGCTCCCGACACCGGCTGAATGATCTTCGCCCTCCGATTCCGACTTCCCTCGAGGGGACCGCAATGAGCCATTTTCTCGACCGACTGACCTTCTTCAACAAGGTTTCCGAGCCGTTCTCCAATGGCCACGGCGTCATGACCAGCGAAGACCGGAGCTGGGAGGACGGCTATCGGAAGCGCTGGCAACACGACAAGATCGTGCGCTCCACCCACGGCGCCAACTGCACCGGCTCCTGCTCCTGGAAGATCTACGTCAAGGGCGGCATCGTCACCTGGGAGACGCAGCAGACCGACTATCCGCGGACCCGGCCCGATTTGCCCAACCACGAGCCGCGCGGCTGCTCACGCGGGGCGTCCTATAGCTGGTACCTCTACTCCGGCAACCGGGTGAAGTACCCGCTGATCCGGGCCCGGCTGCTCAAGCTCTGGCGCGAGGCCCGCGCCACGATGACGCCGGTCGCGGCCTGGAAGAGCATCGTCGAGAACCCGGAGAAGCGCGCCGCTTATACCAGCAAGCGCGGCCATGGCGGCTTCGTGCGGGCCGGCTGGGACGAAGCAACCGAGATCATCGCCACCGCCAACGCCTATACGGCCAAGACCTACGGCCCCGACCGGGTGTTCGGCTTCTCGCCGATCCCGGCCATGTCGATGGTCTCCTATGCGGCTGGCTCGCGCTACCTGTCGCTGATGGGCGGCGTCTGCATGTCGTTCTACGACTGGTATTGCGACCTTCCGCCGGCCTCGCCGCAGACCTGGGGCGAGCAGACCGACGTGCCGGAATCCGCCGACTGGTACAATGCCGGCTTCATCATCCTTTGGGGCTCCAACGTCCCCCAGACGCGCACGCCAGACGCGCATTTCTATACGGAAGCCCGCTACAAGGGCATGAAGAGCGCGGTGATCTGCCCCGACTATTCGGAAGCCGCCAAGTTTGGCGACATCTGGCTGAGCGTGAAGCAGGGCACAGACTCAGCGCTGGCGATGGCGATGGGCCACGTCATCCTGAAGGAATACCATATCGACCGGCAGGTGCCGTATTTCCGGGACTATGTCCGCCAGTACAGCGACATGCCCATGCTGGTGAAGCTGGTGAAACAGGGGGACAACCTCGTCCCCGACCGCTTCATCCGGGCGTCGGATTTCGACGCCGGCCTCGGCGAGGCCAACAACCCCGAATGGAAGACCGTCGCCTTCGACGAGACCACCGGCAAGATCGTCGCGCCCGGCGGCGCGATCGGCTTCCGCTGGGGTGAGAGCGGCAAATGGAACCTCGAGGAGAAGGATGCGGCCGGCGCACCGACGAAGCTGCGCCTGTCGCTGGCCGAGATCAGGGATGATCTCGCCGAAATCGCCTTCCCCTATTTCGGCAACATCGAGCACGAGCACTTTGCCTCGACCGACCATGGCAGCGTGCTGAAGCGTCTGGTCCCGGTGAAGCGCCTGGCGCTCGCGGAGGGCGAGACGCTCGTCGCTTCTGTCCACGACCTCTTCCTCGCCAACTACGGCGTCGACTGCGGCTATGGCGGGGACAATGTCGCGTCCTCGCTCGATGACGACACGCCCTACACTCCGGCTTGGGCCGAAAAGATCACCGGCGTCTCGCGTGACAAGATCATCCAGGTCGCTCGCGAATTCGCGACCAACGCCGAGAAGACCAAGGGGCGCTCGATGATCATCATCGGGGCCGCCATGAACCACTGGTACCACGCCGACATGAACTACCGCGGCGTGATGAACATGCTCATCATGTGTGGCTGCGTGGGTCAGTCCGGGGGCGGCTGGGCGCATTATGTCGGCCAGGAGAAGCTGCGCCCGCAGGCCGGCTGGGCGCCGCTCGCCTTCGCACTCGACTGGGGTCGTCCACCACGCCAGCAGAACTCGACCTCAGCCTTTTATGCCCACACCGACCAGTGGCGCTACGAGACCGTGCGGATCGCCGATCTCGTCTCTCCCACGGCGCCCGCGGGCCCCTGGGACGGCACGCTGATCGACTACAACATCCGCGCCGAGCGGATGGGCTGGCTGCCCTCGGCGCCACAACTCCAGACCAACCCACTCCAGGTCGCCAGGGATGCCGCCGATGCCGGAATGGAGGCGAAGGATTACGTCGCGAAGTCGCTGAAGGACGGATCGCTGAAGCTGTCCTGCGAGGATCCCGACAACCCGGTCAACTGGCCGCGCAACCTCTTCGTCTGGCGCTCGAACCTGCTCGGCTCATCGGGCAAGGGCCATGAGTACTTCCTCAAGCACCTGCTCGGCACCACCCATGGCGTGCTCGGCAAGGATCTCGGGCAAGAGGGCAGGGCGCGTTCGACCGAGGCCGTCTGGCATGAACACGCGCCGGAGGGAAAGCTCGACCTCCTGGTCACGCTCGACTTCCGCATGTCGACCACCTGCGTCTACTCCGACATCGTCCTGCCGACCGCGACCTGGTACGAGAAGAACGACCTCAACACCTCCGACATGCATCCCTTCATCCATCCGCTGACCGGCGCGGTGGACCCGGCTTGGGAAGCGCGCTCGGACTGGGAAATCTACAAGGGCCTGGCCAAGGCCTTCTCCAAGGTCGCGCCCGAAGTGCTCGGCGTCGAGAAGGACGTGGTCCTCAACCCGATCAAGCACGACAGCCCCAACGAGATCGCCCAGGCTTTCGACCCCAAGGACTGGAAGAAGGGCGAGTGCGAGCCTATCCCCGGCAAGACGATGCCGGTGGTGACGGTGGTCGAGCGCGACTACCCCAACCTCTATGCCCGCTTCACCGCGCTCGGCCCGCTGATGGACACGATCGGCAACGGCATCAAGGGCATGGCCTGGAAGACCGGCCATGAGGTCGAACATCTCAAGGCTCTGAACGGCGTGCATCTGGAAGGAGCCAACAAGGGGCTGGCCAAGATCGTCACCGACATCGACGCCGCCGAGATGATCCTGATGCTGGCGCCGGAGACCAATGGCGAGGTCGCGGTCAAGGCCTGGGCCGCTCTCGGCAAGGCGACGGGCCGCGAACACACCCATCTGGCACTGCCCAAGGAAGACGAGAAGATCCGCTTCCGCGACGTCATCGCCCAGCCGCGCAAGATCATCTCGGCCCCGACCTGGTCGGGGCTCGAGAGCGAGAAGGTCTGCTACAACGCCGGCTACACCAACGTCCACGAGCTGATCCCGTGGCGCACCCTGACCGGCCGCCAGCAGCTCTACCAAGACCATCTCTGGATGCGCGCTTTCGGCGCTGGCTTGTGCGTCTACCGCCCGCCGCTCGACCTGCGCGCCACTGCGCCGGTGATCGACCAGAAGCCGAACGGCGAGAAGCAGATCGTCCTCAACTTCATCACGCCGCACCAGAAATGGGGCATCCACTCCACCTACACCGACAACCTGATGATGCTGACGCTGTCACGCGGCGGTCCGATCGTCTGGCTCAGCGAGACCGACGCGAAGCGGGCCGGAATCGTCGATAACGACTGGGTCGAGGCCTTCAACAGCAACGGCGCGCTCGTCGCCCGCGCCGTGGTCTCGCAGCGCATGAAGGACGGCACGCTCTTCATGTACCACGCGCAGGAGAAGATCGTGAACGTGCCGGGCTCGGAGATGACCGGCAATCGCGGCGGCATCCACAACTCGGTCACGCGCATCGTCATCAACCCGACGCACATGATCGGGGGCTACGCGCAGCTCGCCTACGACTTCAACTACTACGGCACGATCGGCACCAACCGCGACGAGTTCGTGGTGATCCGCAAGCTCAAGACCGTCGACTGGCTCGAACGGCCTCATGCCGACGCGTTGCGCGCCCCCGTCACCGCCCAAGCCGCAGAGTGAAAAGGATCACGACGATGAAAATCCGCGCTCAGATCGGCATGGTGCTCAATCTCGACAAATGCATCGGCTGCCACACCTGCTCGGTGACCTGCAAGAACGTTTGGACGAACCGGGAGGGCATGGAATACGCCTGGTTCAACAACGTCGAGACCAAGCCCGGCATCGGCTACCCCAAGGACTGGGAAAACCAGGACAAGTGGAAGGGCGGCTGGCGCCGCAAGGCGAACGGCAAGATCGAACCGAAGATCGGCGGCAAATGGCGGATCCTGGCGAACATCTTCGCTAACCCGAACATGCCCGAGATCGACGACTACTACGAGCCCTTCACCTTCGATTACGAGCATCTCCAGAAGGCGCCCGAGCTGGAAGCCTTCCCCACGGCGCGCCCGCGCTCGCTGATCACCGGCGAGCGCATGGAGAAGATCGAATGGGGGCCGAACTGGGAGGAGATCCTCGGCGGCGAATTCGCCAAGCGCTCCAAGGATGCCAATTTCGAGGGCATCCAGAAGGAGATGTACGGCCAGTTCGAAAACACCTTCATGATGTACCTGCCGAGGCTGTGCGAGCACTGCCTCAACCCGACTTGCGCCGCCGCCTGCCCCTCGGGCGCGATCTATAAGCGCGAGGAGGACGGCATTGTCCTGATCGATCAGGACAAGTGCCGCGGCTGGCGCATGTGCGTCTCCGGCTGCCCCTACAAGAAGATCTATTTCAACTGGTCGTCGGGCAAGTCGGAGAAGTGCATCTTCTGCTACCCCCGCATCGAGGCCGGCCAGCCGACGGTCTGCTCGGAAACCTGCGTCGGTCGCATCCGCTATCTCGGCGTGATGCTCTATGACGCCGATCGCATCGAAGAGGCGGCTTCGACCGCGTCCGAGCAGGACCTCTACGAGGCGCAGCTCAAGATCTTCATGGATCCCAACGATCCCGCGGTCATCGCCCAGGCGCGCGCCGACGGCATCTCCGAAGCCTGGTTGGAGGCTGCGCGCCAGTCGCCGATCTGGAAGATGGCGATGGAATGGAAAGTCGCCTTCCCGCTGCACCCGGAATACCGCACCCTGCCGATGGTCTGGTACGTGCCGCCGCTGTCGCCGATCACGGCTGCCGCGGAAGCCGGTAAGATGGGCATCGACGGCGGCATGCCTGACGTCAAATCCCTGCGCATCCCGCTCAAATACCTCGCCAACCTGCTGACCGCCGGCGACGAGGCCCCGATCGCGACCGGGCTGGAGCGGATGCTGGCGATGCGGGCCTACATGCGCGCCAAGACGGTCGACGGCGTCCTCGACGAGGCCATCGCCCGGCGCGTCGGCCTCACCGGCGCCCAAATCGAACAGATGTACCACATCATGGCGATCGCCAATTACGAGGACCGCTTCGTCATCCCGACGACCCATCGCGAGGTGACGCAGGACGCTTACGAGTTGCGCGGCCAGTGCGGTTTCTCCTTCGGCGATGGCTGCCTGCCCAGCGACGACAAGGTCAACCTGTTCGGCGGCATCAAGCTCAAGAACGACAAGCCCAAGATGGGAGCGCTCTGAGATGAAGACGCTGAAGGTCCTCTCCGCCCTCCTGTCCTACCCGACCGAGGAGCTCCTCGCCGCCCGCGACGAGCTGATCGGCGTGCTCGAGCGCGAGGCCGTGCTGCCGCGTGCGGAGCGCCGTGCCTTGGCGCTCCTGATCGACGACATCGCCGCTGGCGACCTCATGGACATGCAGGAGCGCTATATCCTGCTGTTCGACCGGACGCGGGCGCTCTCGCTGCATCTCTTCGAGCATGTCCATGGCGAGAGCCGCGACCGCGGTCAGGCCATGGTCGATCTGATCAAGGTCTACGAGGACGGCGGCTACACGCCGACGGTGACGGAACTCCCGGACTTCCTGCCGCTCTTCCTCGAATTCGCCGCGACCCGGACGGCTGCCGAGGCGATCGAACTGATCGGCCAGCCGGGTCATGTCTTTGCAGCGCTGCGCGAGCGCCTGCGCAAGCGCAGCTCGCCTTATGAGGCGGTCTTCTCCGCGCTCGCCCGGCTGAGCCAGGCCCGGCCTGACGCGGCGATGATCGAACGGCTGCTGGCCGAGCCCGATCCGGAGCCCGACGATCTCGAAGCGCTGGATGCGGCCTGGGCCGAGGAGGAGGTTCTGTTTGGCCCCGGCGCCGCCGCCGAGGACTGCGGAAAGGACACGCTGTCGGCCAAGCTGCGCCAGGCGCGCCGGCCCGCGCCCGGGCTTGAGCCCGTTCCCGGAGCCGGCCCCCGTATGACCGTCACCCATTCCGGCATCACGACCCGCACGGGAGCCTGAAGACCATGCGCGACACGATCTTTCACATCCTCTTCGTCTGGTACCCTTACGTCTGCCTGTCGGCATTCATCTTCGGCTCGATCATCAGGTTCGACCGCGAGCAGTACACGTGGAAGGCATCGTCCAGCCAGATGCTGCGCAAGAAGCAGCTCGCATTGGGCTCCAACCTCTTCCACATCGGCATTCTCTTCTTGCTGATGGGTCACACGGTCGGGCTTTTGACGCCCACCGCGCTCTACACGCTGGTGATCACGCCCGAGCAGAAGCAGTTCATCGCGATCGTGGCGGGTGGCGTGGCGGGGGCGATCTGCTTCGTTGGCCTGTCGCTGCTCCTGCACCGGCGACTGTTCGACGCGCGCATCCGCCAGACCTCGACATATATGGACCTCGGCGTGCTGGCGATCCTCTGGGTCCAGCTCGTGCTCGGCCTGGTGACGCTGCCCTATTCCTTCAGCCACCACGACGCCTCGGTCATGCTGGTGCTGTCGCACTGGGCGCAGGGCATCCTGACGGTCCAGCCGGTCGATGCGCAGACCCTGCAAGGGCTGAACTGGCCCTATCTGGTCCATCTCGTGCTCGGCATGACGATCTTCCTGATCTTCCCGTTCTCGCGGCTGGTCCACATCTGGTCCGCGCCGGTCTGGTATCTCGGCCGCAAGGGCTACCAGGTCGTCCGGACACGCCGCGTGCTGACGGCCGGACCGTCGGCCCGGTCCCCCAACCAGCCGGCGGAGTGAGATCATGACCAACACCACGACCTCCGCCTGCGCCGTCAAGCCGGCCGTTTCGCACAAGCCGAAGACCGTCAGCGTCAATGGCGTCGCCATCGCCCGCGCCGCCATCGCGCAGGAGACGCAAAACCATCCGGCCGCAAAGCCGATCGAGGCCTGGCAGGCCGCCGCCCATGCCCTGGTCGTGCGCGAACTGCTGCTGCAGGAGGCGCGCCGGCTCGGATTGTCTCCCGCGCCGGCCCAGGACGGGGAGGGCAGGCGAGAGACCGAGGAAGAGGCGCTGATCCGCCAGCTCGTTGAAGACGAGGTGGTGACGCCACAGGCCGACGAGGCCAGCTGCCGGCGCTATTTCGATGCCAACCGCATCCGCTTCCAGTCGCCTGCGATCATCGAGGCGCGCCACATCCTGCTGCCGGCGGCGCCGGGCGACGCGCCGGCCCGGATGGAGGCGAGCCGCCAGGCCTCGCTGCTGATCCTGCAGATCCAGCAGGATCCCAGCTGCTTCGCCGCGCTGGCCGCGGCCGTTTCCGCCTGTCCCTCGGGCCAGACCGGCGGACATCTCGGCCAGATCGGCCCGGGGCAAACGGTGCCGGAGTTCGAAACCGCACTGGGCCGGCTTCCGATCGGCTCCGTCGGTGAGGACCCCGTCGAGACCCGCTACGGCTTCCACATCGTCTGGGTCGAGCGCCGCATTCCCGGCCAGCCGCTGCCCTTCGAAGCCGTTCGGCCGCGGATCGCCGCCTGGCTCGACGAAAAGGTCCGCCGCATGGCGATCCAACAATACATCACGATCCTCGCCGGACGCGCCGAGATCACCGGCGTCGAGATCGCGGCGAGCCAGTCCCCCCTCGTTCAATAGGAGCCTGCCATGCAGCTCGGAGCCCTTCTGACGCGGCTGTCGGACGAAAACGACGCGGCCGTGGCGCTCGATGCATTGGGCGATGTCGTGCTGCTCGCGCAGATCCAGGAAATGGGCGCCCAGCATGACGAGACGCCGGGCGAGTACGTCGCCAACGCCTCGCGCCGCTACGCGGCGCAGGCAGGCGACGAGGACTGGTTGGCGCTGATGACCGCTATCGAGCGCGCCGATGATCCCGCCCGGGTCGTGCTCGGCAAGATGCTACGCTGGGCTCTGGCGAGCGACGCGGCTCCCGCTCCGGCGACGAGCGGCGGCTGCTCATGCGGGTCCGGGGGCTGCGATGACCATCGATGATGCAGCTGCCGCTGGTGGAGAGGGCGCTGGCAAGACCTTCGCCCATCCGATTCCGGCTGCGCTTCTCGATACGCCGCTGGACTACATCCTGGTCGATCATGCCCGGCAGCGCAGCCTTTGTGACGCCTTTCGCCGCTTCACTCGGCAGGGATATGTCGATCGCGCCGAAGCCGATGCCGTCGTCACATACCTTCGCCGCGACGTTAATCTGCACCACCGGGACGAGGAGGAGGACCTCTTTCCTTCCCTGCTTCGCCGCGCGCCGCTGGAAGACGATCTGGGAGCGACGCTGGCGCGGCTCGTCGCTGATCATCGCCAACTTCGCACCATGATTGAGGCGATTATCACAGTTCTGACCAAGCGGGCTGGCCCAGGGCCCATCAGGCTGGGGTCCGCCGCACGCAAGCTCCTGATGGCCTATGCGACCAGCGAGCATCATCACCTGGCGGCCGAAAACGGGATCGTGCTGGCAATCGCGCGCGTTCGGCTCACGCGGGGCGACCTCGCGACGATGAGCGCCACCATGAAAGACCGACATGGGGCTGCCGCCTGATGTCGCGCACGCTCGATCATCTCTTCGATCGCAACGTCACCTGGGCTCAGTCCAAGACCCGGGCCGATCCCCATTTCTTCCGCCGCATGGCCGAGCAGCAGACGCCGCGCTATCTCTGGATCGGCTGCTCGGACAGCCGCATCACGGCCAACGACGTCCTCGGCCTCGATCCCGGCGAGGTCTTCGTCCATCGCAACATCGCCAATGTCGTCCACACCAGCGACATGAACATCCTCTCGGTGATCGAATATGCCGTCGAGCAATTGAGGGTCGAGCACATCATCGTCTGCGGCCACTATGGCTGCGGCGGCGTTCAGCGGGCGCTGGTGACGGAACGCGGCTCCATGCTGGACCACTGGCTCCAGCCGATCTCGATGCTCCACCGCAAGCACCGTGAGACCTTCGCGCTCATCCCGGATGACGCATGCCGCCTTGACCGGATGTGCGAGATCAACGTTGAGATGCAGGTCCGCCGGCTCGCACAGACACCGATCGTCGAGAATGCGTGGGCGCGCGGCCAGGAGCTGAACCTCCATGGCTGGATCTATGCGATCGAGGACGGCCTGCTGCGTGACCTCGGTCCTCATCTATCGTCGGTCGACCAACGCGATGCGCTGCCCTCGATCGATCATCGCGTCCTTCATCCCGTCGAAGCCGTGAGCGCACTGAGGCGCCAGGCCCTGGACGCCTTCGCAAACCTCGCCGCGGTCGAGCACGCGGATGCGCCCTGCTGCAGGGCTGCCGGTCTCCACCCTCCCGGTCATGGCTGAACCCGAGACAAGAGCGACCCCGATGTCAGACATCATCACCATCACGGCCTTGATCTATACAGACAGCGATACGGCGGACCGCGCCCTGCGCGACGTCGCCATGACGTTGATCGAGCGGGGTTTTCGGCTCGCCGGGCTGGTCCAGCACAACACGGCGCGCCCGGGACGGTCGCGCTGCGACATGGTGCTCGAGGAGCTCTCGAGTGGTGAGCTGATCGGCATTTCACAAGATCGCGGTCCCCTGGCGCGCGGCTGCGCTTTGGATGTCGGTCAACTGCTGGGTGCGATGCAGATCGTGCGGGCGGCGCTCGACACGGGGCCGGACCTCGTCATCTTGAACAAGTTCGGCAAGACCGAAGCGGAGGGCGCGGGGTTCCGCCCCCTGATCGCCGAGGCGATCGAGGCCGGCCTGCCGCTTCTGATCGCCGTACCCTGGCGCAACATCGAAAGCTGGCGCCTCTTCGCCGGTGCGATGGCGCGAGAGATCAACCTGGATCAACTCACGGCCGATGGGGCCAGCTTGTATGACGCGCTGGGCCTCGACCTTCGCCCAGACGAGGTGCGGGAGCCTGCGGCCAAGACGCCTCAGCCGATTTCGACGCGTCACTGACAATCAAAGCGAACGCGCTTCTGTCTGTCCGGTCATTGACGCTGCGCAATGCAGGTGAGGCTGCCGTGATGGATGCTGGCTGAACGAGGCCTTGCGGATCGTCGCGCCCTTCCGAGATCGAAACTGTCCATGTCCAAGCGCCTCGCGCTGCCGTCCGTTCTGCTCCTCGTCGCGATGGCGATGGCCGGCATTCTCTATGTCCGCAAGTTGAGCCCCGTCACCGTCGACGTCGCGCGGGTCGAGCGCGATGTCGAAATCCGTGTCTTCGGGCTGGGCAGCGTCGAGGCGCAGGTGCTGTCCCGGATCGGTTTCCAGGTTGCGGGCAGGATCGTGAAGCTCGCCGCCGACCAGGGCGAGATCGTCCCGGCAGGCACGGTGCTCGCCACCCTCGAGGACAGCTCGCAGCGCGCCCGCGTCGCCAAGGCGGAAGTGGCGAAGCTCCAGGTGCAGGCGGCTCTGGCCAAGGCGCAGGCGCTGTTGCAGCGGTCGGAGGCCAACCTCCAGCAACGAGTGCTGGTTAACCAGCGCCGCCAGTCGCTCGTCGATCGCGGCAGCGTCTCGCGCGAGCAGGCCGACGAAGCCCAGACCAACGAGACGCTCGCGCAGGCCGATCTCGCCGTTGCCAAAGCGGAGGTCCGCGTGGCCGAGGCGGCCCGTGACGACGTCGCCGCCGCGCTGACCATCGAACAGGTCCTGCTCGACCAGCACCGGCTCATTGCGCCCTTTCGCGCGCGCATCCTGTCGCGTCTGAAGGAGGCCGGCGCTGTCGCCGGTGTCGGTGAGGTGGTCTTCACGCTGATCGAACCGAACTCGGTCTGGGTGCGCGCCTTCATCGACGAGGCCGTGTCGGGTGGTCTGGCGATCGGGCAGAAGGCGCTGGTGCGGCTGCGCTCCGAGATGAACACCGTCGTCGAGGCGCAGATCGTCCGGATCGACCAGGAGAACGACCGCGTCACCGAGGAGCGCCGGGTCTATGTGCGCTGCCTGACCTGTGAGCCGGAACATCAGGGCCGCTATCTCGGCGAGCAGGCCGAGATCGAGATCATCAAGCGGGTCGTCCCGGAGGGTCTGTTCGTTCCCTTACGTGCCGTGAGCGGCTTCGATAGTCGTGCGGGCATGATCTGGACCGTCGAGGACGGCAAGCTCCACCGGCGTCTCGTCGCTCTCGGAGACCGGTTGCTCGACGGCCGCGTGCTGATCGCCGGGGGCCTTCCCGCCGGCGCGAGTGCGGTGGTTTCTGTGCCCGCGGACGGATTCACGGTCGGGCGCAAGGTGGTGGCCTCCGAGAGCCGCCGATGAACCTCGCCTGGCGCGATGTCCAGCATGGGCTTGGACGGTTCATCCTCACCTGCGTCGGCCTTAGCCTGCTGCTGGGCGTCGTCATGGGCATGGTCGGCATCTATCGCGGGCTGGTTGCCGAGGCGCTCGGCTTGGTCCGGAGTGCGGGGGCCGATGCCTGGGTCGTCGAAGCGGGCAAAAGGGGCCCTTTTGCCGAGAGCTCGCGCCTGCCGCGGGACACGAGGGACGCCATCGCCGTCCATGCCGGCGTGGCGGCGGCCGGCGCGGTCGTCTACCAGACCGTCGAGTTTCCCTATCGCGGCACGAATCTGCGCGTCTTGATCGTCGGCGCCCAGATCGGGCGGCCCGGCAGCGAAGTCGCAATCGAGGAAGGCCGCGCCATCCTGAAGTCGCGCTCGGAAGTGGTGGCCGATCGCAAGACCGGCCTCGCACTGGGCGAACGCATCCGCATCGGCCGCGACGATTTCACCGTCGTCGGCCTGACCGCGAACGCCACCAGTTCGGGAGGCGATCCGGTGCTGATGATGACCTTGCGCGACGCCCAGATCGTCCAGTGGCAGTTCGATCCATCGGCAGTCAGGCGGGAGACGGCCCGCGACGCACCGGCCGGCGGGTCGAGCGATCTGGTCAGCGCCATCATCGTGCGCATGCGCCCCGATGCCTCGCCGGACGGCGTCATCGGCTCGATCGCGCGCTGGAAACATCTGACCGCGATGACGGCCGCCCAGCAGGAGGAGATTCTGACGCGCTCGGTGATCGAGCGCGCAAGGCGGCAGCTGGGCCTGTTCGCGGTGATCCTGCTGGTCGTCTCGACGGTGGTGATCGGACTGATCGTCTACACGATGACCATGGACAAGAAGAAGGCGATCGCGACGCTCAAGCTCATCGGTGCGCCCGATCGCGTCATCGTCTCGCTGATCCTGCAGCAGGCGCTGGCGATGGGGCTGGTGGGCTTCGCCATCGGCGCGACCCTGATCCGCCTGGCCAAGGACTACTTCCCGCGACGCGTGGTGCTGGAGACCTCCGACACGGCGATCCTGCTCGGCATCATCATCATGGTTTGTCTCATCGCCAGCGTCTTCGGGGTGCGCTCGGCGCTGAAGATCGATCCTGCGTCGGCGCTCGGAGGCTGATATGACTGCCGCGCCAACACCTGCCGTCGCGCCGAGACCCGTCGTCGAAATCGCACAGCTATCGAAGACCTTCGGCGTCGGCCCGACGAAGGTGCCAGCACTGATCGACATCGATCTGACGATCGGGACCGGCGAGGTCGTCGGCCTGATCGGCCCCTCAGGATCGGGCAAGAGCACGCTGCTCAACTGCATCGGCTGCATCACAGAGCCCGATTCCGGCGCCATCCGTCTCGATGGCCGCGCGATCTTCGACGGCAAATGGCTGATCGGCGATCTCAGGCGGCTGAGGCTCGAGACGATCGGGTTCATCTTCCAGTTCCACAACCTGCTGCCGTTCCTCTCGGCCTGGGAGAACGTGGCGATCGTTCGCGCCCTGATGGGCGAGAGCCCCGAGCGGGCCAAGGCCCGCGCCATGGAACTGCTCGGCTATCTGCAGGTCGACCACCGCGCCGACGCGCTGCCCTCCAAGCTGTCGGGCGGCGAGGCCCAGCGCGTCGCGATCGCACGCGCGCTCGCCAACGAGCCGCGGATTATCCTCGCCGACGAGCCGACCGCAGCGCTCGATTCGGAACGAGCCGCCATCGTCATCGATCTGATGAAGCAGGTCGCGATCGAACGAGACGCTGCGGTCATCGTCGTGACGCATGACGAGAAAATCTTCTCGCGCCTCGACCGCATGGTCCATCTGCGCGATGGCCGCATCGTCGAGGTGGTTTCATCGCGAGCGTGATGACGTCGCTCGCACCGCTCCTAATGGATGCGACATCGGGTGGTCGTGCATAGTGAGCGCCAGCATTGCCGCGCGGCCGATCGGTTCTATCAACGCCCTCGGGCTCCGTGCGTAGATCGCCCGCGCGGCTGACGGCGTCTCACGAAGCGGCCAGCCGGATCGATTAATCCGGCTGGCCACCCTATGGTCTCCGCAAGACAGGGAGCCGGCGATGACCAGCCCACGACGAAGCCACTGGGACGACGTCTACACGACCAAGCCGGCCGACACGGTCAGTTGGTTCCAGGACGACCCGACGCCGTCACTCGACATGATCGCGCAGACCGGTCTGAGCACGGACGATCCCATCGTCGACATAGGTGGCGGCGCCTCGGTGCTGATCGACCGGTTGCTGGATCGCGGCCATTCGGCCGTGACCGTGCTCGACATCGCCGACGCCGGCCTCGCCGTCGCACGTAAACGCCTGGGCGAGCGCGCCGCGCTTGTGAGTTGGATCGCGCAGGACGTCACCGCCTGGCAGCCTCCGAAGGACGCCTTCTCGATCTGGCATGATCGCGCCGTGTTCCACTTCCTCGTCGAGGACGCCGACCGGGTCGCCTATGTTCGCACGCTTGATCGAGGCGTCAGCGTCGGCGGCTACGTCATCCTCGCGCCCTTCGCACTCAGCGGCCCCGAACGATGCAGCGGGCTCCCCGTCAGGCGCTACTCGGCGGAACTGCTGCAGGCGGAACTTGGCCCGCGCTATCGCCTGATCGACCAGAAGTTGCAGACGCACGTGACGCCGGTTGGGAATCGTCAGGACTTCATCTGGTGTCTGTTCAGAAAGACGCCGACGTCGGCGGCAGCGGAACCATGACCGAACCCCGCGACCGCTCGGCGCCCATTCTGGCCAACAAGCACTACGCCGAAGAATCCGCCTTCCAGCCGGGAAACCTGCTGCGCGAAGCGCGTCGCCAGAAAGGGCTGGCCGCGAGCGAGGTGCCGGCGATCTGCGTGCTCGACCCCGACGGCGATCTCGTCCGACGCTTGCGCCGGGACGGACGCGCAACGGCTGATCGAGACTGGGCCTGCTATCACAGCGAGCTCGATCGCTTCGTCGAAGGCGACGTCGATTTTGGAATCGTCGGCTGCGTCGTTGGCGCCTCCTATGCCGTGCTGGTGGCGGAACAGCTCTTCGCCGCCGGCTGCAGGCTCCTGATCAGCATGACCTCGTCCGGGCAACTGCAGCCGGTCCGGCAGCCTCCTTATTTCATCCTGATCGAACAGGCCCTGCGCGACGAAGGCACGAGCTACCACTACCTTTCGCCATCGGACTTCGCCCAGGCCGACACCGGTGTAATAGCGGCGCTGGAGGGCGCCTTCGATGAATTGCGCGAGCCAGTGCTGCGCGGCGCGACCTGGACGACCGACGCGCCTTTCCGGGAGACGGAGCGCGCCATTGCCGCCATGACCGCACGCGGCCTGCTCGCCGTCGAGATGGAAGCCGCCGCGCTCTATGCCTTCGCGCAGGCATGCGGCAAGCGAGTCGTCTGCTTCGCCCACGTCACCAACCAAATGGGCCAGGAAGGCGATTTCGAGAAGGGCGAGGCCAACGGCACCGTGGATGCGCTGGCCGTGATAGTCGCGGCCGCGCGTCGACTAAAACAACGCCTCGTTAAGCTAAGAGGTCCAGGCACCGCGAGGCTCAGGTCGGCGCGCTCTTTTGTCAGCCATTCGCGCAGACCGGCACCGGGCAGCTACGATAGGTGGCCTATCGGTGCTCTGTCGTCGCTTGCCGATCCGATCGCATCGCAGGTTCTCCTGGAGCGAAGGTGGACGATTCTGAGTGAGGTTCCCGAGGCGAGACGGCTAAGCGACCTAGCGGCTTGAGCGTCGTTCAACACAGCAACGCGAGTTGCTTCGCGACGCCCAAGTTCCAACACCGGTTCGGTGATCGCTCTATCATGCACGATCATATCTGCCGCCTGCAGGGTGCGCACCTCCGACAGCGTCAATTCCCCCGGATCAGCGGGATCCACCGTCAGGACAACGACTGAAGTGACGGCGTCACGTTCCTTGTGTGGTAAGTCAGCGTGGATCTCATTGACGATCGCCTCAAGCCGGGCAATCGAGCCTTCCGTGCCCCGACCCGCCAGCACGAGGTCGACGAACCGTTCCCAAAATGCCCGGCGTTCGATTCGGCCTGGAAGCCTCTCCGCCAGATGCGCCCGAAATCGCTTGGCGGCCCGTGCCCAAGAGCCGATCTCGCAAGGGAGGATCGCCTCGATGCGTCGCCTCAGGGCCTGGCCAAGGATTGGAGAGGCGCCGTCAGTCGAGATGCCGATGATCACAGGAGACCGATTGACGATCGTCCCGAACTGGAAATCGCAGGCTTCGGGAGTATCGATGACATTGACCAGCGCTCCCGCGGACCGGGCCTGCCTACGAAACTGCTCGATCTCGGCTTGGTCTCCCGACGGCTCGAGCAGAGCGACCGCGACATCCGCGAAATCGGCAGTGCACCACGCGCGACGATGAAACGTGATCCGGCTGCTGGCCTGCGCCGCCAAGGCCAGCATGCCGTCACTCGGCGCAGGAGCGAAAACGGCAACCTCGGCTCCAGCCGCAGCCAGCAATCGCACCTTCCAGAGAGCACCATTGCCGCTGCCGACGACGACGGCGCGCTTTGACGCGAGATTGAGAAAGATCGGGAGCTTCGCCAACTTATCCATGACCAGCCCACTGTCCGGAGCACCAGTCCAAGCGCGCCTTCCATCGGGCATTCTCGGGGTTGTTCGCCCTCGCTTCTCTCATCAGATCCTCTCCAGGCCGCATCAGTACACGTCGGCCTGATAGCGGCCGGATTTCTTCAGCCCGGCGAGATAAGCCTGGGCCGCCTCCGCGGAGCGCCCGCCATGGGCGAGGACGATGTCGACCAACGCCAACTCGACATCCTTGGCCATGCGCTTGGCGTCACCGCAGACATAGAAATGCGCGCCCTGTTCGAGCCAGTCGAAGAGTTCGGCGCCGCGCTCGCGCATGCGGTCCTGAACATAGATCTTCTCGTCGCCGTCGCGTGACCAGGCGAGGGTGAGGTTGGTCAACAGACCCTCTTCTTTCATCGCGCTCAGCTCGTCCTCGTAGAAGAAGTCCGTGGCGCGGCGCTGATGGCCGAAGAACAGCCAGTTGCGTCCCGGCGCCTTGGTCGCCCAGCGATCATGCAGGAAGGCGCGGAACGGCGCGATGCCGGTTCCCGGGCCGCACATGATGATCGGCGTGTCGGGATTTGAAGGGAGGCCGAAGCCATGCGCGCGCTGGACATAGACCGGTACCGCCTCGCCCGGCTGGACGCGCTCGGCGAGGAAGGTCGAGGCCACGCCCCAGCGCGGACGCGTGCCGATCCGGTAACGCACGGCGTCGACCGTTAGCGAGACGCGGCCCGGCGTGGCGTTGTGGGAGGAGGAGATCGAGTAGAGCCGCGGCTGCAGCGGATCGAGCGCCTCGACGAAGGCCTCCGGCGAGAGCCGCGCCTGGGCGAATTTGTGGAGCGTGCCGAGCACGTCGAGCCGGTCGAGATCACCATCGGGATCCTCGCCCGCCGCCAGCCGCCTCGCCTTGACGCGGGTCTCGCCGCCGGTGACGTAGGAGATGAGCTGGAACAGGGCGTCGGGCGCGGGGCCGAGTGCACGCTGTGCGATCAGCGCCTCCCGCAACGGGACGCCGCCGACATCGGCGTCGGGCCGCGCGCCGAGCAGCGCGATGACGGAGTCGGCCAGCCGCGGATCGTTCTGCGCGATGACGCCGAAGGCATCCCCCACCACATAGTCGAGCCCGCAGCCCGAGAGATCAAACTCGACATGCCAGGTTTCCTTCTGTGAGCCCTCGCCATTGAGCTTGCGGCGGGAGAGGAAGGTGGCGAGTGCCGGGTTCTCGCGGCAGCGGCCGAGAGAGCCGAGCGTCGCAGTCGCGGGCTTCGCCGCAGCGGCGGCCGGCGCCGCCTCGCCCGCCTCCTCCAGCAGCGCCTTGACCTGCCGAAGCGTGTCCTTGCCGCCTGGCGCGCAGAGATTGAGCCGTGCCTCGGCGCCCGAGGCGATCGCCGCCGAATAGGTCTCGCAGAGATAGCCGCACTGGCCGCAATCCTGCTGGGCCATGGCGGCAAAGAGCCGGCGGGGGAGAGGCTTGCCTTGCGCGAGCTGCATCCGCTCGGGCAGCGCCATCGAGGGATCATGCCAGGGCGCACCGTCCTCCTCGGCCTGGCCCATCACGGCGGCGTTCTGCGCCGGAGACAGCGCGGTGACGCCGACGTTGTCGAGCGAGAGCAGCCCCGCGAAGAAGCCGTTGAGCCAGGAGCGCTGTTCCTCGCTGAAGGGCGCGGTCTCCGGCAGGACCTGGACGATGGGGCTGGCAGTCTGGACGGTCATGCAGCATCCCCCGTCTGCGTGACGAGCGCATTCAGCGCGGCGATCTCGTGGCGGCGGGCGAAGGCGACGAAGCTCTCATCGGGCGCGGCGCGATGGAGCTGCCAGGTGCGCAGGATCGCCTCGACAAGAGCCGGCGCCTCCTCCGCCTTCACATTCGTGCGGAATTCCCGGCCGATGCCACCCTCGACGCCGAAGCCGCCACCGACGAAGACGTGGTAGCCCGGCACCGTGTCGCCCTCGTCGCCGACCGGGACCTTGGCGCCGATCAAGCCGAGATCGCCGATATAGTGCTGGGCGCAGGAGTTGTGGCAGCCGGTAAGGTGGATGTTCACCGGCTGGTCGAGCGTGATCCGCGGCTCGCAATGCGCCGCGATCGCGAGCGCATCCTCCTTGGTGTAGGCGCCGGCGAATTTGCACCCCGTCGCGCCGGTGCAGGCGATCAGCCCGGCTCGCAGGATCGACGTCTCGGCCGAGAGCCCCGCCGCCTGGAGATGGGCCAGCACATCCTCGACTTTCGCGTCGGGCACGCCGGATATCAGCAGGTTCTGCCAGACGGTGAGGCGGATGTCGCCGTCGCCGCATTGGCGCGCGACGGCGGCGATGACGCGCATCTGCGCGACCGTGAGCTTGCCCACGGGCAGCGCCACGCCGACCCAATTGAGGCCCGGCTGGAGCTGGCGGTGGACGCCGATATGGGCGAGCCGGTCATAAACCGGCCGCGGCGCCACGAAGGCGTTCTCGACCCGGATCAGGCGGCGGCCCAGCTTTTCCTCGACGGCGGCGAGGAAGCGCTCGAAGCCCCAGGCGTCGAGTGCATATTTCAGCCGCGAGCGATTGCGGTCGGTGCGGTCGCCGTGGGCGATGAAAACGCGCAGGATCGCGTCCGACACGGCGATCGCATCCGCGGGCGCGACGACGACGCCGGTGTCGCGGGCCAGATCCTTGTGGCCGGTGATGCCGCCGAGCGCGAGGCGATACCAGATCCCGGGCGCCACGGGCTGTCCCTCGAAGCTGGCGCCGTCCAGCACCTCGACAGCCTGGAAGCCGATGTCGTTGGTGTCCTCCAGCGTCGCGATCGAGCCGGCGCCGTCAAAGGCGACGTTGAACTTGCGCGGCAGGCCGTAGAGCGAGCGGTCGTTGAGGATGTGGTGGTGCCAGGCCCGAGCATGGGGGCGCGTGTCGAGCAGTTCGAGCGGGTCGACGCCGGCGGTGGCCGAACCGGTTACGTTACGGATGTTGTCGGCGCCGGAGCCCTTTGCCGTCAGGCCGAGATCGACGAGCCCTTCGAGGAAGGCTGGCCCGTTCTCGGCCCTGATCTCGCGGACCTGAAGATTGGCGCGGGTGGTGACATGGCTGTAGCCGCCGCCCAGGCGCTCGGCGAGATCGGCGACGCCCTCGAACTGCCAAGAGGTCAGGATGCCGTTGGGGATGCGCAGGCGGCACATATAGCTGTTCTGGGCAGGCGCCACATAGAACAGCCCGTGATAGCGCCAGCGGAAATTGTCGTCCGGCTTGGGATAGATGCCGGCCCCCGCCTGCTGCTTGAAGCGGGCATAGGCATCGAAGGGATGCTCGGCCGCCTTCCATTTCTCCTGTTCGGCGAGCTTGCCGCCGGCCGCGACGGTCCTGGCCTGCGCCTCCAGATGCTCGCGATCGGGGCCTGACGGGGCGGCCGTCGGCGTCGCCCCGCCACCGAGCGGGCCCAGGCCCCGCGCCGTGCGGGCGGACTGCATGCCGGACATGAAGCCTTCGAGATAGCGCTTCTGCTCGGGAGTGAAGTCGTCGCTCATGGCTTTGCTTTTCCGGGTCGTGGGGTGATCCCGTCTCCCCACACTGAGCCGCCATCCCGGGCTTGCCCCGGGATCCATCGCAGGGCTCGACGGCGCTCTCTGATGGGTCCCGGAGCTGCGCTTCGCTGCGTCCGGGATGACGCGGAGGGTGGCATCAAGGGCTCACGCCGCCTCGACGAAGCGGTGGCGCTCGTAGAGGAATTTCAGCACCGCCTCGCGCGCGGCGATGTAGGTGCGGTCGGAGACCAGATCGAGCCGCTTGCGCGGGCGGGCGAGCCGGACGTCGAGCACCTCGCCGATACGGGCGGAGGGTCCGTTGGTCATCATCACGATGCGGTCCGAGAGCAGCACCGCCTCGTCCACGTCATGGGTGATCATGATCATCGTGTTTCCGAGCGTGGCGTGGATCTGCATGATCGAATCCTGCAGATGGGCGCGGGTGAGCGCGTCGAGCGCCCCAAAAGGCTCGTCGAGCAGCAGGATCTTCGGTTCCATCGCGAGGCCGCGCGCGATGCCGACGCGCTGCTTCATGCCGCCGGAAATCTCGGCGGGGCGCTTGTCCTTCGCGTGTCCCATCTGCACGAGGTCGAGATTGTGCATGATCCAGTCATGCCGCTCGGCCTTCGACTTGCGGCCGCCGAAGACCTTGTTCACCGCCAGCGCGACGTTGTCGTAGACGGTCAGCCAGGGCAGCAGCGAGTGGTTCTGGAACACTACGGCGCGCTCCGGGCCTGGGTCGCGGACCTCCCGGCCTTCGAGCAGGACCGCGCCGCTCGTGATCGGCGTCAGCCCGGCGATGATGTTGAGCAGGGTCGACTTTCCGCAGCCGGAATGGCCGATGACCGAGACGTATTCGCCCTTCTCGATCTCGAGGCTGATGTCCTTGAGGACGGGGGTCGAGGTCGCGCCGCGCTGGAAGGTTTTGTCGACATGGTCGATCTTGAGATAGCTCATCGGTCGATCCTCCTCAGTTCACGAGCGTGCCGCGGGTGACGATCGCGCCCACGAAGGCGACCAGGCGGTCGAGCAGGAAGCCGACTACGCCAATATAGACGAGCGCCACGATGATGTCGGAGAGGCGCGAGGAGTTCCACGCGTCCCAGATGAAGAAGCCGATGCCGACGCCGCCGGTCAGCATTTCGGCCGCGACGATGGCAAGCCAGGACAGGCCGACGCCGATGCGAAGCCCGGTGAAGATGTAGGGCGCCGCCGAGGGCACCATGATCTTGAAGAAGAACTCGACCTGATTCAGCCGCAGCACCTGTGCGACATTGCGGTAGTCCTGCGGGATGTTGCGGATGCCGACCGCGGTGTTGATGATCACCGGCCAGATCGCGGTGATGAAGATCACGAAGATCGCCGAGGGCTGGCTGTCGCGGAAGGCCGCCAGCGAAAGCGGCAGCCAGGCCAATGGCGGCACGGTGCGCAGCACCTGGAAGACCGGATCGAGCCCCCGCATCGCCCAGACCGACTGGCCGACGAGCGCGCCGAGCAGCACGCCGACGATCGCTGCCAGGCTGAAGCCGATGGCGACGCGCTGGAGAGAGACCAGGATGCGCCAACCCAGCCCGATATCCTGCGATCCGGCCCAGTAGAACGGCTCGACGATCAGGTCCTTCGCCTCCTCCCAGATCTTGGTCGGCGGCGGCAGCGAGGATTGCGGGCCTGAGGCGGCGATCTGCCAGAACAGCGCGATCAGCGCGACCGTCACCAGCGGCGGCAGCACATTGACCAGGATCGCCCTGAGCCAGGGCAAAAGCCTCGACGACAGCGGCTTGCGCGCGGGCGCCGGCAGCGGCACCACGCCGGGCTTGGCGCCGGGGAGCGCGACCACCGTCGCTCCCGTCTCCACTTCCTTCAGGACGGCCCGACCCATCAGATTCTCCTCTGGCTGTCGCATCGCAGGGGTTTCATGCCGCGACCGTGGCGCGCGCCTGCGCGCCGATGCGGCGGATTTCGGGGAGGCAGGACCCGCAATTGGTCCCCGCCTTGAGCTGACGGCCGATCTCATCGGGGCTCGCCGCGCCACCCGCGAAGGCGGCGCGGATCGCCGCGAGGCCGACGCCGAAACAGGCGCAGACGGTCGGGCCGGGATCGGACGCGCCGTCGAGGCTGCGGCCGGCCAGGAGCGCGAGGCGATTGTCCGGCAGCGCAGCTGGGTCGGCGAAGGCGCGTTTCACGCTGTCCCAGAGCGGCAAGCCGCCGAAGGGGGCAAGGAACAGGGCCGCGAGCAGCCGGCCATCGCGGATGACGGCGCAGCGATAGGCGCCACCGGCCATGTCGACCAACTCGGTCAGGTCCGCCTCTTCGAAGCGGGCCCTGACGGCGGCCATCCATTCGGCCGGTCCGGCATCCGTTGCGAAGAGCCGAGCCTCTCCGCCCTCGACCGCCAGCCTTGACCACCAACTGCCCTCGGGGAGCAGGAAGGCGTCCCGCGACAGCACGAAGCCCTGCGCGGCATAGGTCACCTGCTCGATCGAGGAGGGCGTCGCCTTCATCTCCGGCTGGCCGGACCAGGGATCGCACATCGCCTGAACGGCCGCGCCGATGCGGGCATGCGAGGCGGTCTCTGCCGACCAGTGGATCGGTGCGAAGAGCGAGCCGCGCGTCATGCCAGGATCGAGCGCGACCTTCAGCACGACGCTGCCATGGTCGTTGGCGATACGGGCGAAACCGGCCTCGGTCAGACCGTAGCGGCGCGCATCTTCGGGATGGATCTGCACCGATGGTTCGGCGCAGTGGGCGCTGAGCCGGGGGCTGAGGCCGGTCCGCGTCAACGTGTGCCAGTGATCGCGCAGGCGCCCCGTATTGAGCAGCAGCGGCAGGGCTTCGCTCGCAGCACTGGCAAGCGCCGGCGCGGCGAGCGGCACCATCCGGGCGCGGCCATTCGCCGTGAAGAAGCCGCCCTCGGCGAAGAGGCGCGGCGTGCCGAGCGGCCGCGCGGCGGGAGCAGGCCACTGCACCGGCTGGAGCGCGTCATAGGCGTGCTTCGTCAGACCGGCATGGGCGCCGATATCGAAGTCGCGGCGGCCCTCGTTCTCGAAGGCCGAGAGCGCGGCGTGCTCGGCATAGATCGCGGCCGGGCCGGCATGGGCGAAGGCGTCGGCGAAGCCCAGACGCTGCGCGACCTGCGCGATGATCCACCAATCCGGCTTCACCTCGCTGGGCAGCGACAGGAAGGCGCGCTGGCGCGAGATGCGGCGCTCTGAATTGGTGACGGTGCCGTCCTTCTCTCCCCAGGCGGCGGCCGGCAGGATGAGATGCGGGCGGGCCGCCAGCGTGTCGTTGGAGAGCACGTTCTCCGAGACGACGAAGAGGTCGAGGCTGCCGAGCGCCGCCCGCACCCGGTCGGCCCGCGGCAGCGAGACCGCCGGGTTGGTCGCCATGACCCAGAGGGCGCGGATGCGCCCGGCCTCGACCGCCTCCATCATCGCGACGGCCTTCAGGCCCTCGGACTGCGCCATCCGGGGCGCCTTCCAGAAACGCTGGACGCGGTCGATCTCGGTCGGGGCATAGCCCATATGGGCGGCCAGCATGTTGGCAAGGCCGCCGACCTCGCGCCCGCCCATGGCGTTGGGCTGGCCGGTCAGCGAGAAAGGTCCGCAGCCCGGCTTGCCGATGCGGCCTGTCGCGAGGTGGCAGTGCAGGATCGCCGCGACCTTGTCGGTGCCTTGCGCCGACTGGTTGACGCCCTGACTCCAGGCGGTGACGACGGCGGGCGTTTCGCTCCACAGCGCGTAGAAGGCGGCGATCTCGGTCGCATCCAGCCCGGTCCCGCGCGCGACCGCCTCCAGCGACGGCGCGATCTCGCGGGCATTGGTGAGGGCGGCCTCATAGCCCTCGACATGACGGGCGAGGTAGTCCGCGTCGGTCAGGCCGCGATCGGCGAGATGGACCAGGAGACCGGCAAAGAGCAGCGTGTCGGAGCCGGGCGCCAGCCTCAGCACCTGATCCACATCCTCGCTCGTGGCGGTCGCACGCGGGTCGATGACGACGATGCGGGCGCCGCGCTGCGCCCGGTTCTGCTGCATCCGGCGGAACAGGACCGGGTGGCACCAGGCCGCGTTCGACCCGACGAGGACGATCAGATCGGCGGAGTCGAGATCCTCATAGCTGCCCGGCACCGTATCGGAGCCGAACACTCGGCGCTGGCCGGCGACGGTCGAGGCCATGCAGAGCCGCGAATTGGTGTCGACATGGGGCGAGCCGATGAAGCCCTTCATCAGCTTGTTGGCGAGGTAATAGTCCTCGGTGAGGAGCTGCCCGGATAAATAGAAGGCGACGGCGTCCGGCCCATGCGTGGCGATGACGCTATTGAGCCCGTCGGCGACCGCATCCAGCGCCGCCTCCCAGCCGATACGCTCGTAGCTGCCGGATGCAGTGCGGCGCAGCGGATGCAGCACGCGCGAGCCGAGGCCGAGCGTTTCGCCCAGCGCGGCTCCCTTGGAGCAGAGCCGGCCGAGATTGGCGGGGTGGGACGGATCGCCCGCGATCGCCGCACCGCCGCGCCCATCCGGCGTTGCGAGAACGCCGCAGCCGACGCCGCAATAGGGGCAGGTCGTGCGGATGGCTGCGGGGGGCATGGGCGGCCCGGGCTGATCGACGTCGCGGCGCATCTCAAGCCGCCTCCGCCAGGCAGTATGGCTCACCGAAGGGCAGTTCGCTGCGGATCGCCGAAATGTCCTGCCCCGAGCGGATCAGCCGGAGGTAGAACAGCGCGCCCTGCGTGTCCCCGACGAGGACGCAGCCGATGAGCCGGCCGTCGCGGATGACGAACTTCCGGTAGAGGCCAGTCGCGCGGTCGCGCAGCACGATGGTCTGCGCGCCCTCGTGCGCTTCGAACGCCCCGGCCGAGAAGACGCCGATGCCGCTGACCTTGAGATTGGTGGCCAGCAGCGAGCCGCGATAGCTTGCCGGCTCGCCCGCAAGACGCCGCGCCAGTACCCGGGCCTGTTCATAGGCCGGCTCGACCAGCCCGTAGACGCTGCCGTCATGCTGGGCGCATTCGCCGATGGCGAAGATGGCAGGGTCAGAGGTCGTCATCGCGTCGTCCACGAGGATGCCCCGGTCGATGCTGAGCCCGGCGGTTTCGGCGAGTGCGGTATTGGGCCGAACGCCGATGGCGATGACGACGATATCGGCGGGCAGCACGGTGCCGTCCTGGAGTTCGACAGCCTCGACATGATCGCGCCCGATGAAGGCTCGCGTGGCTGCGCCCAGCTTCAGATCGATGCCGCGCAGCGCGACGGCCTCGGCCAGCAAGGCCGCGCCCTCGGCGTCGAGCTGGCGCTCCATCAGCCGGTCGACCAGATGAAGCAGCGTTACGCGCGCGCCGCTGCGCGACAGCCCATAAGCCGCCTCGATGCCGAGCAGGCCGCCGCCGATGACGACGATGCCCGCGCCGTGGTGGGCTGCCTCGCGCAGGGTCCGCACATCGGCCATGTCGCGGAAGGTCATCATGCCCGGCAGGTCGATGCCCGGCAGATGCGGTCTGACCGGCTTCGAGCCGGTGGCCAGAACGAGCTGGCCATAGGGCAGCGTTGCGCCGTCCACGAGGGTCACGGTTTTGGCGGCGCGGTCGATGGCGGTGACGCTGCGTCCGTAGAACGTCGAAACGCCACGCGCCTGCCACCAGGCGGCAGGCTTCAGCTCGATCTCGCTCTCGGTGATCTCACCGGCCAGCAGCGGGGAGAGCAGGACGCGGTTATAGGCCAGCCGCGGCTCCTCCCCGATCACCGCGATGGCATGGCGGCCGAGCGCGCGCCGGCCGAGTTCCTCGACCAGCCGCGTCGCTGCCATGCCCTTCCCGACGATGACGAGGGGCTCGGCCATCGGCTCAGGCGATCCGCTTGATCTTGAGGGCCTTGAGGTAGTCCATCGGCGCGGCGGGATCGAACTTCACCCCGTCGAAGAAGGTCTCGACGCCGCGGGAATCGGCGGTCGGCGCGCCGGCGACGCCGAGCGTCTTGGCCGCCTCGCGCCAGAGGTCGGCGCGGTTGGTCTTGTCGACCAGCGCCTTGATGTCGATCGTCGGCTCGAACTTGCCCCAGCGGATGTTCTCGGTGACGAACCAAGTGTCGAGGCTCTTCCAGGGGTAGGAGGTCGAGCCGCCTTCGCCCCAGAACTTCATCTGGAGATTCGTGCCCTTCACCTCACGGCCATTGCCGTAATTGATGTCGCCGAGCAGGCGCTTGTTGATGTCGTTGACGGGGACGTTGAACCACTGGCGCTTGCCGACGATTTCCGAGAGCTCCTGTCGGTTTTCGCGCTTGTCGGCCCATTGCTGGGCTTCCATCACCGCCATCAGGATGGCCTGCGTCGCCTTGGGATTGGCGTCGACGAAATCGGCGCGCATGCCCAGGATCTTCTCGGGGTGACGCGACCAGAGTTCGCCGGTGGTGAGCGCCGTGTAGCCGATGTTTTGGTTGACGAGCTGCTCGTTCCAGGGCTCGCCGACGCAGAAGCAGTCCATCGTGCCGACCTTCATGTTCGCCACCATCTGCGGCGGCGGCACGACGATGACCTTGATGTCGGTGTCCGGGTCGATGCCGCCGGCCGCGAGCCAGTAGCGGATCCAGAGGTCATGGGTGCCGCCCGGGAAGGTCATCGCGGCGGTGAGTTCCTTGCCGGCCGCCTTCTTGCGCTCGAAGGCCTGCTTCAGCGGCGAGGCATCCTTCTGGACGTTGAGGTCCTTGTATTCGTTGGACACCGAGATGCCCTGGCCGTCCTCATTGAGGTTCAAAAGCGTGTACATCGGCAGCGGCTGGTTGTTCTGCATCACCTTCCCGGTGGAATAGAGATGCGTTTTCGGGCGCAGGATGTGGCCGCCATCGATGCCGTTGTTCTTGAAGCCGAGCGCCATGTTGTCGCGCGTCGCGCCCCAGCTCGCCTGCTTGGCGATGTCCATGTCGGGCAGGCCGTATTTCGCGTAGAGGCCCTTTTCCTTGGCAATAATCAGGGGAGCGGCATCCGTCAGGGCGATGTAGCCGAGACGCGTGCCCTTGACCTCCGGTCCCGCGCCCTGCGCGAAGGCGCCCGAGGGCAATGCGAGCCGGGCGGCGCTCAGCAGCGCGGCGGTGCCCGACAGCTTCAGCAGCCGGCGGCGGCCGACATTCACGGATGCGGGCTTCTTGCTTATCTCGACTGTGTTCGTCATCGATCGCCTCTCGGTTTGCGAAGGAAGGCCCGCCTGCCGCCGAACACGAAAAACGCCGCGCGAATGCACCCGTGGGCACGTTCGACAGCGGCGTTGCTGTGCAATTCCGGTTCGGAGGATGACGCGGGCAGCGTTGGCCGCGTTGTTTTTACTCAATCAAACTTCGTGCCAACCTGACGCAGCGCGATTGGAGGCCGTATTTACAAGAGCTTGTGGCGCCTCAGGCGGTGATGGTGACCAACCGTCGCGCCATGCGGCGCCGCGCAAATGATGCGCATCGGCCCAACAACTGGGCAGAGGGAGCGTTTCAGCCCGCTCCAACAGGAAAGAGATCGGGTCGGAAGACCTGCCGCGCCAGAGCCCGCATCTCCTCGTCGGGAACGGCCTGGCCCGCCATGGCCATTCCGTCGAGGATCCTGTCCGCATGGGCCGGCTCCGGCCGCAGCGCCGCGCGGTCGAACCGCACGAAGCGCTCGATCTGCCGCGGCGGCCGGCCAGCCCCCTGCCGGATCTCGAAGCGCAGGATCGGTTCGAGGACGTCCACCGGCAGCGCGAGCCGGTCCGGCGCAGAGAGGTGATGGGCGAAGCGCGGGACGTTCGCGGGGTCGGTTGCCCAGTCGCTCGCCTTCAGGATGGCGCGGCCAAGCTTCGCGACCGCCGCCGCGCGGCGTTCGGCATCATCCGCCCGCCAGACCAGCACCTTGTCAGGCCAGTCGCGGCGGATGTCGACATTCGCCAGCACCATGGCGCCGATGCCGCGGGCCACGGCGGCCGAATTCCAGGGCGCGCTGGCGCAGAAACCGTCGATCCGGCCGCTGGCGAGAGCCTCGACCGTCTGCGGCGGCGGCACGACCTCGAAGCGGATATGCTCGCCCAGCACGAGCCCCGCCTTGCCGAGCCATTCGCACAGCAGATAGGTGTGGCTGGAATAGCCGAAGACCGCCGCGAAGGTCAGCGGCGGCAGTCCGGCGGCGCTGCGGCGTGCCACCAGCGCGGCGAGTGCCCGCGCCGAAACGTCGGGGTCGGCGAGGTCCCCTTCCGCCAGCCGGGTCAGTTCTTCGAAGCGCCGGAGCGAGACGGTGACGGCGAAGCCGTCGAGATTGAGCGCCATCGGGATCGCCATCGGAGCGCGCACCCCACCAATCCCCAGCGTGGAGGCGAGCGCCATGGGCGCCAGCACATGGGCAGCGTCGAACAGGCGAACATTGAGCTTGTCGCGCAGATTCGACCAAGAAACCTCGCGCACCAGTTCGAGGTTGAGCCCCTCTGTCTCGGCGAAGCCTTCATCCTTCGCGAGGACGACGAGAGCGCAGTCGACGAGCGGCATGAAGCCCACCCGCAAATGCAGCGTGCTCATTTCAGCACCTCCGCTGCCGTGATGATGGATCGGGCGATATCGACGAGCTTGCGCTTTTCGTTCATCGCGGATTTGCGCAACAGGGCATAGGCCTCATCCTCGGACAGGTTCTTCATGCGCATGACGATGCCCTTGGCGCGATCGACGAGCTTGCGCTCCTCGAGCTGGGAGCGGGCCTCGTCGAGTTCCTCGCGCAGCTTTCTGAAGGCATTGAAGCGGCTGATGCAGGTCTGCAGGATCGGCTGCATGCGCTCCTTCTTAAGCCCGTCGACGATATAGGCGGAGACGCCCGCCTCGACCGCGGCCTCGATCGAGGCGGAGTCCGACTGGTCGACGAACATGGTGATCGGCCGCCGGATATGGCGGCTGACCAGGAACATATCTGCGAGGGCGTCGCGGCTGGGATCCTCGAGATCGATGACGACGACGTCGGGGTCGTGTTGCTCGATGGCAGCGACCAGCCCGGTTGTCGCGGAAACGCGCACGAGCTCGCGATAGCCAGCCTCGCGGAGCCCTTCTTCGATGATCGCAGCCCGCACCTCGTTGGCGTCGACGATCAGGATCCTGAGGTTGGGCACCATGCCGCTGCGCACTGGGTTTGGGCTGAGATCAGATCCATTCACGAACCATGCCATTCGATGAGCGGTGTCTGCCAGTCGTCCATGATCTGGGCTGCGACACGTGCAGCGGCCATCGCTCAAGGTAGAATGCGCAGGCCCAGAGCCGCTTTGCCCTCCCCGTTTATTTGCAGTCGATGGCGCGGCAGTGCTCGGCGTTGTGGCTGGGTTGTGGGGCAACAGGCGAAGGTGCCGTGGACGCCCAGGCCTATGCGCTCTGCCGCGGCCCAGTGAAGACACGCCAGTAGGAGGCCGCAAACAACGCGAATGCTCCCATCCAACCAAGCCAAGCAAGCGAAAGCAGGGCCGGCAAAGAGGGATAGAGCGCTGCGCAAATGCGCAGGACCGCAGCGCCGATGAGGAGGAGGTAGACGGCTTCGACCCATCGCGAAGCGACCAGCGCGCGGCCTGTGTGACCGAGGCTGGCGCGCGACATGATGGCGAGCACCATCAGGCCCGACGCGCCGACGGTCCAGGCATGGTTGCCTGCGGATACTGACAGCTGGCCGAAGGCGGCAGTCGCGGCGAGGAAGAAGCCGAGCGGGATGAAGGCGTAGGCGAGGTGCAAGACCAAGACGAGGCGGTCGCGCCAGGTCCGGTGCCCCACCCATCGCATCAGCCTGATGGTCTGGAGCCCTCCAGCAACGATCAGAAGCACGCCCGTCGTGGCACCCTCCGGGGCGGCCGTCCAGAGCAGCAAGGCAAGCCCGCTGGCGACCAGGGCGGCCATATCCAGTTTGCCGAACGGCGAGGGCAGGCGTCCTGGATTTTCCCTCGCGAGCCAGTTGCGCGTGAAACTCGGGACGACGCGCCCACCAACCAGCGTGATCAGGAAGATCGTGGCGGCGATGCCCAGACGGACGCCGACATCGGCGAAGCCCTCGCGAGCCGCCTCGACATGGAAGACGACATTACCAGCCAGCATCAATGCGACGACGAGGATGACTTTGAGATTGCGCCAGTTTCTGCCGGCGACGATTTCGCGCGTCGCGGCGGCCGCAAGGAGGGCGAGGAAGGCGAGATCCACGATGGCCGCGAAAGTCAGGGACGTCGCTGCCGAGGTGGCGATCGCCACACGTCCGGCCACCCAGACCACGACGAGGACGATGAGGGGCCGGCCCTGGAGCGGAAGCCGTCCCGTCCAGTTGGGGATGGCGGTCAGCAGGAAGCCTGCCACCACAGCCGGCAGAAAGCCGAAGATCATTTCGTGGGCGTGCCAATCCCGTGGCGTCATCGCCGTCGGGATCGTGATCTGCCCGTGATAGAAGGGCAGCCAGGCGAGCATGGCGGCGGTGGCAAACAGTGAGCCAAACAGGAAGAAGGGCCGAAAGCCATAAGACCAGAGCGGGTGGCCGCCTTCGTCGCGTAGCCGGGGAATGGGAGCCATGGGGCAATCCTCAACAAGTCTGGCGCCGAGCGTCCCGCAGCAGCCGGTCTGTAGGCGACACGAGTGCAGTGGAGCTTCAGGCTGCACCGCGGCCGAAGCGGCGACCTCAAACCCGATCACGGGCGTTGCCCCCTGGCGGCCTCGGGAGCGAGGAACTCTCCATAGCGCCGCCCGCAAAGTGACAGTTTGTCCAAGCGCAAACTCTACGGCGGACAGCTTGCCGATGGCGGCTCTGGCCCGGTTGCGCTAGCACGGCAAACGCAACGGGCTTCAGTCGCATCGCGCCCGGCGATGTACCCTAAGTAACCGAAGCCACAGGACATCAGCCAGGCATCGGCACTTCCAGACCCTGCGGAGCGGCGAGATGGCCAACGCTGGCGGTACCGAACCGGAGGCCGGCGCCGACGAAAAGGAATGAAGCTATGTGCGCGCTTGATCGGTCCATCCTCGACGCCGTCCCCGCCTTCGCGGCGCTGACGGGCAAGGAGATCGACATCGTTCTCGCGCAGGCAAGGTCACTGCGATACCCGAAGGGCACCACGGTCTTCGAACAGGGGGGAGCGGCGGACAGCTTCTTCGTGCTGCTCCACGGCCATCTCCAGGTCGTGAAGCTCACCCCTGCCGGCCAGCAGGTCGTTATCCGCTATGTCGTGCCAGGGGAAATGTTCGGCATCGCCGTCCAGATCGGACGTCAGAGCTATCCGGCCACGGCCCAAGCGGTAATGGACAGTCTCGCGCTCGTCTGGCCGTCCTCAGCCTGGCCGACCCTCGTCGCCCGCTGCCCTGCCCTAGCGGAGAGCGCGTTGCACATAGTTGGCACGCGATTGGACGAGGCCCATGTCCGGGTGGTCGAGTTGGCCACCGAAGAGGTCGAACGCCGCGTGGCGCACGCCCTTTTGCGGCTTCTCAAGCAAGCGGGCCGAAAGGTCGATGACGGCATTGAAGTGGCATTCCCGATCACACGAGAGGACGTCGCACAGATGACCGGCACGACGTTGCACACGGTCAGCAGGATCCTGAGCCGCTGGGAGGCGCGTGGGTTTGTCGAAAGTGAACGCCAGCGCATCGTGGTGCGCGATCCGCACGGGCTCTTCGCCATCGCCGAAACCGCCAAGGCGTAAACGCTCATCTCATTTCCCGCTCGCCACAGGCTCGCCCGGCCGCCGCCTCAAGGGCTTGAACGAAAGAGGCGAGGTTGTGTCGGTGGTCCCGGCAGGCGTCCCGCACCGAATGGAAACGGCCGATCGGGCATCCCACACAGAGAAATCGGTGTCGGAGGAAAACTCGGATCGTCTCGGGCCACTGACGCATGACGTCGTCGACCAGCGTTTCGGGCTGGATGCTCGGCACGGTGATATCCCCTGCTGGCTCCCACCGTAAGCTGTCCGCGACGCTCGTCTTTGCGCCGGGACAAGGACCTGTCGTCCGGATCGCCTAGGGTGAACCCGTCCAAGTCGCCGGCATCGCGTGGCCGACGCCACAAGGGGCGGGTTGCCATGCCTTCGTTTCTGACCGCGCTGTCGGCCTTCCTGCTGTTCCATCTCTTGCCGGCCGCCCCGGCGATCCGCGGTCGACTCGTCGAGATGATGGGGCGCAGCGGCTACCTCACGACCTATTCCATCCTCTCGCTCGTTCTGCTGGCCTGGGTCGTTGTGGCGGCGCGCCAAGCTGACGACGTCATCCTGTGGAATACCGGACGCTGGCATTATCTGACGCCCTTCGTCGTGATGCCCTTCGCGCTCTTCCTCATCATCGCTGGAGTGATCCAGCCCAATCCGCTCTCACTGAGCCTGCGGAGCGGCGCCGACATTCCCGCGATCGCAGCCGTCACGCGCCATCCGGTGCTGTGGGGGCTGTTGCTGTGGGCTCTCGCGCATCTGCCGCCGAATGGCCGGCTGATACCGGTCCTGCTCTTCGGTGCGATGGCGGCGCTCGCCGCCATGGGCTTCCACCGGCTCGACACCAAGGCGAGGCGAAGGATGGGGCCGGAGCGCTGGTCCGAGGCGGCGGGCCGGACCTCAATCCTGCCCTTTGCCGCCATGCTGGCCGGCCGGGCCGTGCCCGGTGCCGGCCGGGTGCTCGCCGTCCAGGCAGCCGCAGCTGCCGTCATCTACACCTGGTTCGTCCTCTACGGCCACGCCTGGCTCATCGGCCCGAGCCTGCGACATGGCCTTGACGCGTATCTCTGACCGATGGATCGCCCCGCCATGTCCGCTCTCGCCGAGTCTGCCAATTTGATCGCTCGCATCTCCAATGTCCTGACCGAGATCGACCTCAGCTGTGAGTGCCGAAGCCGGGTCCGCGACGCGATCGCCCGCTTCGAGACGCTTGAGGACACCCGCCAAGCCCATCATGCGCTGGCCCAAGCCCGTAACCACCGGCACCGTATCGGCGCACTCATGGCACTGCTCGCCGACCTCGAAGAGATCGGCTGGAACGAAGCCGATTCCTCGATTTACCTGGAACTGTCCGATCTTTTCGAGGACATCGCCACCGCGGCACGCGAGGGGGCGGCGGCGACGCGCCAGCTCGATCGTCGGACGCTGCTGCGTCGAAAGTGCGCAGAGCAACCCTCTGTCGAATGATGAGGCGTTCGGCGGGATGCCTTGCCTCTGGTCGGCGACCCGCAGTGCCGTGAGCTACTCCGGATGACCAGCCTTGATCTTCTCAAAGCGGCATCTACACGCGTAGATTGCCTCCATGAACGAGTCGGCATTTCACCCGGAGGATGTGGCGCGGTCTGCGATCGACCGTCGGCTGGCGCTTTGCGGCTGGGTGGTCCAGTCCCGTGCGGACATGAATCTCGGCGCCGGCTTGGGTGTTGCGATCCGCGAATTCCAGACGGCGTCCGGTCCCGTCGACTACGCGCTCTTCGTCGGCCGGCGCCTTTGCGGCGCCATCGAGGCGAAGTCGGCGGGCGTGACCCTCTCGGGCTTCTCCGACCAGGCCGCGCGCTACATCGCCGACCTCCCGCGAAACCTCATGCGCGAGGAAGGCCAGGTGCGGTTCGAATACGTGGGTTCGGGCAGCGAAACCCTGTTCCGCGACCACGCTGATACGAACCCGGCCTCTCGCAGCATCTTCTCCTTCCGCTCCATGTCCCGTTCGCTGCGGGCGTACCCGAAACAGCGGGGATAGTTGGCATCTATTTATCTCCACGCAGAACATTTCGCGACACGCCGAGACGTTGGGCAATCTTGGCCGAGCCCTTGCCCCTGCTGGTCGCGGCAAGGAGACACATGGCGGCTAGCACCACTCCAAGATGAGCGTTCTGTCACGAGGTTCGGCAGGCGCTCGCTGGGATACACGATGTCGCTGAAGGTCGTGTCGGGGGTCGACAGCGCGTGATGCAAATCGAGGTTCCGACCTTGCTAGAACGGTCGGCCAAGGCCCACAATCGCCTCCTCCGCAGGGCGGCGAGCCGGCCAGCAATCTCACCTGTGATGGTTGCGCATCTTGCGAGATTGAAGGGCGTCCCGCTGACACAGCATGATCCCGATCTACCACCTTGAAGGCGATGTCTCTCCGCAGGGCACTGGTCGGCACGCCTAGTGCTTCGACGACGGCGACCTCACAGCCATCCAGGCTCGCCCTCCTCAGACGCCGCCGAAACGACGGCCAAGCCAGAATATTTGTAGTTGAGACACCGCAATATCCCTTGCAGCTTTGTGTCGAAGGCAGCAGCGTCAGCCCATACGCTACCTCACGAGGCGACAGAGCGACGCGTGGCGGGAAGGTCGCGCTCGAGCACAGCTGCCAGGCACACCTTCCAATGACGCCCTGCATAGCCCTCAGCCGAGGCGAGAGGGGGCTCTTGGGCGCGGCCCTTGTCATATCGTTCCGCCCAGCCTGATGCACGCGCGTCAGCCGATCACGACGGTAGGCCTTCCCAGCGATCTTCCGAGGCCTCCCCCGTGGCCGAGGTTTCGTCGGAACCGTTCCCTGCTTCGGGCTTGATACCCTGACGAATGTCCCTTTGGTCATGGGGATTCCCTGGGCACCGACCGAGTCGGATTTCCAAGCCTGATTCCTATTCGCTTTCAGACACTTCGATTGGGTATGCGTCCTCGACCCGAAGAAGGACTTGGTGACCTGGGTGAATCCACTGGCCCTGGCGACACCCAGCGCTCTGATGGAGGCGTCCGTGCGGGTGGCATGCCGCTTGTAGCGATCATGCTTGAGCGTGTAGTCCACGCTGCGTTCAAGATCGCGAGCAGTCAGCCCCTGAGCCTTGATGTAGCACGAATAGGCTCGCCGCATACCCGTCCTCCGCCACCCCGTCTCGTGCACGTGCGCCCTCACGGCGTGCTTGAATGAGCCGCTGTCAGTGTCACGCACGAGAACCGTGACATCCCAGTGGAGGTAATCGTGCTCATCCACATGGAGCGCTCCCACGAAGCCGACGCAGGAGGATCGGATCTCACAGAACATGACCCTGGCAGCCCGCCGGAGAGCCCGCGCATGCTGGACCCGGCAGGAGTACAAGGCAGTGCTGACCGTGAGGGTCAGTCTGTAGATCTTGCATCCTGGGAGCTTGGCCTTCAGCCTGCCGATGGCTCTTTCGCCGCGCCGCCTCGACGCGTAGCGGTGGAAGGCCTTGACGTCCGTGAACGGCGCCAGGGCGGTCGTCCGACGATTAAAGCCATACATATCACTCTTGATGGCCCTCAATGCGGTTTGCACTGCGGCGTCGACCGCAGTCCGGTTACAACCACTCTGAAATGGCTTGTAATAAGCTTTCACGTCCATCTATCCGGCTTGATCGCCGTAAGATGGCCACGCCCGCTCACGGCGAGGCGTCCAACCCCTGTCGGCCTGGCTACGTCATAGGACGGAGGGCTTCCACATCACCCACGAGCACGAATCGCTCGACCACGCTCGTGCAAAATAATCCAATTCAGGTTCAAAGGGGAGTCTTCAGCGGACAAGGGTCGCCCGACGTCATCGTCTAGACCGCTCTCTCGCAACTCCCTCTTCGCCCGCTAGGGCGTTGGAACGAGTGGAGATCTGGATCCTTTTTAGCGGCGTCGCCCCCACCGGAAGCGCTCGCACGATCTCCAAGCCACAGCCGCCAGCCGCCAACGATCTCGACAGTTCAGACACCTGGCCGCACCAGACTGTCTCTGCGTCTCTGTCACGTGAGGTATCCGCGGGATCGCCTGATGCGTCGAACGCCACCGGGCGCATCTGGAACTGCCGCCCGTCACTGGTGCCGATCACCTCCACACCATACCCCGGGCGGGTGGCATCGGCGACGACGAGACTTCCATTCGCCACACACGTCGTCGTCATTCCTTCACGGACTTCGTAGCCAAGGCCCGCGAGACCGGTCATGATCGCAGCGCGCCGCGCAGATGCAGCCTCGTGGGCCCGATGCTTCGCCAAAACGGCCTCAGCGGTGGCGAGACGCGCCTGAATGACCTCGCTGACGACAGCAGCGTCCTCGGAGACTGTGAAAGAGGCGACCGGAAGTCCTGCCTGTGCCATCTCGGCCAGAAGAACGCGCAGCGCAGTTCTCAAGTCGGCGGCTTTCCGGGCTTCAGCGAGCACCCGCCCTGTTTCGACCTCCAACCCGTCGAGGATCAATCCCCGACGGGGTGATGGGGCTTCGATGGCTTCGTTCACCCTCGTTCGTAAGGAAGCGATGTCTCTGACATGGCCGAGCGCGAGCAGTTCATCGAGCCGGGCTTCGATCCGCTCGACATCGGGGTCTGTCGGAGCCGCCGGCTGTGCGGCGAGCCAGTTGGCGAACGACAGGGCTTCCTCACCACGGCTGAGTTGCTCCGCCAGAGCGCTCGCTCGCCCGGAAGCCGGCCTGCTCGCGGCAAGCGCACGGAACCCCTCCGCAAGGGCGGCCTCTTCGCCATCAGCGAGGCCGCGCATCACTTCATTTGAGAGGACGACGCCGGCGGCGGCAGCAGCCCTTCCCAACGTCTCGACTGCTTCGCAACGTCGACGGGCATGGGTGCGCGCGGCAGCCTTGGCGGCTGCGGCCTTCTCAAGGCGGAAGCGCATGTCCGACCGCAGGAACGATTCCTCTGCGGGAGCCTGCGCTTGCATCTCGGCGAATTTGCCCTCTGCGGCGAGCGCAGCCAGGGCGTCACGGCGCCGACAGGCTGCCTCGACTGTCGGCGCGTCTAGGCAATCATTGCGGCGTCCTGTCTCGGCCCACTGCTCGAGCGCAGCGTCGATACGAGCCAGCATCCCCCTGCAGATTGCTTCGTGCTCCTCGCGCGTGACGATCCTGACGACTTTGGGGCCGCTCATGTTCGCTCTCCCAAGGCGTGCGCGACGGCCGTCCGAAGGCGCGCGCGCTCGACATCGGGCTCGTGGAACCAGCGGTGCGAGGAAACGCGGTGCAGCACTGGCACCGACCTGCGCAGGACCTGCGGCCGCCAGACTTCTCGGGCCCTGGCGCACTCAAGGAGCGGATGGCGTGGCGCGTCGCATTCAATGCCGATGCCGAACAGGCCCGTTCGGGGATCCTCAATGGCAAGGTCGATCCCAAAAGCCCCAGCGTCGCAGACGTCCGTCGGCTCCCAGCCCAAGGCCCTCAGCTCCTCCGTCACAGCAACTTCGAGACCATCGCGTCCGCCGACATGGCCAGTCAATCCAGAGGTGAACACGTCGCCGACGGCCAGACACCGGCCAACGCGGCCCACGGGGGGCACGCGCGCTTCTGCTATCCGGAAGTCCAGCTCCGGTCTCAACGGGCTGCGAGACCATCGCCTGGAAGACGCTGCGGCCGGGAGACAGCCTCAACTGAATCGATGGCCACCATTTCCTCTACAATGTAGAGTAAATGGTGCCGACACAGACAGGATGCCACGTGGCGGGGCGTGTTGGCGCCGCCGCCCACATTCCGCCGCCCTTCTCGCGCCTCCCTTGCGAAGGGGATCCGACCTCAGGGAAGCAGCGACGAGTGCTCCGACGCTGACGGAACAAAGGAGCGCCGGCCCTCCCGGGCCTCCGCGCCACCCAACGGCTCCAGGTCATCAAGGGAGCATGAGAGGGGAAGGCGCCCATAAGGGGGAGGGCAGACACAAGCCGTCAACTGCTTCACAGCCTGCGGGTTGACGGAACAGCCCTCCCGCCGGCAAAGGCGTCCAAAAGCAAAGGGGCCGATCCTCAACGGACCGACCCCAACGCCATCGCCTCCCAGGCATCGCCCCACGATGGGGCCGTCACCTTCCCCACAAGGCGCGCCCGAGGCGCCGCCAGTAGCCGCCCTCCGGAACGGCGCGTCCGCCGATCTCGGCGATCGCGCACGACAAACGGGGAAGGTCGTCCTGGAGGGACGACAGAGCCAGGACCTTCTCCTTCAGATCAGCCAGCGTCTGGGTGATCGTCGGATTCGACAGGACGCCGTCCTCACGGGCCTCCAGCTCCGCAAGCTCCTCCATCCGCTTGCGATGGTTGTCGACCTCGAGCTCGACCTGATCAACGAAGAGGCGATCGACGACGCCAGAGGCGTCCAAGCCGAGAAGGTCGCCAAGGACCTTGGCCTGGACCTCGTCGAGGTAGAAGGCGGCCAGGTCGACGCCGTGCTGGACCTCGAGACGCTCGAAGACCTCGCCCGGCAGACCGGCGCGATGGAAGCGCACCTCCTCGGCGAGCGAGCGTTCGAACATCCCGAACGCCATCGCCAGCACGCTGAAACGGATCCGAAGCCGGCGATCGTCGCCACGCAGGAACGGGACCGGCGGCTTGGCCAACACCTTCGGCCCGCCGGCCCGGCCGGCCGCGTACTGGCGCGAGACCCCGTCGGGACCGACGGGGTCGATGATCGTCCCCGCCACCACTTGAAGATAGCCGGCCCCATGGTCCCTCAAGGTCGCGACGATCGAGTTCACGCCGACGCCCGGCGGCGAGCCGAAGTCCCGCCGCATCACGCCGACCACGAGCTCGACGTGCCGGAGCGACAGGAGGAGCGCACCCTCCACCGACGCCGCGTCCGGGACGGGGCCGACCCCAGAGAGGTCGCTGAAGAGCGCCCTCATCCGACGGGGGTCGAAGCCCGCCGTCCGATAGAGCGACTCGTCGATGACGTGGAGGACGCCATCCTCCAGTTCGTAGACGACGCCATCGTGCGAGATGCCCGTCACCCGCTGGGGCGGGGGCGGCGGAGGAAGCGCCGCGGGAGCGACGGGCGGAGGCGGCACGGCCGGAGTGGCCGGCTGAAGCGTGCCGTCCCGCCAAGCCTTCTCCAGCTTGATCAGGTCGACGAGGAGATCGCGCCCCTTGGGCATGCCTGACATCACGATCAGGAACTTCGCCTGCTCGGCGTTCAGGAAGTTGATCTTGGGCTTCTCGCCGCGCTTCGACGGATCGATCAAGCCCTCGATCTTCAAGAGATCGAGGAGCTTCTCAGCAACAGCCTTATCGAAAGGCGGTTGCACGACCCCATCAGGATCGTGACGCAACAACTGACGGGCCTGAGGATCGATCTGAAAGATCGAGCCGAGCATCATCAGACCGTCGCGGTTCGCGTCGATGAGATTCCATCGGATGCTACGCTTCCTGGCCATCTGAAGATCCTCGGCCAGATCCTCATCCGCGATCCGAGGCTCGCCGTCGATGATGAACAGGCGACGCCCGTCCTTGTGGAAAACCTCAGGCTTCGCCACGACGGGAAGCGCACCATTCGAACTGCTCATGACCCCGCTCCCGCAACTTGATTCGGCACTCACGTGCAGAACATAGCGGAAACAGGGGCGTTCCGGCAGGGATCTCTCGGAACTGCGCTACCCTAACGCAATTCGCCAAGCCGTCACTCGGCGGCGACGCCCACGACCTTCGCCAACTCAGGGTCAGGACCCTCAGGCGTCGTCCCATCGGACAAGCCGACCATGACGAGGTAGGGAGCCTCTCCCCGCTCGGGATGATCAACCATATGCGCCTTGCGCAGGCGATTGATCGCCACCTCGGCCGACGCGACATGATCGGGCCCCATCGCCAGGGGCCCATGGCCCAAGCAGGCGCGCATCGCCTCGCTGTCCTCGAGCGTCCGCGGCGTCTCGCCATCGGCCTGGCGCCGGACAAGCTCGGCCAAGGCCAAGTTCAGGCCCTCGTAGAGCGCCCGCTGCGCAAGATGAACCGCCAAAAGGCGCGCATTCGCGGACCGGCTCGTGCGCGCGTTGCGCTCGGCCACGTCCCGCCGCTCGGGACGCGGAGCGTGCCTCGGCATCCCGGCTGGCAAGGCGACCTCGCCACGCTGCGCCTTCTCGTCGCGAACCCGTTGAAGCTCGAGGAACCTCTGCTCGATCTGCTCCGCCAAAGCCGCGACCGGCCGATGGCGCTGGTACTCGAACAGGATCATCGTCTCGACGCGACGGACCAGGTTGTCCAAGATCCCGCCATCGTCGAGCAGGCCGAAGGCGGCCAGCTTCTCCTCGGCCGCGGTCTCGCCGAAGAGCATCCGCGCGAAGTCGACCTCCTGCTCGGCAAGCGAGCCGTCGCGGATCATCTCGACCGAACGGACCGCGGCGCGACGCGCGCGCTTGACCTCCTCGACGCCCCTCATCTCTGCGAACACGGCACGACTCCCGACCCTTGACGCGCGGCCCGAAAGGCCGCCCATAGGACCCGACTCAAGCGACGGGACCACGGTCGGGAATCATACCACTTCCGGCCGGACGCCGAAACGGCCCGAATGAGGATTCCCTCACAGGAGCGGATTCCCCGGAATCGCCCGGATTCCCCGCAATGCGCGAGATTCCCCGGAATCCGCTTGACTTCAGGGAATCCCGTGATCTCAGCAGGATTCCCTGCAATGACCACGATCCGAGGGAATCTCTGTCGAAAAACGTCAAAGATCACCTCGGATTGCCGATTTCAAGGTGATTTCGAAAATGGGCGTTCCGCAAAAACAAAATCACCTTGAAGCGGCAGTTTTTTGGCTTCGCCATACGGGCCTACAACGGCCAAGGTCGGCTCTACAACGAGCCGTGGGAAGGTCCCTCAAAACCCATCGCAGGCGGCTTCGCAGAGGCACTACGACGTGCATTTTCAATGGGTTAGCGTTTTGGGCCTGACAAGGGGACGAGCTACAACGCTTCAGGCCCACATGGAGGGAGAAAGAGGGCACGATACCGCAAAGTTGCTGCAGTCCCCTCTCGGGTCCAGCAGGCATCTTCGCTGAGCCTCGCTTTCGCTCGTCTCCGTGCTCTCCGAGGGGTCTCCCGACGGGCTCCGGCCGGGCTCTCGCCGGCCTTCGTATGCTCCTCGAAACCGGCCTGGTCGGCCTCGTCCCGCGCGCTCCATTGACATGGATCGCGCCGCCCTCTCGGGCGGCTGCGGGTCGTTCGAAGAGCGTCTCGGAGGCGGCCTGGAGCCGCCGTCCTAGACCGTTCCCGGTAACCACGCCGGTCGTGTCCCATGGCGTGGTGTAGCTGAGGGTGGTCATCGGCGATTGCCGGTT
>LSIG01000040.1 GCA_001556125.1 Rhizobiales bacterium CCH10-E5 | reverse complement strand
GTGGGGACGTGACCAAGTCTCGCCGTCCGGACGGACCGGGAACCGATCCGTGTTCAGCCGTCGCGCCCGTCCCGGCGCGACGAAATTCAGCGCACCGAGGCGACGGTGGAGGTCTGGGCGCCGCCGAGCGAAGTCCAGCCGGTGCGAAGCTGCGACTCGCGCTTGACGTAGACGTAGCCGGTCTGGCTCCAGGGCAGGACCGCGTTGCGCTTGTTGTCGAGGATGAAGTCGCCCCGGTCGGTGCGGATCATGAGCACGGCATGGCCGGCATTCTCCTCGTCGATCACGACGGTCATCGGCATGGCGCGGCGCGGCACGCCGGCCTCCGCCAGGCGCTTGCGCTTCAGCAGCGCGAAATCCTCGCAGTCACCCTTGCCGTCTTCGGGCAGGTCCCAGCGATCGACCACGCCCCAATGCTCCTCGTCGGTGACCGCCTCGATCTCGCGGTTGACCCGGCTGTTCACCGACAGAATCATCTTCCAGAGCTTCGGCGTCATCTCGACGCGATCGGCCTCGCGGAGATCGACGCGGCATTCCGCGGGGCTGCGCCGGCAGAGATCGCTCCAGGCATAGGGCGCCCGGGCGTCGCCCGAGGCATCGGCGGGCGCCGTGGCGACCGGAATGGCCCCCGTCGCCTGGGCCTGAGCCGGAAGAGCGGCGCCGGCCGCCAGGATGATCGCGAAAGCCGTCCCGATGAGGTGGCGGTGAGTCATAGGCATGTCGTCCCCTTTCTGTCCCTGGGGTGGACGATGCCGCCGGCTCATGGATTTGGCTTGAAATGAAAGCGAACAATTGTAGCGAATCGGCCGAAGACGTCGGCCGACTCAAGTCAGTATAAATCAGTGGAAAAACGGCTTCGTGCAAATTCCGTGGTCGGATTCAGGGCGCGTTAATTATCGCGGCTGGCCTGGATACCATGCATTAACCGTTCCGCGGCCGCTGAAGCCGGGAGCGTTCCGGCAAACAGGCGAGGGACGATCTCGCCCCTGTCCGCGAACAGGAACTCCGGCGCCAGCGCCTCGAGAGCCGCGGGGCTGGTGAAGCCCCAGCCGACCGCACCGAAGGCCATGCCGGCCTCGCGGGCGGCCTCGCCGTCACGGATCTCGTCGCCGATGCAAAGGCAGAGGTCATGTTCGACGCCGGCGCGCCGCGCGATCTGGCGGAACTTCGCCGCCTTGCCGAACAGCCCGGCCCCGCAGGCGAAATGGCTGAACAATGCGGACAGCTCCGGCCCCAGCGCGCGGCGGATGTTGCGTTCCGTATTGGAGCTGACGATGGCGAGCACGAAACCGGCGGCGCTCAGCTCGCGCAGCATGGCGTCGCAGCCGGGAAAGAGCGGGGCGGGCTCGCCGTCATCCGTGGCGAGGCGGCGCATGTGCCGCGCGATGAAGGGCAGCTTCCAGGGCTTGATGCCGAGATGGTCCAGCAACTGGCGGGCGCTGTAGCCGCGCAGCCCGTCGACCTCATGCGCCTCGACGCGGCGGAAGCGGTAGCGTGCCGCCACATCGTTCAGCACGGCCGTGAACCACGGAAAGGTGTCGGCGAGCGTGCCGTCGAAATCGAAGATGACCAGCTTGTACGCCATGCCCGCGTTCTGCAGCGTTTCAGACCCTGCAGGCTATGGCGGCTGCGCTGAGCCGGCGCAAGCATCGACGCGGTGCGGGATGCCTCTGGCGGCGCTCAGAGCTCGAGATTCTCGTCGAGAAGGTCGGCCGAGAGTGGAAAGCGGAACTCGGCCGCATAGCCGCCGTCGAAGCGGCGGACGATCTTGGCCGGCGTCGAGCCGACGCGCAGCGGCGTGTTCAGAGGCAGGTCGAGATCGGTGGTGAAGGCGGTGCCGGACAAAGAAATGTCGATCAGGCGGACGACATGTTCCGTACCGTCCTCCATGGTGACGACGGCGCGCGGGTTGCGCGGCACGATGCGCTCGTGGCGGCGGTCCTCCGGCAGGCCGAGCTCCTCGCGGTTGGCGAGCCAGGTCAGCTGGGCGGTGAACTTCTCGCGCTTGCGGCTGGTCGCGGTGATCGTCATCGCGAAGCCTTCCATCGTCGTGCGGACGCAGGTGCCCTCGATGCGGCCGAGATGTTCCAGGTAGACGATGACGCGGTCGCCGGGATTGGCCCGGGCCGGGGCGGCGAGATGGACGCCGCCGGGCGAGATGTCGATCGACTGGCAGGGGTATTCCATGCGGTTGGGCAGCATATAGCGGCCCAGCAGCACGACCTTCATACGATGATGGCGCCTGCGCTCGGCAGTGCGTGCAGCCGTCCGGGGCGGTTGTAGGGCGCTCAGCATCGAGGGTCAGCCTGCTTTCGGCGCCGATCCTACGGGCGGGCTGGTTAACGCATGGTTGTAGCTCAGGCGCGTCCACCCGGCAGAACCATGAATTTCGGCGGCTGGCCGCGCGTGGGCGTGGCAGCCGGCTGCCGCAGCGAGATTCCGGGCCAGAGCATGCGCAGCGAGATCATCCGCATCGACTCGATGGTGTCGAGGCCAAGCCATTCCGGGGCCGCGGAGGCGGAGAGGGCGCCCAGCATCCGGGCATGGGTCCGGCCGCGATAGCGCAGCGGCAGCAGCAGCAGTTCGAGATAGACCGGTGCCCCGGTCGCCGTCTCGGCCGCCATCCCGGCGACGGCGCCGGCGCTTTCGTCCATGACCGTCTGGGTCAGCCGGCGCATCTCGGTCTGGGATCCCACATCGGGCCACAGGGCGCTGAAGGCGCGACCCTTCAACTCCTGACCGAAGAGGGCGCAAAGCCGCGTGCCCGCAAGCCTGAAGACAGGTCCGATGGGTTCATTCTCCAGAACGAAGGTGTCGGCGAGCGCATGGCGCAGGGCGCCGGGCTCGATTTCGCCGCGCTCGGGCGCCGAGCGCTCTCCACGGAGAGCGTCCCAGTACTCGAAGACGAGGCGAGTGCTTGTGTTCTTCATTCCGGTACCCAGTGCTGCGGCCTCTTGCCCGGACCCCTGCCCATCGTCCCGCGATGGCGCAGAACCGTCAGGTGGCGGGACGAATCGGCCCTTCGGTCGGCGAAGGACGCAGGCGTCATGCCGTCTTGCCACGCCCGCCGCTCGCTGTTCGGGTGAACGGTGCATTAGGGTTAACAGGACCTTTCGATTGTGGATAACCGACTAAAATGATTATCAAATTTTAGATTTCGTTGCCGGCTTGGGCGGCGTTCGGAGGGGCCGGTGGGGACGTGACGCGTCGCGGGGTTAACGACCTTGCGCCCGCACCGCCGGGTGAAAGGGGAGCGGCGCCCGCCGCTCCCCTTTTTCCGTCGTCCGCCCGGTCTGATCGCTTGCCAGAGCCGGCGCCTTCGGCAAGGGTTGGCGCGCATGTCCCATCCCGCTCCCGGCCATCCCGCTCCAACCCAGCGCGAGCCGATCCTTAATCTTCCCGCCGTCATCGTCTGGCTCGCCGTGATCCTGGCGGCGATCCAGGGCCTGCGCTCGTTGCTGCCGGCCTATGAGGACTACATGCTGCTGTCTTGGCTGGCCTTCGTGCCGGCGCGTGCGACGTTGTGGCTGTCGCCGGAGCGGCTCGAGGAGATGGTTTCGGCGGTGGCGGGTTCGGCGACCGGCCAGGACGTCGCCAGCCGGCTGCAACTCGTGCGGCTGCTGCTGGCCGATGGCGGGCCGCGGCTCTGGACGCTGCTGACCTATGGGCTCCTGCATGGATCCTGGCTTCACCTCGTCACCAATCTTGTCTGGCTGGCGGCCTTCGGCAGCCCGGTCGCGAGGCGGCTGGGGGCCGGGCGCTTCCTGAGCCTGATGGGGCTGTCGACGATCGGCGGCGCGTTGCTGCACTGGTTCGCCCGCGAACTCGACGTGCTGCCGCTGGTGGGCGCCTCGGCCGCCGTTTCCGGCGCGACCGCCGCAGCGATCCGCTTCGTCTTCGCGCCGGGCCTGCGCTTCGGCTCGCTCGCCGACGATGCGGTGGTGCAGGCGATCCCCGCCGAGCCGATCGGGCAGCTCTGGCAGAATTCGCGCGCCATGCTGTTCATCCTCGTCTGGTTTGCGACGAACATCCTGTTCGGGGCCGGGCTGGTGCCGATTCTGGGCGAGGAGACCAGCATCGCCTGGGAGGCGCATATCGGCGGTTTTCTGGCCGGGCTGCTGCTGTTTCCGCTGTTCGACCGGGGTGTCGTCCGGCGCTAGAGCCTCCTTTCCCGTCGCCTTGCCTGTGCTTTAGTCTTCGCCCACACTCGTCGTCTTCGCTGCGTTCCCGCGGTCTCGCCGGACGGTCGAGTCCGGCCCGGCCGACGGGGGCAGGACGAACCCGCGCGCCGGGCAACGGCGCCACCGCAAGGAGGACGACGCCATGAATGTCGAGCAGCTTCTGGGAGACAAGGGACGCGAGGTCATCTCCGTCCAGCCGCACCGCACGCTGGGCGAGGCGGTGCGGACACTCAGCGAGCGGCGCATCGGCGCTGTCGTGGTGATGGGCGCCGACGGGGCGCTGGTCGGCATCCTCTCGGAGCGCGACATCATCCGCGCGCTGGGCGAGAGCGGCGCGGCGGCCCTCGACAGTCCGGTCTCGCGCGCGATGACGGCGAAGGTTGTGACCTGCCGCAGCCAGACCAGCGTCGACGAGCTGATGGAGATCATGACCTCGGGCCGCTTCCGGCACGTACCCGTGGTCGAGAACGGCCGCGTGGTCGGGCTCGTCTCGATCGGCGACGTGGTCAAGCACCGCGTCGCCGCGATCGAGGCCGAGAGCCGGGCGATGCGCGACTACATCGCCATGGCCTGAGGCTTCGACGCGCGCCTCAGGCCGAGAGGCGGCTGCCGGCGATCGCCGTCTCGATCTCCTCGAGGCAGCGGCGCGTCGCCTGGCGGCCGAGTTCGATCGTCTCCTGGGCGCGGTGAAAATCGAACAGGCCGGTGCGGCCGAGCTTGGGGCCGATCATCACGTCCGGCGGATCGCCCGCGAGGCGCGAGCGCGAGATGCGATCCTGCGTGATGTTGAAGGCGTCGATCATGACGCCGGCGAGGCCGGGCCTCGCCTCGCCCTGGCGCCCGACCAGACCGCGCACGCGCCGCGCCGCGCCGGTGATGCCGCCGAGCCAGCGCGAGGTCGGGCGGACGTCGAGTTCCGGTACGAGTTCGGGATCGGGGTCGGCCGCATGCTGCTGGATGATGGTGCCGCGGCCGGCCAGATCGCTGGTCAGATTGACGCAGATCACGATGTCGGCGCCGAGCGCGCGCGCCGCCGTCACCGGCACGGGATTGACCAGCGCGCCGTCCATCAGCCAGCGGCCGCCGAGCTTGACGGGGTCAAACACGCCGGGCAGCGCATAGGAAGCGCCGAGCGCATCGACGAGCGGGCCCTGCGTCAGCCAGATCTCATGGCCGGTGCCCAACTCGGTCGCGATCGCGACGAAGCGCGTCGGCAGGCCCTCGATGCGCTGGCCGGCGAGATCGCGCTCCAGCAGCCGCTTGAGCCGCCCGCCGCCGATCAGACCGGCGCCGCCGATATGGAAATCCATCAGACCGACGACGCGGCGCTTGGTCAGGCCGGTGGCGAATTCGGTCAGTTCACCGAGCTTGCCGGCGGCGAAGCAGCCGCCGACGACCGCGCCGATGGAGGTGCCGGCGATGACGTCCGGCTTCAGGCCGGCCTCCGTCAGCACTTCGAGCACGCCGATATGAGCCCAGCCGCGCGCCGCGCCGCCGCCAAGGGCGAGCCCGATCTTCGGCCGCCCGTTGACGGCTGTGCTGGCCATGCTGGCGTCGTTCATCGTTTCGATCCCCGCGATCGCTCTTCCCGTGCACGCAGGCAAGGGGCCTGCCAGCGCTTCGTGTCCGCCGCGTGACGGCTTCGGCAGGGTGATGGGGAAGCATGAGGAAACCGTCACCCGCGGGGGCGGACCGGCGGGTCAGACGAAACGCAGCGGTTCGGCGGCGTCCTCGCGCAGTGGCTGCACCCGGTAGAAGCAGGAGCGACGCCCGGTGTGGCAGCAGCCGCCGTCGCCGGCGACCTTCACCTTCAGCCAGAGCGCGTCCTGGTCGCAATCGACCCGCATCTCGACGATGGTCTGGATCTGGCCGGAGGTCGCGCCCTTGTGCCAGAGCTCGCCGCGCGAACGCGACCAGTACCAGGCCTCGCCGGTCTCGATGGTGCGGGCGAGCGCGTCGGCGTTCATATGCGCCACCATCAGCAATTCGCCGGTCGTGGCATCGGTGGTAACGCAGGTGACGAGGCCGTTGGCGTCGAAGCGCGGCGAAAGCGTCGTGCCCTCCTCGAGGGCCTGTTTGTCGGGGGCGGCGGGGAAGAGCGGCATGCCGGGCTCCGGAACGAGAAGGGCGCATCCTTGCAGATGCGCCCTTGTAGAACCGTCCGCTGCGCGGACCAATCGGAAAGGCTGAGGCTCAAAGGCCCGGCGACTTGACCATGGTGAAGAACCGCACCTGCTCCGAGGGCTCGTTGAAGACGCCGGTATAGCGCGTCGTCATGGTCGAGGAGCCCTGCTTCTGCACGCCGCGCATCGACATGCACATATGCTCCGCCTCGATCAGCACGGCGACACCGCGCGGCTTCAGTACGCTGTCGATCACGTCGGCGATCTGCGCCGTCATCGTCTCCTGCGTCTGAAGGCGGCGTGCATAGACATCGACGACGCGGGCGAGCTTGGAGAGGCCCACAACGCCCTTGGCCGGATAGTAGCCGATATGGGCCTTGCCCACGAAGGGCACCATGTGATGCTCGCAATGGGAGTAGAACGGGATGTCGCGGACGAGGACCATGTCGCGATAGCCCTCGACCTCCTCGAAGACGCGGTCGAGGATCTCGGCCGCATCCTCGTCATAGCCCTTGTAGAACTCCTTGTAGGCCTTCGCGACGCGCCGGGGCGTGTCCTGCAGGCCCTCGCGCGAGGGATCGTCCCCGGCCCAGAGGAGCAGGGTCCGGACGGCCTCTTCGGCCTGTTCCTGCGTCGGCTGCTTGATCAGAAACTTGTCGGCTGAGGGGCCCAGGGCCCGTTCGACTGACAAGGACTTAACCACAGGGTTCATGTGGCGCCTCCCGTTACCGTGATCCTGATACGCCGCCGGAGTCCGTCTGGACCATGGGGCAGGGGCGAGGCAGCGAGATTTTTTCGGGGGGCCGCTGCGCTCATCTGTGCTCTCCCCCCGGCTGCGACCGCACCCTATATTGGAGATCAGGCGCCGGTCTCTCCACCCCGGCGGAGATCACGACATGCTGAGCGACGTCTACAACAAGCGCATCCTCGAACTGGCGGCCAATATCCCGCTGCTCGAACGGCTGCCCGCGCCCGACGCGACCGCGAGGGCCCATTCGCGTCTCTGCGGCTCGACCGTGACGGTCGATCTGACCATGGAGGGCGATGTCGTCACCGGCTTCGGCCATGACGTGAAAGCCTGTGCGCTGGGCCAGGCCTCGTCCTCGATCATGGCCCGGCACGTCGTCGGGTCGACGGCCGAGGAGCTTCGGCGCGTTCGCGAGCAGGCCCGCGCCATCCTCAAGGAGGAGGCCGATCCGCCCGAGGGCAAATGGGCCGATCTCGCCGTGCTGGTGCCGGTGCGCGACTACAAGGCGCGCCACGCCTCGACGCTGCTAACCTTCGACGCGGTCGTTGATGCGATCGGCCAGATCGAGCAGCGGCGACAGGCCGCCGCCGTCGCGTGAGCGCGCGGAAATCCGTCTATTTCAGGCCGAGCGCCAGTCGCGTCTCGGCCCGCGTCTCGTCGAAGCGGGCCCGGAAGGCGCGGTCGGCGAGCAGGGCCTTGGCCACGGCCCGGCCGGCCTTGTCGCCCGCGGCGAGATCGCTCCGGTAATGGAAGCCGCAGACGAGGCGGCTCTCGCCATAGTCCTTGACCCGCTGCTCGAGCCGTTCGGCCAGTTCCGGGGCGGCGGTGCTGAGCAGCTCCGCATAGAGCGCAGCCGTCGCCGCATGGCCGGCCGGGAAGGAGGTCCCTTCCGGGCGCCCGCCGGGGCACGGCTTGACGCGGACCTTGTTCCACACCGTGAAGGGGCGCTGGCGGTTCGTCAGGCGGCGCACGCCGAGCAGCACGATGCCGAGCTCGATCTGCGCCTCGCGATAGAGCAGCCGCACCTCGCGGTGCTCGTTGCCGGCGAAGGGGATGTCGGCGCCTTCGAGGAAGCGAGCCAGCGTCTGGTACTGGTCGGCGATCGCCGCCTTCTCGCGCTCTGGCGTGCGGTTCAGGGTGATCTGAAGAACCTCGTCGAACTCCCGTTTCTGTTCGGGCGAATTCATCGCCGGCGGCAGGCCGACGATCGCGGCGAGGTCGATCTTGCCGGGCTCGAGCCAGAGAAGGTTACTGCGCTGCTGGGCGCCCGCCGGCGCCGCCGCAAGGCAAGAGGCCATGGCGAGGCCGAGCGCGATGGTTCTCAGGCCGGACGAGGCAAGGCGCAGGGCGGGGCGATACATGGCGAATCTCGGCTGGAACGACGGGCGGGATGAAATGGCATCGCGGCAGGGATTGTCACGTCTTTTCGCGCAGGCCGCCGCTGTCAAGCGGGCGCCGCGTCGTGCCGCGCATTGGGCAATCCGCGGCTACCAGCTCAGCCTGTCGATGCTCGTCGGGCGGCATTGCCGGCACTGGCCGAGCTGCTCGACCTATACCGACGAGGCGATCCAGCGTTACGGACTCTGGCGCGGCGGCTGGATCGGCGTGGCGCGGATCTGCCGCTGCACACCGCTCGGCACCAGCGGCATCGATCTCGTCTGCGAGGAACTGCCGCCCGATGCCGCCTGGTACCGGCCCTGGTCCTATGGTCGCTGGCGCGGCGTGAACGCGCCGCCGGCCGAGGGTGCCAAGGCCACGGTCAGCGCTGCGCCTGCGCCTGCTGCAGGGCGCTCCGACAGCCCGGCGACAGCTCGGCCGCCTTCTCCTTGAAACAGGCGATGATGCGGCCGCCGCCCGGCTTCACGCCAGGGCAGAGGCGCGCGACGTCCTGGCCGCAGGCCTCACGCATGGCGTTGCGGTCCTGCGCAGCGAGCGGCGCGGTGGCGGCGGCGAGCAGGAGTCCGGCGAGAGCGGCGCTGCGGAGGGTCGGCATGGCGGAATGTCTCCTGTGGCGACGGGGTGGCGCGACGATGGCCATTCTGCGGACGGCGCTTTGCCGGGCCGTGAGCGGATCGTGACGAAACGGACAGGTACCCGGCCGGCCGGGCCCGCTCTTTCGATGCCGCTGCCGATTGCCTGCCGCGGCGTGCTCGTATAGGCGGAGCGCTCCCGGCCCTGTCCTTCCCCGGATACGGACAGCGCCGTGCCGGTCCAGCCCTGGTCCAGCCATCCCCAGTATCCGGCCTTGTCTTACGGGGTTCGTATCCCCGAGTGAGCAGGAGCGACGATCGATGACGATCTCCCTGACCTTTCCCGATGGCGCGAAGCGTGAATTTCCGGCCGGCATCACCGGCAAGGAGATCGCCGGCGGCATTTCTCCCTCGCTGCTGAAGCGCACCGTCGCCATGGCGCTGGACGGCGTCGTCGTCGATCTCGGCGATCCGATCGCGAAGGATTCGAAGATCGAGTTCCTGACGCGGGAGGATCCGCGCGCGCTCGAACTGATCCGGCACGACTGCGCGCATGTTCTTGCGGAGGCCGTGCAGGCGCTCTGGCCGGGGACGCAGGTGACGATCGGCCCGGTGATCGAGGGCGGCTTCTTCTACGATTTCGCCCGCAACGAGCCCTTCACGCCCGACGACCTGCCGGTGATCGAAAAGAAGATGCGCGAGATCATCGCCCGGGACGCCCCCTTCACCAAGGAAGAGTGGAGCCGCGACCAGGCGAAGGCCTTCTTCGCCGAGAAGGGCGAGGCCTACAAGGTCGAGCTGGTCGATGCGATTCCGGAAGACCAGACCCTGAAGATGTACAAGCAGGGCGAGTGGATCGACCTCTGCCGCGGCCCGCACATGACCTCGGTCGGCAAGGTCGGCACCGCCTTCAAGCTGATGAAGGTGGCCGGCGCCTATTGGCGCGGCGACAGCAACAACGCGATGCTGACGCGCATCTACGGCACGGCCTTCGCGAAGCAGGACGAACTCGACGCCCATCTCAAGCAGATCGAGGAGGCGGAGAAGCGCGATCACCGCAAGCTCGGCCGGGAGATGGACCTGTTCCACTTCCAGGAGGAGGGGCCGGGCGTCGTGTTCTGGCACTCCAAGGGCTGGCGGCTGTTCCAGGAGATCCTGACCTATATGCGCCGCCGGCTGGCCGCCGATTACGAGGAGGTCAACGCGCCGCAGGTCCTCGACAAGTCGCTCTGGGAGACGTCGGGCCATTGGGGCTGGTACCAGGACAACATGTTCGCGGTGAAGTCGGCCTCGGCCTTCGAGAACCCGAACGACGCGACGAAGGACCAGAAGGTCTTCGCACTGAAGCCGATGAACTGCCCCGGCCATGTGCAGATCTTCAAGCACGGTCTGAAGAGCTATCGCGATCTGCCGATCCGGCTGGCGGAATTCGGCAATGTCCACCGCTACGAGCCCTCGGGCGCGCTGCACGGGCTTATGCGCGTGCGCGGCTTCACGCAGGACGACGCGCACATCTTCTGCACGGAAGAACAGCTCGCGGCCGAGTGCCTGAAGATCAACGACCTGATCCTCTCGGTCTATGAGGATTTCGGCTTCACCGACGACCTCGTCATCAAGCTCTCGACGCGGCCCGAGAAGCGCGTCGGCTCGGACGCGCTCTGGGACCACGCCGAGGATGTGATGAACCGCGTCCTGATCGAGATCGCGAGCCAGTCCGGCGGGCGGATCAAGACCGAGATCAATCCGGGCGAGGGCGCCTTCTACGGGCCGAAGTTCGAATACGTGCTTCGAGACGCCATCGGCCGCGACTGGCAGTGCGGCACGACGCAGGTCGACTTCAACCTGCCGGAGCGGTTCGGGGCCTTCTATATCGGCTCGGACGGCGAGAAGAAGCAGCCGGTCATGGTCCATCGCGCGATCTGCGGCTCGCTGGAGCGCTTCACCGGCATCCTGATCGAGAACTTCGCCGGGCATTTCCCGCTCTGGCTGGCGCCCGAGCAGATCCTGGTCTGCCCGATCACCTCCGAGGCGGATTCTTACGCCGAGGACGTGACCATGGCCTGCCTCTCGGCGGGCCTGCGGGCGCGTGCCGACCTGCGCAACGAGAAGATCAGCTACAAGGTGCGCGAGCACTCGCTGGCCAAGGTCCCGGTGATCCTGGCCGTCGGCAAGCGCGAGGCGGAGGAGCGCACCGTCACCGTGCGCCGCCTCGGCAGCCAGGCGCAGACGGTGATGAGCCTCGACGCGATGCTGGAGGCGATGCTGGACGAAGGCACGCCGCCGGATTTGAAGCGGGTGAAAGCGGCCCGCGCGGCGAAGGCTGCGGGCTGATCGGGCGTCATTCTCGGGCGGCGCGCGGCGCCGACCCGAGAAGCTCTCGCAGGCGAGGGTCTGGTACGAGATGGTCCTGCACGAGATGCTCGGGTCGAGCCCGAGCATGACGCGCCTACGGCGCCCTATCGCCAGACGTGACCCTCCCATGCCAGACTGCCGGCCATGCTGACGGGGTCCTATCGCAAGCGGCTCGAGGCCGATCTGACACGCTGGGTCGGTGAGGGGCTGCTGACGGCAGAGTCCGCCGGTGCCATCCGCCGTTCCGTCGCCGCAGAGGGCGGCTTCCGGCTGCCGGCGCTGCTCGGCCTGTTCGGTGGACTTCTGATCGCCGCCAGCATCGCCGCCTTCGTCGCGGCGAACTGGGAGGCGATGCCGCGGCTGGTGAAGCTCGCCATGATCCTGGCGGGTGTCGTCGGGGCGCTCGCCATCGCGGCGCGGCTGGAGCGCCGGGGCTCGGCCGGGGGCGCGGATGCCGCCGCCACCTGCGCCGTGCTGATCTTCGCGGCAGGAATCGCGCTGATCGGCCAGATGTATCATCTGCCGGCGGACTGGCCGGCAGGCGCGCTCATGGTGGCGCTGGGAGGGCTCGCCGTCGCGTCTCTGATGGGCTCGAACGGCGCGCTGGTGGTGGCCTTCGTCGCGCTCTGCGCCTGGAGCGGCGGGCGCTGGCAGGAGAGCCAGGGCACGCTGCAGGGCAGCTACTTCCTGCTCTACCTGCCCGCGCTCTGGCTCGCCTGGGGGCGGCCGAATCGCCTCGTCCATCACCTCGCCGTGCTGTCCCTTGCGTTCTGGCTGGTGATGGTGCCGGGTGACTGGATCGGCCGCGGCTTCGACTACGGCCTGCTCGCCTATGGGCTGGCGATCTCGGCCGCCTTCGTCGCGCTGGGCGCCATCGCGCTCGACCGCGGCGGGCTGGCCCTGCTCGGCTGCTGCCTGCCCTGGGGGCTGTTCGGCTTCGTGCTGATGCTCGATTTCGAGCTGATCCGCATCCTCGACCTGCACGGCTCGCGTGCCGGCCGCGCCTTCTGGGCCAATTACGCGGCCTATGCTGCGGCGCTCGCCGCCATCGCCGCCTTTGCCGGGCTCGCCCGCGACCGGCGATTCGCCTGGCCGCTGGCGTTGGCGCTGGTCCTCGGCCTCGTCGTGCCGCTGGTGTTCTGGAGCGGGCTCGCCACCGGCCTGCCGGGCAAGGTGGTGGTGGCGAGCCTCGTGCTGGGCTCGGCGATCGCGCTCGTCGGTGCGGGCGTCACCGGCGGGGTTCGCCGACTGACGCTGGCGGGCTCGGGCATGTTCGGCCTCGCGATCCTGATCCTGCTCTGGCAGACGATCGGCACGCTGCTCGACCAGTCGCTGTTCTTCCTGGTGGCCGGCGGCGTTCTGCTCGGCCTCGCCAGCGGCGCGAGGCGGCTCTTCGCCAGGCTGGCGCGGCCGGCGGCGGAGGCTGCGCCATGACCCCGTCCGTGCCAAGGCTGCCGAGCGCCGATGCGCTGCTGGCGCGGGTCCCGGTGATCGGGCGGATGCTGGCGGCGATGCTGCTGCTCTGCGGCGGGCTGCTGGCCCTCGTCGAGAGCCGCGCCGCGATCCTGCGCGGTGGCCAGGAGGTCAGGTTGCGGACGGTGCCGGTCGATCCGCGCGACCTGTTCCGCGGCGACTATGTCGTGCTGGCCTATCCGATGAGCACCGTCGCGGCCGCTCCCGGCGAGGCGAAAGGTCTGCGCCGTGGCGACGCCGTCTATGTGACGCTGGTCCGCGATGCCGAGGGCTTCGCCCAGGCCAAGGCGGTCGCCGCGGCGCGTCCGGCCGCGGGCGAAGGCGAGGTGGTCATCGCCGGGCGGGTCCAGTCCACCGGCGCCTGCGCATTGAACGAGGCCGGGCAGGCTGACTGCGCTGCCGGCGCGGGGCGCCTGCGTGTCGCCTATGGGCTCGAAAGCTATTTCGTGCCGCAGGGCGAAGGCCGGCGGATCGAGACCACGCCGAAGGCCCGGATCGAGGTCGTCGCCGCCGTGGCCGGCGACGGAACCGCCGCGATCAAGCGCCTCCTGATCGACGGCAAGCTGGTCTATGCCGAGCCGCCCTACTGAGAGGCAGCGCCTCGCCAACGGGCTTCTCTTCACGGCCCGCGGTCACGCCCCGACACGCGCTTGTGAAGCGATGTTTAGTGACCCTTAACCCTGCGCCTTTTATGAACGCCACATGAACGAAGTCCGCGCGCTTGTTCATGTCGGGGGAACCCGCAGCGCCGGCCTCGCGTTCGCCCCGTACCCTTCGCCGGATTCTTGTGGTGCAGCAGCTGTCCGCCCTGTCGCGCTTTCTGCTCCTGGGCCGTGGCCCGGGCGGGACGGCCGCGTCTGCGGGCCGTGATGCCCGTATCGACGTGATCCGCGGGCTGGCCCTGCTGGTCATCTTCATCAATCACATGCCCGGCAATGTCATCGCCGCGTGGATGCCGCATAATTTCGGCTTCTCGGACGGGGCGGACGCCTTCGTGCTGCTGGCCGGCGTCTCGGCGACGCTGGCCTATGGCAATCTGATCGAGCGACAAGGGCTGACGGTCGGTGCGCTGAAGATCGGCGCCCGGCTTTGGACCCTCTACATCGCCCATCTGGCGCTCTTCATCGTCGTCTGTGGCGTGGTGGCCGCGGCGGTGACGCGGACGCAGAACCCGCTCTACATCGAAGCGATCAACATCCAGCCCTTCTTCAGCGACACGCTCGCGGCGCTGATCGACGTGCTGACGCTGCGCTACCAACCCGCCTATCTGGACATTCTACCGCTCTACATCGTCCTGCTCGGCCTGTTTCCGCTCCTGTATCTGGCCGTGCGGCTGAGCCCTCTCGGAGCCGTGCTGCTCTCGCTCGGCATCTGGCAGAGCGCGCTCTGGCTCGGGCTGAACTTTCCGAATGTCCATGGCGCCGGCTGGTTCTTCAATCCCTTCGCTTGGCAGCTCGTGTTCACGCTGGGTGTCGTCATTGGCCGCGCCATCCAGGGTGGGCTCGAACTGCCGCGACTGCGCTGGCTCGACGCTTTGGCACTCGGCTATGTGCTGTTTGCTGTCTTCGCCAAGACGGCGACGGGCAATCCGACGGGGATCGCCGCACTCAACGACTGGTTCGACTCGGTGCAACTCGGCTCCGACAAGACCAATCTCGCCTGGAGCCGCGTGCTGCATGTGCTGGCGCTGGCCTGGCTGGCGATGCGGTTCCTGCCCGCAGGCGCCGGGCTGCTGCGCTTCGCGGCGGGCCGCGTGCTGGCGATCGTCGGGCGCCATTCGCTCGACGTCTTCTGCGCCGGGACGGTTCTGTCCATCGCCGGGCAGATCGTGATGGCCGAAACCGGCTTTGCGGTGGGGCCGCAATTGCTCGTTTGCCTCATCGGGGTTACGATCCTGGTGGGGTTGGGGATGTTCCTGACGTGGTATCAGTCGCTCACGATCGCCGCCGGCCGTTCCGCCGCGCCGTCGCGACAGGCTTCGCCGCAGTCGCACTGATCGCTGCCGCGGCGCTGGCACCGGCGCTGGCGAGCCCGGTCGTGCCGCCGCCGGCCGGCGACCAGCGCTGTCGCGATGGGGCGACGGGGACGCCGTTTCGGCCGGCTCTGCCCAAGGCGGTCCAGACGCTGCGCGAGACCGGCAAGCTGACCATCGTCGCGATCGGCTCCTCGACCACCGCCGGCGCCGGCGCCAGCAGCTCCGATAAAAGCTATCCGACCGTGCTGGAGGAGGAGCTGCGGCGACGCCTGCCACAAGCGGAGATCCGCGTGGTCAATCGCGGTGTCGGCGGGCAGTCCGCCTACGAGATGCTGATGCGGATGGAGCCGGATGTCATCGAGCAGGCACCGAGCCTCGTCATCTGGCAGACCGTCGCCAACGACGTGGTCAATCACATCGGCGAGGAGAAGCTCGCCAAGATCCTGAAGAAGGGCATCCGCAAGGTCCAGTCGGCGGGGATCGACCTTGTCATGATGGATTTGCCCTGGATGCCTCGGGAAGGGCGCTATCCCCATTACGACGACTACCGAGCCGTGCTGAAGCGCACCGCCGACGAGCATGCCGTGGCGGTCTTCCCGCGCTACCGGATGATGCGGGACTGGGCGAGTTCACGCCGCTTCACGCCCGAAGAGCTCATCGGGATGAACGGTACGGAGCTGGTCGAGTCGGCCTATCGCTGCCTCGCCATCCGCATCGCCGACGGCGTCGAGGCCGCCGTTACGGGCGCCCTGCCCAAGGCGACCAACTGACGGCGGCGGGCGGAATTCAGCGGGCCAGCACCTCGATGTCGCGGTCGAGACCGGACTCCACCTTGAAGTCGCGCGAGAAGACCTGCCCCTCCTGCCGCGCGATCAGGACGTAATCGCCCTCGGCCAGTATGACCTGCGGAAAGGCGCCGATCGCCTCGCGGATGACGTCGCCGCCCGGTGTGAGAACGCTGAAGGCGGTACCGGCGAAGGCCTCGCCGCCGGGCGCGGCGACGAGCTTGAGCGTTACGCGCGCCGCGCGGTGATGCAGCGTCGCATCGGTCACCTTGCCCGACTCGACCTTCACATCGGCGCGCTGGATCGCGTTGGAATCGCCATAGGTCGAGACGACGTGATAGGTGCCCTCCGGCAGCCGGATCATCTCGCCGCCGCGGGCATTGGTAACGAGACGGCCTTCCGAATTGCCCTGCAGCGGTACGAAAATCTGGAAAGCCAGCTGGGCGGGTGCGATCGGAGCATCGCCGATCGAGCCGCCGAGCGACAGGCCGCCGGCACTGATCGCGACCTGATCGCGCAGGCCCTGCGGGCCGAGCGAGATGCGCTTGGTGCCGCTGGCAAAGCCATAGGCGGCGTGCAGCAGATAGGTGCCGGGATCGAGGGAGAAGAGCGGCTCGGCATCGGTCGAGCGCGCGACGATGCGTGGCGGCGAGCCGTCTGCGGTCTCGGTCAGGATGCGCCAGACCAGGCCGGAGCGGATCGGCCGGCGGTCGCCGGCGAACTGGGCCGAGAGGCGCAAGGCAGCCTGCTGCGTGGCGGGCGGCGGACCGGGCTGCACCGGGGTGGGCTCCACCGCGGTGCCGATGGTCGGCTGGGCGGGGGCTGGCG
>LSIG01000004.1 GCA_001556125.1 Rhizobiales bacterium CCH10-E5 | reverse complement strand
ACGCCTTCGTCCCATGCCGGACGGCGCGACAACCCGATGAGGGGAACTGGCGCCCAAGGGCTCGCGGCGGAGGATGGCTTTCGACCCGATAAGCGCGGCCCGAAGCCCAAAATCGCCGAAGGCGGAGCGCCGGGGGGCGTGCGGCGGGTGGCTCAATCCCGCCGCGCCGCGACCTGGCTCAACGGTTGCGGACCTCGACCCAAGCGCCCCGCGGCGCTCCGCCAGCCCCGTTCGATCACCGACGCTGCAACAGCGGGCGGGGGCTGGCGCTCGCCCCCCTCCCCGCAGGGAGACGATCATGACCCGCAAGGAACCCTCCGGCTTCTCGCCCGAGCACATCGCCAATTTCCACCGCACCCAGCAGATCCGCCGCGACCTTCTCAGGAAGATGGGCGACATCCTCGAGGTCTGGCGCGACTGCACCGACAAGGCCTGCCAGCGCGGCCGCAGCTGCAAGCGCGACGACGCGGCCTGCCTCCACGGCTTCATGCAGGCCCTGCCCGACCAGGACCGCCGCCTCGCCGGCTACATGATCCAGAACGGCGCCGCCGGGATGAAGCCAGACGCCGCGCTGGCGCAGGCGCAGGAGCGTGTCGCCGCCGAGATCGCGCAGGATCGTGGGTGAGCCTCCCCCGTCAATGACAGGGAGCGCCGAACCATCTGTCGCCATGGTCACGCCTCGTTAACCGCTACCTTCCCACCCTGCCCGCTTCACCCGAAAGGAGACAGGATGACGATCCTCGCCACCCGTGCCGCCCTCATCGCCGCCGCGCTCGGCCTCGCCCCCCTGCCGGCCGCCGCCGCCACCGCCACTCCGCTCGGCCAGTTCGGCAGCTGGACCGCCGCCGCCTTCGGCGAGGGCGAGGCGCGCAGCTGTTACATCCTCGCCACGCCCGCCAGCGCCGAACCCGCGAGCTTGCGCCATGGCGAGGTCTATTTCTTCGTCAAGGAGGCCGAGACGCCGCAGGCGACCGAATCGAGCCTGCAGGCCGGCTATGATTTCGAGGACGGCTCCGAGGTCACCGTCACCATCGGCGACGAGACCTTCCGCATGATCACGAAAGGCAGCCATGCCTGGCTGCGCCGGATCGAGCGCGAGCCGGAGCTGCTGGCGGCGATGCGCGCCGGCCGCGTCATGGCGCTGGAAGCGCGCTCCGCCCGCGGCAATGCGACGAGCTACGAATTCTCGCTCGCCGGCGTCACCGCTGCATCGCGGCATCTGGCCCATTGCGAATGAGACCCCGCCGGGCGGCCGATTCGCGCCGCCCGGCCCCGTTTCCGGACCCGAAGGGCACCGAGCGCCGCGAAACAGGGTGAATCGACCCTTAGGTGCAGCGCAGCATCGTTAAGGCGCCGTAGATGCCCATCGGGGCGGCAAATTGGCCTGACCACCCGACCGGCGCCGCGAGAATGCACAAGGATCAGGCAGAAATCTTGCGAAGCTTACCGGGTCGTTAACCGCTGGGCGCGGGCGAGACGGCAAAAGTGAAGCAATTGCGAATGGTTCATACCTCAGACGCATGACGGAGCTGACTCCATGCCTCTGTTGCGGGCGCGCTGGCTCACTTATATGCAGCGCACAACGAATTCATCGCTGTGGGCACCGACCCGCTCCGGAAACCTAGTAGGATTGCCACCATGTTCGTCACCATGATCGCCGCCAAGATCCGCGCCTATCTGCGCTATCGCGAGACCGTTCGCGAGCTCTCCCGCCTGACCGACCGCGAGCTCGACGATCTCGGCCTGTCGCGCACCGAGATCCCCTTCGTCGCCCGCACCCACGCGGCCGTCTGAAGAGGCTTTCGCCCCGCTGAGGCGGGGTGCCGAGTAGTCTCTCCCGGAGCCGCGATCCTCCCTCGCGGCGACCGGTCGCAGAGCGAATGCCCGCCGCAAGGCGGGCATTTTGCGTTTCGGGCCCCGCTTCCCTTGACGGCGGCGGCGGGTGGCGACACATCCGCGGGATGGAACCCGTTCACATCATCGGCGGCGGTCTCGCCGGCTCCGAGGCCGCCTGGCAGATCGCCCAGGCCGGCGTCCCCGTCATCCTGCACGAGATGCGGCCCGTCCGCGGCACCGAGGCCCACAAGACGCAAGGGCTGGCGGAACTCGTCTGCTCCAACTCCTTCCGCTCGGACGACGCGCTCTCCAACGCCGTCGGCCAGCTGCATTGGGAGATGCGCCGGCTCGGCTCGCTGATCATGGACAAGGGCGACGCGCATCAGGTCCCGGCCGGCGGCGCGCTCGCGGTCGACCGCGACGGCTTCTCGCAAGCCGTCACCGCCGCGCTCGAAGCCCATCCGCTGGTCACGATCGACCGCGCCGAGATCGCCGGCCTGCCTCCGGCGGAGTGGGACAGCGTCATCATCGCCACCGGCCCGCTGACCTCGCCCGCGCTCGCCGTCGGCATCCAGTCGCTGACGGGGGAGGACGCGCTCGCCTTCTTCGACGCCATCGCCCCGATCGTGCATTTCGACTCGATCGACATGGGAGTGGCCTGGTTCCAGTCGCGCTACGACAAGGCGGGTCCGGGCGGCACCGGCGCGGACTACATCAACTGCCCGCTCGACCGCGACCAGTACGAGGCCTTCATCGACGCGCTGCTCGCCGCCGAGACCACCGAGTTCAAGGAATGGGAGGGCACGCCCTATTTCGACGGCTGCCTGCCGATCGAGGTCATGGCGCAGCGCGGCCGCGAGACCCTGCGCTGGGGCCCGATGAAGCCCGTGGGGCTCACCAACAAACACAACCCGACGGTCAAGGCCTATGCGGTGGTGCAGCTGCGCCAGGACAATGCGCTCGGCACCCTGTTCAACATGACGGGTTTCCAGACCAAGCTGAAATATGGCGAGCAGGCCGCGATCTTCCGGATGATCCCGGGCCTCCAGAACGCGGAGTTCGCCCGGCTCGGCGGCATCCATCGCAACACCTATCTGAACTCGCCAAGGCTGCTCGATGCCCGGCTGCGGCTGAACGCTGATCCGCGCCTGCGCTTCGCCGGCCAGATCACCGGCTGCGAGGGCTATGTCGAAAGCGCCGCCATCGGCCTGCTCGCGGGCCGGCTCGCCGCGGCCGAGCGGCTCGGCCGCGAGATCGAGATCCCGCCGGCAACGACGGCGCTCGGCGCGCTGGTCAACCACATCACCGGCGGCCACATTGTCACCATCGACGAGGGGCCCCGCTCCTTCCAGCCGATGAACATCAATTTCGGCCTGTTCCCGCCTATCGAGGGTCAGGCGACGCATGGCCCCGACGGCAAGAAGCTGAAAGGCCCGGCCAAGAGCGTCGCCCGCAAGCACGCGCTGACAGCCCGCGCCAAGGTGGACATGGAGGCCTGGGCGGGCGGCGAGCAGGCTCAGGCGGCGGAGTAGCGCGCTTTCACCCCGCCGCGCGCGCCATCCGCCAGATTGCCCATTGCCGGCGCCAGGCGGGCAGCGTGATGATCGTGCGGTAGGGGTCGTAGCCCGAGCGCTCCATGCGCGCGAGATAGGGCTCGACCAGCGCGACCGGCAGGAAGGCCGGCATCACGGCGGAGGGCACCGTGCTGCGCAGCTCGCGCAGCTTCACCAGATGCCCGCGCGCGATGCCGCGCAGCTCCTTCAGCGTATAGAGCACGCCCGGCCCGCCGCGCCCGCGCACGATGTCGTCGCGGGTGACGCCGTTGCGGCCGAGGATGTCGCCGGGCAGGTAGACCTGCCCCTCGGCCGCATGCCAGGGGAAGGCGCGCATCAGCCCCGTCAGCGCATAGGCGACGCCGGCATAGCCCGCAGCCGCCGCCCCGCCGGGATCGCGGCCATTGGCCAGGATGATCGAGGCCAGCCGCACCAGCGCGCTCGCGGTCTCGCCGGCATAGCCTTCGAGATCGCGCAGCGAGGGCATCGGATCGTCATAGAGGTCGAAGATGCGCGCCTCGATCAGCCCGGTCAGCGGCGCGATCGGCAGGCGGTAGCGGGCGATCGTATCGAGCAGCGCGGCGGCGACGGGGTGCCCCTGCGTCTCGCCGCTCGCCTGCCCTTCCAGCAGGTCGCGCCACCACTGCATCCGGACCTCGCCGGGAAGCGGCTCGCTGACCAGCGCGCGGATGCGGGCGATCTCGAGGCTGAAGGCATAGAGCGCGAAGAGCGCGGGGCGCTGCGATTCGGGCGCGTAGAGGCAGGTGATGTAGCGGTCGTGATCCTGCTCGCGAACCATGGCCGCGCAATGCGCGTAGGCGTCCGGCAGGGCGGACGGCACGGCGTCGCTGCGGCGGTCGGTCTCGGTTGCCTGCGGCATCATCTGGCCTCGATCCGGTGCTGCCCCCAAGCCACGGTGCAACAGTGTAGGCCGAGGCGGCGGCGGATGGCTACGCCTCACGCGACATGGGCGCCCTGAATTCCGGCGGGCATGTCGGTCTTGGGTTCAGTCGACCGCGATCAGGGCTGCGGCCACGCGCCGCTCTTCCGCGACGAGCACATTGTAGGTCCGCGCCGCAGCGCCCGTGGCCATGCCCTCGACCGTGACCCCGCGTTCCTTCAGCAGGGCGCGCCAATCATGCGGGATGAAGGCGATGTCGGCGCCGGTGCCGATGAGCAGGAAGTCGATGCTCTCCGCCTCGTCCAGCACCGGCTGGAACGTCGCAGGCGTGACGTCTGCAAAGCGCAAGACCGGCCAGATCCGGATGCCGGACGGCAGCGCCAGCACCGAGCCCCGATGGCTCATCCCGGCGAAGCGGAAGCCGCCCGCGCCGAAGGCGTCGAGCTGGTGGCGCCCGGGAACGAATCCGTCGAAGCGGCTCATGCCGGCCGCGCGGCTCAGCTCTTGGCGCCGGCGGCGACCTTCTCCTCGGCGCCTTCGCCGCGGGAGACCCCGGCGCGCACGTCGAGATAGAGCAGGACCGGCGTCGAGATGAACATCGCCGAATAGGTGCAGACCACGACGCCGAAGAGCATGACCAGCGCGAAGCCCTCGATCGCCGTGCCCCCGAACAACACCAGCGCGATCAGCGCCAGCACCGTCGTGGTCGAGGTGATGGCGGTGCGCGACAGCGTCGAGTTGACCGAAAGATCGAGCAGGTCGGGGATCGGCATGGTCTTGTAGCGCCGCAGCAATTCGCGCGTGCGGTCGAACACCACGACGGTTTCGTTGAGCGAATAGCCGACGATGGTCAGGATCGCCGCGATCGAGGTCAGATTGAACTCGAGCTGGGTGATCAGGAAGAAGCCCATCGTCAGCACGATGTCGTGCAGCGTGCCGAGGATCGCGCCGATCGCCAGCTGCATCTCGAAGCGGAACCAGAGATAGATCAGCACGCCGATGATCGCGAGCACGACGCCGAGCGTGCCGGCCTGGACCAGTTCGCCGGAGACGCGCGGGCCGACGGTTTCGACACGGCGGAAATCATAGGTCGCCGAGAAAGCCTCGCGCGCCTTGACGACAACCTGCTGCTGCGCCACCTCGCCGCCCGGCTGCAGGGCGAACCGCATCGAGATCTCGCCGCCGGAGCCGAACTCCTGCACCTCCGCCTCGCCAAAGCCGAGGCCGTTCGCCGTCGCACGCACCGAAGCGATCTCCGGCTTGCCGGACTTGGCCTGCATCTCGATCAGCGTGCCGCCGCGGAAGTCGATGCCGAAATTGAGGCCGACCGTCAGGAACAGGAACAGCACCAGCAGCGAATAAGCTGCCGAAAACGGATAGCTGAACCGCCGGAAGCGGACGATCTTGAAACGGGTACCGTCGGGAACGATGCGAAGCAGACGCATGCGCTGATCTCCTTGAACAGTTGGCTTGCGTCAGAACGGAAGGGTCTTGGGACGGGCCCAGCGATACCAGAGCGCGATCAGCATCCGCGTCAGCGTCACCGCGGTGATGACCGTGGTCAGGATGCCGAGGATGAACACGACCGCGAAGCCGCGCACCGGGCCGGAGCCGAGCGCGAACAGCGCCAGCGCCGCGATCAGCATCGTCACGTTGGAGTCGATGATGGTCGCGAAGGCGCGCTGGAAGCCGGCCTCGAGCGCCGAGACCAGAGAGCGGCCCTGATGGGCTTCCTCGCGCATGCGCTCATAGATCAGGACGTTGGAATCCACCGCCGTGCCGATGGTCAGCACGATGCCGGCGATTCCCGGCAGCGTCATGGTCGCGCCCAGCACCGACATCAGACCGAAGATCAGGCAGACATGGACGAGCAGCGCGATCGAGGCGATGAAGCCGAACACGCCATAGGTGCCGATCATGTAGAGGATCACCAGCACGGTGGCGATCAGCGTCGCCATCTTGCCGGCTTGGATCGAATCCTGCCCCAGGCCAGGGCCGACGGTCCGCTCCTCGACGATCGTCATCTTCGCCGGCAGCGCACCGGCGCGCAGCAGGATGGCGAGGTTATTGACCGCCTCGACCGTAAAATTGCCGGAGATCTGGCCCGAACCTCCGGTGATCGGCGACTGGATGACCGGCGACGAGATCACCTTGTTGTCCAGCACGATCGCGAGCGGACGGCCGAGATTCTCCGTCGTCGCCTGGCCGAAGCGCTGGGCGCCGCGGATGTTGAAGCGGAAATTCACGATCGGCTGCGAGGTCCGCGAATCGAAGGCGGGCTGGGCGTCGATCAGATCCTCGCCCTCGACGATCACGCGCCGCTCGACGGGGACCAGCGAGCCACCCGCATCCTGCGAGGGCAGCATGTCGACATCGCCGCCCTGGCTGTCGGCGACCATCCGGAACTGCAGCTTGGCGGTCTGGCCGAGGATGTCCTTCAGGCGCTGCGGATCCTGCAGGCCCGGCACCTGGACGAGAATGCGGTCGAGACCCTGGCGCTGGATGTTGGGTTCTGTGGTGCCGAGCGCATCGACGCGGCGGCGCAGCACCTCCATCGCCTGCTCGACGGCGCGGCGGACGCGCTCATTGGCGCCGGCCTCGGTGACGTTGAGCTGGATCAGCCCGTCGGGCTGCTCCGCAACCTCGATCGACATGTTGCCGGAAGGGCCGAAGGCGCCGAGCGTCCCGATCGGCTGCGCCAGCTCGCGCAGCTTCGGCAGGAGCTTGGCCCGATCGACCGCATCCGGCACGCGCAGGCTGACCCCGCGCGCCGTCATGCCGATGCCGCCCTGGAAGCTCACCCGCTCCTCGCGCAGGATGCGGCGCACGTCGTCGCGCAGCTGCGTCACCTGGCTGCGGACGAGATCCGCACGGTCGATCTCCAGCAGGACATGCGAGCCGCCCTGCAAGTCGAGACCCAGCACGACGGCGTGGATCGGCAGCAGGATGCGCGGAATCCAGGACGGAGCGCCCTGCTCGATCGCCTTGCGCGTCTCGGGCGAGAAAAGGTTCGGCAGGGCGAAGCCGCAGCCGAAGAGCAGAACGAGCAGGACGACGATGACCTTGCGGGTCTGGAAACGGAGCATCTGCGGGTAACGCCTTGTTGTCGCGCGCCGGCCCCTCGCGGAGCCGCTGCGCGGTTCAGCTCTTGACCGGCTCGCCCTTGGCGCGAACGTCGGTGATCATGCCCTTGACCAGGCGAACCCGGACGCCCTCGGCGATCTCGGCCTCGATCTCGCCATCGTCGATCACCTTGGACACCTTGGCGACGATGCCGCCCGAGGTGATCACCGTATCGCCGCGACGGACGTTCTTGACCATCTCCTGATGCGCCTTCACGCGCTTCTGCTGCGGCCGAATGATCAGGAACCACATGATCACGAAGATCAGCACGAAGGGAACGAGCGAGATCAGCATGTCGGTGGAACCACCGGCACCGGCGGCTTGGGCGAAAGCGGGGGTGATCACGAAACGGCTCCTTCATCGCGGCGGCGCAGGCGCCCCCGGCCGCGGGGCGCGGCGGATTTCGTCACAGGCCTTAAAAAATCGCGCGGACTATAGCCAGAGGCGCCGTTAAATCAATCGGACGCGCCCGGCCGGCTCGCGGCGCTCCTCACCTATGGGCTCGCCGCAGTTCGCGCAATGGCCTTGCGCTCCGAGCCGACGAACCGCTAACGCTGCAAGGCACCGTACCCTCCGTTACGGCTCCGCGCCGAGTTGCCCGAAGGCCCCCCCCATGACCGTTGCGACCGAGACCCAGACCGACCCGACGTTGGCTGCCCTGCTGCGCATCGCCGCGGCGCTGGAGCGCATCGCCCCGCCCGCCCGCAAGCCCGCCGATCTGACGCTCGCCGACGCCTTCGTCTGGCATCCCGCCGGGTCGGAGCTCGCCCCGGTCGCCCGCGTCAACCGCGTCGCGCTCGGGCTACTGCGCGGCGTCGATCGCGTTCGCGACACGCTGGCCGAGAACACGGAGCGTTTCGCCCGCGGCCTGCCGGCCAACAACGTCCTGCTCTGGGGCGCGCGTGGCATGGGCAAGTCCTCGCTGGTCAAGTCGGTCCATGCCGACACCAATAGGCGCCTCGCCGGCCAGGCCCTGCCGCTGAAGCTGATCGAGATCCACCGCGAGGACATAGAGAGCCTGCCGGTGCTGATGGGTTTGCTGCGTCCCGACGCGCATCGCGCCATCGTCTTCTGCGACGATCTCTCCTTCGACCGCGACGACACCTCCTACAAGTCGCTCAAGGCGGCGCTGGATGGCGGCGTCGAGGGCAGGCCCGGGAATGTCGTGTTCTACGCCACCTCCAACCGCCGCCATCTGATGCCGCGCGACATGATGGACAATGAGCGCTCGACTGCAATCAACCCGGGCGAGGCGGTCGAGGAGAAGGTCTCGCTCTCGGACCGCTTCGGCCTCTGGCTCGGCTTCCACAAATGCAGCCAGGACGAATATCTGGCGATGATCGACGGCTATGTCGGCCATTTCGGCCTGGCGATCGACCCCGAAACGCTGCGCCACGAGGCGCTGGAATGGGCGACGACCCGCGGCTCGCGCTCCGGCCGCACCGCCTGGCAGTTCATCCAGGATCTCGCCGGGCGCCTCGGCAAGCCGCTGGACGAGTAATCGCCAGCCGGCGGGGCCGTCATGGTCGGGCTGGTCCCGACCATCCACGCCTTCGTTTGTCGAGACCTGTTCAAGACGTGGATGCTCGCCACAGGGGCGAGCATGACGCGGCTGCCTGACGTCCGCCGGTCGGGTCAGGCCCGCCCCTGACGTTCGCCAGACAAAAAAAGTGGCGGGGCGGCCTTTCCTGGGACCGCCCCGCCCTGTTCCGACCGGTGGGGTCTCGCGGAGACCGGTCGAAGGTGAACTCTTGATCAGTTGTTGAGATAGGGCGTCGGATCGACCGGCGCCGAGCCCTTGCGCAGCTCGAAATGCAGCTGCGGCGAAGAGACGTTGCCCGTCTGGCCGGAGCTGGCGACGACCTGGCCGCGCTTGACCGTGTCGCCCCGCTTCACCTTGAGCTCGCCGTTATGGGCGTAGGCCGAGACATAGCCGTTGGCGTGGCGGATCAAGACGAGATTGCCGTAGCCTTTCAGCTCGCTGCCGGCATAGGCGACCGTGCCGCTCTCCGCCGCCTTCACCGGCGTGCCTTCCGGCACGGCGATGTTGATGCCCTCATTGCCACCGCGACCGCTGAAGCCGGCGATGACGCGGCCACGGGCCGGCCAGCGGAAATCGGCCTTCTCGCCGGCCTCCTCCGCCTTCGGCAGGCTGGCCGTGGTGGTGGGCTCGGGCTCGCTCCTGGGAGCGGCCTTGGGCTCGGGAGCGGCGGGCGCCGTCGCGACGACGACCGGCTTGGTCTTCTCCGGCGCCGGAGCGGCGGCCGTCTTGGCCGGCTGAGCTTCCGGCTTGGCAGCCGGCTTCTCGGCGACGACCTTGGCCGGGGCCGCCGGCTTGGCAGCGGGTGTCGGGACGGGAGCCGCAGCGGCCGTCGTGTTGGCGCGGGCCGCAGCCTTGGCCTTGGCCTCGGCGGCGAAGCGGGCGCGCGATTCGCGCATCGCCAGCGCGTCGGCCTCCGCTTTCGCCTTGGCTTCGGCGGCGGCCTGGGCCTTGGCCTCGGCCGCAGCCTGGGCCTTGGCGCGAGCATCCTGCACCGGCGTGGTGGGCCGCACGGGAGCAGCCGCCGGCGCGGGACCGGTCACGAAACGGGATGCATCGGAGCGCGTCTCGGCGGGAGCCTGCACCATCTGCTGGCGCGGAGCCGCGGCGGCCGGAGCCGGAGCGGCCGAACCGGCGGCGTTGTAGACCGGGATGGTAATGCGTGTGCCGGGCGCGACATTCGGGCTGGACAGGCCATTGGCCGAGATCAGCGCGGCGCGCGGCACGCCATAGCGCGAGGAGAGCGTGTCGAGCGTTTCGCCCTGAGCGAGGACCACGGGCGTGCCGCCCTGGGCCGACCAGCCATTCGCACTGCCCGCCATGGGCTGCGGCGCGGCGGCGCGCAGCGCGACGGCCGATTGCGGCGGCGGCAGAGGCTGCGAGCGCACGGCCGCCGTGGCGGGAGCAGGTGTCGCATAGACCGGCGTGTTGACCGAGCGACCGATCGAGCCGGTCGTCGCAGGGTCGCGAGCCGGGGCCTGCGCCGTCTTGAACGGACTGTCGAAGGGGGTGTCGGTGAAGCGCATCGCTTCAGAGGAGCAGGCGCTGAGAGCGAGCGCCAGCAGGCACGCCGTCGAAGCGCGCAGGGCGAGATGGAACGAAACCGATCCGGCAGGGCTACGCATGGAACTGGCACTCGCAAACGACGCAACTCGATTGCCAGCATTAAAACCGCGTTCAGGTTACGAAAGCGTTTCGCGCCCCGACTCGGCGTTTGCTTTTTGACCGGTCGACCGCCGCGATCAGAGTGCCCGCGCGAGGCCGGCCACCAGTGGCGGGAGGCGCACCGCCGGCCCCGGCGCATGGTCGAAGCTGCCGTCCGGCAGCCGCGTGACGACGACGCGCCGCGCCGCGCCCTCGACACGCATCGCCCCGACGAGGCGCCCGCCCGGCGCCAGTCGCGCCAGCAGCATCTCGGGAATCACGGGCGTCACGCCATTGACCAGAATGCGCTCGAATCGCCCGAGCGTTCGGTCGGGCTGCAGCCCATCGGCCTGGCGCAACTCGATCTCGCGGGCGAAGCCGCTGCCGGCGATGCGCTCCTGCGCCGCCAGCGCCAGCGTGCGGTAGCGCTCGAGCGAGACGACCTGCGCCCCCATCGCCGCCAGCAGCGCCGTGACATAGCCCGAGCCGGTGCCGATCTCGAGCACGCGCGACCCCGCCTGCAGATCGAGCGCGGTCAGCAGCGCCGCGACCGTATGCGGCGCCGTCATCGTCTGGCCGCAGGGCAGCGGCACCGAGACGTCCTGCCGGGCAAGATCGGCGAAGCGCGCCGGCGCGAAACGCTCCCGCGCCACCTTCTCCATGGCGCGCAGCACGGCGAGATCACGCACGCCTTGCGCCCGCAGCGACAGCAGGAAGGCGACGGTGCGCTCGCCCTCGCTCGCCGGCCGCTCCTCGGTCATGGCGTCGCCCTCGCCGTCGGTCATGGTTCAGTCCGCGCCTGTGGACATTGCAACCACGCCGTCATCCTGGGCGACCGCGGGTCGACCGGGATCCATCGGAGGTCGCAGGGCTCTACGATGGATCCCGGCCTTCCGCTTCGCTCCGGCCGGGATGACGGCGCGGGTGAGAGGCATGGCGCTCAAGCAAACACCCGCGCGAACCGCGTCAGCGTCGGCTCATGGGTCAGGTCGAGCTCCAGCGGCGTCACCGAGATCTTCTTCTCGGCGAGCGCGCGCAAATCGGTGCCGTTGGCCGGCTCGGTGCGGCCGCGGGCGAAGGCGATCCAGTAATAGGGATTGCCGCGCCCGTCCTGCCGCGGCTGCAGCTGCATCAGCTCCTGGTCGCGCCGGCCCTGCACCGTCACCGCCACGCCCGCGACCTCGTCGGGCGCGACATTCGGGAAGTTCAGGTTGAACAGGATCTCCTTCGGGATGCCCTCCTCGAGTAGCAGGCGGATGATGCCCGGCGCGTGCTGCTCGGCGCAGTCCCAGCGGATGTTCTCGCGTCCACCCGGCCCATAGCCCTGGCTGACCGCGATCGAGGGGATGCCGAGCAGCGTGCCCTCCATCGCGGCGGCGATGGTGCCCGAATAGGTGACGTCCTCGGCGACGTTCTGGCCGCGATTGACGCCCGAGAGCACGAGGTCCGGCCGGTTTTCGATCATGATCGAGCGCACCGCCATGATCACGCAATCGGTCGGCGTGCCCGCGACCGCGAAGCGCTTCTCGCCGACCTGGCGCAGCCGCAGCGGATTCGACAGCGACAGCGAATGCGCCACGCCCGACTGGTCGGTCTCGGGCGCGATGACCCAGACATCGTCGGAGAGCTGCGCCGCGATGCGCTCCAGAACCGCCAGCCCCTCGGCATGGATGCCGTCGTCATTGGTCACGAGAATGCGCATGTCAGAGGTCTTTCAAAAAGGCCGCAACAGGGAAGGATGATCGCGGGGAACCCCTCTCCTGTAAGGAGAGGGGCAGGGGTGAGGTGTTGGCCCCTGGACCAGTTGCGCGACGATCTGACGACGGGAGCGGTTGGGTTGCAGCCAAGGCGTCAAAGGGCCGACCCCTCACCCTGCCCTCTCCCTACGGGAGAGGGTTCCCCGCGCCGAACTCGGCAAAGCCACGGCACCATCACGCCTTCTCGATCTTCGTCACGCCGCGCATATAGGGCACCAGCACGTCGGGGACGGTGATCGAGCCGTCGGCGTTCTGATAGTTCTCCATCACCGCGATCAGCGCGCGGCCGACCGCCGTTCCCGAACCGTTCAGCGTGTGGACGAAGCGCGGCGCGCCGCCCTCCTTGGGCCGGTAGCGCGCATCCATCCGCCGCGCCTGGAAATCGCCGCAGACCGAGCAGGAGGAGATCTCGCGATAGGTCTTCTGGCCGGGCAGCCAGACCTCGATGTCGTAGGTCTTCTGCGAGGCGAAGCCCATGTCGCCGGTGCACAAGGTCATCACGCGATAATGCAGGTCGAGCTTCTTCAGCACGGCCTCGGCGCAGGCGAGCATGCGCTCATGCTCCTCGGCGGATGTCTCGGGCGTCGTGATCGAGACCAGCTCGACCTTCTCGAACTGGTGCTGGCGCAGCATGCCGCGCGTATCGCGCCCGGCCGAGCCGGCCTCGGCCCGGAAACAGGGGGTGAGCGCGGTGTAGCGGCGCGGCAGTTCCTCCTCGGAAAGGATCGATTCGCGCACGAGATTGGTCAGCGGGACTTCGGCCGTTGGGATGAGCCAGTGACGTTCGTAGCGCGGAATGGTCGCTAATCGCGCATTGGCTTGGCGTTTAAATTCCTCACGAAACTCATCGAAATACTCATCCGGAGCGCCATTTGTCAGCATATCGTAGGCGACCCACACGTCAGCCTCCAAACGACGCTCCTCCAGATCTTTCTCGTGGACAGTCGCGAACTGATCGTCCTCAAACTTCGGCAGCTGTGCCGTGCCGAACATCGCGTCGTCGCGCACCATCAGCGGTGGCATCACCTCGGTGTAGCCGTGCTCCTCGGTGTGGGTGTCGAGCATGAACTGCCCGATCGCGCGGGAGAGCCGCGCGATCTGGCGCTCCAGCACGACGAAGCGCGAGCCCGACAGCTTCGCCGCCCGCTCGAAATCCATCTGGCCGAGCGCCTCGCCGAGCTCGAAATGCTCCTTGGGCGCGAAGTTCTGGCCAAACAGGCGCCCGCCGGTCTTCTCGGGCGCCTCGCCATGGACCGACTTGACGACGTTGCCGTGCTCGTCTGCGCCTTGCGGCACCTCGTCCTTGGGCGTGTTAGGGATCGCGGCGAGCGTGTCGTCGAGTTCGGCCTTGGCCGCCTTCTCCTCGGCCTCGAGCTGCGGCTGCAGCTCCTTCAGGCTCGCCACCTCGGCCTTGAGCTGCTCGGCGAGGGCCACATCCTTCGCGCCCATCGCCTTGCCGATCTCCTTCGACAGCGCGTTGCGGCGCTCCTGCGAGGCTTGCGCCTTCGCGATGGCCGAGCGGCGCTTGTCGTCGAGCGCCAGCAGCGAGGCCGAGAGCGGCTCAAGCCCCCGCCGCTTCAGCCCGGTATCGAACGCCTCGGCGTTCTCGCGAATCCATTTGATGTCGTACATCGTCGTCAGGCCACGCCGTCAGGGGTCGGAAACAGGCCGATGCTCTAGACCGGGACGGGCGCGGAGGGAACAGGGATCGTAATTCACGAGCCAACCATCCCTCCCCCGTCATCCTGGACTTTGCGCAGCAAAGGCCGGGATCCATCATAGAGCGCCGCGCACTTCGATGGATCCCGGGCCGGCCCTTAGGGCCGTCCCAGGATGACGCGCGGACAATGGAAAGGTCTCAGTCCGAATGGATCGTGTCATATAGATCGCGCCAGTCCGGGTTGCCGGCTTCGATCGCAGCGATCTTCTCCGCACGCCGCCAGCGCTTCATCACCTTCTCCTGCGCGATGGCGTCATCCGCCCGGTCGAAGTGCTCCGCATAGACGAGATGCTTCACCGCGTAGCGACGAACGAAAGCCGAGCCGCGGCCCTCGCGATGCTCAGCGACTCTCCGGGACAGGCTGTTGGTCACGCCAATGTAGAGCGTTCCGTTCCAGCCGCTAGCCATGATGTACACCCACATGGGCAACACCCTCCCCCGTCATCCTGGATTTCGCGCGGCGAAGACCGGGGATCCACCATAGGGCACAGCGCCCTCCGATGGATCCCGGGCCGCCCCTTCGGGCCGTCCCAGGATGACGTAAGAATGGATGATCGGGCTACGCGCTCGGCGCGTCCGCGGCATCATCGGCCGCCTGCTGGGCGGCGCGCTTCTTCTCGACATAGCCGACCGAGAAGACCGAGAGCTCGTAGAGCAGGAGCATCGGCACGGCGAGCATGAGCTGCGAGATCACGTCCGGCGGGGTCAGCACGGCCGCCACGACGAAGACGAAGACGATCGCGTAGCGGCGCTTTTCCTTCAGGAAGACCGTGTCGATGATCCCCGCCTGGCCGAGCAGGGTCAGGATCACCGGGAGCTGGAAGGAGATGCCGAAGGCGAAGATCAGCGTCATGATCAGCGAGAGATATTCGCTGACCTTGGGCAGGAGCGCGATGCCGGCCTGCCCGTCGGTCGCCGCCTGCTGCATGCCGATGGAGAACTTCATCAGCACCGGCATGGCGAAGAAGAACACCATCGCCGAACCGAGCACGAAGAAGACCGGCGTCGCCGCCAGATAGGGCGCGAAGGCCTGACGCTCATTCTTGTAGAGGCCCGGCGCGACGAATTTGTAGATCTGCGTCGCGATCACCGGGAAAGCGAAAAAGCCCGCGCCGAAGGCCGCGATCTTGATCTGGGTGAAGAGATATTCGAGCGGGGCGGTGTAGATGAGTTGGACATTGGCGCCCGGCCCGGCCGCCCAGACATAGGGCAGCACGAGGATGTTGTAGATCTGCGTCGCGAAGGCGAAGCAGATGAAGAACATCACCAGAAAGGCGATCAGCGACTTGATGAGCCGCGAGCGCAGCTCGATCAGATGGTCGATCAGCGGCGCACGGGAGGCCTCGATCTCGTCCTCGCCCTCGCGCGGATTGGCGACGCTCATGCCGCGCTCCCTTCACCGGGTTCGGCAGCCGCTGCCTTGCGCTTGCGCGGCGTCTTCGCCGGCGCGGGCTCGGACGGTTCGGCGGCCGGCTCGGGCGTGGCAGCCTCGACGACGGGCGCCGCCGCAGGCGGCGCGATCTCGACCGGCGGCAGCGGATCGGGTGGCGGCAGCGCGGACAGCTTGGCCTCGGCCTCCTTCAGCGCCGCATCGTCCAGCCCGGTCGAGGCCGGCATCTCGATCGGCTTGAAATCGGTGTTCATCGCATTGGAGACCGAGCCGCCGACGTCCTCGACCTGCTTCTTCAGATCGTGGAGTTCGGCCTCGCGCATCGCCTCGTTGAACTGCCCCTGGAACTCCGAGGCCATCCGACGAATCTTGCCGACCGCCTGCCCGACGGTCCGCATCGCCTTGGGCAGGTCCTTGGGGCCGATCACGACGAGCGCGACCGCCCCGATCAGCATGAATTCGCTCCAGGCGATGTCGAACATCGACAGTCCGTCCTCTCAGCCTCCCGCGGGCGGGAGGCCAGGCCTCAGGCCTTGGTCTCGGCCTTCGCCGGCGCGGAAGGGGTGGCCTGCGCGTCGATGATCTTGGGATCGACCGGGGTCGCGGCGGTGGGCGGCGGCGGAGGCGTCTCGTCCTCGGCCATGCCCTTCTTGAACGACTTGATGCCCTTGGCCACGTCGCCCATGAGCTCGGAAACCTTGCCGCGGCCGAACAGCAGCATCACGATGACGCCGACGACGATCCAGTGCCAGATGCTGACGCCACCCATGGCGAACTCCCTCGATTCATGCGCTCGGACTGGATCTGCGACGCCGGCCCGGGCTGTTGTGGCGGAACCTATGTGTCCCCCGCGGGGAACACAAGAACTTCGTCGGTGGGAATGTCGAGGCCGACATCCTCGCCCTCGCCCAGCACTCCGGCCAGCGAGGCCCGCACCGAAAGCAGCCGGTCGAACCCATCGACCGCGATCAGCAGGTGATCGACCTCGCCGAGGAAGCGCCGCGTCACCACCCGTCCCGGCAGGCAGAAGCCCTTGGGGACGATCCGGACCGCATGGGGCCTGATGCAGGCGACGGCCTCGCTGCCCTCGGCCAGACCCCGTGCCGGAAATCGGCCGAAGGGCGTGTCGACTGCCCCGCGCACCACCCTTCCGGCAACCTCTGTAAAATCGCAGAAGAATCGGGCGGCAAAGAGACTGGCCGGTCGGCGGTATAGCGTCTCGCCGGTGCCGATCTGCACGATCTCGCCGGCGCGCATCAGCACGATCCGGTCGGCGATGCGCATCGCATCCTCGGGGTCGTGGGTGACGATGATCGAGGTCGCGCCGGTCTCCTGCAGCAGGGCTGCGGTCTCGTCGCGCACGACGTCACGCAGGCGCCGGTCGAGATTGGAGAAGGGCTCGTCCATCAGCAGAACGCCCGGCCGCGGCGCTACGGCCCGCGCCAGCGCGACGCGCTGCTGCTCGCCGCCCGAGAGCATGTGCGGATAGGACTGGGCTAGATCGGCCAAGCCGACGCGCGCGATGGCGCGCAGCGCCGTCGCCTCCGCCGCCGTCCCCGGCACCCGGCCCTGCAACCCGAAGCGGACATTCTCCAGCACGGTGAGATGCGGAAACAGCGCATAGTCCTGGAAGACGAGACCGACGCCGCGCCGCTCGGGCTCGACGAAGCTCTCCGGAGAGGACACGTCCTTGCCCTCCAGCAGCACGCGGCCCGCGCTCGGCCGCTCGACGCCGGCGGCCAGACGAAGCAAGGTCGTCTTGCCGCAGCCGGACTGGCCGAGCAGCGCCACGATCTCGCCGGGCTCGACCGAAAGCGACACGTTGTTGAGTGCCGTGACCTCGCCGAAGCGCTGGGTCACGCCGTCGAAGGCAAGCGCCATCGGGATCGCGGCCCCGGCCGTGCCCCGCCGCCCCCAGCTCAGCCAGCGCGATTTCGTCTCGTTGGCGACCAACGGATGCTCCGCCTCGTCTCTTGGAACGCGACGTCGTCCCGGGCGGAGCGAAGCGCAGACCCGGGACCCATGCCGGAACGGTTCAGGAATGGGTCCGGGCCTGCCTTCGGTCGTCCGGGACGACGCGGCGGATGATGTGACCGCCGCCCTGTGCGGCGCTCAGCCGTTCTCGTCAAGCGGCGTGAACAGGTCGCCGAGCGGGTCCTCGTCGGCGCGCAGCTCCGGATCGTCGTCGGGAACCGGCACGGTGAGGTCGCGCGTGAGGCGCCCCTCGATGAAGCCGGAGCCCTTCAGCTCCTCCAGACCGGGCAGGTCGTCGATCCGCTCGAGCCCAAAATGATCGAGGAAACCGGGTGTCGTGCCGAAGGTCACCGGCCGCCCCGGCGAGCGGCGACGGCCGCGCAGCCGCACCCAGCCGGCCTCGAGCAGGATGTCGAGCGTGCCCTTGGCTGTGGCGACGCCGCGGATCTCCTCGATCTCGGCCCGCGTCACCGGCTGGTGATAGGCGATGATCGCCAGCACTTCGAGCGCCGCCCGCGACAATTTGCGCGGCGGCTCCGCCTCGGCGGCGAGCAGATAGCCGAGATCGGGCGCGGTGCGGAAGGCGTAGCCACCGGCCACGGCGCGCAGATTGACGCCGCGCGGCGCATAGAGCGCGGTCAGCTGCGCCAGAACCTCCTCGATCGCGACGCCGGCCGGCACCGAGCGTACCAACTCCTCGGCCGGCAGCGGCTGGGCCGAGGCGAAGAGCAGCGCCTCGACCACGCGCATCGCCTGCGCGAAGGCCTCGGCCGCGCCATCGGCCTCGTCGGAAAGCGGCGTTGCGGCCTCCGTCACGGGCCGTCCCCGCTCGCGAGAGGCAAGGCCGGCGGTCGCGCCGAGCGGCGGCGCAGATAGAGCGGCGCGAAGGCCTCGTCCTGGCGCAGATCGAGCACGCCCTCCTTGACCATCTCCAGCATGGCGGAGAGCGCCGAGGCCCGCACGGTCGCCGCCATCTCGCGGGCGGGTAGCCCATGCGACGTCATGTAGCGGGTGAGATAGGGGTCGATCTGCGTCCAGTCGCCGGCCTCGCCGACGAGCCGCTGCAGCGCTTCGCGCGCCTCGACCAGCGACCAGACGACGCGCTGGCCGACCGAAATATGCCCCTGGATCCGCTTCATCCGCTGCTGCGCATAGGCCGAGAGCAGATCGTAGAGCTCCGCCTCCCAGACAGGCCGCGCCCCGGCGACGACCGCCTCGGGCGCGCCGCGCGCGAAGACGTCCTGACCGAGCCGTTCGCGCGAGGCGAGCTTGCGGGCGGCAGCCCGGATCGCCTCGAGCCGGCGCAGCCGCAGCGCTAGTGCGGTGGCGAGATCCGCCGCGCTCGGCTCCTCGCCCTTGGGCGGCTCCGGCAGCAGCAGCCGCGATTTGAGATAGGCCAGCCAGGCCGCCATCACGAGATAATCGGCCGCCAGTTCCAGCCGCAACGCCCGCGCCTGCTCGACGAAGACGAGATACTGCTCGGCCAGCGCCAGGATCGAGATGCGGTGGAGATCGACCTTCTGCCGGCGCGCGAGATCGAGCAGGAGATCGAGCGGCCCCTCATAGCCGTCGACATCGACCCGCAGCGCCGGCTCGCCGTCGCGCTCCGGGCCGTCCTCCTCGAATGGCAGTTGCGCCGCCATGGCCGGCCGTTCCCCCTCCCGCCCCTGCGACGCACGCGGAGGCGCCACAGGTTCGACGCTTCAGCCGTTCAAGGCAAGCGCGCTCGCGAGCTGGGCGCGGGCGGCCTCGACATCCAGCGGCTCGGGATCGTGGCGGATGCGCGCGAGCGCCATCGCGGCACGGCGGGTGCGATCGCCCCGCATTTCCGGAACGGCCCCGGCGATGGCGACCATCTCCTCCATGATGCCGTGGCAATGCAGCACCACATCGACCCCGGCCCGGATCGCCGCGCGCGCCTTCTGCGCGAAGCCGCCGGACAGCGCCTTCATCGAGATGTCGTCGGTCATGATCAGCCCGTCATAGCCGAGCGCGCCGCGCATGATGTCGCGCACGACTCTGCGCGAGACCGTCGCCGGATTCTTCGGGTCGAGCGCGGTGAAGACGACATGCGCCGTCATCGCCAGCGGCATGTCGGCGAGATGGCGGAAGGGCCGGAAATCATGCGCCCGCAGCTCTTCCAGCGAGGCGTCGACGACGGGCAGGTCGTGATGGCTGTCGGCCTTCGCCCGGCCATGGCCGGGCATGTGCTTGATCACCGGCAGCACGCCGCCGGCCAGCAGACCCTCCGCCGCGGCGCGGCCGAGCTGGGCGACGCGGTCGGGCTCATGCGCATAGGCGCGGTCGCCGATGACGTCGTGGCTGCCGGCCACGGGCACGTCGAGCACCGGCACGCAGTCGACATCGATGCCGACCGCCTTGAGATCATGCGCCATCAGCCGGGCGGAGAGGCGCACGATCTCCCGCTGCTGCAGCGGGTCGTTGATGCCGAGGAAGGCGCGGGCCGGAGGATATTTCGGCCAGTGCGGCGGCGCCATGCGCTGCACCCGCCCGCCCTCCTGGTCGATCAGGACCGGCGCATGCCAGCCGACCGTCTCACGCAGCTCCGCCGTCAGCGCGGCGACCTGGGCCTGATCCTGCGTGTTGCGCCGGAACAGGATGAAGCCCCAAGGCCGGGCGTCGCGGAAGAAGCTCCGCTCGTCCGGGGTCAGGCTCGTGCCGAGGCAGCCGGCGATGAAGGCGCGCGAGGTCATGGTCGAGGGGTAGGAAGAGGCGCAGGCGCGGTCAACCCTCTGCCGTCATCCTGGGCCCGCCGCGAAGCGGCGCGGCCCGGGATCCATCGGAGGGCATCGGAGCCCCAGGATGGATCCCGGACGACCTGCGGTCGCCCAGGATGACGGTTGAGGTTTGGACGAAACGCCTCAGCGCAACTGCTGCGACATCTGCGCGTTGAAGGCGTCGAAGGGCAGTTCGGCGACGCGGAACCAGAGGTTCTCCTTCTTCCAGTACGGAAGGAAGGAATCATAGAACGTCTTGAACTCGGCGTTCTTCGAGGCGAGGTCGGCATACATCGCGAAGGCTTCCTTGAAGGCCGCCGCCATCACCTCCTGCGGGAAGGGCCGCAGCTCCGCCCCGGTACCGGCGAGCCGCATCAGCGCATCGGGATTGCCATGGTCGTATTTGGCGACGCAGAGCGCGTTGGCCTCGGCGCAGGCGGCTTCGACGATCGCCTTGTAGGCGGCCGGCAGCGCGTTCCACTTCTCCAGGTTCACAAGGAAGCTGACATTGGCGTTCCCCTCCCAGAAGCCCGGATAGTAGTAGTACTTCGCGACCTTCTGGAAGCCGAGCTTCTCGTCGTCGAGCGGGCCCGAGAACTCGACGGCGTCGAGCGTGCCGCGCTCGAGCGCCGGATAGATGTCGCCGCCGGCGATCTGCTGTGGCACCACGCCGAGCTTCGACATGATCTGCCCGCCGAGGCCGGCGATGCGCATCTTGAGGCCCTTCAGATCCTCCAGCGACTTGATCTCCTTGCGGAACCAGCCGCCCATCTGCGCGCCGGTGTTGCCGGAGGGGATGGTGTAGAGGCCCTGCTTCTTCATGAAGGCGCGGCAGAGCTCGAGACCGCCGCCGGCATAGAGCCAGGCGTTCTGTTGGCGGGTGTTGAAGCCGAAAGGCAGCGAGGTCTCGAAGGCGAAGGCCGGATCCTTGCCGATATAGAAGCTCGACAGGGTGTGGCTGCACTCGACCGTGCCGTTCTGCACGGCGTCGAGCGCCTGCAGACCGGGCACGATCTCGCCCGGCGCGAAGACCTGGATCTGGAAGTTACCGTCTGTCGCCTCGGCGACGCGCTTGGACACCTGCGTCGACAGGCCGAACAGCGTGTCGAGGCTCTTCGGATAGCTCGAGGTCAGGCGCCAGCTGATCTTGGGCTGGGACTGGGCGATGGCGGGCGCGGCGATCAGCGCGCTGCCGGCTGCGCCTGTGGCGGCGGTCTTGACGAAACGACGGCGGTCCATGGTGTCCTCCGGAAGGCTGTTCTGGTCTTCGGCCGCATCCTCTTCCCGTAGGCAGGACACGACTCTGTCGCCGGCCTCTTGCCACGAAACGGCAAGCCCGGCCACCGCGCGCCGCGCCGCCGCGCCCTGCATCACGGGCACGAAAAACCGGCGGCGCTGGGCGCCGCCGGTCTCGGATGGGGTCGACGGTGGCGGCCGGGTCAGTTCTTCGCGATGAAGCACTGGCCGCCGGCGGCCTGCAGCGCCGTGCACATCGAGGTCGCGTCCTCGCGGCTGTAGGGGCCGACGCGCAGGCGGTAGACGGTCTTGCCGCCGGCCAGCTCGGTCTTGCGCACGATCGGCGCCTGGCCGCCGAGCTGACCGGGATATTTGCGCTGCAGCGCGGCAAAGGTGGCGCGGGCCTCGGCCTCGCTGCCGGGCGCGCCGAGCTGCACCACGAAATCACCCGTGCCGGCCCGCAGGGCAGCGGTCGCCGGAGCGGCCGGAGCCGTCGCGGCGGGAGCGGCGTTGGCGACGCGCAGCGGCGCGGCGGGAGTCGTCGCCGGCGCGGCAGCCCGCTCCTGCACCTTGGGCGCCTCGGCCGCCGGAGTCGTCGCGGGGCGCGACTGGGGCGTTGCCGGCGCTGCCGCGACGGGGGCCGGAGCGGAGGTCGCGGAGGGGGATAGCCCGGCCGGACGCGCCGGAGGCGCGGAGCCCGTCGCCAGGGGGACGGCGCCATTGGTGTAGCCGGAGGGGCTGTTGGCCGAGCCGTTGGCGGGCGGCGCCGGTGTGCCGTCCGGCCGTGTCGATCCGTCCGGACGGCACACCGGCGCGGCAGTGGCAGGCGCTTGCGACAACGCGTTGGCGGGCGGCGTCGCCGTCGCCGAGCCCGGCCCCGGCATCACGACGCGGGTCGGCATCGAGCGCGCCGCCTGCTGGACGTCGACCGGCTGCTCCTCGCGGCTGACGACCTTGGTCGCGCCGGACTGGCCATCGCCGGGCCGCTCATAGATCTGCTTGTTCTGGTTCGGGATCTCGGCCCCGCCCGGATTGACCGGCTCGACCTTGGTCGGGCCGGTGGCGGCGGCAATGGTTGGCGGCTGCCCGTCGGCGCTGCGGGTCGGCCCCCGCAGCGACATCGCCGCGCCGACGCCAACCACGCCGACGACGATCAGCGCAGCGGCGGCATAGAGCCCCCTGCGCGAGCGGCGCGGCTCGAGGTCCGGCATATCCTCGTCGGCCACCGCGGCCGCATGGACCGGCTGCGGATCGTAGGCGTCGGGCTGATCGCGATAGCCATAGGCCTCGTTCGCCTCGTCGAGGTCGCGCGCAGCCGGAGCCGTGACCGGGCGCTGATAGGCCTGCGGCTCGGGCCGTTCGAAGCTCTCGTCGGCGGAATCGAAGCGCGGTGCAGCCCGCAGCGGCGCGGGTGCCGGAGCGACGGGCGCGGCCGGCCGGGCCGAATCGGTGCGGCGCAGCAGGGCTTCGAATTCGTCGAGCGCGCCACGCAGTTCGGCCGGCGGCGGCGCCTGCTCGGCCACGGCCTGGAACTGCCGGATGGCGTCGAATTGCGGCTCCTCGCGCGGCGCTTCCGGCACGATGCGGGGCTGGGCCGGAGCCGGCGTGGCAGCTGGCCAGGACGGCGTGGCGCGCGTTGGCGCCGGCGCAGCGCCGCGCTGGCCAAAAATGTCCTTCAGCGGATCGCCCTGGTCGACGATGCGCGTCAGCTCGGCCAGAGGATCGGTCGACTGGCCCGAGCGCGGGGCCTGTCCCGCACTGCGGAGCTGGCGCTCCAGATCCTCGAGGTCGAGAGCAAAACGGTTCCTAGCGGGCTCACTCATGGCATGATCCATCCCAGCGCAGGCCGCAGGCACGCATGGGAACGCCCAGGCGCGACGCAGTCAACCCGACCTTGTGGGCGCCGAGGGCCCTGAGCCCGTCAACGCATCTCTTCCGGCGCCGCAACTCCGGCGACAGCCAGACCGGAAGCAAGGACGCTGCGCACCGCATGCACAAACGCCAACCTCGCCACAGTCGACTCTCGATCAGTTTGATTAACGAACCGTAATTGCGGCGAGTGTTTGCCCTTGTTCCATAGGGAATGGAACGCGCTGGCGAGCTCATGCACGAAGAACGCCAGCCGATGTGGCTCGTGTGCGGCCGCGGCGCTTTCGACGATGCGCGGATAGGCCGCGATCAACTTGACGATACCGAGCTCCGCCTCGTCGGTGAGGCGGGCGAGATCGGCACCAGCCAGCGCCTGCGGCGACAGGTCGAGATCCGGAAAAGCCTCGCGCGCCTGCCGGAAGATCGAGGCGCAGCGCGCATGGGCGTATTGGACATAGAAGACCGGATTATCCTTCGACTGCTCGACCACCTTGGCGAGATCGAAGTCGAGCGTCGCGTCGTTCTTGCGGAAGATCATCATGAAGCGCACCGCATCGCGGCCGACCTCGTCGATGACCTCGCGCAGCGTGACGAAATCGCCCGAACGCTTCGACATCTTCACCGGCTCGCCGTTGCGCAGCAGCTTGACGAGCTGGCAGAGCTTGACGTCGAGCGCGCCCTGCCCGGCCGTGACCGCCTTCACGGCCGCCTGCATGCGCTTGACGTAGCCGCCATGGTCGGCGCCCCAGACGTCGATCATCTGCGCGAAGCCGCGGGTGAACTTCGAGCGGTGATAGGCGATGTCGTTGGCGAAATAGGTGTAGCTGCCATCCGACTTCAGCAGCGGCCGGTCGACATCGTCGCCGAACTGGGTGGCGCGGAACAGCGTCTGCTCGCGATCCTCCCAATCCTCATCCTTCTGGCCCTTGGGCGGGGGGAGCCGGCCTTCATAGACTAGATCGCGGGACCGCAGATCCGCGATGGTCTCGGCGACCGCATCGACGCCGCCGGTTTCCTGCAGCGAGCGCTCGGAGAAGAACTGGTCGTGCGCGACGCCCAAGGCCAGCAGATCGGCCCTGATCATTGCCATCATCTCGCCGATCGCGACGGACCGGACGATAGGCATCCACTCCGACTCGGACTTGTCCAACAACGAGCGGCCATACTGATGTTCCAACTCGTGACCGACAGAGACCAGATAGTCGCCCGGATAAAGCCCCTCGGGGATCGTGATCGTCTCGCCCAGCGCCTCGCGGTAGCGCAGGAAGGCGGAGCGGGCGAGGACATCGACCTGCGCCCCGGCGTCGTTGATGTAGTACTCGCGCGTCACATCATGGCCGGCGAAGGCCAGGATGTTGGCGAGCGCATCGCCGAAGACGGCGCCGCGGCCATGGCCGACATGCATCGGCCCCGTCGGATTGGCCGAGACATATTCGACATTGATCTTGGGCTGAGGCTTCGGCGCGCCGCGGCCATAATCGAGGCCCCGCAGCACCGCCTCCTTCAGGATCGCGGTGAAGACCGAAGGCTGCAGGGTCAGGTTGATGAAGCCGGGCCCCGCCACCTCGGCCTTGGTGATCTCGGGGTCCTTGGCGAGTTCCTCGATCAGCAGGGCGGCCAGAGACCGCGGATTGGTCCCTGCCTCCTTGGCGAGCACCATCGCGGCATTGGTCGCGAGATCGCCATGCGCGGGGTCCTTCGTCGGCTCGACCACGACGCGGCCGAGATCGAGCCCGGCGGGCAGCGCCCCGCGATCGGCGAGCGCGGCGAGCGCGGCGGCGACACGGGCGGAATAGGTCTCGAACAGGTTCATGGCGGCCGATATCTGCGGTGGAGAGGCGCCCGGCCCTATCGCAGCGTCGGGGTCGCGTCAAACAGGCGCCGATGCTCGTCGAGCGCGTACCAGTCGGTCATCCCGGCGATATAGTCCGCTACCCGCCGCGCCAGACGGTGCGGGTCGAGGCTCCCGCAGCCCGCGGCCCAGTCCAGCGGCATCAGGCCGGGATCGGCCCGGAAGCGGCCGAACAGGTCGCGCACCACCTGCGCCGCATCGCGGCGGATCGGCGCGATGCGGGCATGGCGGTACATGTTGGGGTAGAGGAAGGCCTTGATCTCGCGGTCGGCCGCCTCGATGGCCGCCGGAAAGGCGATCACCGGCCGGCCCGCCCGGCGCACCGCATTGGCATCGGCCGGGGCGAGCGCCGCCAGTCTGCCTTGCGATTCGGCGATCGTGCCCTCGACGAAGCGCGTGATCACCCGCCGCACCAGCTCGTTCGTCGTCCGCGCCGTCTCCAGCCCGGGATGCAGGGCCTCGATCTCGTCGAGCAGCCCCGCCAGGAAGGGCACCGCGCGCAGCTCGCCATGGCCGAAGAGCCCGGCCCGCAGGCCATCGTCGATGTCATGGGCGTTGTAGGCGATGTCGTCGGCGAGCGCCGCCGCCTGCGCCTCCGCCGAGGCGAACGTGTCGAGCCAGAGATCCTGCTTGGCCTGGTATTCGACGATCGCGGCGGGGATGCCGATCCCGGCATAGCGCTCGGTCGGCGAGCCGTCGTCCAGCAGCAGCGGGCCGTTGTGCTTGACCAGGCCCTCGAGCGTCTCCCAGGTCAGATTCAGCCCGTCGAACCCCGCATAGCGCCGCTCCAGCCGCGTCACGATCCGCAGCGTCTGGGCGTTGTGGTCGAAGCCGCCGACATCGGCCATGCAGTCGGCCAGCGCATCCTCTCCGGTATGGCCGAAGGGCGTGTGGCCGAGATCGTGGGCCAGCGCCAGCGCCTCGGCGAGGTCCTCGTCGAGCCCGAGCGCCCGCGCCAGGGCGCGCGCAATCTGCGCCACCTCGATCGTATGCGTCAGCCGCGTGCGGAAATGGTCGCCCTCATGCGAGACGAAGACCTGCGTCTTGTGCTTCAGCCGGCGAAAGGCGGTGGAGTGGATGATGCGGTCGCGGTCGCGCTGGAACGGGTTGCGCGTCGGCGAGGCCGGCTCCTCGATCAGCCGGCCCCGGCTCGTCGCCGCCCGGCAGGCATAGGGAGCCCGCCAGCGGTCGCCGGGTTCGCGCGCGGCGCCCGGCTGCGTGGGCAGCGAGGCGTGCGGATCGTCTGGATGCGGCATGGCGGGTCCGTCGCCGCCCCCGGCTTGTCGGGGGGCTGGCGCGCACTTACCTTTACGGGCAACCCAGGTGCAAGGAGCTTCTGCTCCGGGAGATCGCCATGACCCCATCGAACGAGGCCGCTGCGAGCCCCGTCTCCGTGACCGAGAAGGCCGCCAGCCGCATCCTCGCCGTGATGGCGACGGAGCCGCCGGGCTCGATGCTGCGCGTCAGCGTCGCCGGCGGAGGCTGCTCGGGTTTCCAGTACGTCTTCGACGTCGATCGCGAGAAGGCGCCGGGCGACATCGTCATCGAGCGCGACGGCGCCACCGTGCTAATCGACGAAACCTCGCTCGACCTGCTGGCCGGCAGCACGATCGACTTCGTCGACGATCTGATCGGGCAATCCTTCAAGATCACCAACCCGAACGCGACGAGTTCCTGCGGCTGCGGGACGTCGTTCGCGCTCTGAGACGTCATGGTCGGCCTTGAGCCGACCATCTCGGGCAGGAAGAGGAGCTGTTCGCGGCGGGAGATGCTCGGGTCGAGCCCGAGCATGACGCACGAAATTGCCGTCCGCTCAGTGCGAGCTTGGCGCCCCGCCCTGCTCCAGCCGGATCTCGGCGGCCATCAGGCCCTTCGGCCCGGGCCCGTAGCGCACCAGCACGACCTGTCCGGGAATCAGCTCGACGAGCCCATAGCGACGCATCGTTTCCATATGGACGAAGACGTCGGGCGAATTCTCGCCGGCCGAGACGAAGCCGAAGCCGCGCAGCCGGTTGAACCACTTCACCGTCATCCGCTCGAGCCCGCTGGTCGGCGTGACCTGGACGTTGGTGCGCGCCAGCGGCATCTCGGCAGGATGGCGCGCGGCGGTGGTGTCGATCGACGGGACGCGGATGGCCTGACGGCCGCGCGGCTTCTCCACCGCTTCGAGCACGATGTGAGCGCCTTCGGCGATCGCATTGAAACCATCGCGCTTCAGGATGGTGACATGGACGAGGACGTCGGGCCCGCCATCCTCGGGCACGACGAAGCCGTAGCCCTTGGAGACGTCGAACCACTTCACATAGCCGCTGAGCTCGACGCCGACATCCGCGGCGAGGCTGTCCGGCCCGTCGAGCCGCATCACCCGATTGAGCGACTGGATCGGTCCTACCGGTCGCCGCCCGCTCTCACCGAACTCGTCGGACATTGACTACCCACCCCCGCCCGAAATGGCTTGATTCGCCCCGCCACGATACCATCCCCGGGGAGTCGCGATACAGCCGGCTTCGCGTCATCCACATCTGCGATGGGCGAAAATGCGCTCCGATGTGCGGCCGCCCCATGCGATAGAGGGCTCCCGAGTCGACCACGCCGCGACGAGGACCGCCATGCCCGATCTCGCCACCCTCGCGCTCTTCACGACCGCCTGCGCCGTCCTGACCGCCACGCCCGGCCCCGACATGCTGCTGATCGCCTCGCGCAGCATCAGCCAGGGCCGCGCCGCGGGCGTCCTGACCTATGCCGGCATCGCCGCCGGGAGCTATCTCCAGGCCTTCGCGGCCGCTTTCGGCCTGTCGCAGCTCTTCCTGCTGGTGCCGGCGGCCTATGACGCCCTGCGCTTCCTCGGCGCGGCCTATCTCGCCTGGCTGGCCTGGACGACGCTGCGGTCGCCGGCCACCCTCTTCGCGCCGCGCGCCGACCAGCCGGCGCTGAAGCTGCGCGCGATCTTCCTGCAGGGGATGCTGACGAACCTGCTCAACCCCAAGATGGCGCTGTTCATGCTGGCGCTGCTGCCGCAGTTCCTGAAGCCCGAGGCCGGGTCGATCGCGCTGCAGGTCATCGTCCTGGCGACGATTCTCAATCTGACGGGACTGACCGTCAACGGCGCGGTCATCCTGACGGCCGGCCGGCTCGGGCGGGCGCTCGCCGCACGGCCCCATCTCGCCGCCTGGCCGCAGCGGCTGATGGGCGCGGTCTTCGGCGCGCTGCCACTGCGGCTGGCGCTGGCCTCGCGCGAGTGAGGTTCAGGCCGCGGCCGCCGCCACGCCGAGCAGCACCGCCACCGCCGCCGACAGGCCGAGCCGAAGCCGGCCATACCACTCGGCGGCGACATCGCGGCAATAGAGCCCGTAATCCATCAGCCCGAGCAGGATGAAGGCGACGCAGAGCGTCCACAGCGCCGCGCCCGGCGCCAGCAGCGCCGCGCCCCAGCCGATCAGCGCCGGGATCACGGCGATGACGAAATCGCGCCGCTGCGCGGCCTCGCTCTCATAGCCCATGGCGATGCCCCAGCGCACCCCCCCGAGGAAGGACAGGATCGCGACCCCGTAGACGATCAGCGCCTGGGCCAGCCGCTCGCCACCGCCGATGCCCGGCACGGCGAAGCCGGCCGCGAGCCCGGCGGTGCAGGCCAGGAACGGGATGACCCCGGCCGCACCGAGCGCGAGGGCGGCCGAGGGGATGGTCTTCTCGCTGGACATGGAGCGCCTTGCGACGGTGGAGGGAAGCGTCCTGCTCGCATAGCTGTTTTTGCTACGGCCTCAAGCCCCGTCATGCGGGCCGGACCGAAAGGTCGCAGGGGCTCAGCCCGCCAGGGGGCCGAGCGCCGCGCCGATCTCCGCCCGCACCACCAGATCAGCGATGACGTCGAGCTCCGTCGGCTCGCGGTTGACGATGATCAGCGTCGCCTCCCGGCGCTTGGCGATGACCGGCAGCGTCGCCGCCGGATAGACCACGAGCGACGAGCCGAGCACGAGGAAAAGCTCAGCCTCCAGAGCCAGTTGCTGGGCCCGGATCATCTTGTCCTGCGGCATCGCCTGGCCGAAGGAGATCGTCGCGGACTTCACCGGCCCGCCGCAGGCGGCACAGTCCGGCGGCTCGCCCGTCGCCTCGAAGGCGGGGCGGATCTCGGCCAGTTCATGCCGGCGGCCGCAGGCGAGGCAGGTCGCGTAGGTGCCGTTGCCATGCAGTTCGATCACCCGCTCGTCGGGCACGCCCGAGGCCTGGTGCAGCCCGTCGATGTTCTGGGTGATGATCGCGGGCGCCCGCCCCTGCCCGACGAGCCGGGCGAGCGCGCGATGCCCGGCATTTGGAGCGGCGCCGGCATAATGGTCGTCCATCGCGAATTTACGCCGCCAGGCCTCGGCCCGCGCCTCGCGGCTCTTGACGAAGGCCTCGAACGGGATCGGCTTGTTGACCATCCAGGGCGAGCCGGCCGAGCGGAAATCCGGCACCCCCGATTCGGTCGAGATGCCGGCGCCGGTGAAGGCGACGATGCTGCCGGCCGCGTCCAGCATCGCATGCAGCGTCTCGATGGCGTCCCGTATTCCGTCCGGCATGCGCGCTCCGTGGCTTCCGCCAACGATATGGCGTCCCTCTGGCCGGCCGCCAAGCGCAGGAGCCTCCGGCGCGCGGACCGATTGACGCAAGGCCGGCCGCGTCCCAAAGCTGCCGGCCATGGCCGACACGACGCTTCCCGCCCTGAACCCCGACCTTCTCGACACCGCCACGCCGCCGATTCCGCAGGCGCAGGGCTGGGCGCGCGCCTATGACGGCCGCTCGGGCCCTCTGGTCGACCTCTCGCAGGCGGTGCCGGGCTCGCCCCCACCCGCCGCGCTGCTGGAGCGACTGGCGCAGGCCGCAGCTTCGCCCGACGCCACGCGCTACGGCCCGATCACCGGCGACATGGTCCTGCGCGAAGCCTATGCGGCCGAGATCGGCCGGATCTATGGCGCGCCCTTCGAGCCGGGCGAGGTCGCCATCACCTCGGGCTGCAACCAGGCCTTCGTCATGACGATGATGGCGGTGGCGCGGGCCGGCCAGAACGTGCTGCTGCCGACGCCCTGGTACTTCAACCACGAGATGACGCTGCGCATGCTCGGCATCGAGGCGCGCCCGCTGCCCTGCGATCCGGCCGCCGGCTTCGTGCCCGATGTCGCGACGGCGGAGGCGCTGATCGACGCCGGCACGCGCGCCATCGTGCTGGTGACGCCGAACAACCCGACCGGCGCGATCTATCCGCCCGCGACCATCACGGCCTTCGCGGAGCTGTGCGCGCGGCGCGGTCTCTGGCTGGTACTCGACGAGACCTATCGCGATTTCCTGCCTGCCGGCGCTGCCGCCCCGCATGAAGTCTTCGCCACAGCGCCCTGGCAGGACTCCGTGATCGGCCTCTACAGCTTTTCCAAGGCCTATGCCGTGCCGGGCTGGCGGCTGGGCGCCATCACGGCGGGCGAAGCGGTAATGGCCGAGATCGCCAAGGTGCTGGATTGCGTCCAGATCAGCCCCGTGCGCGCCGGCCAGGCCGCCGTGACCTGGGGCATCGACGGCATCCGCGACTGGCGCGAGGCCAATCGCGCCGAAATCAACGCCCGCGCCGCGCTCTTCCGCGAGGCGATGGCCCCGCTCAACGACTGGCGCGTGCTCGCGGCCGGCGCCTATTTCGCCTATGTGGCCCACCCGTTCCCGGACGTGCCGGCGGCCGAGGTGGTGCGGGCTCTGGTGCAGGAGCGCGGCGTCCTCGCCCTGCCCGGCCCCTATTTCGGACCGGGCCAGGAACGGCATCTGCGCATCGCCATCGCCAATGTCGCCGCCGACCGGATCGGCGCGCTGAGCGAGCGGCTGCGCGGGTTTGCGCTGTGACGTGACACGTCATGCTCGGGCTTGACCCGAGCATCTCGGAAACCAGTTCATTCTCGTTTCGAGATTCTCGGCTCTGCGCGGAGTTTATCCTTGGGCCGATCGAAGATCGGACCCGAGGGCTGCGCCCGAGAATGACGCGTGCCCGCTACCGCAGCAGCGCCGCATAGCGATCGCGATAGGCCCAGACCAGCAGCGAGCCCAGCACCACCAGGATCACCGCCACCGGGATGCCCTGCGGGTTGATGACGAGGTGGAAGAACACGATCACCGTCATGACCGGCGCGATCAGCGCGAGCCCGAACGCCGGCGCGATGTTGCCGAGCAGGCTGAGCGCGCCGACGAGGTTGACGGTCTTCAGCAGCGGCCAGAAGAAGCCGGAGGCCTGCAGCGCCTCCTCGAAGGCGACCCCGCGCGCGCTGGTCGGCGGATGGATCAGATGCGCGCCGGTCGCAAGCCACCAGAAGCCGTCGACGGAGGAAACCAGAAAAAGCAGTCCGAGCAAAATGCGCGGGACGGTGACCAGAAGCAGGGTCTTCATGATGGGCCTGGGCAAAGCAATGCACCGGCGCGGGTTGCGCCGGTTTCCCTTCTTGGTCCGTTCGACGTCCGGTTCGGTTCAAGCCGACACACAAAAAAGCCGGGCGCGAGCCCGGCTTGGTTGTCGATGGCCGCAGGTCACGGGCAGAACCAGATCGCCCCGACCGTGATGCAGCCTCGGGTGCGCCAGTTGCCTGGCCGGGCGCCATAGCGACGATATCCGGGCGGCGGGGCGCGGAATCGGGCACCGGGTGCGTAGCGCGGTCGCGGCCCGTGGCGCCGCATATAAGGTCCGCGGTGGTCGCGGCGATAACGGCGCTGATCGCGATACTGCGCCTGCTCCGCCACCGACGGAACCTGCTGCAGCAGTCCGGAGGCCGAGGGCGCGGCGAGAGGCGATGCCGAGGCGGGCGCCGCAACGGAGAGGCCGGCTGCAAAGAGTGCTGCTGCGAGAGCGTGGCGGATCATATCGTCCCTTCCTTCACGTTGATCGGAAGGTCGATCGACGTCGCGCTATTGTTCCGGCCGGAACAATCCCGCCGGCCCGAACCCTCACATGGTCGCGCCGATCTGCCAGGGCACGAACTCGGCGTCGCCATAGCCCATCTCTTCGGACTTGGACTTCTCGCCCGAGGCGACCTTCAGCAGATAGTCGAAGATCTCCTGGCCCTTCTCCTCCAGCGTCACGCCGTCGAGGACATCGCCGCAATTGATGTCCATGTCGTCGGTCTGCTTGAGATACATCGGCGTGTTGGTGGCGAGCTTGATCGAGGGCGTCGGCTTGCAGCCATACGCCGAGCCGCGCCCGGTGGTGAAGGCGAGGATGTTCGCCCCGCCCGCCACCTGCCCCGTCGCCGAGACGGGATCGTAGCCGGGCGTGTCCATATAGACGAAGCCCTTGGAACGCACCGGCTCGGCATAGTTGTAGACGGCCGCCAGCGTCTTGGTGCCGCCCTTGGCGGCGGCGCCGAGCGACTTCTCGAGGATGGTCGTCAGCCCGCCCGCCTTGTTGCCGGGCGACGGGTTGTTGTTCATGTCCATCCGGGCGCGGGCGGTATAGTCCTCCCACCACTTGATGATGCCGACGAGCTTCTCGCCGACCTCGCGGGTGGCGGCGCGGCGCGTCAGCAGATGCTCGGCGCCATAGATCTCCGGCGTCTCCGAGAGGATGGCCGTGCCGCCATGCTCGACCAGGATGTCGACAGCCTTGCCCAGAGCCGGGTTAGCCGTGATGCCGGAATAGCCGTCCGAACCGCCGCACTGCAGAGCGAGCATCAGCTCCGAGGCCGGTACGGTCTCGCGCCGTGCCCGGTTCGCGATCGGCAGCATCACCTTGAGCGCCTCGATCCCCGCCGCGACCGCCTTGCGGGTGCCACCGGTCTCCTGGATCGTCAGCGTCCGGAAGACGTCGCTCTCCTCGATGCCATAGGCATCCTTCATCCGCTTGATCTGGAAGCCCTCGCAGCCCAGCCCGACGACGAGCACAGCGGCCATGTTGGGATTGCAGGCATAGCCCCAGGTGGTGCGCTTCAGCACCTCGAAGCTCTCGCCGTTGTAGTCGATGCCGCACCCCGTGCCGTGGGTCAGCGCAATGACGCCGTCGACATTGGGATAATCGGCGAGGAGGCCCGAGCGCTTGACCTCCTCGGCCATGAAGCGCGCGGCCGAGGCCGAGCAGTTCACCGAGGTCAGGATGCCCACATAATTGCGCGTGCCGGCCTTGCCATTGGCGCGACGGAAGCCCTCGAAGGTTGCCTGGCGCTCGACCGGCAGCACGAATTCGGGCTTGGCCTCGGCGCAGAAGGCATAGTCGCGCTCGAAGGCGTGGAAGCCGGTGTTGTGCTCGTGGACCCATTCGCCGGGCGGAATGTCGACGGTGGCGAAGCCGATGATCTGGCCGAACTTGCGGATCGGTTCGCCGATCGCGATTGGGCTCAGCGCCAGCTTGTGCCCGCGCGGAACGCGCTTCAGCGCCGTCACGCCCGCTGCCGTGACGCCGACATCGATCGGATCGACCGCGACCGCGACATTGTCGCTGGCGTTGAGCTTCAGGGTACGCGGCGGGGTCGCTTTGTCGAGCATCGGGGGAACCACTGGCTAGCAGGCCGCGGCGCGCGCGGCGACGGGCAAGACATGCGCTTCATCGCGACAGTTTTCAATCGGTTCAAAGAGGCGTCCGGCTGCTGCAGCGCAGCATCCGGGCGGGCATCACGCAACGAAAAAGCCCGGCCTCGCGGCCGGGCTCTGATTCAGTGGTGAGGCTTGGCGCCGCAAGCGGGCGGCGCCGCGTCGCCTCACTTGGTGGCCGGAACGGCCTTGGCGACGATGCCCTCGAACGGCTTGTAGGCGTCCTTGGCGATCGCGGCGTAGAGCTCGCCCATCTTGGTCATCTGGGCGACGGCGCCCTCGAAGGCGGTCTTGACGTAGTCGGTCTGGATCTCGATGGCCTTGTCCAGCGTCTTGACGCCAGCCAGCTTCTCGAGCGTGGCGGTGCCGGTCTCGAAGGACTTCTTGGCGTAGTCGGTGGCCTCGACGGCGAGCGTCTGCACGCCCTTGGAGGTGGCGCCGAAGGCCTTCAGGGCCGCATCGACGTTCTCTTTCGAGGCCTTCTGGATCGTTTCGAACTGCTGCATCATGTTTCTTCCCTCGGCACGCATGCCGCCTCTTGCTGACGAGCCCTTGGGCCCGGGTCTGTCGCCCCTGGGTCAGATGAAAAAGGGTTCACCACCGGGACCGCCTTCATATTGTGCACCGCAACATGAATGTCAAGGTCGCGCTGCAGCGCATCAGCCGCGACGCCCTGACGCCGCCGGCGGCCTTCGCGATCGGTGGCATTTTAACGGCTCCGTAACCGCGCCGTCCTAACCTCCAAAACTGTGTCCCGGATGCCACGTCGTCACGTGCTCCGGGATCGGGACGTGAGTTCTGGTTGAGGCGGGTTGCATGGCTTTCAGTTGCGTTGGGTCCCGGCGCGTGCGTTCGCGCGCGCTCGTGGCAATGATCGGCATCGTCGCGGTGGCTGTCGCCGCCGTCGCCTCTCCCGCCGAGGCGGCGCGCAAGAAGAAGCGCCCCGCGGGCGGCGGCTATGCGCCCCCCTATGCGGCGATGGTCGTCGACGCGAAGACCGGCCGCACGCTGCATGCGGTCAACGAGGATGCACCCCGCATCCCCGCCTCGATCACCAAGGTCATGACGCTCTACGTGCTGTTCGAGCAGTTGGAGCGTGGCCGCTTCAGCATGAATTCGGAACTCACGGTCTCGGCTCACGCCGCCCGCCAGGAGCCTTCCAAGATCGGCTTCACGCCGGGCGAGACCATCTCGGTCCGCGACGCGATCCTCGCGCTGATCACCAAATCTGCCAACGACGTCGCGATGGCCGTGGCCGAGAATGTCGGCGGCTCGGAGGACGAGTTCGCGAAGATGATGACGGCCCGCGCCCGTTCGCTCGGGATGAGCCGCACGGCCTTCTACAACCCGCACGGCCTGCCCCACAGCCCGCCGAACATCACCACGGCGCGCGACCTCACCATTCTCGCCCGCGCCATCCAGGAGCGCTTCCCGCGCTACTACCCGATGTTCTCGACGCGGGTGTTCAACTATGCCGGCGGCGCCTACCGCAATCACAACAAGCTTCTCGGCCGCATCGAGGGCGTGGACGGCATCAAGACGGGGTACACCCGCCTCTCCGGCTTCAACCTGATGACCTCGGCCAAGGCCGATGGCCGCCATGTCGTCTCCGTCGTGCTCGGCGGGCGTTCAGGCGCCTCCCGCGACAAGATCATGGCCGATCTCGTTGTCGCCGCCCTGCCCAAGGCCGCCACCAGCGGCCGCGCCTCGACGCTGATTGCGGAGGCCCCGGAACCCCAGGAGCGGCCGCAGGAGCGCGCCCCTGAGCGTGCACCGGAACGCGCCCGCCCGGCCGCACCGGTCGTGACCGCCGCCGCCGAGCCGGCCCCGCTGCCAGTGCCCCGCCCGCGCGTCGAGACCGAAGCGCCGCTGCCGATCGCCGCCCGTGCCTACGCGCCGGTCTCGACGACGACGCCGATCGCGCCGCCGCGCCCGCTCTCCGCCGGCGCCCAGCAGCTCCAGATCTCCGGCATGCGCCCGGTGACCGCCACCACGACGCCGCCCGCCATGCGCTGGTCGATCGGCGCCCCCGCCGCCGACGGCAAGGTCCTGCGTCCGCCGGCGAATGTCGACGTGACCTCCTCGATCGCCAAGGTCGCCGAACCCGCCGAGGCTCCGATGCCGAAGCCCGCCGCTGCACCGGCGCCGGCCGAGAAGGCTCACGAGAGCGGCGTGACCACCCTTGCAAAGGCCGTGGAGAAGGCTCCCGAGCCGGCGCGCGCCAGCGAAAGCCGCGCGACCGTCGCCACCACCGGCAAATGGATCATCCAGCTCGGCGCGACCGATGACGAGGCCAAGGCCAAGGACATCCTCGCCAGGGCCCGCGCCAAGGCCGCCGGTCCGCTGGCCGACGCCACGGCGGTGACCGAGCGCGTCGAGAAGGGCGGCTCCACCCTCTTCAGGGCCCGCTTCGCCGGCTTCGACGACTCCAAGGACGCCCAGAACGCCTGCGCGAGGCTCAAGCGCGACGGCTTCGCCTGCTTCGCCACCCGCGGTTGAAGGACAAGGACAAGGAACGCTGCCATGTCGCACCCGACCTCTTCCCTGTTTCCCCTCGGCCCCTCACTTCAGAAGGACGTCCTTGGCCTGGTTGACGCGAGCGGCAAGACCGCTGGTGCCCCCGGCATCCGGGTGGATGCGCTTCATCAGGGCGCGATGGGCTTCGCGGATCGCCTCCTCGCCCGCCCCCGGCTGAAGCCCCAGGATCTCGTAGGCCTCCTGATGCGACATCGCGCCCGTGCCCGCCGCGCGGCCCTGCCCCGCGTCGCGGTGACGATCAGCGTCTTCACGCCAGCCGGGCGACCGGCGGTCCAGATAAGCCTCTAGCAGCCGCGCCCCGTCGGGGTCGTCGGCCAGGCACTCGCGCATCAGCTCGGCGATCTCGGCCAGCGAGAGGTCGTCGAGGCTGCGCCCGGCGAAACGGCCCCCGCTGACCGTTCCGGTCATGCCGCCACTGTCATGGTCGAGTTCCATCGCCAGCAGCCGCGAGGCGACCTGCGAGCGCGCACCGGGTGTCTCGGCGGAAGACGTCCCCCAGGGAAAGCGGATGCCGCCGGGCCCGGTCGCGCTCCAGCCGAGCAGCCAGGCGCCGATGCCGCCGACGAAGATCGCCATGTCGAGCCGGCCGCGCATCATCAGGAGGGCGGCAACGCCCAGCGACAGCACCCCGCCGCCGCCCTTGACCGCCTTGGCCAGCATCTTCGGATTGGTGCTCGCGAAGAGCTTCGACAACCACCAGATCAGCAGCACCGCGCCGATCCCGTAAAGCAGCGTCACCGGCGGCCTCCTTCCATCGAGCCCAGCAGCCCACGCACGGCAGGGCTCGCCGCCGACAGCTTCAGCATCGCCTCGCGCCCACCCGCCGCATAGGCCGCGGCCCCGCGCAGGAGATCGAGCAGCGAATTTGGCGCGGCGGCGTCGAAACGGGCATGGGCGCCGCCCGTCAGGCGCGCCATCATGGCGAAGGCCGCGCTCGCGGCGGGATCCTGCCCCTCCTGGAACAGGAAGCCGCGGATGCCGCGCAGGCCGAGTTCGCCCGCCAAAGCGGCGAGCGCATCGGCCTCCTCCTCCATCGCGTCGCCGACAAAGACGAAGGCACGAACCGGAACGTTGCGCGCCTCGTCGCGGACATGCTTCAGCACGCGCGCGATCTGCGTCTGGCCGCCCTGGCAGGAAATCCCCGACATCAGGCCGTTGAGCCGACGCGGCTCGCCGACCCAACCCGAGGCGCGGCACTCGGCCAGCCCGCGGAAATAGACCAGCTGCACGGCGAGCCCGCCGCTCGTTGCCGCCACCTCGAACATCTTCGCCTGCAGCGAACAGGCGAGGTCCCATGTCGGCTGGCGGCTCATCGTGGCGTCAAGCGCGAAGACGAGGCGCCCCGCCTGTCCGGTCGCCAGCGGTGCGAGTTGCTTCGCGGCGCCGAGAAAACGGTCGATCTCGCCGGGCGCCGAGCGCCCCGTCGCCACACCCGCTCCGGCGCGCTTCTCCAGCGCCTTGTCGCTCTTCTCCGTCATGGCCTTGATATTGGCGGTTTGCGGGACATTTGCTACCCGTCCGCCACCATCAGGGGCGCGACGTGTCAGCCCATCGACAAGAGAGATGCCATGACCGGGATCGCGATCTTCGAGACCGTCGCCGCGATGCGGCAGGCCGTCGCCGGCTGGCATGCCGCGGGCGACAAAGTCGGCCTCGTGCCGACGATGGGCGCGCTGCATGAGGGCCATATCGCGCTGGTGAAGGAAGCCCAGCGGCGGGCGCAGCGCGTCATCGTGACGATCTTCGTGAACCCGACGCAATTTGCGCCGCATGAGGACTTCAAGAAATATCCGCGCACCTTCGACGACGACTGCGCCAAGCTGGTCGCCGCCGGCGCGGATGCCGTTTTCTTCCCGCCTGTCGAGGAGATGTATCCGTCCGGCTTCGCCACGCGCGTGCTGCTGCTCGGGCCCGCTGCGGTGGGGCTCGACGACCGATTCCGGCCCACGCATTTCGAGGGCGTCGCCACGGTCTGCTGCAAGCTCTTCACGCAGTCACGGGCTGACCTCGCCGTCTTCGGAGAGAAGGACTACCAGCAGCTCAAGGTCGTGACCCGGATGGCGGCCGATCTCGACCTCGGCATCGAGATCGTGCCCCTGCCGACCTTCCGCGAGGCAGACGGCCTCGCCATGTCCTCACGCAACCGCTACCTCTCGCCGGAGGATCGCGCCTTGGCGCCGCTGCTGCACCGGGTGATGCAGGCGCTGGCCGTCCGCATCCGCAACCGCGACGACCTTTTCCGAGCCGTCGGCGAGGCCCAGACCGAAATCATCTCGGCAGGTTTCGAACTCGATTATCTCGAAGCGCGCCACGCCGAGACCCTGGCACCGGTCACTTCGCTCGCGGACGGACCGATCCGGATTCTGGTGGCCGCGCGGCTCGGCGCAACGCGGCTGATCGACAACATCGCAGTGTAGGGCGCGTGACGAAACCCGGATGAGGGGGCGCTGCGGCCGCCTTCGGTTCCCCTTCCCGTTCGGCAGGATGACCGCTATCGGTAATGGAGCGGCTGGCAGCCGCCTCGGCTTGCGACGGGTGCGACACGGAGTACGTGATGCGGATCTGGATGATGGCCCTCGGCCTGCTGCTGTCGCTCGGCACTGCGGGGCGGGCCGAGCAGTCGCTGATCGTGCTCGACGCCTCGGGCTCGATGTGGGGCCGGATCGACGGCAAGCCCAAGCTCGAGATCGCCCGCGAGGCGCTGAAGACCGTCCTGGGCGGCATGGCCCCGCAAAGGGAGATCGGCCTGCTTGCCTATGGCCATCGCGAGAAAGGCAATTGCTCCGACATCGAACTGGTCGTGCCGCCGGGGCGGAACAACGCTGCTGCGATCGCTGATGCGGCCGCAAGACTGCGCTTCCTCGGCAAGACGCCGCTGACAGAGGCCGTCCGGCAGGCAGCCGTCGCACTGCGCTACACGGAGGAGAAGGCGACCGTCATCCTGATCACCGACGGGATCGAGACCTGTCAGGCCGACCCCTGCGCGCTGGGAGCGGAACTCGCCAAGGCCGGCGTCGGTTTCACGGCGCATGTCGTCGGCTTCGACCTGTCGCGCGAGGACGGCCGCAAGGTCGCCTGCCTCGCCGAAAAGACCGGGGGCCGCTATATCGCGGCCGGCAACGCCGCCCAGCTCCAGGATGCGCTGATGACCACCGTGAGCGCGACGCTGCGTCCCGCAGCGGTGCAATCGGTCAAGCGGCCGGCGGCGACAGTCAGGACGGGCGCGAAGCCGAGCATCGGCCAGAGCTTCACTGCTGAGTGGACCGGCCCGGGCAGCACCGGCGACTATCTCGATATCGTCCCGGCCGGGAGCAAGGGCTTCGATGCCGAGCTGTCCTATGTCTATGTCGAGGCCGGCAAGGCAGCGGCGCTACGCGCCCCCGGCCGGCCCGGTCCCTACGATCTGCGCTATGTCTGGGCTGGTCCCGAGGGCCGGCAAGTGCTCGCGACGGCACGGATCGCAGTGGCCGACGCCCCCCATGCGCTGGAGGCTCCGGCCAGCGTCGCGGCTGGCACGACCTTCGACGTATCCTGGAAGGGGCCGGGCCAACCGGGCGACTATGTCGACCTCGTCCGCCGCGACCATACGGCGCCTGATGGCGAGATCGCCTATGCCTATCTCGACAGCGGCAACCCGGTTCGGCTGAAGGCTCCCGGCGAAGCCGGTTCCTACCAGTTGCGCTACATCCTCGCCGCCCCGGACGGGCGCAAGGCGCTGGTCGCCATCCCGCTCGAGGTCACGCCCTCCGCGGCGACGCTCGCCTTCCCGCCCGACGCGATCGCGGGCGCGACAATCTCGGTCCATTGGCGCGGCCCCGGCGCTGCCGGAGACTATGTCGATCTGGTGAGGGAGGGCCATCGCGACACCTCCGGCGAACTGGCCTATGCCTATGTCGAACAGTCGGAGGATCAGGAAACCGTGGCGCTGCGGGCGCCCGGAGCACCAGGCGATTACCGCATCCGCTATGTCCTCGCAGCCGCCGGAGGGCACAAGATCCTTGCCGAGGTGCCGCTGACCGTCCGTGCCGCCACAGCCAGTCTCGAGGCCCCCGCCCGTGTCCAGCGCGGAGTCGAGTTCGAGGTGTCATGGCAAGGGCCGAATGGCGAAGGGGACTATGTCGACATTGTTGTCGCCGGCTCCAGGGAAACCGCTGGCGAATTGACCTATATCTCCGTGGAGGCTGAAAGCCGCGGCCGGCTCGGCGCGCCCGACAAGCCGGGGCGCTACGACATCCGCTACATCCTGAAAGCGGGAGACGGCCTCCGCGTCCTGGCGAGGCGCAGCATCGAAGTGCGCTGAGCACGCCAGCGCACGACTGGAATGGCGCTCTACAGCAGCCCCAGCTCCGCAAGCTCCCGCCGCAACGCCTCCGGCATGGCGCCAAGATCGCCGCTGCGGCCGTCTATATCGCGCGGCGCATCCTTCTCGGTGAGGTAGCGCCAGCCCTGGAACGGCCGGCAGGGGCGCGGCTCGACGGGCACGACCACTGGCTCCAGCACGAGATGGCAGCGGCCGATGCCGTCGCCATCGGTGAAGGGCCGGACCGCCAGCAGCTTCTGCCGCGCGCTGATCTGGCCCTTGATCACCCAGTAGAGCGAGCCTCCATCGAGCAGCTCGTCGAGGCGCTTGGGCACCATGCGCGTGGTGTGGATCTGCTCGGCCGTGCGGCCCAGCCGCCGCTCCAGCGTCAGGCGCTCCTCGATCCAGTCTTCCAGATCGCCGATCGAATCGGCGCCGACGCAGAGCTTGAGGAGATGGAGCGGCATGGCCGGCAATCTAGTGCGGGCGCGGCAACCGGACCAGCGCCAGCGGCGTTGCTCTCCACAGCCGCGCTGCGCGAAGCTGCCTGCGCGACGGCAGGCCGCAGGGCAGCCCGAGACACAAGGAGATTTTGATGCGCGGACTGACAGGCAAGGCCATTCTCGTCACAGGCTCCTCGAACGGCATCGGCCGCGCCATGGCGGAGCGGCTGGTCGCCGAGGGGGCCAAGGTCGTGGTCCATGGCCGCGATCGCGAGGAAGTCGAGGGCGTCTGCCGCGAATTGGGTGATCAGGCCGCTCCCGCGACCGGCGACCTCGCCGATCCCGAAACGCCGCAGGCCCTGGTCGATGCCACGGTCGCGGCCTTCGGGCGGATCGACGGCCTCGTCAACAACGCCGGCATCTATCCGCGCGGCGAGGTCACCGGGACGACGGTCGACTTCTTCGACCATGTTTTCGCCATCAATGTCCGCGCGCCGCTGCTCGCCTCGGAAGCCGCCGTGCGAGCCTTCCGCGCCCAGGGCTCGGGCGGCGCGATCGTCACCGTCGGCTCGATCAACGCCTGGTGCGGCCTGCCGCGCCTGACCGTCTATTCCATGTCCAAGGGCGCGCTGATGACGATGACGCGCAACCTCGCCGATTCGCTCGGCCCGGAGCGCATCCGCCTCAACCAGCTCAATGTCGGCTGGACCTTCACCGCCAATGAGGACGCCACCCAGCAGAAGGAGGGGCAGAAGCCCGGCTGGGAGAAGCATGTGCCCGTCCGTCAGGCGCCGAGCGGCCGCATCATGCAGCCCGAGGAGATCGCGGCGCATACGGCCTTCTGGCTCTCCGACGAGAGCGCGCCGGTCTCGGGGCAGATCTACGAGGTCGAGCAGTTCCCGGTGATTGGACGGATGGGATAGCGCAGGAACAGCGTCATGCTCGGGCTTGACCCGAGCATTTCTGCGACGAGATTCTCGGGTCTGCGCTTCGCTCCGCCCGAGAATGACGCCTGTTCTCAATCGCCGAGCACCACCACCTTGGCGCCTTCCGCCACCTGGGCGCCGGGCTCCGCGCCGATCTCGCTGACCGTGCCGTCGCGCGGAGCCGTCAGCACATGCTCCATCTTCATCGCCTCGACGATGGCGAGCCGCTGGCCCTTGCTGACGACCTCGCCGGCCGAGACGAACAGCGCGATCAGCTTGCCATGCATCGGCGCCTTGACGACGCCGCCCGAGCCGGCCGCGGCGTCGAGATCGACGCTGAACGGGTCGAACAGCGAGACCGCCGTCTGCCGGCCGCGGTGCAGCGCCAACCAGGTGCCGCGCTCGCCCTGCGCCAGCGCGATCTCGTGCTCGCCCTCGCCGATCTGATGGCCGGGCAGGCTGACGCGGGCGCCCTCCTCATGCCACTCGATCCGCGCCTCGACCCGCTCGCCATCGACCAGGAGCGGCAGGCCGAGCGCGGGGCGCGGCATCAGCGAAAACGCGTCCGCCACAAGCCAGGGCGAACGGGCCTCGCCATCGGCCCGTTCAGCCGCCCGAAGCAGACCTTCCGTCTGACGCTCCTCCTCCAACTGAAGCGCCGCCGCCGCGACCGCCGCCGCGTCGAGCGGCTGCGGCTCGGCTCCGAGCGCCGTAATGTTGCGCTCGATGAAGCCGGTGTCGAAGGGCCCCTCGCGAAAGCCGGGAGCCTCGGTCAGCGCCTTCAGGAAGGCCAGGTTGGTGCGCGGCCCCGCCACGATCGTCTCGCTCAGCGCAGCCCCGAGGCGGTCCAGCGCCTCATGGCGAGTCGCGCCATGGGCGATCACCTTGGCGATCATCGGATCGTAGAACGGCGTCACCGTGTCGCCGGCCTCGACGCCGGTGTCGATGCGGATGCCATCGCCTTCCGGGAATTGCAGCGCCCAGAGCTTGCCGGTCGAGGGCAGGAAGCCCTTCTCCGGATCCTCGGCATAGAGCCGTGCCTCGACGGCATGGCCGGTCGCGGTGACGTCGGCCTGGGTGAAGCCGAGAGGCTCGCCGGCGGCGACCTTCAACTGCAGTTCGACGAGATCGAGCCCCGTGATCGCCTCGGTGACCGGATGCTCGACCTGAAGACGGGTGTTCATCTCCATGAAATAGAAGCGGTCGGCACGGAGGCCGTCGCGCCCGTCGGCGATGAACTCGACCGTGCCGGCCCCGACATAGCCGACGGCCTTCGCCGCTTCGGTCGCGGCCTTGCCCATGGCGGCACGGACCTCATCCGTCATGCCCGGCGCCGGCGCTTCCTCGATCACCTTCTGGTGGCGACGCTGCAGCGAGCAGTCGCGCTCGAAGAGGTGGACGACATTGCCATGGCTGTCGCCGAAGACCTGGATTTCGACATGGCGCGGCGAGAGCACATATTTCTCGACCAGCACGCGCCCGTCGCCGAAGGCGCTCTGGCCCTCGCGCTGGGCGCTGGTCAGGGCGTCGGCGAAATCCTCCGGCCGCTCGACCTTCTTCATGCCCTTGCCGCCGCCGCCCGCGACCGCCTTGATCAGCACCGGATAGCCGATGCGATCCGCCTCCCCGGCGAGGAAATCGACGCCCTGCTCGGCGCCGTGATAGCCCGGCACCACCGGCACATTCGCCTTCTCGACCAACGCCTTGGCGGCGTCCTTCAGCCCCATCGCGCGGATGGCGGAGGCCGGCGGCCCGACGAAGACGATCCCGGCCTGCGCGCAGGCCTCGGCGAACTCGGCATTCTCGGACAGGAAACCATAGCCCGGATGGATGCAGGCGGCGCCGGATTCCTTTGCAACCGCCAGGATCTTGGCCGCATCGAGATAGCTCTCGCGCGCCGGCGCCGGGCCGATCCGGTAGGCCTCGTCGGCCATCTGCACGAACAGCGCCTCCGCATCGGCGTCGGAGTGGACGGCGATGGTGCGCAAACCGAGCCGCTTGGCGGTGCGGATGACCCGGCAGGCGATCTCGCCGCGATTGGCGATCAGGATGGAGGGCAGCTTCTCGGCAATCGACATGGGCAACGTCCCGGACGGCATGGCGCGTGAGCGTGCCGTCTTTATAGCCCGGCGGCCGGGGCTGTCGCCGCCTTGTTCTGCACAGGAGCCTCGGCAGGCTTCGTCCGCAGCGAGCGCCAGATCGCCCAGCTGGCCTGGAAACAGATGCCGGCGATGACGAGGTCGAAGAGATATTCCGGCCAGCGCATCGGCATGACCCGGGCGAACAGCCCGACCAGCGCGAACCCCAGCGTCTTGATGACGTCGTTGCGGGACGACAGCCAGGTCGCCCTGATGACCGGATTGTCCTCTCGCCGAAAACGCCAGAGCACGACGACGATCAGGACGGCAACGACGACCGCGCTGCCCGCCGAGAAGCCGAGCGTCCAGACCTCGATCGGGCGCGGCATGACGATCTTGTCCCAGAGATCGTAGAGCGTGTGAAAGCCCGCCAGCGCCATGACGGCCCCGATGGCGAACGCCGCCAGCTTTTCGGCACGCGCATCACGGCCGAACACCACGGCCGCGATGCCGTAAAGCGCGACGTCATAGATCCAGTCGACGCCGTCCTTGAACAGCTGCGGATTGCCGATGGCGAGCGCCCAGGCGACCACGCCGCACGCAAACGCCAGGATGCCGAGCGCGATGCCCCAGATGGTCAGGGTGAAGGCGCGGGCGACCGATCGCTCGACAAGCACGGCGCTGTCCCGATGCTCAGTCATCGATCCCCCCCTCCCCGTCATCCCGGACAAGCCGCTTCAGCGGCGCCGATCCGGGAACCATGCCTGAACCGTTCCGGCATGGATCCCGGGTCTCCGCTTCGCTGCGCCCGGGATGACCAGCGCGGTGGTCTCACCCCCGCCCGACGAAGGGCGCATTCGTCGCCATCACCGTGACGAACAACACGTTCGCCTCCGGCGGCAGGCTCGCCATGTGCAGCACCGTGGTGGCGACGTTATCGACGTCCATGACCGCCTCGACCTTGATCGAGCCGTCGGCCTGAGGCACGCCGGTGGTCATCTTGCGGGCCATCTCCGTCAGCGCATTGCCGATGTCGACCTGGCCGACGGCGATGCCGTATTTGCGGCCGTCGAGCGAGGCGGTCTTGGTCAGGCCGGTGATGGCGTGCTTGGTCGCCGTATAGGCGACCGAATTGGGCCGCGGCGCATGGGCCGAGATCGAGCCGTTGTTGATGATGCGGCCGCCCTGGGGAACCTGGTCGCGCATCGCCCTGAAGGCCTCCTGCGTGCACAGGAACGGGCCGGTCAGGTTGGTGTCGACCACCTTCTGCCAGTCTTCCAGCGCGAGGTCCTCGAGCAGGATGCCGCCGGGAGCGTTGACGCCGGCGTTGTTGAACAGCACGTCGACCCGGCCAAACGCCTCCTTTGTCTTGGCGAAGAGCGCCTGGACCGAGGCCTTGTTGGTGACGTCTGTCGGGACGGCAAGAGCTCGCCCAGCCGCGACGCCCGACAGCGCGATCGTCTCCTCCAGCGCGTCCGCACGGCGGCCGGCCAGCACCGTGCGATAGCCGTCCTTCAGGAAGGCGAGCGCGACGGCTCGTCCAACGCCCGATCCGGCTCCGGTGATGATGGCGACCTTGTCATGGGCGGGCGTGCTGGCGGCGGGCATGGCGTATCCTCTGGTTTCTTGCTGGTTCAACCGTTTCAAATCCGGTGGAGCCGACCATAGCAGCGTGCTGCATGCAGGGAACAGCGTTTCGCGCAGGCACCCTCGCCCGCCGATACGGGGGTGCGGCCCCTGCTCAGCCCGCCACGGCCGCGTTGGCGCCGAGCCAGGGGCAGTTCACCGCCGTCTGCGGCTGGGCGACCGGGCGGCCGACCAGATAGCCCTGGAAGGAATCGATACCGAGCGAGAGCAGCGCCGTGGCCTGCGCCTCGGTCTCGACGCCCTCGGCGACGATCTGCAGGTCGAACCGGCGCGCGATCAGCGCCGCGCCCTCGATCACCGAGCGCGACCGCCCGTCGATATCGGCGATGAAGGACTTGTCGATCTTGATCTGGCGCATCGGGAAATCGCGCAGCCGCGCCAGCGAGGAATAGCCCGTGCCGAAATCATCGACTGCGAGGCAGATGCCGAGCTCGTCGAGCTGCGTCAGAACCGCCAGCGTCTGCGCGTCGTCGGCCGGCATAAAGACCGATTCCGTGACCTCGAGATGCAGCCAATGGGCTCCAAGCTGGTGCCGGGTGAGCGCGCCACGCACGATATCGACGAACTCCGGCTGCGAGAGCTGCCGCACCGAACAATTCACGGCCACCGCAGCGCGCACGCCGCCGCGCTGCCAGCGCGCCGCTGCCGCACAGGCCCGATCCAGTACCCAGGCGCCGACCATGGCAATCTGGTTGCTCTCCTCGGCGATTGGGATGAATTCATCGGGGGATAGCGTGCCGAGCGTCGGGTGGGTCCAGCGCAGCAGAGCCTCGAAGCCGTGCAGATCGCCCGTGGCCGCCGCGAGGATCGGCTGGAAGGCGAGCCAGAATTCATCCTGCTTCAGCCCCGCAGGAATGTCGTCGGCGATACGCTCCCGCCGCTGCAGCGCGACCGCAAGCGAATGGTCGTAGTTCAGCGGTACCGTTGCGTTCTGGCGCTTGGCTTGGGTGGCCGCGAGATCGGCGGCCCAGATCAGTTCCTCCAGCCCTTGCCCGTCCTCGGGATAGCGCGCGACGCCGATACTGGCCCCGATATCGAGCGTCTGGCCGTAGAAAACGTAAGGCGTTGCGAACAGATTCTCCATGACGAAGGACGAGGTGCCGCCCTCGGCGGAGCCGGGCGTCACCACCACCAGTTCGTCACCGCCCCAGCGGGCGATCAGGGCGTTGGCCGGCAGTCTGGTCATCAGCCGCAACGCGATCTCGCGCAGGACATAGTCGCCGGCGTCATGACCCAGCGTGTCGTTGATGCGCTTGAAGCGGTTGAGGTCGAGGAAATAGACGCATGCCGTGGCTGCGCCGGTGATCGCCTTGTCGAATTGCTCGGACAGGCCCCGGCGGTTCAAGAGGCCGGTCAGCAGGTCGTGCGACGCCTGGTGCTCAAGCGTCTCGGTGCGCTCGCGGACCTTGTTCTCCAGCGTCTGGTTGGCGTCGAGGATTTCGGCCATCAGCTCGCTGTTGCGCTGACCAAGTTGCACGGACTGCAGCAGCAGGATGCGGTTGGCCCTGTGGCCGGCGATCATCACGCCGCAAAAGACGAATCCCAGCAGGCCGATCACCGAATCGGGACCGCTTTCCAGTATCAGCCGGATGGCGCCGGGAACCATGAGCGTCGCGATGTAGAGCGGACCGACGATTCCGAAGGGCGAGAGAATGCCGATCGCACCCGCGGCCATGCCGGCCAGAACGATGCTCGTCGCGAATTTCACCAGCGGGTCGGCCACGCCCAGCAGCAGCCAGGCGAGGACGGCCCAGCTCACGGCCGCGGCCAGCTTGCCCAGGCCGGCGATGAAGATTTCGCGTTCCGGCGTCGGCCCCTGCCCCCGCGCCATCGCAGCCCCCATGGCCCTATGGCCGGCAATGCGCACGAGAGAAACCAGCGTGACGAGGCCAAACCACCACCAGACCCAGGTCACCCCAGCGGCGGCCGCAAGAACCGAGACCGCCGTGGATGCGACGTAATTGACGAAGAGCGCGGGGAGATAATTGCGCCGAACGATCGGGACCAGTGCGGCGGCAACCTGACCCGACTGGCGCAAGGGCGGAGTGGGATGCGTGGTCAACCGGCTCGTCCAGCTTGAGGGACTCACAATGTGAGTGTCACTCATACAAGACAAATCGGTATCCAAACGTAAACAGTCCGCGCATGGGGCAGGAGCCGCTCAGGCTCCCGCCCCATGCTGTAACAATGCGTCCGAGGCGGGTGGGGTCGCTCGCCTCGTCCCCTCGCGTGGCGCTACTCGGCCGGCGTCCAGTTCACGGTCTTGCACAGCACCCCGATGATGCAGCCGCGGGTCGAAAGACCGTCGGGCTTGACGGTCAGCGTCATCGCGTAGCTTCGGTTGCGCTTGGGATCGAAGGCCTCGCCCTTGAGGCTGTCGGCACCGGCTGGCTTGAGCGTCAGCACCAGACGATCACCGACCTCTTCGCCGCCGCTCGTATCCTTGACCCAGACATTGGTCGCGCAGATGTTGCTGCCGCAGGGTGCGATCCGGACGCGTGCGTTGCCGTCGTCGCGCAGCCAGACGCCACTCGGATCGGGGCTGTTGGCCAGGACCGGCAGAGCCGGGACAATGGACAGGCCCAAGGTGATCAGCGTGGACTTCAGCATCATGGCTTCCTCTCCAATCGTTTCGTGATCGGGATACGCGGTGCGCCGTCGACCGGTTTCACGATCACGCGCAATGTGATCTCCGCAGCATCTGGTGGCGTAACCCTCCGACAGCAACCCGGAGAATCGCTTTGAAAATCCTTCTGACGGCCTATGGAGCCGCCGCCCTCGCCTTTCTCGCGATCGACGCGGTCTGGCTCTCGACCATGGCCAATCTGATGTATCGCCCGCTGCTGGGTGATCTGCTGGCGCCGAGCTTCCGGCTCGCACCGGCAGTCCTGTTCTACGTGATCTATATCGGCGGCATCGTTTTCTTCGCCATCCGGCCGGCCCTCGCCAACGGCCGCCTCGCCACCGCCGCGCTCCACGGCGCCGCGCTCGGTTTCGTCGCCTACGGCACCTATGACCTGACCAACCACGCCACGCTGCGCGACTGGCCGGCCATCATCACCGTCGCCGACATGATCTGGGGCACGCTGCTGACGGCGAGCGCCTCAGTCGCGGGCTATGCCGCCGCCCGCCGCTTTGCCTGAGCCGGCCGCTTCGGCCTCCGCCAGCAGGGTCGAAAAGGAGAGCGCGGTGAAGGCGGTCAACCCTCCCGCGCTCATCATGTTGAGCCGCAGCAGGGCGGCGTATTGCGCCTCGCTGTAGAGATGAAACGGCGCGCCATAGGCGCCGTGCAGGACGAAATAGGCGAGGAAGCAAACACCGGCGAGCGGGAACGCCGCGATCCAGCGCTCATGCGGACGGAAGATCAGCAGCGCCAGCACCGCGCAGGGCACGAGGAAGATCTCGACGCCCGAAGCCACGCCGAAGACCTTGGCCGAGAGCAGCGTGTTGGCGATGCCCGCAACAGGCAGCATCGCCCGCCCGACCAGCGTGTTCCAGCGCGACAGCGCCGGCACGGCGAGGAAGAACGGCGTCGAGAGGAAGGTCCAGGCCGTCGGCCCGATCTCGGGTCCGACCGTCCAGTAGACATAGAGCGGATAGAAGGGCTGGTTCGAGGCGACGAGCAGCGCGAAGAAATTCGCGGTGGCGACACGCGGATCAGGATGGTGCGCATAGGCCTTGAGCGCGGCCATGGCGTCGTTGAACCGGGCGATGAGGGACATGGGCTGCAGCCTCGTGCGAGGGGCGATGACGCATCTACGCCCCCCGCCGCGGCTTGGGTCACAAGCCCGCCGGCGGCTCACATGCGGAAGACGCCGAACTTGGTCTCCCGCACCGGCGCGTTGAGGCAGGCGGAGAAGGCCAGCGCCAGAACGCGCCGGGTTTCCGAGGGCAGGATGATGCCGTCGTCCCAGAGCCGCGCCGTGGCGTAATAGGGCGAGCCCTCGGCCTCGATCTTGTCGCGAATCGGCTTCTTGAAGGCCTCCTCCTCCGCGGCGCTCCAGCTCTTGCCCTCCGCCTCGATATTGTCGCGGCGCACCGTCGCCAGCACGCTGGAGGCCTGCTCATGGCCCATCACCGAGACGCGGGAATTGGGCCAGGAAAACAGGAAGCGCGGCGAATAGGCCCGCCCGCACATGCCGTAATTGCCGGCGCCGAAGGAGCCGCCGACCAGCACGGTGATCTTCGGCACCCGTGCCGAGGCGACCGCCGTGACGAGCTTGGCCCCGTCCTTGGCGATGCCGCGGGTCTCGACGTCGCGGCCGACCATGAAGCCGGTGATGTTCTGCAGGAACAGCAGCGGGATGCGCCGCTGGCAGCACAACTCGATGAAGTGAGCGCCCTTCAGCGCGCTTTCCGAGAACAGGATGCCGTTGTTGCCGATGATGCCGACGGGGATGCCGTGGATGCGGGCGAAGCCGGTGACCAGGGTCGTCCCGTAGAGCTTCTTGAACTCGTCGAACTCCGAGCCGTCGACGAGCCGGGCGATGACCTCGCGGATGTCGTACTGCTTCTTGAGATCGGTCGGGACGACCGCCTCGAGTTCGGCCGGATCATAGAGCGGCTCGACCGCGTCCGCGATGTCGATGTCCGGCCGCTTCACGCTGTTGAGGTTGCCGGCGATGCGCCGCGCGATGGCGAGCGCATGGCTGTCGTCGCCGGCATAATGGTCGGCGACACCCGAGAGACGGGCGTGAACATCGGCGCCGCCGAGGTCTTCCGCGCTCACGACCTCGCCGGTCGCCGCCTTCACCAGCGGCGGCCCGCCAAGGAAGATCGTACCCTGCTGCTTCACGATCACGGTCTCGTCCGACATCGCCGGGACATAGGCGCCGCCCGCCGTGCAGGAGCCCATCACCACCGCAATCTGGGGGATGCCTTCCGCCGAGAGCGTCGCCTGGTTGTAGAAGATCCGGCCGAAATGCTCGCGGTCGGGGAAGACCTCGGTCTGGTGCGGCAGGTTCGCGCCACCCGAATCAACGAGGTAGAGGCAGGGCAGCCGGTTCTCGCGTGCGATCTCCTGCGCCCGCAGATGCTTCTTCACCGTCATCGGGTAATAGGTGCCACCCTTGATGGTGGCGTCATTGCAGACGATGACGCATTCACGCCCGGCAACCCGGCCGATGCCGGCGATCATGCCGGCGCCATGGACGTCGCCCTCATACATGCCGAAGGCCGCGAGCGAGCCGATCTCGAGGAAGGGCGAGCCGGGGTCGAGCAGGCGCAGCACGCGCTCGCGGGGCAAAAGCTTGCCGCGCGCGACATGGCGTTCGCGCGAGCGCTCGTTACCGCCGAGAGCGGCGACGGCGCGGCGCTCTAGCAACTCATCCCGCAGCCCCACCCAGGCCTGCGCATTCGCCTGCGAATCGGCCGAAGCCAGATCGACCTTGCTCTCGATGACCGGCACGGCACGCTCTCCCAGGCGAAGACATCCTCGCCGGGTTATGGCCCGGACGGCTGCAAAGGCCAACCGCCGGGATGCTCACAGGGACTCAGGCAAAATCCCCCGGACGGCCGATCCTTGACTGCCAACGACCAACCGGACTTCGACCCTGCGCGACGCAGGCGGCTGTCAGCGCAGCTCTCCGAAATTGACAGGCCAAAATACTACCTATAGTTGTATATACCTCAGATAACATTTTCTGGGTAGCAGTTCACGGTTGACGCAAAGGGGGCTGTCATGGGTGGGTTCAGCAACAAGTTGGTCATCAAGGCGCAGGACGAACTCGCCGCCTATGGCGGAATTGCGGAGCACGTATCGCCCTTGAAGGAGCGGATTGGCCTCTACTGGGATTTTCTCAAGCGGCCGGACCTCGACGGCAGCGACCATGAGGTTCCGTGGTCGGCCGCCTTCGTGTCCTTCATGGTCAATCTGGCCGGTGCGAACAGCACATTCCCCTACAGCGCCCAGCACTCCGTCTACTTTTACCGCACCATCAACGACAAGGTGATCAAGAAGGCCTCCGCCTTCTGGGGCTTTCGCCTGTCGGAGGTGACGATCGAACCCGGCGACATCATCGGCATGAACCGCTCGGGCAAGCCCCCGATCGACTACGACTGGGCGATGACGCATTCCGACTATTTCAGCCACTCTGATGTCGTCGTGTCCGTATCCGGAAAGACGGTCGAAGCCATCGGCGGCAATGTCGGATCGCCACCGGGCGAAGTGGCCCGCAAGATCTTCACCCATTCGGGCGGCAAGCTGCTGAACAAGTCGAAGACGCAGGAGGTTTTCGTCGTGATCAAGAATTTTCTGCCCTGACGCCGGCGGCTGGCGCGGACGCCACCGCGACGGTCTCGCCGAAGATCTGCTCGAACGCGGACCGCAGCGCCAAGTCGACATCGGCCATGACCAGGGGCAGGCCGAGATCGACCAGCGAGGTGACGCCGTGCCGGCTGACGCCGCAGGGCACGATCCCGTCGAAATGGGAGAGGTCCGGCTCGACATTGAGCGAGATGCCGTGAAACGAGACCCAGCGCCGCACGCGGATCCCGATGGCAGCGATCTTGTCTTCCGCGTCGGGGGCCTTCTCCGGCCGCCGGACCCAGACGCCGACCCGATCCTCCCGCCGCTCCCCGCGCACATTGAAGGCGTCGAGGGTGTCGATCAGCCAGGCTTCCAGCGCCGCGACGAAGCGGCGGAGATCCGGCTCGCGCCGCTTCAGGTCGAGCATGACATAGGCCACGCGCTGGCCGGGGCCATGATAGGTGTATTGGCCGCCGCGCCCGCTGCGATGCACCGGGAATCGCTCAGGCGCGATCAGATCCTCGTCCTTCGCCGAGGTGCCGGCGGTATAGAGCGGCGGATGCTCCACCAGCCAGACCCGTTCGGGAGCGAGCCCGTCGGCGATCAGCCCGGCCCGGTGCTCCATCTCGGCCACCGCCTCGTCATAGCCGACGAGCCCATCGGCCACGACCCATTCGACCGGCGGCGAGCCGGCGGCAGGCCGGAACAATTCGGAGAGCGCCTCGCGCGTCTTCACTGCGCATTAACCCTGTTGCGACCAACTTCGGACGGAAGCGGCGGCGAGCCTCATGCTCCCTGCCGGAGCAACAGGCAAGTTTGGTTGTTCGTATTTTGAAGTAGGGTTCCGGAGGCAGGACTTGAAGGCCGATCTCGATCTCGTTCCCGTCGAACTGACGGTCGTGCTGGGTTCCGCGCGGATGCCGATCTACAAGCTGCTGCGCATGGGCCGCGGCGCCATCATCGAGCTCAACGCCAGCGAGACCGACGAGGTCCAGATTCTCGCCAACAACCACCCCTTCGCCAAGGGAATCGTCGTCGTCAGCGGCCAGAGGATCTCGGTCGAGATCACCCAGATGCTGAAGCGGCCGACCGTCTACACCCTCGAAACCGTGGCCGCGGCAGCCTGATCGCGTTTTCCTGCGCAATGCCCTTGTGGCGACGGATTCGATTTGCTAGACCCGCGCCGCTCCGGAGTTCACCGCCACGGCGGGACGCTCCGACGCCGCGGTCATGGCGGAATTGGTAGACGCACTACCTTGAGGTGGTAGCGGGGAGACCCGTGGAGGTTCGAGTCCTCTTGACCGCACCAAATTGAGGGCGAGAGCCCGGCGAACGGCGATCCGAAAGGGTCGCCGTTCGCGTTTCCGGGCCAACCCATCGCCTTCGCCGCAATCGCGCCCTGTTGCATTGCAACGAGGCCGGGCCGCTGACACAAGGGCGGCACGCGCCGCTCCATAGCTTGGTCGCGCCGATTCCCTTTCTCGCAGCACGGAGCGGCCCATGACGGACACCGAGAACGCTGCGACGGATTCCCCCGAGCGCCCGATCCGCGACGAGGACGGCGCGATCGACGCAACTCTGGTCGAGCAGGTCTCGCAGGCGCTGCTGCTGTCGGACTTGACGACGCTGCGCTCGGTCGTCGCCGACATGCACGAGGCCGATCTGGGAGCGCTGCTGGAAGCGCTCGACCCGGAGGAGCGCACACGGCTGATCTCGCTGCTGGGCCGCGACTTCGACTTCACGGCGCTGACCGAGGTCGACGATTCGGTCCGCGAGGAAATCCTCGAGACACTGTCGCCCGAGACGGTGGCCGAGGGCGTGCGCGATCTCGACACCGACGACGCCGTCTACATCCTCGAGGACCTCGACGAAGCCGACAAGCAGGAGGTTCTCGACCGGCTCACCCCCGCCGAGCGCATCGTCCTGCAGCAGGGCCTGGATTATCCCGAAGGTAGCGCAGGCCGGCGCATGCAGAGCGAGATCCTCGCCGTGCCCGCCTTCTGGACCGTCGGCCAGACCATCGACCATCTGCGCCAGACCGACGACCTGCCCGAGCGCTTCTTCGAAATCCTCGTCGCCGACCCCGCCCACCACTTCGTCGGCTCGGTGCCGCTTGATCGGCTGCTGCGGACGCGGCGCCCGGTCGAGATCGCAACGCTGGTCGACGAGGACAGCCGCTCGGTCAAGGCCACTGACGACATCGAGGACGTGGCGCGGCTGTTCCAGCGCTACAACCTGATCGCGGTCCCGGTGGTCGACGAAGCCTCGCGGCTGGTCGGCGTCGTCACCATCGACGACATCGTCGACGTGATCGAGGAGGCGGCCGACGACGACGTCAAGCAGCTCGGCGGCGTCAATGCGGACGAGGAACTGTCTGACCCGGTGCGCGAGATCGCACGCAGCCGGTTCAGCTGGCTTTTCGTCAACCTCTTCACCTCCTTCCTCGCCGCAGCAGTGATGAGCCTGTTCGAGGCGCAGCTCTCACAGGTCGTGGCGCTCGCGATCCTAGCCCCCGTCGTGGCGAGCCAGGGCGGCAACGCGGCGACCCAGACCATGACGGTGGCCGTGAGGGCGCTGGCGACGCAGGAGCTGGGCGGCTGGAACCTGCGCCGCTTCGTCACGCGCGAGATGATCGTCGGGCTGATCAACGGCGTCGGCTTCGCGCTGATCACCGGGCTCGTCGCGGCGCTGTGGTTCGGCAGCCAGGGGCTCGGCGTCGTCATTGCCATTGCCATGGTCGTCAATCTGCTCGCCGCCGCCATGGCCGGGGTCGCGATCCCCGTACTGCTCGACCGTTTCGGGATCGATCCCGCCGTCGCCTCCGGCACCTTCGTCACGACCGTGACCGACGTGGTCGGGTTCTTTTCTTTCCTGGGCGTCGCGGCGATCTGGCTCGCCCATGCCTGAAATCGCCCGGGCGAGATCAGCGTAAACGGCCCGTCAAGCTTTCTCCTCAATGTTGCGGCACATGACCGTCCGCCGCATGAACCCTTTCACGCCCGCATCCCTCTTCGTTGCCGCCGCGCTGGCCGTGCTCGGCGGCTGCGTCGCCATGGAGGGCCACTATCCGGCCAAGGGCGATGCACGCCCCCATCCCGGCGTGGCGGAAGCGCTGCGCTATCCGATCCAGGGCATCGACATCTCGCGCTGGCAGGGCGACATCGACTGGACGGCCGTGAAGGGCGCCGGCACGCGCTTCGTCTTCATGAAGGCGACGGAAGGCGGCGACCACATCGACCCGATGTTCCTGCGCAACTGGGAGGGCGCGCGCCGCGCCGGCATCCCGCGCGGCGCCTACCACTTTGTCTACTGGTGCCGGCCCGCCCATGAGCAGGCACTCTGGTTCAAGCAGCACATTCCCAACGACCCCGACGCCCTGCCGCCGGTGCTCGACGTCGAGTGGAACGGGCATTCGCGAAGCTGCCCGAAGAAGATCGACCGCAATCTCGCGCTGGAGAAGATCCAGCTGATGCTGACCGAGCTGGAACAGCTCACCGGCAAGAAGCCGATCATCTACACCGACATCACCTTCCACAAGGATGTGCTGGAGGGGCAGTTCAACGACTATCCCTACTGGATCCGCTCGACCGCCGCCCTCCCCGAGACGCGTTACGCCAACCGGCCCTGGGAGTTCTGGCAGTTCACGACGACGGGCCGCGTGCCGGGCATCAAGGGCGACGTGGACCGCAATGCCTTCTTCGGCAACGAGGGCGAGTTCGTCGGCTGGCGCACCGGCGAATTCGACATCGGCACGCGCCAGTGGAAACGTCAGCCGCGGGTCCCGCCGCAGCCGAGTCCCGGACCGGACCGGCCGGCGGCGCCGACGCCCGCCGTCGCCGCCATTCCCGGCAGCGTTGCGCCGGTCTCCTCCGCCTTCCGGCCGGCCGAGGAGATCGCCGAGGGCGACTGACCGCGCCGCGCGTCGCCCCCGGTGTTTTGGCGGTTAACCAAAGCTGAAACGAAGCGGCCGCATTCGAGCCAATTCTAACCGGCCCTTAACCACGCCCTCGCCATCTCGAAGGATGAGCCAGGAGAGGGAGAAGCCGGTGCGATCGACGATGTGGAAGCGGGTGGCCCTCCCGGCCGTCCTTGCCGGCCTGCTCGCCGCCCTCACCGGCCCTGCCGAAGCGCTCTATCCCAAGAAGAGCGACGCGGCCCCGCATCACGGTGTCCGCGACGCCCGCCGTCAGGCGATCCAGGGCATCGACGTTTCGCGCTGGCAGGGCGAGATCGACTGGGAGAAGGTTGCCGATGCCGGCACGCGTTTCGCCTTCATCAAGGCGACCGAGGGCGGCGACCATCTCGACCCGAATTTCCGCCGCAACTGGGCCGGCGCCAAGAAGGCCGGCATCGCGCGCGGCGCCTATCACTTCGTCTGGTGGTGCCGCCCGGCCAAGGAACAGGTCCGCTGGTTCAAGCGCCACATCCCGCGCGATCCCGACGCCTTGCCGCCCGTGCTCGACGTCGAGTGGCAGAACGGCTCGCAATGCACCCGCAAGGTCTCGCGCGAGGACGCGCTCGAGAAGATGCGGATCATGCTCGCGGCGTTGCAGGAGCACACCGGCAAGAAGCCGATCATCTACACCGACATCAACTTCCACGAGGACATCCTCGAGGGCGAGTTCAACGACTATCCCTACTGGCTGCGCTCGACCGCGGCACCGCTGAAGCACCGCTACAACCGCGAGAAGTGGGAGTTCTGGCAGTTCACCACCACCGGCCGCGTGCCCGGCATCACCGGCGACGTCGACCGCAACGCCTTCTTCGGCAGCGAGCAGCAATTCGCCGCCTGGCGCGAGGGCCGCTTCGACATCGGCTCGCGCACATGGCGCGGCGGCGAGCCGCGCGTGGCCGGCCGGAAGCCGCCGGCAACCGCCGCCGGCAACCGGGCGCCGAAGGCTGCAGGCGGAACGATCCTGCGCATGACGCCGCCCGGCAAGGTGCCGCAGCGCACCGCCCGCAACGAATGACTGTCTTACAGCCAGCCCTTCTTTTGCATGCAATCTGAATACGTGCGGCTGTTAAAGTATTGCCAGCGTCCGTTTGCGACCGTACCGCCCGTTTCTAGTGCGCATGTACATCCGCGCTTATTGCCCATCGTCATACACTGAGGATTGATACCGGGTTCGTTAGCCGGGGCGGGCTTTCGTTGCTGCGCGACAGCGGGGAGGACAGGCGACATCAGCAAGATCAACAACGCCACGCATAGACCAGCACCATTCTTCATGAATATCCCCCCCAAAAGACAACGTTTCAAACTTCCGCCTGTACAACTACGACCAAGCGGAAGGTAGCGAATGTTTGTGGATGCGCAAGCCACTTTCACCGCCGGTTGCACGCCGCGTCACATAAAGTTCATCGAGTTCGCTCAGGCGTACTCAGCCACTTTGTCGATGTCGTTGCCATGAACGCTCCCGCCCCCCTCCCCGACGCGCAGTCCAACATCGGCATCATCTGGGCCTATCGCTTCGACGCCGATGGCACACCGAGCCTGATCACGCGGGACACGGTGCCGGACGTCGCACCGGAGGCCGGCTTCGTCTGGCTTCATCTCGATCTCGTCCACAGCCGCGCCAAGGACTGGATCACCCAGCAGCCCTGGCTGCCGGCGGCGGCGGAAGACATGTTCGTCTCGCCCGAGACGCATCAGCGGCTGGACCACTCCGCCGGCCTCGTCTGGGGCGTCTCCCACGATCTCGTGCGCGATGTCGCCGCCGATTCCGACATGGTCGGGCCGCTCTACTGGATCGTCGGCGAGCGGCTGCTGCTCACCGGCCGGCGCGAGGCGCTGCAGTCGATCCGGCTCGCGGCCGATGCGCTGAACCGCGGCGAGACGGTCGAGGGGCCGGTCCAGCTCTTCGAGCTGATCATCGAATACATCATCGACGACGTCGCCCGCGCCGTCGTGCGGCTGATGGACGAGACCGACGATGTCGAGGACAAGGTGCTGGCGGACAGCTTCGACGACGCGCCGGCCAGCGTCGGCGCGGTGAGGCGCATGGCGGTGCGGCTGCACCGGCAGCTCGGCGGACTGCATCTGCTGTTTCGCCGCTTCGCCGAGACCAGCTCCGGCCGCAAATCGCCCGCGGAGGTCAAGGAGGCCGCGGCGCGCCTGCTCCAGCGCATCGACGGGCTGCATCACGATGTCCAGTCGGTGCAGGACCGCGCCCGACTGCTGCAGGACGAAATGACCGCCCGCACGGCGAGCCAGACCAACCGCCAGCTCTATGTCCTCTCGATCCTGACGGCCCTGTTCATGCCGGCGACCTTCATCACCGGGCTGTTCGGCATCAATGTGAAGGGCCTGCCCTGGATGGAGCACGATCTCGGCGCGCTCTTCGTCGCGCTGACCTGCCTCGCCGCCGCACTGCTGACGCTGGTGATGCTGCGCCGCCGCGGGGTCATCGGCGGCTGACGGGCCGGAGGTCGGCTCATGCCTGCGGCATCGATGCCCAACGCGCTGCGCGCCCGCGCGCGCTGACTTGGGCGCCAGCCGCGCTATAAGTCGGGGAAACGCCGGACGCCCACGTCACGCCGGCCCCTCGGGAGGTCACCATGCTCGCCAATGCGCCCCGCCCCTTCAATTTCGACCTCGGCGAAACCGCCGACGCGATCCGTGATACCGTCCACGGCTTCGCGCAGGAGAAGATCGCGCCGCGCGCGCAGGAAATCGACCAGACCAACCAGTTCCCGCGCGATCTCTGGCCGCAGATGGGCGCGCTCGGCCTCCATGGCATCACGGTCAAGGAGGAGGATGGCGGCGCAGGGCTCGGCTATCTCGAGCATGTCGTGGCGATCGAGGAGGTCTCCCGCGCCTCGGCCTCGGTAGGCCTCTCCTACGGCGCCCACTCGAACCTCTGCATCAACCAGATCGCCCGCAACGGCAACGCCGCCCAGAAGGCGAAATACCTGCCCAAGCTGATCTCCGGCGAGCATGTCGGCGCGCTCGCCATGTCCGAGCCCGGCGCGGGTTCCGACGTCGTCTCGATGAAGACGAAGGCGGTGAAGAAGGGCGACCGTTACGTTCTCACCGGCAACAAGATGTGGATCACCAACGGGCCCATCGCCGAGACGCTGGTGGTCTACGCCAAGACCGATCCCGAGGCCGGCTCGAAGGGCATCACCGCCTTCCTGATCGAGAAGGGCATGAAGGGCTTCTCGACCCATCAGAAGCTCGACAAGCTCGGCATGCGCGGCTCCGACACCTGCGAGCTGGTCTTCGAGGAGTGCGAGGTGCCCGAGGAGAACGTGCTGGGCGCGGTCGGGCGCGGCGTCAACGTGCTGATGTCGGGCCTCGACTATGAGCGCGTCGTGCTGGCGGCCGGGCCGCTCGGCATCATGCAGGCGGCGCTCGACGTGGTCATGCCCTATGTCCACGAGCGCAAGCAGTTCGGCCAGGCAATCGGCGAGTTCCAGCTCGTCCAGGGCAAGATCGCCGACATGTATGTGATGATGAACGCCTGCAAGGCCTATGTGTATGCCGTCGCCAAGGCCTGCGACCGCGGCGAGACCACCCGCGAGGACGCGGCCGGCGCCATCCTGATCGCGGCCGAGAAGGCGACCCAGATCGCGCTCGACGCCATCCAGCTGCTCGGCGGCAACGGCTATATCAACGACTACCCGACCGGCCGCCTGCTGCGCGACGCCAAGCTCTACGAGATCGGCGCCGGCACCAGCGAGATCCGGCGCATGCTGATCGGGCGGGAGCTGTTCCAGAAGACGAAATAGACCCCAGCACCCATCGTGCCGTCATCCTGGACAAGCCGCGAAGCGGCGCAGGCCGGGATCCATCCTAGAGCAGCAACGGTACTCTAGGATGGATCCCGGGCGACCTTCGGTCGCCCAGGATGACGGCAGAGGGTGATCGATCACGAGAACCGGATCAGCCGACCATGCCCCTCTACTTCGCCTATGGCCTCAACATGGACCCCGCCGGCATGGCGCAGCGCTGCCCGCGCTCCAAGCCGCTGGGGCTCGCGCGCCTGCCGCGCCACCGCTTCCTCGTCACCACCGACGGCTACGCGTCCGTCGTTCGCGACCCGCGCGAGGAGGTGCATGGCGTGCTCTGGGATTGCGCGCTCGGCGACATCCGCACGCTCGACAAATTCGAGGACCTCTCCAGCGGGCTCTACGTCAAGATCAGCCAGCCGGTGATCGTGCCCGGCGGCGCCAAGCGCGCGCTGGTCTATATCGGCCGCTCCGGCGATCCCGGCCGGCCCAAGCCCGGCTACATGGAAACCGTCATCGCTGCAGCCAAACACTGGGCCTTGCCAGAGAGTTATGTAGCCGGCTTGAATCGCTTTCTGAGCAAGCCGACTCTGGATCTGAAGACGCTGCCCCTAGAGGAGCCCGCGCTGCCACCAGGGCCGGTTCCCGGCGTCAGGCCGCGTGCCCTGGCCCCGAAATAGGGCCCAGCCCTATTTCCACAGCAGCGCCACCAGCCGCACCGCGATCACCAGCAAAAAGCCGGCGATGATCGTGCCGACGATGCGGTGACGCTTCGCCCGGTCGGGAAACTGGCGGCTGAACAGACGGCCCAGCGGCTTGCGGAACAGGAAGCCGACGACCAGCAGGACGACGAGGACGTTGACGGGGCTCACGCGGTCGCCTTCGCGGCCGGATCGCGCAGCTCGGCCGCATCGAAAGGCGCGCCGGCCTTCTTCCAGGCGCCGAAACCGCCAGCGACATGCGCTACCGGCCTCAGCCCCATCTCCTGTGCGGCCTTCGCCGCCAGCGCCGAGCGCCAGCCGCCGGCGCAGAAGAAGACGAAGCGCTTGTCCTGCTGGAAGACCGGCTTGGCATAGGGGCTCTCCGGATCGATCCAGAATTCGAGCATGCCGCGCGGACAGTGGAAGGCGCCGGGCATCCGCCCTTCCCGCTCCAGCTCGCGCGGATCGCGCAGATCGACGAAGACGACGTCGTCGCGCCCGAGCAGCGCCTGCGCCTGTTCGACGCTCAGCGTCTCGACGACGGCCTCGGCTTCCGCCAGCAGCGCCTTGTAGCCCTTGGTGATGGTCTGCGGCACGGCCGGCCTCCCTCTCGAACGGGCGGCACCGTGGCCATTGCCGCCGCCTGCGTCAATCGCGCCTTGTCGCGCCCGCGCCCACGCCGCACTGTGCGCGCCGGAGATGGATATGATCGGATTCGGAACGCTCGACATCATCGGCGCCGCCTTCTTCGCGGCGGCCTGGATCGGCTATCATTTCGCCGTGGAAATGGGTCCGCATGCCGGCAAGAGCCTGAACATGCGGATGAATCTGCGTCGCGCCCGCTGGATTCGCGAATCGATGGGGCGCGACAACCGCATCGTCGACACGCAGATCATGAACGGCCTACAGAACGGCACGGCCTTCTTCGCCTCGACCTCGCTGATCGCCATCGGCGGCACGCTGACGCTGCTGCAATCGACAGATCGCGTCGTCGCGCTGTTCTCGGACCTGCCCTTCGGCACCGTCCCGACGCGCGCCGTCTGGGAGCTCAAGGTCATCGGGCTCGCCCTGATCTTCGGCTACGCCTTCTTCAAATTCGCCTGGAGCTACCGGCTGTTCAACTACTGCGTCATCCTGCTGGGCTCGCTGCCGCCGGCCAAGAACCATGATCCGGAGGATGCGCAGCGCGCCGTCCACGAGGCGATCGAGATGAACGTCGCCGGCGGGCGCCATTTCAACCGCGGCCAGCGCGCCTTCTTCTTCGCGCTCGCCTATATGGGCTGGTTCCTGGGTCCGACGACCTTCATTCTCTTCACCGGCGCCGTGCTGATCGCGATGTACCGGCGCCAGTTCGCTTCCGACGCAGCCCGCGTCTTCCGCTATCCCGACACGACGCAGGCCAAGTCCGAGCCCTGAAGAAGTCCGAGCCATGACGAAGCCTGACGAGACCGAGCTGGAAGCCACGATCCTGGCGCTGGCCGCGCAGCGCGGCGAAGGCCGCACGATCTGCCCCTCGGAAGCCGCGCGCGCGCTCGGCGGCGACCATCCCGACGGCTGGGGCCCGCTGATGCAGCCGATCCGCCGCACTGCGGTCCGGCTGATGAAGGAAGGCAAGGTCGTGATCACACGCAAGGGCCGCCCGGTCGATCCCGACGATTTCCGCGGCGTCTACCGGCTGCGGCTGCCTGAAGGCGAATAGTCCCTCACGGCCCCGGAAACAGCGCGTCGGTATAGCTGGCCAGGCGATAGGCCACGAGCCCGACCCACTCCTTGAAGCCGTCATCGGCGATCATCAGCCCGCGCGGCGCCCGCCCCGAGACGCGCACGAATTCGGACGCCTTCTCCTCGGTCAGGTAGTCGACCGGGAAGGCCTCGACGGCGAAGCCCGCCTTGCGGAACACGCCCATCGAGCGCGGCATGTGCCAGGCCGAGGTCACCAGCAGCCAGCGCTCGCCGGGCTTCGGATCGACCAGCTGCTTGGTGAAGAGCGCATTCTCGCGGGTGTTGCGGGACTTGTCCTCGAGCAAGATGCGCTCGCGCGGCAGGCCGAGCCCCTCGAACAGCACGCTCGCGCCGTCCGATTCGGTCTTGGTCACCGGCGAGATCAGATTGGCGGCGCCGCCGGTGAAGACGATCTTCGCCTGCGGATGCAGGCGGGCGAGTTCCACCGCCTTGGTCATGCGCGCCGCGGCGCTGGTCAGAACCACGTCGCCGCGGGCGACGCCGATCGCCCCGCCCAGGATGATGATCCCGGTGACGGGCCCCTTCTCGGCCGGCTGCTGCGGAAAGCGGTTCTCCAGCGGCCACATCACCAGCCGCGGCAGCGGGCTGAAGGCCATCAGCACCAGAAAGCCGAGCGACGCCACACCGAGCCAGCGCGCCGCCCGCGCCCAGCGCGTGAAGGCCAGCAGCGCCGCCAGCAACGCCAGCAGGATGGCGAGGTTCACCGGCGACAGGACGAACCAGACCACCTTGGAGAGAACGAAGAACATGGGCGGCTTTCGGGCTTCGGGCGACCGGTCGCTTCTACCCGGTGAAAGCTGACGGGCTGCTAACGCCGTTTAGCGGATGATCTGCGGCGGCTGCTGGGACGGGCGTCGCGCCGGCGCCTGCGGCCGGGCGCCACGCTCCAGTTCCAGCGCCCGGGCGGCCACCTCGCGCAGTTCGCAGCCGGCCTGCCGGCCGGGCTGGAGGGCCTCGCGCTGGGTGGCAGCATAGAAGGCGCATTTCTGCGCGACATAGCCTTCCCAGGACATCTGCAGCGCCACGAGGCGGCTGCGCTGGCCGGCATCGAGCGGCCGGCCGCTCTGCTGCACCGCCAGGACCAGCTTCTCGCGCCAGACCGCTTCCTCGCGCCGGGCGCAGCCGGCTTCCGCCGCCTGGCGGTTGGCCCCGGCCGCGACCACGCAGGCCACGGCCACCGAGCCGATGCAGGCCCCCGCCGCGGCTGGGTTCTCCCGCAGACAGGTGGCGAGCTGGGCGCGGTCGGCCGCCAGCGTCGGGCCGGTCTGAGCGAAGCCGGGCGCGGTGGCGCAGAGAAGGAAGCCGAGAGCGAGACGGGCTGAACGCATGAAGGCCATCTTGCCAGCCACCACGCCGCGATCAAGCCGCCGCCGCCTCACCATCAGGTGACCGGCAGCGGCAGAGCCGGGCCGGCCGCCGGTCGCGCGGCGATGGCCGCATACCAGCGCTCGACATGCGGCCGCGCGATGCGCTCGACGGGCATGTTCAACCAGCGATGCGCCCCGCAGCCGACGACGATGTCGGCCATGCCAAAGCGCTCACCGGCGAGGAAGCCGCGCTCCGCGAGATGCTGGTCGAGGATCGCCATCAGCGCCTCGGCCTTGGCGACGCCGGCCGCGACGACCTCGGTCGCGGTGTATTCGGGAACCTTGCGCACCAGCCCCCAGAGCACCGGCATCAGCGCCGGCTGCAGGGAGGCCTGCATCCAGTCGAGCCAGCGATCGGCATCGGCCCGACGCGCCGGATCCTCCTCCCAGATCCAGCCCGCGCCGTAGCGGGCGGCGAGATAGCGCACGATGCTGTTGGACTCCCAGATGCAGACGTCGCCGTCCTCGAGCACCGGGATCTGGGCATTGGGGTTCTTCGCCAGGAACATCGGCTCGCGCAGCCCGCCGAACGGCCCGCCGCAATCGATGCGCTCGAAGCTCTGGCCGACCTCACCGGCGGTCCAGACGACCTTCTGGACATTGATGGAGCTGATCCGCCCCCAGATCGTCAGCATGTGAACCTCCGCAATCGCGTCATGCTCGCCCTTGTGGCGAGCATCCACGTCTTGAACACCGTCTTCGACAGAGGAAGACGTGGCTGGTCGGGACAGGCCCGACCATGACGAGCCCGCGCGGGTTCGCATCCAGCCCGCATTCGCTCAGGCGAACTCCATGATCACCGCGTCGACCGCCAGCGACTCGCCCTCCTTCGCCAGGATCTTGGCGACGGTGGCGTCCTTCTCGGCGCGCAGCACGTTCTCCATCTTCATGGCCTCGACCATGCAGAGCGCCTCGCCCGCCTTGACCTCCTGGCCGACCGCGACCGAGATCGCCTTGACCACGCCCGGCATCGGGCAGAGCAGCACCTTGCCGGTGTCGGCCGCGACCTTCTCCGGCATCAGTGCGGCGAGCTCCGCCTCGCGCGGCGTGCGCACGATCGCGTCCGCATAGGCCCCGGCATGGCCGAGCGCGAAGCCGTTCGCGATCGGGCGGATCTGCGCGGCGATGGCGACACCGTCGAGCGTCCCCTGCCAGACCGGCTGGCCCGGCCGCCACTCGCTCGAAACCGTGACGCTGCGGGCGCCGAAATCGATGATCACCGCCCCGGCCTGCCCGCCGACCTGCCCCTCGAAGCGCTCGGCCCCGATCAGCACGACCCGGGTCCGGTCGAAGGCGACGCGGCGCCAGCCCTCCATCTGCGCGCTGACCGCGCGCTTGCGCTGGTTGAGCTTGTGGTCGCAGGCGATCGCGATCGCCGCCAGGCGCAGCGCGATCTCGCCCTCGGGCACCGGCAGGGAAAAGCCCTCGGGAAACTCCTCGGCGATGAAGCCGGTCGAGAGGTTGCCGGCGATCCAGCGCGGATGGTGCATCAGCGCCGAGACGAAGGGGATGTTGTGGCGGATGCCGTCGATCGCGAAGGCGTCGAGCGCGCGGCCCTGCGCCTCGATCGCCGCCTCGCGGGTCGGCGCATGGGTGACGAGCTTGGCGATCATCGGGTCGTAATAGATCGAGATCTCGCCGCCCTCGTAGACGCCGGTGTCGTTGCGCACGATGGCATCGCCATCCGGCCCCTCGACCGGCGGGCGATAGGTCACGAGCCGCCCCGTCGAGGGCAGGAAATTGCGCGTCGGATCCTCGGCATAGACTCGGGATTCCACCGCCCAGCCGTTGAGCTTCACATCGGTCTGGCTGAGCCGCAGCTTTTCGCCATAGGCGACGCGGATCATCTCCTCGACGAGGTCGATCCCGGTGATCATCTCCGTCACCGGATGCTCGACCTGGAGGCGGGTGTTCATCTCGAGGAAATAGAACGACTTGTCCTGGCCGGCGACGAACTCGACCGTGCCGGCGGAATCGTAGTTCACGGCCTTCGCCAGCGCGACCGCCTGCTCGCCCATCTTGCGGCGCGTCGCCTCGTCCAGCAGCGGCGACGGCGCCTCCTCGACGACCTTCTGGTTGCGCCGCTGGATCGAGCATTCGCGCTCGCCGAGATAGATGACGTTGCCGTGCTTGTCGCCCAGCACCTGGATCTCGATATGGCGCGGATCGACGATGAACTTCTCGACGAAGACGCGGTCATCGCCGAAGGAGGACGCAGCCTCCGACTTGGCGCGGGCGAAGCCCTCCGCCACCTCTCCGGCCGAATGGGCGATGCGCATGCCCTTGCCGCCACCGCCGGCGGAAGCCTTGATCATCACGGGATAGCCGATCTCGTCGGCGATGGTGACGGCGTGCTCGGGGCTCTCGATGATGCCGAGAAAGCCAGGAACCGTCGAAACCTTGGCGGCGGCCGCCGCCTTTTTGGATTCGATCTTGTCGCCCATCGCCGCGATCGCGCCGGGATTGGGCCCGATGAAGACGATACCGTTGTCCTTCAGCGCCTGGGCGAAGGCCTCGCGCTCCGAGAGGAAGCCGTAGCCGGGATGCACGGCTTCCGCCCCCGTCTGCTTGCAGGCGGCGATGATCTTCTCGATCACGAGATAGGACTGGGCGGCGGGAGCCGCACCGATATGCACGGCCTCGTCGGCCATCTCGACATGGAGCGCGTCGCGGTCGGCATCCGAATAGACGGCGACCGTCTTGATGCCCATGCGCCGCGCCGTCTTGATGACCCGGCAGGCGATCTCGCCGCGGTTCGCGATCAGGATCTTCGAGAACATGCGTGGCGCCTCCCCCGGTCGTCGACGAGTCCGGGGCATGCCGGCCCGAGCCGAGCGGCTCGCGCGACCTGCCCTCACGCCAGTTAGAGCATGTCGCGGGAAACCGGCTACCGGTTTTTCGCACAGCCGTCATGGCGAAACCCGGACCACGGCGCCGCTACGCACCGCGATCCGGGTCCGGATGTATGGGAGGGCGAAGCCGCCGTCCACCGATGCGAAAGTCGGGGATCGGCGGGCGAAGCCGGTTGCGCCTCGGCGATCAGCTCGCCAGCAGCACGCGCTCGGGCCAGGCCGGCATCGTCTTGGCATGGCCCTTGTCGAGGGCGAAGCCGATCAGCGCCTCGTCGCAGCGCTCGGCCTCGCGCACGATCTCGAAGGCGATGCGGCGTGCGGTGGCGGTCGGCCCCTCGCCGGCCGAGAGCGTCGTCACCAGCCAGTGCGCCTTCTCGCGGTCGATCACGCCGGTCGGGCGGTTCTGCCAGACCGCGAAATCGACGACGACCGCGACGAGCACGTCGCCGAAGGCCTCGCAGCGCTGGGGCACGGCCCGATCCAGCGCCACGAGGACATCGATGACGTCGCGGGTCAGGACAACATCCGCGAGGATGTCGCGCTGAAGAACAGCGACGTCTTCGTCCGTGATCGCCAGACGATCCATCACCTGGTCGACGAATTCGCGAAGCTCATGACCCATCATTGCTCGACCCCTGTCCGGCGTTGTTTTATGCCGGTCCGTTCCTGTTGTAGGAACACCATGGATCGAGACCCGCCAGCAGGTGGTTAACGCGCAAACCTGAACGCGTGTTCAGGTTAAACGGCGCTGAGCGGATGTGGTTGCGAGGATGTTACTGGACGGCGGCACATGCGGTACTGACGGCCCCATCGAGCGGTCATTCTCGGGCGAAGCGAAGCGCAGATCCGAGACTCTCGCCACGGACGAGCGCCGGCTGCCGAGAGGCTCGGGTCAAGCCCGAGCCTGACGCTCGAGGTCACAGCGGCGCGTCGACCACGACAGCCTCCGGCAGCCCCAGCACACCCGGCAGATCGGTCGAGCGCGCCAGCACATGCCGCGCCCCGAGCGCGACCAGCGTCGACACCGGCTGGAATCCCCAGGACACTGCGACGGGGATGACGCCGGCCGCCACCGCCATCTCGATGTCGAAGGAGGCGTCGCCGACCATCGCGGTCCGCGAGGGCTGCGCGCCCGTCTCCTGCATCGCCCGCAGGATCATGCCGGGATGCGGCTTGGAGGGCGCATCGTCGGCGGTCTGGATCGTGGCGAACAGGCCCTGCCAGCCATGCCGTTCGACGATGTAGTCGGCCCCGCGACGCGATTTGCCGGTGGCGATGCCGAGCTGGACGCCCGGCATCGCGGCCAGGGCCGCCAGCGTCTCGGAGACCCCGGGGAAGAGCGGCTCGTCGAGCGCGGCATCGGCCTGCGCCTGAAGCCGCATTTCGCCGAAGACCTCCTTGTAGGTCGCCGCCAGCGCCGCATCGGGGGCGGGCAGGCCGCCGAGCCGCATCAGCGCGATATCGAGCGTCAGCCCGACGACGCCGAGACCCGCCTCACGCCCCGGATGGGCGAGCCCGTGCCGCGCGAAGGTCTCCTGCTGGGCCGCCAGCAGGATCGCCTCGGAATTGATCAGCGTGCCGTCGAGGTCGAAGAGAATGAGGTCCATGGCGGCGCTGTAGCGCGGATCGCCGGCACGATCCACCGGCTGCGACGCCGCCCGGCCCCGCGGTGGCCGCTCAGGACCGCGCCTCGCGCGCGCAGGCATCCACCGCCTTGCGCAGGTCGTCGCCGTCGAGCCCCTTGTCGCGCGCGTCCTTGCGGCATTCGGCGCGCTGGGCGAGGTCCGGGCGCTTCTCGTTGAAACAAGCGACGAGCGCGGCGGTCCGCGTCGAGCCGGTCAAACCGCGCGCATCGACATCCGCCTTGCAGGCGGCCCGCGCCGCCACGGCCGTCGGCTTGCCGTCGCGGGTGACGCCATCGCGGGCATAGAGCTGCACGCCGGGGAACTTGGCCTGGATGCAGTCGCGCATCGCCGCGCGCAGATCGTCACCCGACAGCGCGACATGCTCGGCGAGGCAGTCCTGTCGCGCCTTGGCGCGATCGGCGCGAGGGACGGGCTCGTCGGCGGGCGCGGAAGCGACGCGCGCCGGAGCGGGAGACGGGCTCTGCGCCAAAGCGGGAGTGGAGATGGAAGTAGTGAGAACGAGGCCAGCCAGCAGGAACGCGCAACGGATCATCGGAGCACCAGCGTCGGAGGGATGGGAACAAAACAAAAACACAATTTCGTTTGTTCCGCAATCGTTCTCTTTCGCCCCTCGGCGCGCTCACTCGTCCGGCGCGTCCACGATCGGGTCATAGGGCGCGTCGTCGAAGCCGAGCAGGTTCCAGGACTGGCGCATATGCGGCGGCAGCGGCGCACTGACGTCGATCGTGCCCTTGCCGCGCGGATGCGGCACGACGATGCGCCGCGCCAGCAGATGCAGCTTGTTCTGGATGCCGCCGGGCAGCTCCCAGTTCTGGATGTTGAAATATTTCGGATCGCCCACGATCGGGTGGCCGATATGGGCGGCGTGCGCGCGCAGCTGGTGGGTGCGCCCCGTCACCGGCTTGAGCGAGAGCCAGCCGAGCTTCTGCGCGGCCGTCTCGACCACGGCATAGTAGGTCACGGCATGCATCGCGCCGTCCTCGCCATGCTTGGCCACCGCCATGCGCTGGTCGCCGTCATAGGCCTCCTCGCGGGCGAGATAGGTCGAGATCCGGCCCTGGCGCACGCGTGGCACGCCCGCCACCAGCGCCCAGTAGACCTTGCGGGCCGAGCGCGAGCGGAAGGTCTTGGCCAGCGTCGCCGCCGCGAAGCGCGACTTGGCGATGACGAGGCAGCCGGCCGTGTCCTTGTCGAGCCGGTGGACGAGGCGCGGCTTCTGCCCGCTCTTGTCCGTCAGCACCTCGAGCATCTGGTCGACATGGCGCGTCGTGCCCGAGCCGCCCTGCACGGCCAGCCCCGCCGGCTTGTTGAGGACCATGACGTCCTCGTCCTCGTAGAGCGTGATAGAGCGCAGGAACTCCAGCGTGTCGCCATCCGCCTTGGCCGAGCGCGGGCGGCTCTCCTGTGGCTCGAGCTTGAGCGGAGGGATGCGCACCGTCTGCCCCTCTTCCAGCCGGTCCTTGCTATCAGCGCGCTTGCCGTTGACGCGCAGCTCGCCCTTCCGGACGATGCGCTGGATGTGGCTGAAGGAGAGCTGCGGGAAACGGCTCTCGAGGAAACGGTCGATCCGCATCTCGTTCTCGTCGGCGGTGACGACGAGTTGCTGCACGCCGGTGGCGAGCACCTGCGCCGTCTCCGCCTTCACCTCGGCGCGCGTCGGCGTCTCACTGACCGGCGCCCGGCGCGGGGCAGCCGGTTTCGCGGCAGGAGGCCGCGGCCCGGCCGCGCGCGGCGCCGGATGATGCGGCCTGGGGTTGCGCGTCGGCGTGGTGTTGACCTCGGCCTCCTCGCGCTCGGGCCGGGCGCGGGCCGAGGCCTGCGCCGAGCGGCGGGCGTCATGGCTCGGGCGCTTGGCCTTGGCCCCAGGCCCGCGGGGGGCACCCGCGGCCGGCGGTCGGCCGCCACGCCGGGGGCCGGCTCCCGTTCCCTTGCCGCCCGTTCCCTTACCACCGCTTCTCATGACAGGCTCCGGACGAGTGCGAGGCCGGCGAGCAGCGCCGCCAGCGAGAGGATGACGGAGCCGAGCACATAGGCCACTGCCAGCCCGGTTTCGCCGCGCTCCCAGAGCAGCACGGCGTCGAGCGAGAAGGCCGAGAAGGTGGTGAAGCCGCCGAGGATGCCGGTCGTCAGGAACAGCCTGGCATGCTGCGACCAGCCGGCCTCCGTCCTGAAGGCGAGCCAGCCCGCGATCACACCCATCAGCGCCGAGCCGAGGATGTTGATCAGCATCGTGCCGCCGGGAAAGCCGGTGCCGAACCAGCGCGGCGAGACGAGATTGACGCCGTGCCGCAGCACGCCGCCGAGGCCGGCGCCGAAAAAGACGAGGAGCGTGGAGGTCATCGACCTGCAATAGCCAGCCCATGCCGGCCGCACAAACGAAATCGGGGCCTTGCCGGGGCGCGGTCCGTCTGAAAGGTGTAGGAGCGGGACGACCGGCCGGGGGGCGAAGACGGGCGATGCGGAGGCGAGCCGCGACGACGATGGCGCAAGGCGGCGTCCTGCGCGCGCTGCTGCTGGCGCTCGGGACCGTCCTGCTCGCGGAGGTCGCGGCCGCCGCGCCGCGCCTGCCCGCCGGCAAGCCGCCGGCCTTCGCCCGCGCCTGCGTGATCCGCCCGCCCGACATCGCTCCTCTGTTCCCGGCGCCCGCAGAGACCGTGGCGGCCAAGCCGGACGCATCGGGCGATGACAACGCGGACGACGACGAGAGTGAAGACGAAGACGACGAGGACGAGGACGACGTCCCGGGCCTGATCCTGCCCGGCTCCGCCACCTGCCTGGCCATCACCGGCTCGGTCACCGCCGGGCTGCAATATGATAGCTACCGCATTCCCCGGGCCGGCGCGTCGCAGCCCGCGCCCGCCTTCTCCTGGCCGACGACCTCGTCATTGCGTTTCGAGACGGCGATGGACTTAGCCTCCGGCCTGCGCGTCGGCTCCGCCTTCGAGATGTCGCTGCGCCCCGGCGGGGGCGAGCCCGACAGCATTCTGGTGGAAGAGGCGATCGTCATGCTCGGCACGATGACCTTCGGCCTCTCCGGCTCGCGCTTCAGCTTCTGGACCGGCGAGGAATTCGCCTTCAGCGCCCGTCTGCCGGGCCGCAATGTCGGCCTCATCGCCTGGGAACGCGACCTCACCGAGCGCTGGAACCTGGCGCTCGCGCTGGAGGACCCGACGCTCGCGACGACCTCCTCGATTCCCGTCACCAACGGCCGCGTGCCCGACGGTGTCGCCCGCCTGACCTATACGCAGGGCGCCCTGACGCTGCATCTGGGCGGGGCGCTGCGCGATGTCGCGGGCTCGCCGCATCGCCTCGGGCGGGCCGGCATCCTCGGCGCGACCTATGAGCTGCCGATCCTCGGCCGCCCCGGCGAGATCACGGCGCAGATCGCGAGCGCGACCGACGCCGCCGCCTATATCGGCTCCTCGCTCGACGCCACCGTGGTCCGGCAGGTCATCACGCCCAGCGACTCCAGCCGGGGCTTCTCCGGCGTCCTCGCGGCACGGCGCGAATGGACGGACGAACTCGCCAGCAATCTCTTCGTCAGCCGCTACCAGATCAGCGTACCGCTCACCAATGCCAGCCGCGGCAAGCTCAGGATCGACCGCGCCAGCGCCAATCTGGTCTGGACGCCGGTGGAGGGCTTCAAGGCGGGTCTCGAAGGCTCGATCGCCTGGACGAACGTCGCCTTCGCCGGCCGCACCCTGGCCGCCAGCCTCGGTGGCCGCCAGCTCTCGGCCCAGCTCTTCATCGAGCGGTCCTTCTGAGAGGGGGCTGCAGAGCATCCGGCCGCGCGACGGAGCCATGCGCGTCATTCCGGGGCGGGGCGAAGCCCCGAGCCCGGAACCCATGACCACCGCGGCCGACAGGAGAGTCCGACAATCCCGCGCCCGCATGGGACGTGTCGTGGCTATGGATTCAAGGCTCGGGCCTGACGGCCCGCCCCGGAATGACGCGAGAGCTAACCCTCCCGCTCGCCCCGCAGCAGCGGATGCACATAGAGCTCGAAGGCGATGGTCAGCAGGAGGAAGACCAGCCCGATCGCGAAGGCGACGATCCAGTAGGCGACGTCCTCCTCCGAGACGAACCAGCCCGCGATCAGCGAGGGCACGATCAGGAGAGCCCGGGCGATGAGAGAGATCATGAGGGAGGCACCCGCGCAGCCCGGGGGTGGGCGCGGGTGCCAATTTAAGGTCGACGCACGCCAACGCCTTGCGGTCGATCAAATGGCGACGGGCCGCCCTTCACCCCTCCCCGCGCTCCAGCCTCAGCTTCTCCCAATACTCCAGCCGCTTGCGGATCTCGCGTTCGAAGCCGCGCTCGGGCGGGTCGTAGAAGAGCTGCCGGCCGAGCGCGTCGGGCCAGTAGTCCTGGCCGGAGAAGGCGTCGGGCGCGTCGTGGTCATAGGCATAGTCGGCGCCATAGCCCTCCTGCTTCATCAGCTTGGTCGGGGCGTTCAGGATCGTCTTGGGCGGCATCAGCGAACCGCGCTCGGCCGCGACGCGGCGGGCCGCCTTGTAGGCCTTGTAGGCGGCGTTCGATTTCGGCGCGGTGGCGAGGTAAATCACCGTGTTGGCGAGCGCCAGCTCCCCCTCCGGCGAGCCGAGCTGCTCATAGGTCTCGGCGGCGGCGCGGGCATGGACCAGTGCCTGCGGGTCGGCCAGCCCGATATCCTCGACCGCCATCCGCACCAGCCGCCGCGCCAGGAAGCGCGGGTCCTCTCCCGCGTCGAGCATGCGGGCGAAATAGTAGAGCGCGGCGTCGGGGTCCGAGCCGCGGATCGTCTTGTGCAGGGCCGAGATCAGGTTGTAGTGGCCGTCCTGCGCCTTGTCGTAGATCGGCGCGCGGCGCTGGATCACCTCGCTCAGGCCCGCCTCGTCGAAGACCTCGCCGGGCTTGGCGGCGCGCCACAGCTCCTCGGCGAGCGTCAGCACGGCGCGCCCGTCGCCATCGGCGAAGCGCGCGAGCGCGAGCCGGGCTTCCGGCGTCAGCGGCAGTTCGCGGTTCTCGAGCAGTTCCGCCCGGCCGAGCAGGAAGAGGAGCGCACCCTCGTCCAGCGATTTGAAGGTCAGCACCCGCGCCCGCGAGAGCAGCGCGGCATTGAGCGCGAAGGACGGGTTCTCGGTGGTGGCGCCGACCAGCGTGATCGTGCCGTCCTCCATCACCGGCAGGAAGGCGTCGAGCTGGGCGCGGTTGAAGCGGTGGATCTCGTCGACAAAGAGCAGCGTGCCCTTGCCGCCGAGGCGTCGCCCGCGCGCCGATTCGAACACCTTCTTGAGGTCGGCGATGCCAGAGAAGATCGCGCTGATCTGCTCGAAGCCGAGATCGACCTGTCCTGCCAGCAGCCGCGCCACCGTGGTCTTGCCGGTGCCGGGCGGCCCCCAGAAGATCAGGCTGCCGAGCGAGCCCGACTGCACCAGCCGCGTCAGCGCACCCTCCGGCCCTGTCAGGTGCTCCTGGCCCGCGACCTCGCCCAGCGTCGTCGGCCGCATCCGGTCCGCGAGCGGGCGCGGGCCGGATTTGTCGAGCCCGGAGGCGGCGAAGAGATCGCTCACCCCGGGAAGACCGAGGTCACGCTCTGGCCGCCGCGCGAGATCGTCACCTCCCAGGCACGGCGGCGCTCCTTCAGCGCGGCCTCGACCTCGCGCGATGTGTCCATGCGCTCGCCGTTGAGGGCCTGGATGATGTCGCCCTTCTGGAAGCCGATGCGGGCCGCCGTGCTGCCCTCCTCGACCTCGCCGACCACGACTCCATCCGTGCCGGCGTCCAGCGCCAGCTCCTCGGCGACCGCGGGCGAGAGGTTCATCACCGTAAGCCCCGCGAGCGGGCTGCGGCCGCCGAGGGTGATCGCCTCGCGCGGGCGCAGCTCCGGCGCGGGCACGAGCTTGACCGGGAGCACGACGCGCTTGCCGCCGCGCAGCACCGTCAGCGTCGTGGTGCCGCCGAGCGGGCGCGTCGCGACGCGGTAGCCGAAGGATTCGGGATCGTCGACGGCGACCCCGTCGACCGCCAGGATGACGTCGGAGCGGCGCAGGCCGCCCTCCGCCGCCGGACCCTTCTCGACCACGCCGGCGACCACCGAGCCGGCCGGCCGGTCGAGGCCGAGCCCGTCGGCGACATCCGGCGTCAGCGCCTGCAGCCTGGCACCAAACCAGGGGCGCCGGACGGTCTTCGCGCCGCTCTTCGCGCTCTCGACGACGACCCGCACCATCGCGGCGGGAATCGCGAAGCCGATGCCGTGGCTGCCGCCAGAGCGCGAGAAGATCGCCGTGTTGATGCCGATGACGCGGCCCTGCATGTCGACCAGCGCGCCGCCGGAATTGCCGGGGTTGATGGCGGCGTCGGTCTGGATGAAGGACTGCGCGTCGCCGACGCCGATCTGCGTGCGCGCCAGCGCCGAAACGATACCCTGCGTCACGGTCTGGCCGACGCCGAAGGGGTTGCCGATCGCCAGCACGAGATCGCCGATCTCGACCTTGTCGGAATCCGCCAGCTCGATGGCGACGAGATCCTTGGCCGATTTCAGCTTGAGCACGGCCAGATCGGTGCGCGGGTCGCGCAGCAGGATCGTCGCCTCGACCTCGCGCTTGTCGGCGAAGGCGACCTTGACCTCGCTCATGCCCTCGATGACGTGGTTGTTGGTGACGACGAGCCCGCTCGCATCGACCACCACGCCCGAGCCCAGCGACCGCTGCACCCGCTCCTGCGGCACGCCAAAACCCCGGTCGCCGAAGAAGCGCCGGAAGAAGGGATCGTCCATGAAGGGGTTGCGCGGCTGCTTCTCGACGCGCGCGCCATAGACGTTGACGACGGCGCCGGCACTGCGCTTCACGACGCCGGAGAAGGAGAGCGAGATCTCCTGCCGCGTCTCCGGCACCTGCCGCAGTGGCGTCTGCGCGGCCGCGGGCGACACCGCGACGGGCAGCGCCGTCAGCACCGCCGCGAGCAGAAGCCCGCGGCTCGAGATGGCCTTGCGCTGCATCTGGCGTCTCCTCTGCGACGGCGCGACTCGTCGCGAGAGATAGGCCGATGCGAGGGCGATTTCCAGCCGCGCCCCTGCGGCAGGGCTCAGCGCTCTACTTGTCCTGCAGCAGCAGCCGGTACTTCTCGATCTCGGCCGGCACCATCTTGGCCACGAAGGCCGGCGTCACCTCCTCCGCCGTCGGCACGACCGAGGACAGGGTCTTGAAGCGGTCCTGCAGGTTCGGGCTGGCGAGAGCCGTCTTCAGCGCGGCGTTGAGCTTGGCGATCACCGGCTCCGGCGTGTTCTTCGGCACGAAGATGGCGTTCCAGCCCTGCGCCTGGAAGGCGGGCAGACCCGCTTCGGCCGAGGTCGGCACCTGCGGCAGGCTCGCCAGACGGTCCGGCGTGCCACGACGAGCGCCCTCACCTTCTCGCCCTGGACGGCACCCGACAGCGAGGTCGCCGCATCGCAGACACCATCGATCTGGCCGCCCATCAGGTCGTTCAGCGCCGGGCCCGCTCCACGATAGCTGACCAGCGCGACATCGACCCCGGCCGCCTTGATGAAGTTCCGACAGATCAGATAGTTCGACGAGCCGACGCCGGCATGGCCGAGGCTGACCTTGCCGGGATTGGCCTTGGCGTAGGCGACGAACTCCGCCAGCGTCTTGGCCGGAAAGTCGAGCTTCAACGCGATCATCGGCGAAGTCTTGGCGACGAGCCCGACCGGCGCGAAATCGGCGTTGGTGTATTTCAGGTCCGGATAGATCGTGTAGGAGGCGGCGTTGGTGCCGCTGTTGCCGATCACGATGGTGTAGCCGTCGGGCTCGGCCTTGGCCGCCCGCGAAAGGGCCGTGGCGCCGCCCGCCCCGCCCATGTTCTCCATGATGATGCGCTGGCCGAGCACGCGCCCCATCTCGTCGCCGACGAGCCGCGCGATCACGTCCGACGAGCCACCGGCCGCGAAAGGTACGATCATCGTGATCGACTTGGAGGGGTAGTCCTGCGCTGTCGCCGGCATCGCAGCGGCGAGCAGCAGCCCCCCCGCCACGGCCAGCCCGGCCCAGTGGTTCATTCTCGTCATCAGCGTCCCCCCAAGTGCCTTGCTGGCTTTCGAGGAAGCCTAGACAGGAAGCTGCGGTCCGCCAAGGGCCGTCGCGCCGCCATCGAAGCCGGCCGAACGACCACCAAACCGGAAGCCCGACACCCCCAAACGAAAAAGGGCGACCCGAAGGCCGCCCTTTCAAATCGACTGGTCCGAAGAAAAATCCTCAGGCCGCCTCGTCATCCGCCGTGAAGACCGGGCCGGAATCCTGGCCCTTGGCGTCGACGTCGCGATCGACGAACTCGATCACGGCGAGCGGCGCGTTGTCGCCGAAGCGGAAGCCCGCCTTCATGATGCGCAGATAGCCGCCATTGCGCTCCTTGTAGCGCGGGCCCAGCACCGAGAAGAGCTTGCCAACCAGGGCGACGTCCTTGATCTGCGCGATCGCCTGGCGGCGGGCATGCAGGTCGCCGCGCTTGGCGAGGGTCACCAGCTTCTCGACGACCGGACGCAGGTCCTTGGCTTTCGGCAGCGTGGTGGTGATCTGCTCGTGCTTGATCAGGGCCTGGGACATGTTGGCGAACATCGCCTTGCGATGCTCGGCCGAGCGGTTGAAACGGCGACCGCGGAAACCGTGACGCATGGTGTGGCTCCTTCGATGTTACGGCCGCCGTGCCACGGTACGGCCGTTCTTTATGCTCCGCAGCTCATGCTGCGTGCGGGAAAGCGTGGGGCGCGAGAGCCCCGCACCGGGATCAGTAGTGCTCCTCGAAGCGCTTCGCCAGCTCTTCGATGTTCTCCGGCGGCCAGCCGGTGACGTCCATGCCGAGGTGGAGGCCCATGGTGGCGAGCACTTCCTTGATCTCGTTCAGCGACTTGCGGCCGAAGTTCGGGGTGCGCAGCATCTCGCCCTCCGACTTCTGGATCAGGTCGCCGATATAGACGATGTTGTCGTTCTTCAGGCAGTTCGCCGAACGAACCGAGAGCTCCAGCTCGTCGACCTTCTTGAGCAGCGCCGGGTTGAAGGGCAGCTGCGGCGCGGTCGAGACGGCCTCTTCCTTGCGCGGCTCCTCGAAGGTGATGAAGACGGCGAGCTGGTCCTGCAGGATGCGGGCGGCCAGCGCCAGCGCGTCCTCGGGCGTCACCGAGCCATTGGTCTCGATGTTCAGGGTCAGCATGTCGCGGTCGAGGTTCTGGCCCTCGCGGGTGTTCTCGACGCGGTAGGAGACCTTCTTCACCGGCGAGTACAGGCTGTCGACCGGGATCAGGCCGATCGGCGCGTCCTCGGGGCGGTTCTGCTCGGAGGGGACATAGCCCTTGCCGGTGTTGACCGTGAACTCCATGCGGATCTCGGAGCCCTCGTCCAGCGTGCAGAGCACGAGGTCGGGGTTCAGGATCGAGACGTCGCCGACGGTGTTGATGTCGCCGGCGGTGACGATGCCCGGGCCGGTCTTGCGCAGGGTCATGCGCTTGGGGCCCTCGCCCTGCATCTTGACCGCGATCGCCTTGATGTTGAGGACGATGTCGGTCACGTCCTCACGCACGCCGGGGATCGAGGAGAACTCGTGCAGCACGCCGTCGATCTGCACAGCGGTGACGGCCGCGCCCTGCAGCGAGGAGAGCAGCACGCGACGCAGCGCGTTGCCGAGCGTCATGCCGAAACCGCGCTCCAGCGGACGCGCGATGACGGTGGCCTGACGCTTCGGATCGTCGCCGACCTTGATTTCGAGCTTGTTGGGCTTTGACAGATCCTGCCAGTTCTTGCTGATCACGACCGCACTCCTGGTGCTTGAATTCAATGGCGGCGGCGGGCCGCCCCGGACAGGCGCCCGCCGGTGCGGGCGCCTCGAAGCACGCGCGTCAGACGCGACGACGCTTGCGCGGACGGCAGCCGTTATGCGGGATCGGCGTCACGTCGCGGATCGAGGTCACGGTGAAGCCGGCAGCCTGCAGCGCGCGGAGCGCCGATTCACGGCCGGACCCCGGACCGGTGACCTCGACCTCGAGGGTGCGCATGCCATGCTCGGCGGCCTTGCGGGCCGCGTCCTCGGCGGCGACCTGCGCGGCGTAGGGGGTCGACTTGCGCGAGCCCTTGAAGCCCATCGTGCCGGCCGACGACCAGGAGATCGTGTTGCCCTGCGCGTCGGTGATGGTGATCATGGTGTTGTTGAACGAGGCGTTCACATGGGCGACGCCGGAGACGATGTTCTTGCGCTCGCGGCGACGAACGCGCTGGGCTTCCTTGGCCATGGTCTTTTCTCTTGTCCTTCAGGCGCGCCCGTGATGCCAGGCGCTGGGGATGCCGCCCGTCCCCGCTGGGGTCAGGCGGCGCAAAGTAGCGGGCCGGAAAACCGGCCCGCCGAAATCACTTCTTCTTGCCGGCGATCGGCTTCGCCTTGCCCTTGCGGGTGCGGGCGTTGGTGTGGGTGCGCTGGCCGCGGACCGGCAGCGAGCGGCGATGGCGCAGGCCGCGATAGCAGCCCAGATCCATCAGGCGCTTGATGTTCATCGAGACCTCGCGGCGCAGGTCGCCCTCGACGAGATAGTCGCGGTCGATCGTCTCGCGGATCTGCAGGACCTCGGCGTCGGTCAGCTGGTTGACGCGGCGCTCGGCGACGATGCCGACCTTGTCGCAGATCTCCTGGGCCTTGGCCGCGCCAATGCCGTGAATGTACTGCAGGCCGATGACGACGCGCTTGTTGGTCGGAATGTTGACGCCCGCGATACGAGCCATGATCGTCTCTCCATGTCGGCCGGCAAACGCCCAGTGGCGCGCCAGCGGTTTAAAGATGCCTCGCGCCGGTGGAGGCCGGCCCCTGCGAAGCGTTGAACCCGTCCCATGCGGGAATGCGACGTCGCCCCTTCTCGCGAAGGTAACGGCATCGCTGTCATGAAACCGGAAGTCGGGTCGTTAGTCGTTAGACTGCGCCGAGTCAACCCGGCGCAGCCAAGATTCATGCCAGTTAGGAGGCGCCGGCGTCAGTGACCGACCAGAGCCTTCTCGATCGCGGCCGTCACGGCGTCGATCGGCTGCATGCCGTCGATCTCGATCACCTGGCCGCGCTTCGCGTAATAGGGCGAGACGACCGCGGTGTCGCGGTTATAGGCCTCGAGCCGGGTCTTGAAGACCTCCGGATCGTCGTCCTTGCGGACCGGCTGCCCGGCGGCTTTCGCCTCCTCGGCGCGCTTGACGATGCGGTCGACGAGCTTGCTCTGGTCGACCTTCAGCTCCAGCACCGTGTCGAGCTTCAGCCCCTTCGAGGCGAGCATCGCATCCAGCGCCTCGGCCTGGGCCAGGGTGCGCGGGAACCCGTCGAGGATGAAGCCCTTCTTGGCATCCGCCTCCTCGATGCGGTCGGCGACGATGCCGATGACGATCTCGTCCGAAACGAGCCCGCCCGCATCCATCACCGCCTTGGCCTTGACGCCGACCGGCGTCCCGGCCGCGACGGCGGCGCGGAGCATGTCGCCGGTCGAGAGCTGCGGAATACCGTGCTTCGCGACGATGCGCGCAGCCTGAGTGCCCTTCCCCGCCCCCGGCGGCCCCAGGAAGATCAGTCGCATCAGCGTTTCGCTCCTCGCAGCTTGGCCTTCTTGACCAGCCCCTCATACTGATGGGCCAGCAGGTGCCCGTGGACTTGCGCCACGGTATCCATCGTCGTCGTCACCACGATGAGCAGCGAGGTGCCGCCCAGCAGGATGATCGGAATCTGGGCATAGGTGATCATGAACTCGGGGATAAGGCAGACGATAGTCAAATAGCCGGCGCCGAGCACGGTGATGCGGGTCAGCACGCGGTCGATATGCTCCGCCGTGCGCTCGCCGGGCCGGATACCCGGCATGAAGCCGCCATGCTTCTTCAGATTGTCGGCCGTCTCCGTCGGGTTGAAGACGATGGCCGTGTAGAAGAAGCAGAAGAAGATGATCAGCGCGGCGTAGAGGATCATGAACAGCGGCCGGCCATGCGCCAGATAGGTCGCCATGGTCGACAGGAAACCCGTGCCGCCCGAAGCCTGCGAGAAGCTCGCGATGGTCGTCGGCAGCAGCAGCAGCGAGGAGGCGAAGATCGGCGGGATGACGCCGGCGGTGTTCAGCTTCAGCGGCAGGAACGAGGTCTGGCCCTCATACATGCGGTTGCCGACCTGGCGCTTGGGATAGTTGATCAGCAGGCGGCGCTGCGCGCGCTCCATGAACACGCAGAAGGCGATGACGCAGATCGCCATCAGCAGGATCAGCAGCAGCAGGCCGGTCGAGATCGCGCCCTGGCGGCCGAGTTCGAGCGTCTGGGCGAGCTGCGAGGGAAATTCCGCGATGATGCCCGCGAAGATGATCATCGAGGTGCCGTTGCCGATGCCGCGGCTGGTGATCTGCTCGCCGAGCCACAGCAGGAACATCGTGCCGCCGACCAGTGTGATCGTCGTCGAGAACAGGAAGAACGGGCCGGGCTCGAGCACGAGGTTGCCGGAGCCCTGCAGACCCACGCCGATGCCATAGGCCTGGAAGATGGCCAGGACGAGCGTCAGGTAGCGGGTGTACTGGTTCAGGATCTTGCGACCCTGCTCGCCTTCCTTCTTCAGCGCCTCGAAGCTCGGAATGACGCTCGACAGAAGCTGGATGATGATCGACGCCGAAATGTACGGCATGATCGCCAGCGCGAAGATCGCGAGACGGCCGACGGCGCCGCCCGAAAACATGTTGAACAGGCCGAGCACGCCGGACTGGGTCTGCTTGAACAGATCCGCGACCGCATCGGGATTCATACCCGGCAGCGGGATATAGGTGCCGATCCGGTAGACGATCAGCGCGCCGAGCGTGAACCAGATCCGCTTCTTCAGCTCGTCCGCCTTCGCGAACGCCCCGAAGTTGAGGTTTGAAGCAAGCTGTTCAGCCGCCGATGCCATGCGTCCGGTCCTTGGTCTTCAGATCCATGGGCGCGCTGGGCTGCGCCCGGTCAAACAGTCGAACGGCGGCCAGGGCTTCTGGCCCGGCCGCCGTTCGCGAGTCGTCATGTAAGCGTTCGGCTCACGCCTGTGAAGCAGCCGCCAGGATCTTGACGCTGCCGCCCGCCTTCTCGATCGCGGCGACGGCCGACTTCGACGCGCCAGCCACCTCGAAGGCGAGCTTCGTCTTCAGCTCGCCGACGCCGAGGATCTTCACGCCGTCCTTCGCCTGGCGCGTGATCACGCCCGCGGCGACCAGCGCCTCGACCGTCACGGCGCCCTTGGCGTCCAGCTTGCCGGCTTCCACCGCCTGCTGGATGCGGCCGAGATTGACCTCGTTCAGCTCCTTGGCGAAGAGGTTGTTGAAGCCGCGCTTGGGCAGGCGACGGTAAAGCGGCATCTGGCCGCCCTCGAAGCCCTTCACGGCGACGCCGGCGCGGGCCTTCTGACCCTTCACGCCACGACCACCGGTCTTGCCCTTGCCCGAGCCGATGCCACGGCCGACGCGGATGCGCGACTTGTGCGCGCCTTCGTTGTCACGGATCTCGTTGAGTTTCATCGAACGATCTCCCTCACTTCGCATCGACGACGCGCACGAGGTGCCTGACCTTGTCGATCATGCCCCGCACGGCCGGCGTGTCGACCAGGGTCGACTGACGGCGGATCTTGTTGAGGCCGAGACCGATCAGGGTCTGGCGCTGCGACGCCTCGCGGCGGATCGGGCTCCCGATCTGCTCGACGACAACGGTCTTGGTGTCGGACTTTGCCATGGTCGCCCCCTCACGCTTCAGCGGCGGCGTCAGCACCCGCATCGCGGCGACGCGTCTGCAGGGCGGAGACCTTGAGGTTGCGGCGCGCGGCGACGCCACGCGGGCTGTCCTCGTTCTTCAGCGCGTCGAAAGTCGCGCGGACGAGGTTGTACGGGTTCGAGGAGCCGAGCGACTTCGACACCACGTCCTGCATGCCGACCGCCTCGAAGACGGCGCGCATCGGGCCGCCGGCGATGATGCCGGTACCGGCGGGAGCCGCGCGCAGCACGACCCTGCCGGCGCCGTGACGGCCCTGGACGTCGTGATGGAGCGTGCGGCCCTCGCGCAGCGGGATCCGGACCAGGCCGCGCTTGGCGGCTTCCGTCGCCTTGCGGATGGCTTCCGGCACTTCGCGGGCCTTGCCGTGGCCGAAGCCGACGCGGCCCTTCTGGTCGCCGACGACAACGAGCGCGGCGAAGCCGAAGCGACGCCCGCCCTTCACCACCTTGGCGACGCGGTTGATGTGGACCAGACGGTCCACGAATTCCGAATCGCGCTCTTCGCGATCGCGGTCACGAGGCTCTCTCGCCATTGTCTTTCCTCTTACTTGCGCGGTAACGACCTCTGCCGTCCCGCTCGCTCGAGCGTTCCTGCTGGAACGACGTCTCTCGAAAAGCCCGATCCCGGCCCCTGCGCCGCCGCCGCGAGGCGCCGGAGCAGATCGACCGGGACCGACGGTCTCAGAAGTTCAGGCCGCCCTCGCGGGCCGCCTCGGCGAGCGCCTTGACGCGCCCGTGATACATGTAGGAGCCGCGGTCGAAGACCACGTCCTTCACGCCCGCCTTGACGGCGCGCTCGGCGATCAGCTTGCCGATCGTCGCGGCCGCCTCGACATTCGCGCCCGACTTGAGATCGCCGCGGATGTCCTTGTCCAGGCTCGAAGCCGAAGCGAGGGTGACCCCCTTCGTGTCGTCGATGATCTGGGCATAGATCTGCTTGCCGGTGCGGTGCACCGAAAGGCGGGCGCGGCCATTGGCCACCGCCTTGATGGCGCGACGGACGCGGGCCTTGCGGCGCGCAGTCGCAACTGTCTGCTTGCTCATGGCTCGCGTCCTTACTTCTTCTTGCCTTCCTTGCGGAAGATGAATTCGCCGGCGTATTTGACACCCTTGCCCTTATAGGGCTCGGGACCGCGATATTCGCGGATCTCGGCGGCGGTCTGACCGACCACCTGCTTGTCGATGCCGGTGATGACGATCTCGGTCGGCTTCGGCGTCACGATCGCGACCCCTTCCGGGATCGGATAGTCGATGTCGTGGCTGTAGCCGAGCGACAGCTTGAGCACCTTGCCGGTGACGGCGGCCTTGTAGCCGACGCCGTTGATCTCGAGCTTCTTCTCGAAGCCCGCGGTCGTGCCGGTCACGAGATTGGCGATGCGGGCGCGCGAGGTGCCCCAGAGCGAGCGCGCGCGCTTGCTCTGCGAACGCGGCTGAACCGCGATCGCGCCATTCTCCATGACGACGGAGACGTCATCGGGAACCGTGAAGGAGAGTTCCCCCTTCGCGCCCTTGATCTTGACGAGCTGCCCGGCGACGTTGGCGGTGACGCCAGCGGGAACCGGAACAGGCTTCTTACCGATACGAGACATTGGATTTCTCCTGAAAACGAGCGGCGCGAAAGGTCAGAAGACCTTGCAAAGCACTTCGCCGCCCACGTTCTGCTCGCGGGCAAGATGATCGGGCATCACACCCTTCGGGGTCGAGATGATGGTCACGCCCAGGCCGTCGGCCACGCGGGGCATCGTCTCCACCGAAGAATAGACGCGGCGGCCGGGCTTCGACACGCGCGAGATCGACCGGATGACCGGCTGTCCCTCGTGGTACTTCAGCTCGATGTCGAACTCGGTCCGGCCGTTGCCGAACTCGGTCTGGGTGTAGCCGCGGATGTAGCCCTCGGCCTGAAGCACATCGAGCACACGGGCCCGCAGCTTCGAACCGGGCGTCGAAACGCGCGACTTGCGCCGCATCTGCGCATTGCGGATGCGGGTCAGCATATCTCCAAGCGGATCAATGATCGCCATGATGCGTCCTCCTCACCAGCTCGACTTGACGAGGCCGGGAACCAGCCCCTTGTTGCCGAGCTCGCGCAGCGCGACGCGCGACATCTTCAGCTTGCGGTAGAAGGCGCGCGGGCGACCCGTCACCTCGCAGCGGTTGCGCACCCGGTTCGGAGCCGAGTTGCGCGGCAGTTCGGCCAGCTTCAGGCGAGCGAGGAAACGCTCGTCCATGGACTGGCTGTCGTCGTTGGCGATCTCAAGCAACCGGGCGCGGCGGCCGGCGAACTTCTTCACCAGCGCCTTGCGGCGGTTGTTGTTCTCGACGGAGCTCTTCTTAGCCATCGATCTCTCCTGGTTTCCGCGTATGAACGCTGGCGTTCACTGCCGGAACGGGAAGTTGAAGTGCTTGAGCAGGGCGCGAGCCTCGTCGTCCGACTTCGCAGTCGTGCAGACGATCACGTCCATACCCCAGACCTGGTCGACCTTGTCGTAGTTGATCTCGGGGAACACGATGTGCTCCTTGATCCCAAGCGCGAAATTGCCGCGCCCGTCGAAGGACTTCGGGTTGAGACCCCGGAAGTCGCGCACGCGCGGCAGGGCGATGGTGACGAGCCGGTCGACGAACTCGAACATCTTGGTCTTGCGCAGCGTGACCTTGCAGCCGACCGCCATGTTCTCGCGCAGCTTGAAGCCGGCGATGGCGAGACGGGACTTGGTGATGACCGGCTTCTGGCCGGCGATCAGGGCGAGGTCGCCGGCGGCGTTGTCGACCTTCTTGCGGTCGGCGGTCGCTTCGCCCACGCCCATGTTGATGACGACCTTCTCGATGGTCGGCACTTCCATGGCGTTCTTGTAGCCGAACTCGGCGATCATGGCCGGACGGACGACGTCCTCGTAATGCTTCTTCATGCGCGGCGTGAGGGCCGCCTGCTGGTTCTCAGCCATCGATCAGATCCCCCGAACGCTTGGCGAAACGGACCTTGCGGCCATCGTCCAGGACCTTGAAGCCGACGCGGGTCGGCTTGCCGTCCTTGGGATCGGCCACGGCGAGATTCGACAGGTCGATGGTGGCTTCCTTGGAGATGATGCCGCCCTCGGACTGAGCCGATGCCTTGGTGTGCTTCTTGACGAGGTTGACGCCACGCACCACGGCGCGGGCATCCTTCGGCAGCACCTGCAGGACTTCGCCGGCCTTGCCCTTGTCGCGGCCAGCCAGCACGACGACCTTGTCGCCCTTCTTGATCTTCGCAGCCATCACAGCACCTCAGGCGCAAGCGAGATGATCTTCATGTGGTTCTTGGCGCGCAGCTCGCGCGGAACCGGTCCGAAGATACGGGTGCCGACAGGCTCTTTCTGATTGTTGATCAGAACGGCCGCGTTGCGGTCGAACCGGATCACCGAACCGTCGGGACGCTTCACGTCCTTGGCGGTGCGAACGACGACCGCCTTCATGACGTCGCCCTTCTTCACGCGACCGCGCGGAATGGCTTCCTTGATCGAGACGACGATGATGTCGCCGATGCGGGCATAGCGCCGCTTCGACCCGCCGAGAACCTTGATGCACATCACGCGACGGGCGCCGGAATTATCCGCGACCTCGAGATTGGTCTGCACCTGGATCATGGCCTTGATCCTTCCAGTGTGTATCAGCGCGGTTTCCCGGACGCACCAGCGCCCCCGGGACTACGACTGACGGGGGTCGATCGCCCCCTGGCCTCAAAACAAAGCATGATCCGCAAAAGTGGAGCCCACCTTTGCGGCGAAACATGCCCGACTATTTTCACCGCCGCGCCGCCCGAACGAATCGGACGGCGACAGCCGCGTTGACCTACGCCTTGGGAGCGTTGTCGAGCACAACCCAGCTTTTCAGCTTGGAAATCGGCTTGGACTCCTCGATCCAGACCTGATCCCCGACCTCGGCCACCTCCGCCTCGTCATGGGCGTGATAGTTTTTGGTGCGGCGAACCGTCTTCTTGAGGAGAGGGTGTGTATAGCGCCGCTCGACCTTGACCACAACAGTTTTGTTCTGCTTGTCGCTGACGACGACGCCCTGCAGCACGCGCTTCGGCATTGTCTGACTCCTCAGGCGCTCGCGGCCGCGGTCTTCGACCGCTGCAGCGTCTTGATGCGGGCGATGTCCTTGCGGACCTCGGTCACCCGGGCGGTGTTCTCGAGCTGGCCGGTGGCCTTCTGGAAGCGCAGGTTGAACTGCTCCTTCTTGAGCTTCAGGAGCTCGTCCTGGAGCAGGTCCACGCTCATGGCCTTCAGGTCGGACAGGCGTTGCGAAGCTTTCATCTCGTCCTCCCTTCTCACTCGGCGATGCGCTGGATGAAGCGCGTCTTGATCGGCAGCTTGGCGGCGCCGAGGCGCATGGCCTCGCGCGCGGTCTCTTCCGGCACGCCGTCGATCTCGAACATGATCCGGCCCGGCTTGACCTTGGCTGCCCAGAATTCAGGCGCGCCCTTGCCCTTGCCCATGCGGACTTCGGTCGGCTTCTTCGACACCGGCACGTCCGGGAACACGCGGATCCAGACACGGCCGGCGCGCTTCATGGCGCGGGTGATCGCGCGGCGGGCCGCCTCGATCTGCCGGGCGGTGATGCGCTCCGGCTCCTGCGCCTTGAGGCCGAACTGGCCGAAGTTCAAATCCGTGCCGCCCTTGGCGACGCCGGAGATGCGTCCCTTGAACTGCTTGCGGAACTTGGTCTTCTTAGGTTGCAACATGGCTCTTCTCGATCAGCCTTATGCATGCTCGCGACGATGGCCACCGCCGGAACGGCCGCCCTCGTCTGCCATGCGCTTGTCCTGGGCCATCGGGTCGTGTTCGAGGATCTCGCCCTTGAAGATCCAGACCTTGATGCCGCACGTGCCGTAGGTGGTGAAGGCGGTGCCGACACCATAATCCACATCGGCGCGCAGCGTGTGCAGCGGAACGCGACCCTCGCGATACCATTCGAGGCGCGCGATCTCGGCGCCGCCGAGACGGCCCGAGCAGTTGATGCGGATGCCCTCGGCACCCAGGCGCATCGCCGACTGCACGGCGCGCTTCATGGCGCGACGGAAGGCGACGCGGCGCTCGAGCTGCTGAGCGATCGAGTCGGCGACCAGCGTGGCGTCGATCTCGGGCTTGCGCACCTCGACGATGTTGATCGTCACATCGGCCTTGGTGAGCTTCATCACCGACTTGCGCAGCTTCTCGATGTCGGCGCCCTTCTTGCCGATCACCACGCCCGGACGTGCCGAGTGGATGGTGACGCGACACTTCTTGTGCGGGCGCTCGATGATGATCTTGGAGACCGCAGCCTGCTTCAGCAGCTTCATGAGGGCGGCGCGGATGGCCATGTCCTCATGGAGCAGCTTGCCGTACTCGCCCTTCTGCGCAAACCAGCGGGAATCCCAGGTCCGGTTGATGCCGAGGCGAAGCCCGATCGGATTGATTTTCTGACCCATCGTTCTCTCCTCAGGCCTTCGCAGCCTGGACTTCGCGCACCACGATCGTGATGTTGGCGAACGGCTTCAGGATGCGGGCGCCACGGCCGCGGGCGCGGGCGTGGAAGCGCTTCATCACGAGCGCCTTGCCGACGAAGGCCTGGGCCACGACGAGATCGTCGACGTCGAGATCATGATTGTTCTCGGCGTTGGCGATCGCGCTCTGCAGGCACTTGCGCACGTCCAGCGAGATCCGCTTGCGCGAGAACTCGAGGTCGGCGAGCGCCGTTGAGACCTTCTTGCCCCGGATCAGCTGGGCGACGAGGTTGAGCTTCTGCGGCGAGACGCGAAGGTTGCGGGCGACCGCGACGGCTTCGTTCTCGGGCAGCGCACGGGGGGCGGATGCTTTACCCATGGCTTACTTCCTCTTCGCCTTCTTGTCGGCGGCATGGCCGTGGAAGGTGCGCGTCGGCGAGAACTCGCCGAACTTGTGGCCCACCATCTCCTCGGAGACACTCACCGGCACATGCTTGTGGCCGTTGTAGACGCCGAACGTCAGACCGACGAACTGCGGCAGGATCGTGGAGCGACGGCTCCAGATCTTGATGACTTCCTGCCGGCTCGCCGAACGGGCGACCTCGGCCTTTTTCAGAAGGTATCCGTCGACGAACGGACCTTTCCAAAGCGAACGCGCCATGACGGACCTCAGTTCTTCTTCTTGCGGGCGTGACGGCTCGACACGATGAAGGTGTCGGTCCGCTTGTTCGAGCGGGTCTTCTTGCCCTTGGTCGGGAGACCCCAGGGCGTGACCGGGTGACGGCCACCCGAGGTGCGGCCTTCGCCGCCGCCATGGGGATGGTCGACCGGGTTCATCGAGACACCGCGGTTGTGCGGGCGACGGCCGAGCCAGCGCGAGCGACCCGCCTTGCCGTCATTGCGGTTCATGTGGTCGGGGTTCGAGACCGCGCCCACCGTGGCGTAGCACAGGCCGCTGATCAGGCGCTGCTCGCCCGAGTTCAGGCGGACGATGACATAGCCCTGGTCACGGCCGACGATCTGGGCGTAGTTGCCCGCCGAGCGCGCCAGCTGACCGCCCTTGCCGATCTTCAGCTCGACATTGTGGACGATCGTGCCGATCGGCAGCGAGCCCATCGGGGCGGCGTTGCCGGGCTTCACGTCGACCGACGGACCCGAGACGACGCTGTCGCCGACGGCGAGACGCTGCGGGGCCAGGATATAGGCCTGCTCGCCGTCGCTGTACTTGATCAGCGCGATGAAGGCGCTGCGGTTCGGATCATACTCCAGGCGCTCGACGACGGCCGGGATGCCGTCCTTGCCGCGACGCTTGAAGTCGATCAGACGCAGGGTCCGCTTGTGTCCGCCGCCGCGGAAGCGGACGGTGACGCGGCCGAGATTGTTGCGGCCGCCGGAGGACGACTTGCCCTCCGTCAGCACCTTCAGCGGCTTGCCCTTGTAGAGCTCGCTGCGGTCGACGATCACGAGCTGGCGAAGGCTCGGCGTGACCGGCTTGAAATTCTTCAAAGCCATGGTGTGCGATCCTTCCTTACAGGCCCGTGGTCACGTCGATGGAGTGACCTTCCTCGAGGGTCACGACCGCCTTCTTGACGTCCGCGCGCTGGCCGAGCCGGCCGCGGAAGACCTTCATCTTGCCCTCGGTGACGAGCGTGTTGACGCTCTTCACCTTGACGTCGAACAGCTTCTCGATCGCCGCCTTGATCTGCGGCTTCGTGGCGGTCTTGGCGACCTTGAACACGACCTTGTTGTGCTCGGAGAGCATGGTCGCCTTCTCGGTGATCACCGGCCCGCGGATCACGTCGTAGTGGCGCGGGTCCAGATTCTTGGCGGACTGGCTCATGAGAAGCGCGCCTCCAGCGCATCGACAGCCGCGCGCGTCAGGACGAGCTTGTCGCGACGCAGGATGTCATAAACGTTGATGCCCTGGATCGGCAGGACGTCGACATTCGGGATCGAACGCGCGGCCAGGCCGAAGTTCGTGTCGATCTCGGCACCGCCGATCACCAGCGCGCTGGAGAGCGACAGCTTGCCGAAATGGCCGAGCAGCACCTTGGTCTTCGGCTCCGCCAGCTTGGCGTCGTCGAGGATGATGATGCCGCCGTCCTTCGCCTTCGCCGACAGCGCGTGGCGCAGGGCGAGAGCGCGGACCTTCTTGGGCAGGTCGTGGGCATGGTCGCGCACGATCGGACCGAAGGCCTTGCCACCGCCGCGGAACTGCGGAGCGGACGCCGCACCGTGACGGGCGCCACCGGTGCCCTTCTGCTTGTAGATCTTCTTGCGGGTGCGGTCGACTTCCGACCGGCCCTTCGACTTGTGCGTGCCGGCGCGGCGCTTGGCGAGCTGGTAGCGCACCATGCGGGCGAGGATGTCGGCGCGCGGCTCGAGACCGAAGATCGCATCCGAGAGCTCGACCGAACCGGCCGAACCACCCTCGAGAGTGGTGATATCGAGTTTCATCACGCGTTCTCCTCAGCCTGGGCCGCAGGAGCCTCAGCGGTCGCCTCGCCGGCGGACCGGAACTTGCCCGGCAGCGGCGCATCCTTCGGAAGCGGACGCTTGATGGCGTCGCGGACATGGATCCAGCCGCCGGCCACGCCGGGAACGGCGCCCTCGACCAGGATCAGGCCACGCTCGGCATCCGTCTGGACGACGCGCAGGTTCTGCGTGGTGACGCGCTCGGCACCGAGATGGCCGGGCATCTTCTTGTTCTTGAAGGTCTTGCCGGGGTCCTGACGGCCGCCGGTCGAACCGATCGAGCGGTGCGAGACCGAGACGCCGTGGGTGGCGCGCAGACCGCCGAAGTTCCAGCGCTTCATGCCGCCGGCGAAGCCCTTGCCGGTGGTCGTGCCGCTGACGTCGACGAACTGGCCGACGACGAAGTGATCCGCCGTCAGCTCGGCGCCGACCGGGATCAGCGCATCGTCGCTGACACGGAACTCGACCACCTTGCGCTTCGGCTCGACCTTCGCGACGGCGAAGTGGCCGCGCTCGGCCTTCGAGACATTCTTGACCTTGGCCGTGCCCGTGCCGAGCTGCACGGCGACGTAGCCGTTCTTCTCGATCGTGCGGTGAGCGACGACCTGGCAGTTATCGAGCTTCAGCACGGTGACCGGGATATGTTCGCCGGCATCGGTGAAGATGCGGGTCATCCCGACTTTCTGTGCAATCACACCGGAACGCATCGGTGCATACCTTCCCTTGGGGTCATGACCATCCCGCCGACATGCGGGAGACAGAGGACCCGGCTAAAACGGATCAGAGCTTGATTTCGACGTCGACGCCGGCGGCGAGATCGAGCTTCATGAGGGCGTCGACCGTCTGCGGGGTCGGGTCGACGATGTCGAGAACCCGCTTGTGGGTCCGCATTTCGAACTGCTCGCGCGACTTCTTGTCGATGTGGGGCGAGCGGTTGACCGTGAACTTCTCGATGAGCGTGGGCAGCGGGATGGGGCCGCGGACCTGAGCGCCCGTCCTCTTCGCGGTCGACACGATCTCGCGCGTCGAAGCGTCGAGAATGCGGTGGTCGAACGCCTTGAGGCGGATCCGGATGTTCTGACCGTTCATGGTCTTATCTTCCTCGTGACGTGAAAGGGCGGAGGCCCGGCAGGGCCCACGCCCTCACGAAAACGCTGTTCAAGCGATGATGCTGGCGACGACGCCGGCGCCGACGGTGCGGCCGCCTTCGCGGATGGCGAAGCGCAGCTTCTCCTCCATCGCGATCGGCACGATCAGGTGCACTTCCATGGCGATGTTGTCGCCCGGCATCACCATCTCCGTGCCCTCGGGCAGATGCACCACGCCCGTCACGTCCGTCGTGCGGAAGTAGAACTGCGGGCGGTAGTTCGTGAAGAACGGCGTGTGGCGGCCGCCCTCCTCCTTCGTCAGGATATAGGCCTCGGCCTTGAACTTCGTGTGCGGCTTCACCGAGCCCGGCTTGCACAGCACCTGGCCGCGCTCCACGTCCTCGCGCTTCGTGCCGCGCAGCAGCGCGCCGATGTTGTCGCCAGCCTGGCCCTGGTCCAGCAGCTTGCGGAACATCTCGACGCCCGTCACCGTCGTCTTGACCGTGTCCTTCAGGCCGACGATCTCGATTTCCTCGCCGACCTTCACGATGCCGCGCTCGACGCGACCCGTCACCACCGTGCCGCGACCCGAGATCGAGAACACGTCCTCGACCGGCATCAGGAAGGGCTGGTCGATCGGACGCTCCGGCTGCGGGATGTACTCGTCCACCGTCTTCATCAGCGCGATCACCGCGTCATGGCCGATCTCCGGCGTCACGCCGTCAAGCGCAGCCTTCGCCGAACCCTTGGTGATCGGGATGTCGTCGCCCGGGAAATCGTACTTCGACAGAAGCTCGCGGATCTCCATCTCGACCAGCTCGAGCAGCTCGGCGTCGTCGACGAGATCGACCTTGTTCATGAACACCACCAGCGCCGGAACGCCGACCTGGCGCGCCAGCAGGATGTGCTCGCGCGTCTGCGGCATCGGGCCGTCCGCCGCCGACACAACCAGGATCGCGCCGTCCATCTGCGCCGCGCCGGTGATCATGTTCTTCACATAGTCGGCGTGGCCGGGGCAGTCGACATGCGCATAGTGACGGTTCGGCGTCTCGTACTCGACGTGAGCCGTCGAGATCGTGATGCCGCGCGCCTTCTCCTCCGGAGCCTTGTCGATCTGGTCATAGGCCGTGAACGACGCGCCGCCCGACTCCGCAAGCACCTTCGTGATCGCAGCCGTCAATGACGTCTTGCCATGGTCGACGTGACCAATCGTTCCAATGTTGCAGTGCGGCTTCGTGCGAGCGAATTTCTCTTTGGCCATCGTAGCCTCCGTCAATCAATCGTTGTTGCGTGTCAGCAGGTCGTGCGATCAGGCGTACTTGGCCTGGACCTCGGCGGCGACCGCCGACGGGACCTGCTCGTAGTGGTCGAACTGCATGGTGTAGTTGGCGCGGCCCTGCGAGAACGAGCGGAGCTGGTTCACGTAGCCGAACATGTTGGCCAGCGGCACCATCGCGTTGATGACGACCGCGTTGCCGCGCATGTCCTGGCCCTGGATCTGGCCGCGACGCGAATTCAGGTCGCCGATGACCGAGCCGGTGTAGTCTTCCGGGGTCACGACCTCGACCTTCATGATCGGCTCGAGCAGCACCGAGCCGCCCTTCTGCAGACCTTCGCGAAGACCGGCGCGCGAGGCGATTTCGAAGGCCAGAGCCGACGAGTCGACCTCGTGGAAGGCGCCGTCGACCAGCGAGACCTTGACGTCCACGACCGGGAAGCCGGCGAGCACGCCCGACGAGATGACCGACTGCAGGCCCTTCTCGACGCCGGGGATGTACTCCTTCGGCACCGCGCCGCCGATGATCTTCGACTCGAACTCGAAGCCCTTGCCGGTCTCGTTCGGCTCGACCACCAGCTTGACGCGGGCGAACTGGCCGGTACCGCCGGTCTGCTTCTTGTGGGTGTAGTCGATCTCGGCCTTCTTGGTGATCGTCTCGCGATAGGCCACCTGCGGCGCGCCGATATTGGCGTCCACCTTGTAGGTCCGGCGCAGGATGTCGACCTTGATGTCGAGATGGAGCTCGCCCATGCCCTTCAGGATGGTCTGGCCGCTCTCCTGGTCCGTCGATACGCGGAACGAGGGATCCTCGTTGGCGAGCTTCGACAGGGCGAGGCCCAGCTTCTCCTGGTCGGCCTTGGACTTCGGCTCGATCGCGATCGTGATGACCGGCTCGGGGAACTCCATGCGCTCCAGGATCACCGCATTGGCGGGATCGCACAGCGTGTCGCCGGTGCGGACATCCTTCAGGCCGGCCAGGGCGACGATGTCACCGGCATAGGCCTCCTTGATGTCCTCGCGGTTGTTCGCATGCATCAGCAGCATGCGGCCGACGCGCTCCTTCTTGTCGCGCGTCGAGTTGATCACGCCCTGGCCGGCCTCGACCTTGCCCGAATAGACGCGGCAGAAGGTGATGGTGCCGACGAAGGGGTCGTCCATGATCTTGAAGGCGAGCATGGAGAACGGATCTTCGTCCGACGGCTTGCGGGTGGTCGGCTCTTCCGTCTTGAAGTCGATGCCTTCGACCGCGCCGCGATCGATCGGCGACGGCAGGAAGTCGACGACGGCGTCGAGCAGGGGCTGCACGCCCTTGTTCTTGAAGGCCGAGCCGCAGAGGACCGGGTGGAAGGCGCGGCGCTGCACCGCGGTACGAACGAGCTTGCGCAGCGTGTCGGCGTCCGGCTCGGTGCCCTCGAGATAGGCCTCCATCGCGGCGTCGTCCATCTCGACGGCGGCCTCGACCAGCTTCGAGCGATACTCGGCAGCCTTGTCGGCGAGATCGGCCGGGATCTCCTGCTCGGAGAAGGAGGCGCCGAGCGCCTCGCCGTCCCAGACGATCGCCTTCATCTTGATGAGGTCGATCACACCGGCGAAGTTCGACTCCGAACCGATCGGGATCTGCAGGCAGACCGGCTTGCCGGCGACGCGGTCGATGATGTCCTGGACGCAGCGATAGAAATCGGCGCCGATCTTGTCCATCTTGTTAACGAAGACGACGCGCGGAACGTCGTACTTGTCGGCCTGGCGCCAGACGGTCTCGGTCTGGGGCTCGACGCCCTGGTTGCCGTCCAGCACGCAGACGGCGCCGTCGAGCACGCGCAGCGAACGCTCGACCTCGATGGTGAAGTCGACGTGGCCGGGGGTGTCGATGATGTTCAGGCGCATGTCGCGCCAGAAGCAGGTCGTCGCGGCGGAGGTGATCGTGATGCCACGCTCCTGCTCCTGGGTCATCCAGTCCATGGTCGCGGCGCCGTCATGGACTTCGCCGATCTTATGCGACTTGCCCGTATAGAACAGGATGCGCTCGGTCGTCGTCGTCTTGCCCGCATCGATGTGGGCCATGATGCCGAAGTTGCGGTAGCGGTCGATGGGATGAGAGCGGGCCATGGGAATGCTTTCGTCTTGCCGGGGGTTGCCGACGCTTACCAGCGATAGTGCGAGAAGGCGCGGTTGGCTTCCGCCATCCGGTGCGTGTCTTCGCGCTTCTTGACCGCGTTGCCGCGGTTGCTGGCCGCGTCCATCAGCTCCGAAGAGAGACGCTCGACCATCGTCTTGTCGTTGCGGCCGCGGGCGGCCGAGATCAGCCAGCGGATCGCCAGCGCCTGACGGCGCTCGGCGCGAACCTCGACCGGAACCTGATAGGTCGCACCGCCGACGCGGCGGGACCGGACCTCGATCGCCGGAGCGACGTTCTCGAGCGCGCTCTTGAAGACGGCGAGCGGGTCGCTCTTCATCTTGGCCTCGATGATGTCGAAGGCACCGTAGACGATCCGCTCGGCGGTCGACTTCTTGCCCTCGTACATGACCGAGTTCATGAATTTCGTCACGACGACGTCGTGGAACTTCGGATCGGGAATGATCTCGCGCTTTTCGGCGCTATGGCGGCGGGACATCGTCTAGTCTCCGGTCAAATCTTCAACGCTGCGAACCGGCCGGGCGCGGGCCTGGCCGATCGGGCAGAACTCACTTCGGACGCTTGGCGCCGTACTTCGAACGACGCTGCTTGCGGTTCTTGACGCCCTGGGTGTCGAGCACGCCGCGCAGGATGTGGTAACGCACGCCGGGAAGGTCCTTCACGCGGCCGCCGCGGATCATCACCACGGAGTGCTCCTGAAGGTTGTGGCCCTCGCCCGGGATGTAGCCGATCACCTCGAAGCCGTTGGTCAGGCGCACCTTGGCGACCTTGCGGAGCGCCGAGTTCGGCTTCTTCGGGGTCGTCGTATAGACGCGCGTGCAGACGCCGCGCTTCTGCGGGCAGGCCTCGAGCGCCGGAGCGGTGTTGCGCGCCTTGACCGGCGAACGCGGCTTGCGAATGAGCTGGCTGATTGTCGGCATTCTGGCCTCTCGCTCCCACTGAGCGTTTGGAAATCGCTAAATCCGTTCTCCAGGCCGGCCGTTGCCATGACACAAACGAAGCCGCGCCATCGGCTCCCGGCAGGGAGGCCTCAGGCGCGTTCGCCAGCAGAGGAACACGGATCGCTCCGCGTTCATGCGTCTTGCCATGTCGTCAATCGACGCTGGAATTCCGGTGGAGTTTCGGTCGCGAAATTCGCCAGCAACAGAGGCTAAGGCGACATACGTGTCCGACAACCACCGACAGTGGCGCGCTTATGACTCGGGCATGGATTCGCGTCAAGCCCGATTATCGCGAAACCTGCGCCGGAGGCGGCTTTCACCCAGGATCGACCCGGCTGTGACGGTCTCGGAGCGCCCGCGTGGCGTCATCGAGAGCGACCGAGGCTAGCGCGGCGGCCGTGCGGCTGACAAGCCCTGCCCGCGCGGCGATCCCCAGCACTATGAAAAAGGGCCGCCCCGAAGGACGGCCCTGATTCTTGCCGTGGCTGTTGCGGTGTTCCGCGGAAGAGAGTCCGCGGAAGCGCAGATCACTCCGCCGCGGGCAGAGCGGCTTCGACCGCCTTGGCCGCGGAGGCCGCGGCCTTGGCCGCCGCATCCGCCTTCTGGCCGACGATGAGATCGTCGCGGCGCGTCGCCACCTGCTTGATGCGGGCGACCTGGGCGCCGGTGCCGGCCGGGATCAGCGAGCCGACGATGACGTTCTCCTTGAGGCCTTCCAGCGTGTCGTACTTGCCGTTGACCGCCGCCTCGGTGAGGACGCGGGTGGTCTCCTGGAACGACGCCGCCGAGATGAAGGAGCGGGTCTGCAGGGAGGCCTTGGTGATGCCGAGCAGCACGGGGACGCCGGATGCGGGCTTCTTACCCTCTTCCGCCATCTTCGCGTTGATCTCCTGCAGCTCGATCCGGTCGACCTGATCGCCGGTCAGGATGTCGGTGTCGCCGCCATCGGTGATCTCGACCTTCTGCAGCATCTGCCGGACGATGACCTCGATGTGCTTGTCGTTGATGCCGACGCCCTGAAGGCGATAGACCTCCTGGATCTCGTTCACCAGATAAGCCGCCAGCTCCTCGACACCCTTGATCGCCAGGATGTCGTGCGGGGCCGGGTTGCCGTCGAGGATGTAGTCGCCCGTCTCCACGACGTCGCCGTCCTGGAGATGGATGTGCTTGCCCTTCGGGATCAGGTACTCGAGCACCTCGGAGCCGTCATGCGGGGTGAGCGTGACGCGCCGCTTGTTCTTGTAGTCCTTCCCGAAGCCGATGACGCCGGACTTCTCGGCGATGATCGCTGCATCCTTCGGACGCCGCGCCTCGAACAGCTCCGCCACCCGCGGCAAACCGCCGGTGATGTCGCGGGTCTTGGCCGAGTCGGTCGAGACGCGGGCCAGCACGTCGCCGGCCTTGATCGTCGCACCCGGCTCCACCGAGATGATGCCCTCGACCGGCAGGATGTAGCGGGCCTCGCCGCCGCGCGGCAGCTTCGCGACCTTCCCGTCGGGACCGAGCACCGTCAGCGCCGGACGCAGGTCCGACGTACGGGCCGAGCCGCGCCAGTCGATGACGACGCGCTTGGAGATGCCGGTCGCTTCGTCCGTCGTCTCGGTGATCGACATGCCGTCGACCAGGTCCTCGAAGCCGACGGTGCCGTCGACCTCGGCCAGGATCGGGCGGGAATAGGGATCCCACTCGATCAGGCGCTGACCGCGCTTGACCTTGTCGCCCTCGTCGACCCGCAGCTTCGAGCCGAACTGGACGCGATGGACCGCGCGCTCGGCGCCGTCCGGCCCGACGATGACGATGGCGATGTTGCGCGCCATCGCGATCAGGTCGCCATCCGAGTTCCGCGCGACGTTGCGGTTGCGCATCTTGACCGTGCCTTCGAAGTTCGACTCGACGAAGGACTGGTCGGCGATGGTGGCGGCGCCGCCGATGTGGAAGGTGCGCATGGTGAGCTGGGTGCCCGGCTCGCCGATCGACTGCGCGGCGATGACGCCGACGGCCTCGCCCATGTTGACCGGCGTGCCGCGAGCGAGGTCGCGGCCATAGCAGGTCGCGCAGACGCCGTTCTTGGTCTCGCAGGTCAGCACCGAGCGGATCTTCACCTCCTGAATGCCGGCGGCGTTGATCTTCTCGATATGGCCCTCGTCGATCATCGTGCCCTTGGCGACGAGGACGTTGCCGTCGATATCCGTCACGTCCTCGGCCGCGGAGCGACCCAGGATGCGGATGCCGAGCGAGGCGACGACCTGGCCCGCATCGATGATGGCGCGCATCTTGATGCCGTTATCCGAGCCGCAATCCGTCTCGGAGATGATGGCATCCTGCGCCACGTCGACGAGACGGCGGGTGAGGTAACCCGAATTCGCCGTCTTGAGCGCGGTGTCGGCCAGACCCTTGCGGGCGCCGTGCGTCGAGTTGAAGTACTCGAGCACGTCCAGGCCTTCCTTGAAGTTCGAGATGATGGGCGATTCGATGATCTCGCCCGACGGCTTGGCCATCAGGCCGCGCATCGCCGCGAGCTGCTTCATCTGCGCCGGCGAACCGCGCGCCCCCGAATGGCTCATCATGTAGATCGAGTTGATCGGCTTGTCGCGGCCGTGCTCGTCCTTCTTCACGGTGGAGATGCGGGCCATCATCTCCTGGGCGAGCTTGTCGGAGCACTTCGCCCAGGCGTCGACGACCTTGTTGTACTTCTCGCCCTGGGTGATCAGGCCGTCCTGGTACTGCTGCTCGTAATCCTTGGCGAGCGCGCGGGTCGTGTCGACGATCTCCCACTTGTTCTCCGGCACGACCATGTCGTCCTTGCCGAAGGAGATGCCCGCCTTGAAGGCGTGGGTGAAGCCGAGCGACATGATGCGGTCGCAGAAGATCACCGACTCCTTCTGGCCGCAGCCGCGGTAGACGGCGTCGATCATCCCCTGGATTTCCTTCTTGGTCATCAGCTTGTTGATGACGTCGAAGGTCATGGCCGGGTGCTTCGGCAGCGCGGTCGAGAGGATCACGCGGCCGGGCGTGGTGTCGTAGATCTTGGTGTAGGGCTTGCCGTCCTGGCCGATGCCGGTCCAGCGGTATTTGATCTTCGAATGCAGCGTCACGACCTTCTCGTGCAGCGCGTATTCGAGTTCGCCGAAGTCACCGAAGATCTTGCCCTGGCCCGGCTCGCCGTCCGAGACGATCGAGAGGTAGTAGAGCCCGAGCACGATGTCCTGCGACGGCACGATGATCGGCAGGCCGTTCGCCGGATGCAGGATGTTGTTGGTCGACATCATCAGGACGCGCGCTTCCAGCTGCGCTTCCAGCGACAGCGGGACGTGCACGGCCATCTGGTCGCCGTCGAAGTCGGCGTTGAAGGCGGCGCAGACCAGCGGGTGCAGCTGGATCGCCTTGCCCTCGATCAGCGTCGGCTCGAAGGCCTGGATGCCGAGGCGGTGCAGCGTCGGCGCGCGGTTCAACATCACCGGATGCTCGCGGATGACCTCGTCCAGGATGTCCCAGACCTCGGGCTTCTCCTTCTCGACGAGCTTCTTGGCCTGCTTGACCGTGGTCGAGTAGCCCTTCGCGTCGAGGCGCGCATAGATGAACGGCTTGAACAGTTCGAGCGCCATCTTCTTCGGCAGGCCGCACTGGTGCAGCTTGAGCTCCGGACCGACGACGATGACCGAGCGGCCCGAATAGTCGACGCGCTTGCCGAGCAGGTTCTGGCGGAAGCGGCCCTGCTTGCCCTTCAGCATGTCGGCGAGCGACTTCAGCGGGCGCTTGTTGGCACCCGTGATGACGCGGCCGCGACGGCCGTTGTCGAACAGCGCATCGACCGACTCCTGCAGCATCCGCTTCTCGTTGCGGATGATGATGTCCGGCGCGCGCAGCTCGATCAGCCGCTTCAGGCGGTTGTTGCGGTTGATGACGCGGCGATAGAGGTCGTTCAGGTCCGAGGTCGCGAAGCGGCCGCCGTCGAGCGGCACGAGCGGGCGCAGATCCGGCGGGATCACCGGGATGATGGTCATGACCATCCATTCCGGCTTGTTGCCCGACTGCTGGAAGGCCTCAATGATCTTGAGGCGCTTCATCAGCTTCTTCGGCTTCAGCTCCGACGTGGTCGTCGCGATCTCATGCTTGAGATCGGCGTTGATCTGGTCGAGGTCGAGCGCGCGCAGCATCTCGCGGATCGCTTCCGCGCCGATCATGGCGGTGAAGGTGTCCGCGCCGTACTCCTCCTGAGCGCGCACATACTCCTCTTCCGAGAGCAGCTGGCGGTCCTTGAGCGGGGTCAGGCCCGGCTCGATGACCACATAGGACTCGAAATAGAGGATGCGCTCGAGGTCCTTGAGCGGCATGTCCATGAGCAGGCCGATGCGCGAAGGCAGCGACTTCAGGAACCAGATATGCGCGACCGGGGCGGCCAGCTCGATATGGCCCATGCGCTCGCGCCGGACCCGGGCGAGCGTGACTTCCACGCCGCACTTCTCGCAGATGACGCCCTTGAACTTCATGCGCTTGTACTTGCCGCACAAGCACTCGTAGTCCTTGATCGGCCCGAAGATGCGGGCGCAGAACAGGCCGTCACGCTCCGGCTTGAAGGTCCGGTAGTTGATGGTCTCCGGCTTTTTGATCTCGCCATAGGACCAGGACAGGATCTTCTCGGGCGACGCGATCGAGATCTTGATCGCGTCGAACGCCTGCTGCACCGGCTGCTGGCCGAAAAGGTTCATGACCTCTTGCTTCATCGCCCATCTCCTGCCGCCGGCGGGGGTGAAAACCGCCCTGCCCGGCTTTGATCATCATCCGCCTGTGGCGTGAGTGCCACAGGCCTTGTTTCGGTCGGTCGGCGCGGCCCGGGGCCGCGCCCAGCGGCTCACTCGGCCGCTTCGGCCGGCGGCAACTCGCCCGGCTTCACCTTGTTGCTGACCAGCTCGACGTTGAGGCCGAGCGAGCGCATTTCCTTGACGAGAACGTTGAAGCTCTCGGGGATGCCCGCCTCGAAGTTGTCCTCGCCGCGCACGATCGACTCGTAGACCTTGGTGCGGCCCGCGACGTCGTCCGACTTCACCGTCAGCATCTCCTGCAGCGTGTAGGCGGCGCCATAGGCTTCGAGCGCCCACACCTCCATCTCGCCGAAGCGCTGGCCGCCGAACTGCGCCTTGCCGCCCAGCGGCTGCTGGGTGACGAGCGAGTACGGGCCGATCGAACGCGCATGGATCTTGTCGTCGACCAGGTGGTGCAGCTTCAGCATGTAGATGTAGCCGACGGTGACCTTGCGATCGAAGGGCTCGCCGGTGCGTCCGTCATAGAGCGTCGACTGACCCGAGGAATGCAGCCCCGCCTGCTCGAGCAGACGCTCGATATCGGCCTCCTTGGCGCCGTTGAACACCGGCGTGGCGATCGGAACGCCGCGGCGCAGGTTCTGGCCCATCTCGACCAGCTCGTTCTCGTCCATCGAGGCGATGATCTCGTTGTCCTCGTAGACGGCATCGAACGAAGCCCGCAGCGCCTTGATGTCGTGGCCCTTGCGATAGGCGTCGAGCGCTGCGCCGATCTGCTTGCCGAGACCGGCAGCAGCCCAACCCAGATGGGTCTCCAGGATCTGCCCGACATTCATGCGCGAGGGCACGCCGAGCGGGTTCAGCACGATGTCGGCATGGGTGCCGTCCTCGAGGAACGGCATGTCCTCCACGGGCACGATGCGCGAGACCACGCCCTTGTTGCCATGGCGGCCGGCCATCTTGTCGCCCGGCTGGATCTTGCGCTTCACCGCGACGAAGACCTTGACCATCTTCATCACGCCGGGCGGCAGCTCGTCGCCGCGCTGCAGCTTCTCGACCTTGTCGAGGAAGCGCTGCTCGAGGCGCTTCTTCGACTCGTCGTACTGCTTCCGCATCGCCTCGATTTCGGTCATCAGGGCGTCGTCGGCCGTGGCGAACAGCCACCACTGCGAACGCGGGAACTCGGACATGCCCTCGCGGGTGATGACCGTGTCCTTCTTGAAGCCCTTCGGACCGGCGAGGCCGACCTTGCCGGTCAGGATGTCGGCCAGACGCGCGAAGGTGTTGCGGTCCAGGATCGCCTGCTCGTCGTCGCGGTCCTTGGCGAGCCGCTCGATCTCCTCGCGCTCGATCGCCTGGGCGCGCTCGTCCTTGTCGACGCCATGGCGGTTGAACACGCGCACCTCGACGATCGTGCCCTGCACGCCCGGCGGCACCCGAAGCGAGGTGTCGCGCACGTCGGAAGCCTTCTCGCCGAAGATGGCGCGCAGCAGCTTCTCTTCCGGCGTCATCGGGCTTTCGCCCTTCGGCGTGATCTTGCCGACGAGGATGTCGCCCGCCGCCACTTCGGCGCCGATATAGACGATGCCGGCTTCGTCGAGATTCTTCAGCGCCTCTTCCGAGACGTTCGGAATGTCGCGCGTGATCTCCTCCGGGCCCAGCTTGGTGTCGCGGGCCATGACCTCGAACTCCTCGATATGGATCGAGGTGAAGACGTCTTCCGAGACGATCTTCTCCGAGAGCAGGATCGAGTCCTCGAAGTTGTAGCCGTTCCACGGCATGAACGCGACGAGCACGTTGCGGCCGAGCGCGAGCTCGCCGAACTCGGTCGACGGGCCGTCCGCGACGATGTCACCCTTCTTGATGACGTCGCCGACGCGCACCAGCGGACGCTGCGTGATGCAGGTCGACTGGTTGGAACGCTGGAACTTCTGCAGCCGGTAGATGTCGACGCCCGGCTTTGTCGGATCCATCTCGTCCGAAGCGCGGATGACGATACGCGTCGCATCGACCTGGTCGACGATGCCGGCGCGGCGGGCCGCGATGGCGGCGCCCGAGTCACGGGCGACGACCGCTTCCATGCCGGTCCCGACGAAGGGCGCATCGGCACGAACCAGCGGCACCGCCTGGCGCTGCATGTTCGAGCCCATCAGCGCGCGGTTCGCGTCGTCGTTCTCAAGGAACGGGATCAGCGCCGCGGCGACCGAGACGAGCTGCTTCGGCGAGACGTCCTGGAAGTCGACCTTGTCGACGGGGGTCACGATGACCTCGCCGGCTCGACGGCAGACGATCAGGTCGTCCGTCAGGCGGCCGTCCTTGTCGACGGCGGCATTGGCCTGGGCGACGTTGTACTTCGCCTCCTCCATCGCCGAGAGATAGATGATCTCGTCGGTCTGGCGGCCGTCGCGGATGCGGCGGTAGGGGCTCTCGATGAAGCCGTACTTGTTCACCCGCGCGAAGGTGGCGAGCGAGTTGATCAGGCCGATATTCGGGCCTTCCGGCGTCTCGATCGGGCAGATGCGGCCGTAATGCGTCGGGTGCACGTCGCGCACCTCGAAGCCGGCGCGCTCGCGGGTCAGACCACCCGGGCCAAGCGCCGAAAGACGACGCTTATGCGTGACTTCCGAGAGCGGGTTCGTCTGGTCCATGAACTGCGAGAGCTGCGACGAGCCGAAGAACTCGCGCACGGCGGCAGCCGCCGGCTTGGCGTTGATCAGGTCCTGCGGCATCACCGTGTCGATGTCGACCGAGGACATGCGCTCCTTGATCGCGCGCTCCATGCGCAGCAGGCCGAGGCGGTACTGGTTCTCCATCAGCTCGCCGACCGAGCGCACCCGGCGGTTGCCGAGATGGTCGATGTCGTCGATCTCGCCCTTGCCGTCGCGCAGGTCGACCAGCGCCTTGACGACCGCGAAGATGTCCTCCTTGCGCAGGATGCGCACGGTGTCCTCGGCGTCGAGGTCGAGGCGCATGTTCATCTTGACGCGGCCGACGGCCGAGAGGTCGTAGCGCTCCGCGTCGAAGAACAGCGACTGGAACATGTTCTCGGCGGTCTCGAGCGTCGGCGGCTCGCCCGGGCGCATCACGCGGTAGATGTCGAACAGCGCCTCCTCGCGGCGCGAGTTCTTGTCCACGGCGAGCGTGTTGCGGATGTAGGGACCGACCGTGATGTGGTCGATGTCGAGCACCGGGATCTCGGTGTAGCCCTTGTTGATCAGCTCGACGAGATTGCCCTTGGCCTCGCCGGTCTTGGCGTCGACCGACATGGTCAGCTCTTCGCCGGCCTCGGCATGGACTTCGCCGGTCTGGAAGTCGACCAGATCCTCGGCGATGTACTGGCCGACGAGATCCTCGTCGGTCGCGCGCAGGAACTTCAGCCCCTTTTCGGCGAGCTGACGGGCGGTGCGGGCGACGAGCTTCTTGCCGGCCTCGACCACGACCTCGCCGGTGTCGGCGTCGATCAGATCGACGGTCGCCTTGAAGCCCTTCATGCGCTCCGCGTCATAGGGAACGCGCCAGCCCTTGGCGTCGCGGGTGTAGGTGATCGTGTTGTAGAAGCGGCTGAGGATCTCCTCGCCGTCCATGCCGAGCGCGAACAGCAGCGACGTGACGGGGATCTTCCGCTTCCGGTCGATGCGCGCATAGACGATGTCCTTGGCGTCGAACTCGATGTCGAGCCAGGAGCCGCGATAGGGGATGATGCGCGCGGCGAAGAGCAGCTTGCCCGAGGAATGGGTCTTGCCCTTGTCGTGGTCGAAGAACACGCCCGGCGAACGGTGCATCTGCGAGACGATGACGCGCTCGGTGCCGTTGACGATGAAGGTGCCGTTGTCCGTCATGAGCGGCATGTCGCCCATGTAGACATCCTGCTCCTTGATGTCCTTGACCGACTTGGCCTGGGTGTCGGGATCGATATCGAACACGATCAGGCGCAGAGTCACCTTGAGCGGCGCCGAGAAGGTCATGCCGCGCTGGCGGCACTCGTCGACGTCGTATTTCGGCGGCTCGAAGGTGTACTTGACGAATTCGAGCAGCGAGGCGCCCGAGAAATCGCCGATCGGGAAGACCGACTTGAAGACCGACTGCAGGCCCTCGTCGCCACGGCCGCCCTTGGGCTCGTCCACCATCAGGAACTGGTCGTAGGACGCCTTCTGAACCTCGATGAGGTTCGGCATCTGCGCCACTTCCTTGAGTTTCCCGAAGAACTTGCGGACGCGCCTGCGGCCCTGGAGCGAATTGACCATCTTGTTCCTCGCAATCTCTACGGACGGCTCACCCGGCGGTCCGGGCGACGGGCGGACGGGCCGCCGGGTGAGCCGTTCGGCGCATCATCGCGCCGCCAACTTCGTCACATCGCGCCATGCAACCCAACGTTGCAATCGGCGCCTCCTCGATCGTTTCCGCATCAAACCGCGGAAACGACGCGACAGCCCCGGAGGCGGATGCCCGCCCCGGGACTGTCTGGTCTCGTCTAGGGTCGGACCGGCAAGACGCCGGCCCTGCTCACTTGAGCTCGACCTTGGCGCCGACGGCCTCGAGCTGCTTCTTGAGCTTATCGGCCTCGTCCTTGGCCACCGACTCCTTGACCGGCTTCGGAGCGGCCTCGACCAGATCCTTGGCCTCCTTCAGGCCCAGGCCGGTGATAGCGCGGACTTCCTTGATGACCTCGATCTTCTTGTCGCCGGCCGAGGCCAGGACAACGGTGAACTCGGTCTGCTCCTCGGCGGCGGCGGCAGCGCCAGCGCCACCGGCGGCCGGGCCGGCGGCCACGGCGACAGCGGCGGCGGCGGAGACGCCCCACTTCTCTTCGAGCATCTTGGCGAGGTCGGCCGCCTCGAGGACGGTCAGCGAGGAGAGCTCGTCGACGAGCTTGGTCAGATCAGCCATTGTAGGCTCCTATATAGGTAAGAGGTTCGAACGATATCAGGGGTAACGGGCCTGGATCAGGCCGCATCCTTGTCGGCATATGCCTGGAACACGCGCGCCAGCTTGGCAGCCGGGGCGGTCGAGAGCTGGGCGATCTTCGTTGCCGGGGCCTGGATGAGGCCGAGCAGCTTGGCGCGCAGTTCGTCGAGCGAGGGCATCGTGGCCAGGGCCTTGACGCCATCGGGGTTCAGGGCGGTCTTGCCCATCGCGCCGCCGAGGATGACGAGCTTGTCGTTCTCCTTGGCGAAGGCGGTGGCGACCTTCGGCGCCGCGACCGGATCGCTGGAATAGGCGATCAGGGTGGGGCCCGTCAGCAGCTTGCTGATGGACGCGACGTCGGTGCCTTCAAGAGCGATCTTGGCCAGCCGGTTCTTTGCGACCTTCACGGTGGCGCCATTGGCCTTCATCTCGCGACGAAGCTTCTGGAACTGGGCCACCGTCAAGCCCGCATAGTGGGCCACGACGACGACCGAGGTGGTCGAAAACACCTCGTTCAGCGTCGCGACGGCATCTGTCTTTGCCGCTTTATCCACTGGGCTCTCTCCGGTAGGCGGCGCGCCCGCGAGGGTTCGCCGCCGGTTGCACTGCCGCTCCTGGAAGCCCCGGTTGACACCGGCGCATCGAAGGAGCGACGCTCAGTGCCCTGTCCCCTCTCCGGCGCGGACGCCGTGATCGGGCGAGATGGTTCGAACCGTCTTCGGAGCCTTTCGGCCCCATTCGAGTTCTTGCACCGTCTATGCAGGCCTCTTGGCGAAATTATGCCCTCGGGCCGGGGCCTTCGAAGCACCTGCAGTCTCAGACAGGACTGGGCGATTCGGGTCCTGCGATCGCTCGCTGCACCCCAAACACCCATCTTCCGGCGGCGAACCGCCGAAAAACGCGAAACGGACCCCTGCGCGACGAGCACGCCGAAGCCCACATCACTTATGGAAACAGGCCGGCGTCATAGCGCCTTCGCCCGTCTCTGCCAAGGGGCATCCTGCGGATCTCCGTAAGGAGCCTCCGCCGATGCCTCCTTCGGCAGCCGAAACGCCGCGCCGGCACGAGGCCCGCCGCGGCGCGGGCGGCATCAGCCGCCGAGAACCGTATTCGGCTCGATCTTGACGCCCGGACCCATCGTCGAGGAGATCGCGACGCGCTGGATATAGGTGCCCTTGGCGCCAGCCGGCTTGGCCTTGGCGACCGAGTCGGCGAAAGCCTTGATGTTCTCGGCCAGCTTCTCGGCCGAGAATGAGACCTTGCCGACGGCGGCATGCACGATGCCGGCCTTCTCGACGCGGAACTCGACCGAACCGCCCTTGGACGCCGCGACCGCATTGGTCAGGTCCATGGTGACGGTGCCGACCTTCGGGTTCGGCATCAGGCCGCGCGGGCCCAGCACCTTACCGAGACGGCCGACCAGCGGCATCATGTCCGGGGTGGCGATGCAGCGATCGAAGTCGATCGTGCCCTTCTGGACGATCTCGACCAGGTCCTCCGCGCCGACGATGTCGGCACCGGCCTTCTTGGCCTCTTCCGCCTTGGCGCCACGCGCGAAAACGGCGACGCGCAGGACGCGGCCCGAGCCGTTCGGCAGGTTGCAGACGCCGCGGACCATCTGGTCGGCGTGACGCGGGTCGACACCGAGATTCATCGAGACCTCGACGGTCTCGTCGAACTTGGCGGTCGCCCGCTCCTTCACCAGGCCGACGGCCTCGGTCAGGGGGTAGAGCTTGGTGCGGTCGATGCCTTCACGGCCCTTGACCACGCGCTTTCCGATATGTGCCATCTTCGCCCCCTCAGCCCACGACTTCCAGGCCCATCGACCGGGCGGAGCCCTTAATCATGGACGCTGCGGATTCGACGCTGTCGCAGTTGAGATCGGCCATCTTCTTCTCGGCGATCTCGTTGATCTGCGCGGCGGTGACCTTGCCGACATTGCCGCCGCGGCCCGGGGTCTTGGAACCCGAGGTCAGGCCGGCGGCCTTCTTCAGCCAGTACGAGACCGGCGGCTGCTTCATCTCGAAGGTGAAGGAGCGGTCCTGATACGCGGTGATGATCACCGGGATCGGCATGCCCTTCTCCATCTGCGCGGTCTTCGCGTTGAAGGCCTTGCAGAATTCCATGATGTTGAGGCCGCGCTGACCCAGCGCCGGCCCGATCGGCGGCGACGGATTGGCCGCGCCCGCCGGAACCTGAAGCTTCACGTAGCCCGTGATCTTCTTCGCCATGATGGCTGCTCCTGCCGCCTGCCCCGATGCCGATCGGAACGACGACGTCCCGCCCGCGGATCGGATCCGCCCGGGGTCGGGATGGTTGCAGAGCGTGGTGCGGCAGGGTGATCCGGCTGGCGACCGGCATGCCTCCCACGCAAGTGAGGCCGGGCCTATGGCACAGAAGCCGCCGGAGGGAAAGTCCTTTTCGCCCGCGCGGCCTGCCCGGTCACTCGCGGACGGCCGCGAGGTGCTTCACGCCCGCGCGCGCGTCTCGGCGAAAAAGCGATCGACGACGTCGCGCAGGCCCCTCGCCTGCATATCGAGGTCGGCCGAGGCCAGCATCGCGGCATCGGCCGTCTGGCGCCACCGCTCCATCATCCGCGCCACCTCGCCGACCTGCTCGGCCACCTGCCGGACATCGCCCGCGGTCTCGCCCGTGCTGGCGCCGATCGAGGCCGAGTGCCCCTCCTGCTGCTGCGTCAGGCTCGCGATCGAATCCGCCGCCGCTTCGACGTCGTCAACCGAATCGACCAGCGCCACGACGCGGGTGGTGATGCGCTCCGCCGCGACCCGGATCAGGTCCAGGCCGCCCTGGACCTCGAAGGTCGCCTGGGCGGTACGCTGGGAGAGTTGCTTCACCTCGGCGGCGACGACTGCGAAGCCCCGGCCGCTCTCGCCGGCACGCGCCGCCTCGATCGTCGCGTTCAGCGCCAGCAGATTGGTCTGGCTGGCCACGGAGGAAATGATGTCGATGATGCCGGAAATCGTCGCCACCGCCTCACGCAGGGCCTCCGTATCCGCTTTCGCCTCACCCACGAGCGCCTTGGCATCGACGCTGACCTGCGCGCTCCGCCTCGCCTCGCAGGCGGCCTCGCGCAGCAGATGCGTGACCTCGCCGATCGTCGCAGCGACATCCTCGACATGCGACGCTGCGCGCTGGGTCGAGGAAGCGGCGGCATTGGCACGCCGGTCGACCTCCGTCGACAGCCCGCCCAGTTCCCGGGCGGCCTCCGACATTCGCTGCCCATGCGCCTCGAGTGCCGTGGCGATGGCGGCGATCTGGTCCTGGAAGGCCTTGTTCTGCGCCTCGACCCGCTCGCGCAGTCGGATCTCGTCGGTCATCGCCGCCATTTGCAGGGTTGCGGCTTCCTCCGCGGCCTTCTGGGCACGCAGATGCGCGAGGATCGCCCGTGCCAGGGCGCCGATCTCGTCGCGGCGCGCAGCGACGGTGCCGAGCCAGGCTCGGCGGCCGCTGCCCTCGCCCGGCCGCATCACACGGACCATCTCGATGATGGGACGGACCAGCCAGCGATACTCCAGCGTTGCGATGAGTGCCACGAGCCCCAGGCACAGGGCGCCGAGAAGGCTCTCGCGGTAATCCGCTCCGGTTTTCTGGTCCCTGAGCCGGGCGCTGATCTCGACCAGCACCTTGTTGAGCGCGAGATGCATGTGCTCATGCACCGTGGGCCACTGCCGCATCAGCATCTGCGCCGAGGTGTTGCTCCTGTCGGAGCGGACATCGGCCAGAAGCGCAACCGCCTCGAGCGCGCGCTCGCGCACCTCGCCGCGTGCGACGGCAGCGACAGCCTCCATTGCCTTCGCCATCGCCTCGACATGCGCCCAATCCTCGGCGCGCGTCGGCGACTCGAGGTGGAGAGAATGAATCTTTTCGAACAGGGCCGAGGCTTCTTCGGTGCGAAGCAGGGCTTCGGCGTTGCCGGAGAGCTGGGCGGCGACGTCGTCCATGCGCTCGGAGGCGACGAACTCATTGGCGACGAACAGCGAGATCACGAGGCCCAGCACGACGCTCCACAGCGCCATGCGCTGGCCGACAGTCGCTCTGAACCGCTTGAACACCATGAGACCGCACGCGTTTGTGGCGAAGGACGGTAGTCAAACCGCCTTAAAGGCCACTTAACGCAACGTCACACGGATAGGGTGCCCCCGTAACGTCCTCGAAAGCTCAGAGCTTCTCGACCTGGCCGTATTCGAGCTCGACCGGCGTAGCGCGGCCGAAGATCGACACCGCGACCTTGAGGCGGGCACGGCCATGGTCGACATCCTCGACGACGCCGTTGAACGAGGCGAAGGGGCCGTCCGCGACCTTCACCTGCTCGCCGATCTCGAAGACGATCGTCGGCTTCGGCCGCTCGACGCCTTCCGCGACCTGCCCCTTGATCCGCATCGCTTCGGATTCGGGGATCGGCATCGGCTTTGCCTTGTCGGCGCCGAGGAAGCCGGTGACCTTCGGCGTGTTCTTGATAAGGTGATAGACCTCGTCGGTCATCTCGCACTTCACCAGCACATAGCCGGGGAAGAACTTGCGCTCGGCCTCGACCTTGCGGCCGCGGCGGACCTCGACGACCTTCTCGGTCGGGACCAGCACCTCTTCGAACTTGTCGGCCAGGTTGCGCTGGGCGGCCTGGTCACGGATCGACTGCGCGACCTTGTTCTCGAAGTTCGAATAGGCGTGGACGATGTACCAGCGGGTGCTCACGTTCTTGATTCCGTTCAACGGGCGCCGAGGATGAAGCCGAGCGACCAGCGGATGATGGTGTCGGTGAAGAGGAAGAACAGCGACGACACCACGACCATCAGCAGCACGAGGCCGGTGGTGATCAGGGTCTCGCGGCGCGACGGCCAGGTCACCTTGGACGCTTCGTTGCGCACGTCCTGCAGGAAGCTGAAGGGGCTGCTCTTGGCCATGGGTCACCTCGGGTTCCGGACCGCCCGGCAGCCACCGCCGCAGGGCCGATTCGGCCGTCCTGAAACATTCGCGGCGCGGGGCTCAGGGAGCCGCGCGCCGTCGTGAGAAGGCTTCTACAACGCGCGGAGGCGTTCGCCAAGAGGTTTTGCCGGCTGGCCTCGGCAGGGGCTTCCCGCGGCGGCCGGACGCCGGACGAAGGCGCCCGTCGGGCGCGGAGTCATCGTCTTACCTCTGGAGAAAACCGACCGAAGGCGCTGGGCGCCGGCACGTTCACGCCGCGGTCGACCGGCGGGAACTGGCAGGGGCGGCAGGGCTCGAACCTGCGACACCCGGTTTTGGAGACCGGTACTCTACCAACTGAGCTACACCCCTGTAGCGGCCCGTCATGTGCCCCAAGCGCCGGCACATTTCAAGCCGAAATCGACATGGCCGCGGCAAAGAAAAAGGGCGGTGTCGCCACCGCCCTCCTCCATATGTCGCTGATCGCCTGGATCAGGCGATGATCGAAGCCACCACGCCGGCGCCGACGGTGCGGCCGCCTTCGCGAATGGCGAAGCGCAGCTTCTCCTCCATCGCGATCGGCACGATCAGGTGCACTTCCATGGCGATGTTGTCGCCCGGCATTACCATCTCCGTGCCCTCGGGCAGATGCACCACGCCCGTCACGTCCGTCGTGCGGAAGTAGAACTGCGGGCGGTAGTTCGTGAAGAACGGCGTGTGGCGGCCGCCCTCCTCCTTCGTCAGGATGTAGGCCTCGGCCTTGAACTTCGTGTGCGGCTTCACCGAGCCCGGCTTGCACAGCACCTGGCCGCGCTCCACGTCCTCGCGCTTCGTGCCGCGCAGCAGCGCGCCGATGTTGTCGCCAGCCTGGCCCTGGTCCAGCAGCTTGCGGAACATCTCGACGCCCGTCACCGTCGTCTTGACCGTGTCCTTCAGGCCGACGATCTCGATTTCCTCGCCGACCTTCACGATGCCGCGCTCGACGCGACCCGTCACCACCGTGCCGCGACCCGAGATCGAGAACACGTCCTCGACCGGCATCAGGAAGGGCTGGTCGATCGGACGCTCCGGCTGCGGGATGTACTCGTCCACCGTCTTCATCAGCGCGATCACCGCGTCATGGCCGATCTCCGGCGTCACGCCGTCAAGCGCAGCCTTCGCCGAACCCTTGGTGATCGGGATGTCGTCGCCCGGGAAATCGTACTTCGACAGAAGCTCGCGGATCTCCATCTCGACCAGCTCGAGCAGCTCGGCGTCGTCGACGAGATCGACCTTGTTCATGAACACCACCAGCGCCGGAACGCCGACCTGGCGCGCCAGCAGGATGTGCTCGCGCGTCTGCGGCATCGGGCCGTCCGCCGCCGACACGACCAGGATCGCGCCGTCCATCTGCGCCGCGCCCGTGATCATGTTCTTCACATAGTCGGCGTGGCCGGGGCAGTCGACGTGGGCATAGTGACGGTTCGGCGTCTCGTACTCGACGTGAGCCGTCGAGATCGTGATCCCGCGCGCCTTCTCCTCCGGAGCCTTGTCGATCTGGTCATAGGCCGTGAACGACGCGCCGCCCGACTCCGCAAGCACCTTCGTGATCGCAGCCGTCAATGACGTCTTGCCATGGTCGACGTGACCAATCGTTCCAATGTTGCAGTGCGGCTTCGTGCGAGCGAATTTCTCTTTGGCCATGACACCCTGTTTCCTGACACCGGCCCTGCGAGGCCTTCCGAAAGCGCGGTCGCATTAGGGGGTTTTGGCCGCGATTGCAAGGCGCAGACACCCCGGCCCGCCCCCTCGGAAGCGGCCCTATGGCTCAGCCGCCATAGAGATACTCGGGCAGCCACAGCGTCAGGCCTGGCCAGAGATACATCAGCACCATGCACAGGATCACGATCAGCATATAGGGCATCATCCCCGCGAAGATCTGGTTGATCGTCACATGCGGCGGAGCGACGCCCTTGAGGTAGAAGGCGGACATCGCGACCGGCGGCGACAGGAACGCCGCCTGCAGGTTCACGAAGACCAGCACGCCCCAGAGGATCGGGTCGATGCCGAAATGCTTCAGCATCGGCAGGAAGATCGGCACGAAGATCACGATGATCTCGGTCCATTCCAGCGGCCAGCCGAGCACGAAGATGATCGCCTGCGACAGGATCATGAACTGCAGCGGCGACAGGTCCAGCGACAGCACCCAGCGCTCGAGCAGGGCCTGCCCGCCGAGCAGCGCGAACACGGCCGAAAAGATCGCCGAGCCGACGAAGAGCCAGCAGACCATCGATGTGGTCTTGGCGGTGAGGAACACCGCCTCCTTGATCTTCTTCCAGTTCAGCGTCCGGGCATGGAAGGCGAGCAGAAAAGCGCCGGCCGCCCCGACGGCGGCGGATTCGGTCGCCGTCGTGATCCCGAACAGGATCACCGCCAGCACGATCACCGTCAGCAGGCCGAGCGGCAGCACCGCATCGGTCAGCATGCGGATGACCTCGAGCCGCTCCGCGGTCATGCGCACGTAATAGCGCAGCATCAGCGCCGCGCAGCCGAGCGCGATGGCACCGAACCAGAGGTAGAACGCCGTCGGCGGCCCCTTGCCCTCGCCCGTCTCCTCCGGAACGAGGTCGGGCGTGCCGAGCTGCTCGATCGCCGGCAGCGCCTCGGCCGCGCCGGCCTGCTGGTGGATGACCACATACCACCAGACCAGCGCGAGCGTCCCCGCGACGAGCGAGAGCGGCACCAGCGCATAGGCCCAGGCCTGCAACAAGGCGCCCCAGGTCACGGGCTGTCCGTCGCGCCGGATCCCGCGTACCCGCGCCGGCGAGACCAGGGCTCGGCTCAGCGCCGGGAACACCCGGCCGCGATGCGGCTCGGCGAGCGTCCTCGTCCAGTCGGGAACGGGAACCTGACGCTGCTCGGGCGGCAGCGCCGGCGCCACGCGCGGGTTCAGCAGCGCCCAGCCGACGATGTAGACGAGATAAAGGAAGGCGAGGAAGAAGCCGGGGAACATCGCGGCGGCGTAGAGCTTCACCACCGATTGTCCGGCCACCGCGGCATAGACGATGATCATCACCGAGGGCGGGATCAGGATGCCGAGCGTGCCGCCGGCCGTGATCACGCCCGACGACAGCCGGACGTCATAGCCCGCCTTCAGCATCGGGTTGAGGGCGATGACGCCCATCAGCACCACGACCGCCCCGACCAGCCCGCTGGCGATGCCCCAGAAGGTGCAGACCAGCAGCGTCGCCACCGCCAGCGCCGCCGGCACGTTCCGGAAGGCGAGCTGGACGGCATAGAACATCTTGTCGACCAGCGCGCCCCGCTCCATCACGTAGCCCATCAGCACGAAGAGCGGGATCGAGATCAGGACGTCGTTGGTCATCGCCCCATAGGTGCGCTGGACCATCAGATCGAAGATGCGGTTCGCGTACCAGGCCTGGGTCGGGTCGTAGAAGGCGATATAGCCGAAGATCATCCCTAGCCCCATCAGCGTGAAGGCGGTGGGAAAGCCGAGGATGATGACGACGACGATGAGCCCGAGCATGCTCAGGCCGAGGGCGGGGTCGCTCATGGATGCCGGTCTCCGCCCAGTCCGCGCTGCCGGGCCGTCTCGTCGATGCTGTGCGTGCGTTCGATCGCGGCCTTCCGCGTCGCCTCGTCGAGATGCTCGCTCGCCGCGAGCTGCTCCTCGACGACGTCGATCTCGGCGACATCCTTGAGCCGCGCCGGCCAGGCGCCGGTCTTGAGGCAGACGACGCAGCGCGCGATCTCCGCCACGCCCTGCAGCAGCACGAGCGCGCCCGCGACCGGGATCACCGTCTTGAAGTGATAGACCGGCGGTCCGTCGGCCGTGACGTTGGAATGCTCGCCGATGCGCCAGGAATCGGCGGCATAGTCGTAGCCCGCATAGACCAGCGCGCAGATGCCCGGCAGGAAGAACAGGAAGTAGAGCGCCAGATCGAGCCCCGCCTGGGTGCGCGGCTTCATCGAGCTGTACAGGAAATCGCCCCGGACATGGCCGTTCTGGGCCAGAGTATAGGCGCCGCAGAGCATGAACAGCGAGCCGTAGAGCATATTGCTGGCGTCGAAGATCCAGGCGGTCGGCGCGTTCAGGATGTAGCGCTTGAACACCTCGGCGCAGACCAGCAGCATCAGGCCGATGATCAGCCAGGCCGCCAGCTTGCCGAAGAAGGTGCTGACGCGGTCGCAGGCCAGAAGGACTTTCTCGACGCTCATTCAGGCCTCGCAGGCGCACGCCATGGCCGGCACCGGAGGTGCGGGCCATGGCCGTTGTCGTGACTAGAGGCTCAGAGCTTGGCGGCGACGCCGTTGGGGCCCCAGTAATGGTCGAAGGCCATCCTGCGGCTGACCACCGTGTCCTGCTCCCAGCGCGTGGCGCGCTTGGCGAAGGCGAGCTGCGACTGCAGGATCTCGGCGAAGAGCGGGTTCTCGGCCGCCTTCTTCTTGGCCACCTCGTCATAGAGCTCGAGCTGGCGCTTCAGGATCGCGTCCGGCGTCTTGTAGAAGCGCACCTTGTCCTTGGACTGCAGCTCGACATAGTCCTGCGAATAGCGGTCGATCGCCTTCCAGGACATCTCGGCCGAGCCGGCCTCGACGGCGTTGGCGATGATCGCCTTCATCTTGTCCGGCAGGGCGTCGAACTTCGTCTTGTTGAACATGATCTCGAACTGCTCGGCGTTCTGGTGGTAGCTCTGCAGCATGCAGACCTTCGAAACGTCGGGGAATCCGAGCACGCGGTCGGAGCTGGCATTGTTGAACTCGGCCGCGTCGAGCAGGCCGCGATCCATGGCCGAGACGATCTCGCCGCCCGGCAGCGCGTTCACCGCGAGCCCCATCGCCGTGAAGATGTCGATCGAGATGCCGACGGTGCGGTATTTCAGCCCCTTCAGATCTTCGAGCTTCGTCACCGGCTTCTTGAACCAGCCGAGCGGCTGCGTCGGCATCGGGCCATAGGGGAAGGACTGCACATTGGCGCCGATCGAGGCGTAGAGCTTGGCCAGCAGCTCCTTGCCGCCACCATATTTGTGCCAGGCGAGCAGCATGTTGGCGTCCATGGCATAGGCCGGGCCCGAGCCCCATAGCGCCAGCGCCGTCTGCTTGCCGTAATGATAGACGAGCACGCCATGGCCGCCGTCGAGCGTGCCCTTGGACACCGCCTCCAGCAGTCCGAAGGCCGGCACCACCGCGCCGGCCGGCAAGACCTCGATCTTCAGGTCGCCGCCGGTCATGTCGTTGACCTTCTTGGCGAAGTCGAGCGCGTATTCGTGGAAGATGTCCTTCGACGGCCAGGTGCTCTGCCAACGCATGGCGATCGGCCCGGCCTGCTGCGCGATCGCAGGCGCAGCGACCGTCGCGGCCGTGGCAACCAGCGAGGTCTTCAGGAATTTTCGACGCGATTCTCCCTTGGTCTTTGCAGACGTCATGTCTCACTCCCCTGTTGAAGCGCCGCTTATTGCTTGAGGCGTCTTGACCGCAGCAGAGCAGGAAGACTTGTATGACGCAAGGGCCGCGGAGCCTCTTGCGCTAGTCATCAGACGAACGAACTATAACGCTTTCGCGAGCGAACTGTTCTTGGGCCATACCGGAGCCGGCCGGACAGGTCTGGCGCGTCGTCAGCCGCCCCCGAACACGCGCCGGTAGCGCGCGACGGCTTCCGCCTCGCCCGAGACCTTCTCGGGATTGTCGGAGAGCTTCACCGCAGGGCGCCCGTTCGCCTTGGTGACCTTGCAGACCAGCGACATCGGGTCGAGCGCCCGCGAGCCGTCGGGCAGGCAGCCGACGAGATCGTTGGTCAGATCGGTGCCCCAGCCGAAGGCCATGCGGACCTTGCCGTCGAAATGCCGGTAGACCCGCTCGATCGCATCGACGTCGAGCCCGTCCGAGAAGACCAGCAGCTTCTCTCGCGGATCGCGCCCGCGCTCGCGCCACCAAGCCATGATCGCCTCGCCCGCCTCGATCGGCGGCGCGGAATCGGGTCGAAAACCCGTCCAGTCCGCCACCCAGTCCGGCGCATGACGCAAGAAGCCGCTCGTTCCGAAAGCGTCCGGCAGGGCGATCAGCAGATTGCCGCCATAGACCTGGCGCCACTCGTCGAGCACGCGATAAGGCGCGCGCAGCAGCTCGGCGTCGCTGTCGGCCAGCGCCGCCAGCACCATCGGCAGCTCATGGGCGTTGGTGCCGATCGCCTCGAGATCGGCGTCCATCGCCAGAAGGACGTTCGAGGTGCCGCTGAATTTCGGCCCCAGCCCCTCCTTCAGCGCCTCGACGCACCAGCGCTGCCAGAGATGGCCATGGCGCCGGCGCGTACCGAAATCGGAGAGTTTGAGGTTCGGCAGCCTCTGCAGCCGCTCGACCTTGTCCCACATCTTCGCCTTGGCGCGGGCATAAAGCACATCCAGCGCGAACCGCTTCTGCCCGACCATGACGCGCCGCGCCCGCAGCTCGTTGATGATCGCCAGCGCCGGCACCTCCCACATCGTCGTATGGGTCCAGGGCCCCTCGAAATGCAGCTCGTATTGCCCGTCGACCCGGCGCAGCTCGTAATCCGGCAGCTGGAAATCGGCGAGCCAGGCCAGGAACTCCGGCGAGAACATCTGGCGCTTGCCGTAGAACGAGTTGCCGGCGAGCCAGATCAGCTCCTTCTTGGTGAAGCGCACCGAGCGGGCATGGTCGAGCTGGGCGCGCAGCTCCGCCTCGTCGACGATGTCCGCGAGGCGGATGTGCTTCGAGCGGTTGATCAGCGAGAAGGTGACCTGCACCTCCGGATGGAAGGCGCGGATCATCTGCAGCATCAGCAGCTTGTAGAAATCCGTGTCGAGCAGGCTGCGGATGATCGGATCGAGTCGCCAGCCATGGTTGTAGGTCCGCGTCGCGATATCGGTGACGGTCATGGCGGTTCGGGATCCGGTGGTTCGCCGCAACGGCTCGCGGGACTCGGGCGCTTCGCGCGCATCTGACTGCCACGGCGGCTGCGGCGCAAGCCGGGCGCTCCGGTCGCGTTGACAGAGCGGGTGATCTCGGCAAGGACCGCGGGCTGGCCGGCCCGCCGTTTCCAACGGGCGCCGGCTTTGCGCGAACCGGAGGCGAGAGTGCAGGATTTGGCTGATGTCGCGCAGGATTTCGTCGGGAAGGTCCGTGACCGCTCGGTGGTGATCGGCGTCATCGGGCTCGGCTATGTCGGCATCCCGCTGGCGCTGGCCGCGCTCCGCCAGGGCATCCGCGTCATCGGCTTCGACATCGACCAGGCCCGCGTCGACCAGATCAATGCCGGCCGCGAGACGATCAAGCACATCCCGATGGATCTGATCGTCGCCGGCCTCGCGGAGGGCCGCTTCGAAGCGACGACCGATTTCGACCGGCTCTCCGAGCCCGACGCCCTGCTGATCTGCGTTCCGACCCCGCTCTCGCGCCAGCGCGAGCCCGATCTCTCTTTCGTCGAGCAGACCACGCGGGCGATCGGCCGGCGCCTGCGGCGCGGCCAGCTCATCGTGCTGGAATCGACGACCTATCCGGGCACGACCGACGAGCTGATGCGGCCGATCCTAGAGGAGGCCTCGGGCCTGAGCAGCGGCACGGATGTCTTCCTCGCCTATTCGCCCGAGCGGGAGGACCCCGGCAACGCCCAGTTCGGCACCTCCGACATTCCCAAGGTCGTCGGCGGCGACGGCGCCTCGGCGCTCGCCATGGCGGACGCGCTCTATGGTGCCCTCGTGGTCAGGACCGTGCCGGTCTCCTCGACTGCCACGGCGGAGGCGGTGAAGCTGACCGAGAACATCTTCCGGGCCGTCAACATCGCCCTCGTGAACGAGCTCAAGCAGGTCTATGCCGCGATGGGCATCGACATCTGGGAGGTGATCGACGCCGCCAAGACCAAGCCCTTCGGCTTCATGCCGTTCTATCCGGGCCCCGGCCTCGGCGGGCACTGCATCCCGATCGACCCCTTCTACCTGACCTGGAAGGCGCGCGAATTCGACATCGCCACGCGCTTCATCGAACTCGCCGGCCAGATCAACACCGAAATGCCCTATCGCGTCGTCGATCGGCTCGCCGAACTCGTCGACCGCCAGCTCGGCCGCAGCTTCAGCGGCGCGCGCATCCTCGTGCTCGGCCTCGCCTACAAGAAGAACGTCGAGGACATGCGCGAGAGTCCCGCCCTCAAGCTGATCGAGCTGATCGAGGCCCGCGGCGCGCAGGCCGCCTATCACGACCCGCATATCCCGGCGATCCGCAAGAGCCGCAAGCACGGCGCGCTCGCCGCCCGCCCGAGCACGCCGCTGACGGCAGACGCGATAGCCGGCTTCGACGCCGTGCTGATCGCCACCGACCATGACGACGTCGACTACGCGCTGGTCGTGGCCCATGCCAAGCTCATCGTCGACACGCGCAACGCCTGCGCCCGCCACGGGTTGACGGGTGCGACGATCTTCAAAGCCTGAGACCGGAATGACCGAGACCGGAATGACGCAGACGGAAACCACCTACGACCTTGCCGTCATCGGCGGCGGCATCAATGGCTGCGGCATCGCCCGCGACGCAGCGGGGCGCGGCGCCTCCGTCGTCCTCTTCGAGAAGGACGATCTCGCCAGCGCGACCTCCTCGGCCTCGACCAAGCTGATCCATGGCGGGCTGCGCTATCTCGAGCATTACGAGTTCCGGCTCGTGCGGGAGGCGCTGATGGAGCGCGAGCGGCTCTGGGCGATAGCCCCGCACATCATCTGGCCGCTGCGCTTCGTGCTGCCGCATCACAAGGGCCTGCGCCCGGCCTGGCTGCTACGGCTCGGCCTGTTCCTCTACGACCATATCGGCGGCCGCAAGAAACTGCCCGCGACGCGCACGCTCGACCTTTCGCAGGATGCTACCGGCCGGCCGCTCAAGGACAATGGCGCCACCGCCTTCGAGTATTCCGATTGCTGGGTCGAGGATTCGCGTCTCGTCGTGCTCAATGCCATGGACGCCGCCGCGAAGGGCGCCACGATCCACACCCGCGCCCGCGTCGTCTCCGCCGATCGCGAGGGCGGCGTCTGGCGCATCACGGCGGAGACGAACGGCACCCGCCACAGCGTGCTGGCGAAGGCGCTGGTCAACGCGGCTGGCCCGTGGGTCGGCGATGTGCTCGGCGGCGTCGTCCGCTCCAACACCAAGGCCGCCGTGCGGATGGTCCAGGGCAGCCATATCGTCGTGCCCAGGCTCTACGAGCACGACCGCTGCTACATCTTCCAGAACGCCGACGGGCGCATCATCTTCGCGATCCCCTATGAGCGCGACTTCACGCTGATCGGCACAACCGACCGCGACTATCGCGGCAATCCCTCCGACGCCAAGGCGACGCCCGAGGAGATCGACTATCTCTGCGCCGCGGCGAGCGAGTATTTCCGCGAGCCGGTGACCCCGGCATCCGTGGTCTGGACCTATTCCGGCGTGCGCCCGCTCTATGACGACGGCGCCAGCAAGGCGCAGGAGGCGACCCGCGACTATGTCCTGACGCTCGACGCGCCGCAGGGCCAGGCGCCGCTGCTCTCGGTCTTCGGCGGCAAGATCACGACCTATCGTCGCCTCGCCGAATCCGCGCTGGAGAAGCTCGGTCCCCACGCCGCCTGGGCGGCACGCCCGACCTGGACCGTCACCGGCACGCTGCCGGGCGGCGATTTCCCGGTCGAGGGCTTTGAGGCGCAGGTCGACGCGCTCGCTGCCGCCCATCTCTGGCTCGCCCGCGCGACCATTGCGCGGCTGGTGCGGGCCTATGGCACCAAGGCGCGCGAGATCCTGCAGGGCGCTGTCCAGGAGGCCGATCTCGGCCGCCATTTCGGCGCCGATCTCTACGAGCGCGAGGTCCGCTACCTGATGCGGGCGGAATGGGCGAAACAGGCCGCCGACGTGCTCTGGCGCCGCAGCAAGCTGGGCCTGCGCCTCTCGACGGCCGAGCAGGAGGCGCTGGAGGTCTTCATGGCGGAAGCGGCCGCCGCCTGAGCCGTTGCACGGCAAACCAACCCGTCATCTTGGACTTCGCGCAGCGAAGGCCGGGATCCATCGAAGGGCGCCGAGGCCTCCGATGGATCCCGGTCGACCTTCGGTCGCCCAGGATGACGGCAGAGGGTCAACGTCAGGCTTGGCAGCACTCACCGTACACCCGGCGGCAGCGAGGGCTGCGACAGGCGGTTGCCCACTTCGATGAACTTCAGCGGGTTGGTCGCCTCGCCCGCCAGTCGCGTCTCGTAATGCAGATGCGGGCCGGTCGAGCGGCCGGTCGAGCCCAGCCGGCCGATGATCGCGCCGGGCGGAACGATCTGGTCCGGCTTCACGTCGAAGGCGCTGAGATGCGCGTAGCGCGTCGTGAGCCCGTTGCCATGGTCGAGTTCGACCAGATTGCCATAGCCGCCCGCGACCTCCGCCCGCAGCACCTTGCCGGCGCCGGTGGCGCGGATCGGCGTGCCGGTCTCGCCGCGGAAATCCATGCCGGCATGCATCGCCGCAGCGCCGGTGAAGGGGTCGGTGCGCATGCCGAAATTGCTGGTCGTGCTGTCGTCGCCGTCCAGCGGGCGGCGCAGCGGCACGATCTGCGCCAGCTCGCGCCAGCGCCCGAAATTCGCCTGCGCCTCGCCGAGCTGCAGCACGCGATGCTCGAAGCTGCCCGGACGCATCGTCACCGAGAGCGGGATCAGCGGCCCGCCCATCGCCTGCCGGGCCGGGGGCAGACGGACCTTGCCGACATCGAGCCCGAGATCGGCCAGCGCCGCCCTCACCTCCTGCACCCGCCCGGCGAGGCGCAGGCCCAGCGCAGAGACCTGCTGCCCCTGCGCCTGGTCGATGCGGTCGAGCGATTGCTGCAGCAGCGTCACCCGCTCGGAGAGCGGCATCGCCTCCTCGGCCCGCAGCGCCACCGCCGCCAGCCGCTTCTGCGGCGCGACGACCGCCGGGTTGATGCGCTCGAGGATATTGCCCTGGAACGGGTCGGCGGCGAGCCCGCCGCCCCCGCCCGGTACCTGCGCGCCGCTGTTCGGCAGCACAGGCGCGACCGCCTGGCCGGTCAGCGTGCCCAGCAGGTTCTGTCGCGCCTCGAGCTCGATCTGCCGCGCGATCAGATCGGCGAGCTGATCGTCGCCGCCCCCCTCGCGTGGTGCGGCACCGGGCGCGCGCTGCGTCGCGATCGAGCTGACGAGGCGCCGCGTCAGCGCCCGCATACGCTCGTCATAACTGGCCTGGAGCACCTGCTGCTCCTGCTGCAGCGCGGCCACGACCGCCTTCTCGCGATAGAGCAGCCAGGTCGCGACGCCGGCCCAGCCGCTTGCGCCGAGCGCGACCAGCAGAACCATGATCCGGCCGAAGCGCCCGACGCGCGTGGTCCGGCGCCGAAGGCCCGGGCGCGGCGGCTCGACCGGCCGCCCGCCGCCGCTCTCCGCGCCCGACCGGCTCTTCAGCCGCGCTGGTTGCAACATCCGCCGCCCTCATGCTGTCGCTGCCCCGTCGGAGAGGACGATAGCGCATTTTCGCCGACCGGGCGGCTCCGTCGCTCTGACGCTGGGCCGCACTCGGTCATCGCCATCAGAAGCCGCAGATCTCGACGAGGCGCTCCTGCGTCCGCGGGCCGGGGATGCCGTCGACCTTGAGCGGCGGATAGCTCGTCTGGAACAGCCTGATCGCCTTCGTCGTCTTGGGGCCCTTGATCCCGTCGACCGGCCCGGCCCCGAAGCCCAGCGCATTGAGCCTGTACTGCACGCCGGTCAGCCAGGCGGACGGGGGCGCAGTCCCTTTACCGGCCGTGATCACCATCTCGGGCAGGCGGATGACGGTCTTGCCCTGCTTGCGCTGCTTGAAGGCGTCGAAGCTGCCCTTCACCACCTCGGGTGGGGCCGGGTCGGCTTTGGTCGGGACGGATGTGGCGGCGACCACAACCGGCGCGGCGAAATCCACACCCTCCGCCGTCTCGATCGCGGTCAGCCCGGAGATCAGCATGCTCGCTCCCTGGAGCAGGACGATGCTCTCCTCCATCAGGCTGGTGAAGGCCATGGTGTTGACCGCCCCGACCGCCTGGTTGGGCATCAGGCCGACACCGCTTTTCTCAAGCATGCCCCAGCGCGAGACCAACTGCTCGAGCGACGGAAAGTACTTTCCGCCGTAATCGGCAAAGCGGACCGCTCCCATGGCGTCGCGCACGGCGATGACACTGTGGTTGATTTCCCTCAGCGCCCCCGCCGGCGTCCTCACCACACAGCGGATGGCGAAGACGATGACGCCATCCTCGCTCCGCGCGAGTTGCACGATATCCTTGACCGTCCTTGCCTGGTTCAGCCGCGTGACCTTGACACCCTGCGACACCAGGAAATCCAGCGCCTGCTGGACATGCGCGCCGAGTTGCGTGCGCCCGGCCGCATTGGTGGACAGGGAACTCAGCGGCTTGCCGACCGCCGCCGCCATGTCCTTGACGGTGATGAAATAGTTGCGACCGCGCGCGATCGACATGGCGTTGTTGATCGCCTGGAAGGTGCAGGGGCCGCTGACGCCCTTGACCTGCACGGCCAGTCTGATCCGCTGCAGATGGATGAGCCGCGACAGCACCCCGCCGGCCTTGCCGAGAGGACCGAGGATGGCGAGCAGACGCAGCGCATCCTTGCCCACCCCGGCCAGACCGCCCTCGGCGATGCCCTCGCCGAAACGCAGCACATCGACGAAGCCGGCACCCAGATCCATCGAGGTCTGCACGCCGGTGGCGATCGTCACCGCCCACCACTGGGGATTGTCCTCGACCCATTCGCCGAGGATCTTCTCGGTCTGCAGCTTCTGCTTGTCCCACCAGTCGGCGTAATCCGAAAAGGCCATTCGCTGCGTCTCTCGCGGTTGCCGCACCGCCCTTGGTCGGTGCGGATCGCTGTTCGGTTCACGACACGGCGTAGACGAACGCACCTTTCTCGACCGAGACCTTCGCCTCCGTCAGGGACTTTTTCTCGAGCTGCAGGCCGAGGATCGCGCGCGAGAGCGCCGGCAGCATCGAGTTGGTGACGATGTTGTCGATCATGCGGCCGCCGGAATCGGGATCGTTGCACTGCGCGACGATGTGGGCGACGACCGCATCGTCATAGACGAAGGCGGCACCGTGGTTCTCGGCGATGCGCTTGCCGATGCGGCCGAGTTGCAGCCGCACGATCCCGCCCAGCATGTCCGGCGAGAGCGGGTAGTAGGGGATCGTCACCAGACGCCCGATCAGCGCCGGCGGGAAGACGCGCAGCAGCGCCGGCCGCAGCGCCACCGCCATCGCCTCGGGATCGGCGCGCTGCGCCGGGTCGGAGGCCATCCGCATGATCTCGTCGGTGCCGACATTCGAGGTCAGGATGATCAGCGTGTTCTTGAAGTCGATGCGCCGGCCGGTGCCGTCCTCCATCACGCCCTTGTCGAAGACCTGGAAGAACAGCTCGTGGACATCCGGATGCGCCTTCTCGATCTCGTCGAGCAGGACGACCGAATAGGGCTTGCGCCGCACGGCCTCGGTCAGCCGCCCGCCCTCGCCATAGCCGACATAGCCGGGAGGCGCGCCCTTCAGCGTCGAGACGGTGTGCGCCTCCTGGAACTCGGACATGTTGATGGTGATGACGTTCTGCTCGCCGCCATAGAGCTGCTCGGCCAGCGCCAGCGCCGTCTCGGTCTTGCCGACGCCCGAGGGGCCGCAGAGCATGAAGACGCCGATCGGCTTGTTGGGGTTGTCGAGCTTGGCGCGGTTGGTCTCGATGCGCCGGGCGATCATCGCCAGCCCGTGATCCTGGCCGACAACACGCTTGTTCAGCGTGTCCGCCAGCTTCAGCACCGTCTCGATCTCGTCGGCGACCATGCGGCCGACGGGAATCCCGGTCCAGTCGGAGACGACCGAGGCGACCGACTGTTCGTCGACATGGGCGTAGATCATGCGCTGTGCCGGATCGATTTCGGAGAGCGCGGCGAATTTTGCCGCCAGCGCCTCGCGCGCCGCGGCCGGGTCGGCTGCGCCATCCGGAGCCGGTTCGGCGGCGGGCGGTGCCTCGGCACCGGCTTGCTCGGCCGCGACCTGCTGGGCGACCTCCGCCTTCGGATCGGCGGCCGAGGCCGGCGGCTCTGCGAGCTTCGCCCGCAGCGCCTTGATCTCCTCGACGATGGCGAGTTCGCTCGCCCAGGCGGCCTCCAGCGCGGCGAGCTTCTCCTGCCCTTCGGCGCTCTCGGTCTCGATCTCGGCCAGGCGCTTGGCGGTGTCGCCGCCGAGATCCTGGTCGGCCGTCAGCGCCGCCTTCTCCTGCGCCAGCGCGGCGAGCGCGACGCGGGCATCCTCGATCGCGGCCGGGGTCGCACTCTGGCTGATCGCGACGCGGGCGCAGGCCGTGTCGAGCAGGCTGACCGCCTTGTCGGGCAGCTGGCGGGCCGGGATGTAGCGATGCGACAGCGTCACCGCGGCGACGATCGCGGCGTCCGAGATGCGCACCTTGTGGTGCTTTTCCATGGGGGCGATGAGCCCGCGCAGCATGGTGCAGCAGCGCGCCACGTCCGGCTCGTCGACATTCACCGGCTGGAAGCGCCGGGTCAGCGCCGGGTCCTTCTCGAAATACTGCCGGTATTCCGACCAGGTCGTCGCGGCGATGGTCCGCAGCGTGCCGCGCGCCAGCGCGGGCTTGAGCAGATTGGCGGCGTCGCCCGTGCCGGCCGCCCCGCCGGCGCCGATCAGCGTATGCGCCTCGTCGATGAACAGGATCACCGGCGTCGGCGAGGACTGCACCTCGTCGATCACCGAGCGCAGCCGCTGCTCGAACTCGCCCTTCATCGAGGCGCCGGCCTGCATCAGGCCGATGTCGAGCGCGCAGACGCGCACGCCCTTGAGCGGCGGCGGCACGTCGCCGGCCGCGACGCGCTGGGCGAAGCCCTCGGCGATCGCGGTCTTGCCGACGCCGGCCTCGCCGGTGAGGATCGGGTTGTTCTGGCGCCTGCGCATCAGCACGTCGATGACCTGGCGGATTTCGTCGTCGCGACCGAGGATCGGGTCCATCGTCCCCGTGCGGGCCCTGGCTGTCAGGTCCTGCGAGAAGCGGTCGAGCGCGGTCGTCCCCTTCGCGCCCTCGGCCTGCTCGGCGCCGGGCGTCCCCGACGCGCGCAAGCCCGAGCCGTCCATCGGCCGCAGATTCTCCTCCTCCGAGGCCTCCCAGATCTTGGCGTGGCCGGCGGCGAGTTCGTCGACCGGAATCTTGCCGAACTCCTTCGAGATGCCGGTCAGGACGCGGCGCAGATCGTTCGACTTGAGGATCGCGACGAGCACATGGCCGGTGCGGATCTGCGTCTCGCCGAAGAACAGCGTCGCGTAGTGCCAGCCGCGGTCGAGCCCGTCGACGATGCTGTTGGCGACGCCGGGCATCTCCGTCTCGTTCTTGCGGAAGCCCTCGATGACCCCGCCGATGTCGGCGGCGAGCCGGCCCATGTCCAGCCCGAAATGCTGCGCCGTCAGGCCGATATCGGTGGCGGGCCGCAGCAGGATCTGCGCCAGCCAGTGCGCCAGCTCGACATTGCGGTTGCCCGCACCCTTGGCCTGCCGCAGCGCCTGGATGAAGGCCTCATAGCCGACCCGGTTGAGCTTGCCTGTGACGGCTTCGAGACTGATGTCGGCCATGATGGTCTCCTCGGGCGTCAGGATGGTCGATTGGCGGAAGGCGAACGCGCCCGGCTGCGTTGCTCGCGCAGGCGCTCGGCCGGGTGGAAACGGGCCTCGCGGCGCAGCGTGCCGGGCGGGGCGTCCCAGTTGGGCGCCATCCAGCTCGTCCAGCCGAGCTGGCCAAACTGGCCGAGCCGGGCGGGCTTGACCTCGCCGACCGGCAGGGCGAGCTCGACATCCCATTCCAGCCCCTCGCCGAGATGGAAGAAGACCGCATCCGCCAGCTTCTCGCAGCGGTCCCCGCTCGGCAGGAAGCGCGCGAACTCGTCGAGGCTGCGCGCGACGATGCAGATGCGGAACTTGTCCTCGACGCTGTAGACGCTGGCGCCGAGCAGCGCGTCGCCGCCCAGCGTGCAGTGCCGGCTGCCGAGCCGGGTGCGGTCCGCGGGGTCGAAGACCAGGCGCATGCCGACGAACTGCTCGATCTCGACCTCGGCCTTGAACAGCCCGGCCAGGAGCCCGCGCAGCCGCGAGGCCGATTTGGCCTGCGCGCCGATCAGCCCGGCATGGGCGAGTTTCTCCGCATCGGGCACGCTGTCGCGCCTGAGATAGGGCGTAGAACCCAGACCGATCTGGCTGCCGACATAGGCGGCGAAACGGTCCCGCTCCGGCCGGTCGTGCTGCGCGATGGGGCGCGAATCCGCCCAGGCCCGAAAGAACAGCTGCAGGAAGCGGTGGTTGAAGATGTCGAGGAAGCGCGGGAAGGCATCGTCGCGCGCGAGCTGCCAGTGGTAGCTCTCCTCCGTCGTGGCCAGCGGCAGCGCGCCCTGGGGCCCGAGCAGGCCGAGGAACTTGACGAAGAGGCGCAGGCGCCCCTGTCCGTCGCGATCGGCTTCCGCAAGGGTCGAGGCCGCGAAATCGAGAAAGGCCTGCTCGCCCAGCGCGACATATTCGTCCCGCCGCGCCGGCACGTCGCCGATGCGCGGCCGCTCCGGGAAGCTGCGTTCCAGCCGGCGCAGCACGGCAAAGAAGTCGAAGCGCCAGGGCTCTTCCTGGAGACGCTCCGCATAACTCGGCTCGCGCTGGAGGGGGAGGTTCTCGCTCACAGGATCCGCCTCGATCCCGCGCGCGGCGGCCAGCGCATCACCTCGCCGCGTTCGACGGTGCGGATCACCGTCTGGGTGAAATGGTTCATCGCGGCGTACTCCGCGAAGAAGCGGTCGAGCACGGCACCGAGCAGGAAGACGCCGGAGCCCTCGAAGGCCTTCTCGTCGAGCACGACGGTGATCTCGAGCCCCCTCGCCGCCCCCGTTCCCGCGCGCTGCGGAAAGCGGCGCACGACGGGGCGGCTGTCGACGCTCTTGATGCCGCGGATGCGCCGCTCGGTGGCGCTGTCGGCGAGGTCGGCGAAGAGCGAGAGCAGTTCCCGCAGAGCCTCGCCATTCTGACCGGCGCCGCGCTGGACAAGGCCGAGATGGTTCAGGCTGAGCAGGTTGATCAGTCGCCAGGTGACGACGCCGGTGCTGGCCGTCTCCGAGCGCAGTCGCAATTGCGAGACGACCGGCTCACGCGGCGGCGTCGGCCCCGACAGGCAGGCGACGTCGAGCGCGACATTGTCGATCAGCCGGAAATCGGCGCCGCCCTCGCCGGTCGGCAGATGCTCCGGCAGGTGCCGGTTCGAGCAGAGCGCGCGCAGGCTCAGCTCCGCCACCGAGACACTGTCTGCGACGCCCGCGGGCTCGACCAGCGAGATGAACATGTCCGTGCCGGTATAGTCCGAGGCCCGGCCGAGCCGGCGCTCGGCGACCGAGCGGCGGCGCGGCAGACGGCGCTGCGTATAGAGCAGTCCATGCGTCGGGGAGGCCCCTTCCGGCGAGGAATAGAGCGGGTGGACGGGCTGCTTCTCGCGCCCGCCGGCATAATGGGCGTGGACCGAGAGCAGGCTGTGCGGCTCATAGTCGAGCGGGCGGCTGCGATCGGGCACGACGTGGAACTCGTGCTGATTGGTCCGCACCGGCACGCGGTCCAGCGTCTTCTCGAAGAGGTTGATCGCGGGCGCGGCATAGAGCGCGAACATCGGCTTCTGGACCGCCGCCGCCAGCCGCGTATTGACCTCATCGAAGACGAAGATCACGTCGACCGTCTTCGCCGTCAGCTTCGGCATGATCCGCGCCAGCCCGGAGAGACGGAAGCCGAGGAATTTGCGCGGGAACCAGAACAGCTCGCGCAGCAGATCGAAACCGCGGAAGACGCGGGTGTCGGCCGGCAGAAGCGCCTCGTCCTCGCCGAAGCCGAGCTGCTCCAAGGCAACCCCGTCGGCCGGCGTGATGACGGGATCGCCGAATTCGTCGAGATGGCGGAAATAGATGCCGACACAGTCGCCGAAGAGCTGCTCGTAGAGCGCCACCGCGTCCGCCTCCGGGCCGAGCAGATGGACGCCCAACTCCTTGCAGCGGCAGCCGGCGAACCAGCTCGTCGGCGTTTTGAGCGCCTGCGCCGCCGACGGCTCCTGCTCGGGATCGGCCGTCGTCCGGTGCGTCAGCGTCAGCCGCAGCCCCGAGAGGACGCGGTGGTCGGTGGACAGGCCGAGCGCCTGCAGCGGACCGGGCGCGGGGATGTATTCGGCGGCCGCCACATCGAAGGGCCAGAGCGTCACGTCCGTCCCCAGACGGTAGCGGCAGGCGACGCGCCGCTCGCGCTCGAGATAGGTCGCGTCGATATAGGAGCCACGTGGGATGGTCAGGCCCTCGCGCAGGCCGGGATCGGAGAAGGGCGGCCGGAAGCCGGCGAGCAGGGCGGACGGTGTCGGCGCCAGATAGTTCGGGACCAGCTGCTCGAGCAGATTGTTGGTGAACTCGGGAAACTCGTGCTTCAGCTTGAGCTGGACCCGCGCTGCCAGGAAGGCCGCTCCCTCGAGCAGCCCCGCCACCATCGGGTCCATCCGGTCGCCGACGAGCCCGCCCAGTCTTTCGGCAATCCCCGGATATTCTTCGGCGAATTCCTTCGTGTGCTCCATGAAGAGGCGGAGCTCTTGATTATAGGCGTCGAGGAACTCCTGATGCATCGCCTAGCGGCTCCTGATCGCCATCTTGCCGGTGTCGAGCTCGAGATCGGCGACAAACTCGACCGGCACGTTGAGCGGCTCGCAGTTGAGATCCGCGCGCACCAGGAACCGGACCTTGAGCTCGGCCCGGTCGAGCGAGTGGTCACGCTCGACCTGGATCGAATTGCGGATCAGCCGGGGCTCGTAGCCGACCAGCGCCGCCATCATGTCCTTGGCGATGAGGTCGACCCGATGCTCGTCGATCGAGCGGCTCGTGAGGTCGGGAAAGCCGTGATTGAGGATCGAGCGGCGGACATGCTCGTGCTGCGAGAGATCGACCGACGAGGCGAGGTTGACGGTGTTGACCAGCGCGTCGAGATCGATCGCGATCTCGCGCCGCAGCTTCGGCTCCGTGATCGCCGCGCGCGGGGCCGCGCGCCGGTTGGCGATGACGCGTTCGCCGCCGGCGTCGCGCAGATCGAGCGCCACCTTCGCGTCCTTCTCCTGATGCGCCTCGCGAAAGGCGAACATCAGCGGCGGGCGCAGCCGCTTCTTCGTCAATGTGCCGTTCGCCGGACCTCGCACGCGTCGTCGCTCCCGCTTCCCCAATCCGATCGGCCCGGCAAGCACGATGGCCGTCGCGGCGCTCCCCCGCAACGGCCATCATCGGGCCCGAAGCCGGCGCCGCGAGTGCGGCGCCGGCGACGACTTACTTCTTGTTCTGCTTCAGGTCCCAGGTCATGGTGACCGGGGCGTCGAGCGTGCCATCCTTCTTCTGCGGCTTGTACTCGTACTTGATCTTGGCGAAGTTCAGCGAGAACTGGTCGGTCGGGATCGTGGTGCCGCCGGCGGCGTCGCCGGATTGGTAGCTCGAGACCAGCAGATCCTCGAGGGTCAGGACGTAGTAGTCCTGCTGGTTCTCGCCCTGCTTGCGGACATAGAGCACCGCCTTGGTGATGTGCTTGCCCGAGGCGCAGGCCATGGCGAGATTGGCCGAGGCCTTGCCGACCGATGCGGTGAAGTGGATGTCCTGAAAATTGGCCTTGCCGGCGCCGCCGCCCTGGCCGCTCGCATGGGTACCGGCATTGGTGACGCCCCAGGAGAAGGAATCGACCTCGATCGTGTCCTTGTGCTTGGAATCCTGGCTTTCGCCCTTGATGCCGTCGATCTCGAGAAGGAAGTCGCTAGCCATGGTGGTGATCTCCTCTGTGTGAGTGAAAGAAGTTCGGTCGGAACCCGGATACTGGACGCAGTTCTCCTGTGCGCCCGGTCACGGAGGACACGGGCGCCTGGAAGCTTCGGAACGGGTGTCGCCTGCTGATCAGGCGACGGTCACGTCTGGGTTGTCACGTCTTGGGAGCTGGCAGTCGTGAGACCAGGCTCAGGCCGATATCCATGCCCTCGAGCTGGAAATGCGGCCGGAGATAGAACTTGGCCGAGTAGTAGCCGGGGTTCTCCTCGTCCTCGAAGACGTCGATGCGCGCATCGGAGAGCGGGCGCCGCGCCTTCGTCTCTTCGCTGGAATTGGTCGGATCGCCGTCGACATAGTCGGTGATCCACTCCTGCAGCCAGCGCCGCAGTGGTTCCTTTTCCTTGTAGGAACCGACCTTGTCGCGAACCATGCACTTCAGGTAGTGCGCGAAGCGCGACACAGCGAACATGTAGGGCAGCCGCGCCGACAGGTTGTCGGATGCCGTTGCGGCAACCCCGTCCGGCCCGGAGAAGCTCTTGGGCTTGTACAGCGACTGCGCGCCGATGAAGGCCGCCTTGTCGGTGTTCTTCCGGTGGATCAGCGGGATCAGGCCGGACTTGGCCAGCTCCGCCTCGCGCCGGTCGCTGATCGCGATCTCGGTCGGGCATTTCAGGTCGACGCCGCCGTCATCGGTCGGGAAGGTGTGGGTCGGCAGGTTCAGCACCTCGCCGCCCGACTGCACCCCGCGGATGCGCGTGCACCAGCCATACTCCTTGTAGGCGCGGTTGATGTTGACGGCCATCGCATAGGCCGCGTTCATCCAGGCGTATTTCTCGCCCTTGTGGCCGTCGGTGTCCTCCTCGAAGGCGAACTCCTCGACCGGCTCCGACTTGGCGCCGTAGGGAACCCGCGACAGCACCCGCGGCAGGCACAGGCCGACATAGCGGGAGTCGGCCGCGTCGCGCAGGCCCTTCCAGGCCGCATAGTCCGGCGTGTCGAAGACCTTGCCGAGATCGCGCGGGTTCGACAGCTCGGTCCAGGAGTCCATCCCCATCAGGGTCGGATCCGCGCCGGCGAAGAAGGGCGCATGGGCCGCCGCCGCCACCTTTGAGAGATCGCGCAGGAGCTGCACATCCGTCGGGACATGGCTGAAGTGATAGTCGCCGATCAGGCAACCGAAGGGCTGGCCGCCGAGCTGGCCGAACTCCTGCTCATAGACCTGCTTGAACAGCGGGCTCTGGTCCCAGCGCGCGCCGGGATAGGTCTTCAGGTTCCGATACAGCTCGTTTTTCGAGACGTTCATCACCTTGATCTTGAGCTGCGCGTCAGTCTCCGAGTTGAAGACCAGGTAGTTCAGCCCGCGCCACGCGCTCTCGATCTTCTGGAACTCCGGCGCGTGCAGCACCTCGTTCATCTGCTCGGTCAGCTTGGCGTCGAGCCGCGCGATCATCTCCTCGATCGTGTCGAGCACGTCGTTCTTGATCAGCGTCGAGTCGGCCAGCGCCTGGTTGACCAGAGTGGCGATGCCGGCCTCGACCTCGGTCGCGGCGCGCTCGGTCTTGGGTTTGAAGCTCTGCTTCAGGACCGAGGCGAATTCGTCGACGTCGCGGGTCTCGGTGACCGCGCCGGGCTGCTGGGATTGTGCTTCCGCTGCCATTGCCGCCTCGCTCACTTCGTCTCTTCGGCCGGGACGGCTTCGGCGGGCTTGTCGCCGAGCCTGTCCTTCAGCGCCGCCATCAACTGGGGATCGGCCAGCAGCGCCTTGATCTGGTCGCTGGCGGCCATCTTGCCGTCCATGAAGCGCATCAGATTGGCGAGCTGCTCGCGCGCCTCGAGCAGCTTGGCCATCGCCGGAATCTGGCGGGCGATGGCGGCCGGGTTGAAATCGTCGAACTTCGAGAACTTCAGCGAAACCGAGAGCTTGTCTCCGCCGTCGCCCAGCTTGTTGGGAACCGCGAAGGACACGCCAGGCTGGATCGCCCCCATGCGCTGGTCGAAATTGTCCATGTCGAAGTCGAGGAACTTGCGCTGCGAGATCTCGGCCTTCTCGACGCCGGGGGTGTTGCCCGAAAGATCGGCCATCACCCCCATCACGAAGGGAAGCTCGATCTTCTGCTCGGCGTTGTAGGGATCCTCATAGGTGATGTGGACCCGCGGCGGCCTGTTGCGGCGAATGAACTTCTGACCTGAATCTCCGGCCATGGTAGCAGCCCCTCTGCGAATGCGTCACGCCGACGTAACGTGACACCGTAACCGTTCTTGCCTTCTACCGATATAGTCGCGCCGGACCCGAAGTCGGTTCAAGCCGAATACCGGAAAATCGCCTAGCTCTCGGCCTCCGGCATCAGGGCGACGTCGGGCAGGATGTCGCCCAGCAGCGCCATGAAATCCCGCTGCGCCAGCGCGCAGGCCTTGTCCATCAGCAGCGGCGTCGGATGCGAAGGCTCGACCCGGCGGTAGAAGGCGGCGACAGCCCTCATCCCCGCCACCGCCTCGGCCCGCGTCGCGACTTGCAGCGCGGGCCGCGCCGCCTTGTCTCCCTCGGGCGCGTCGCCGTTGGACCCGCCGAACTCGCTCTCCGCCTGCGGCTCGCCAGCCTCCTCAGCCGCCTCGTCGCTGGTCTCGTCCTCGGATGACGCGTAGCCGCTGTCGTCGTAGCCATCCTCCGGCTCCTGTTCCTCCGGCGCGGTCAGTCGCTCCAGCGGCAGGCGGAAGCGCGGCCGGTCGCCGATCTCCAGAACCGCCTGGCCGAAATGCTCGGGGAACATGATCTGGATGACCTCGACCAACGACTTGCCGATCAGCTGCTGAGCCTGCCCGATCAGCAGGACCGCCGGGCTGGAAGGCTCTATGCGGCGAAAGTAACCGAGGCAGGCCGCCAGCGTATCCTTCACTTGAAGGATGTTGTCGCAACTGCCGGGCGCGACAGTGGAACCGCCTGCCGGAGCGCCCTCGCCCGGCGCGGCCTGAGGCCCCGGCATCGCCGGGTGGCCGGGCACGCGCCGCGCCAGCGCCGCGTCGAGAAAGGCGACGATCTGATCGACGAGCGCCGAGAGGCGCGGAAAGCTGAGCGAATGATCGGCCCCCACCTTCTCCAGCCAGATCGCGCGGATGCCGGCGAGCGCCTCCGCGATCGCGCGGATGCGGGCGAGGCTCGCGGACAGCTCGTCGATGTCGATATCCGCCAGCGCCGCCTGGATGGTCCCGGCATCGGGATGCTGCTCCCCCTCGACGAGCTTCGTCTCGCCCGTCGCGACGAGCTGGCTGCGAAAGGCGAAGGGACCGATGCGCCGGCTCACGAACAGTGGCGCATGCTGCAGCGGCAGCACGACGGTCGGCAGCTCGTCCAGGCTCTGCAGCGCCACCTCGCGCATGATCTGGTCGCCGTTCTGCGCCCGCGGATGCACCGCCTCCCACTGTTCCGCGAGGAGGGTGGCGATGGTCGTTAGGCAGGCGGAGAAACCCGGCACGTCCCGGTTGAGGATGGCGAGCTTGCCGGCCAGCACCAGCACCCTGAGGTCGCGCGAGCGCTCGAGCAGCTTGCCGAGATCGGAGAAGGCGGCCGGGAACTCGATCCCGCTGCGGTCGAACGCGACCTGCCGGCCCTCGTCGTCGCGCCTGAAATACTGCGCCGGCAGCGCGACCTCGAGCCGCGCCGTGACGTTCATGAAGTCCGGATCGTCCTCGAGATCGGGCCCACAGGGATCGGCGTCGGAGACCGGGCTCGCATATGCGGCAAAATTCAAAGACGCCATCGCCCTCACCGGTCATCCATGCACAGGCATGGCCGACGGCGGTCTCCGCGGAGACGGCCGGCCGGCCTCGTCGAAATCAGCCCCGTCAGTCGCTCTTCAGGCGCGTCTCGACCCGGCGGTTCTCGCCGGCGAAACGGTCGGCCACCACCGGTTTGGTCTCGCCATAGCCGCGGGCCTCGAGCTTGGCGGTGTCGACGCCGCGCTCCTGCAGATAGCGCACCACCGCCTGGGCACGCCGGGCAGAGAGATCGAGATTGTAGGAGGGCGACCCCACCGCATCGGTGTGGCCCTCGACGACGAAGCGGCTGGTGCCGAGCTGCGGCGTCTTCAGGGCCTTGGCGAACTCGTCCAGATTGGCGCGCGCATCGGGCTCCAGCACGTCGGAATTGTACTTGAAGCGCACCACCAGGTCGAAGGCCGCGACCGCCGCGGGCTTCACCGCATGCCCGGCCTTGCTGCAGTCCGCTTCCGTGCCGATGCACAGCCCGCGCGTGGCCCCGAAAGCCGGCGGCGTCGCCGGGCTGAAATGCTTGACGATGTCGTCCGCCTTGTAGGTCTGCGCCTGCGCGACAGACATCTGCGCCACGTAAAGACCGGCGGAAAGGACGGCGATGGCTGTAATCGCGGGTTGCTTGCGCATGGTCCCCCTCCCGTTTAGCTTCGCGCGGGCGGTAAAGGATTGAAGGCGCACACCATGACTCGCGCCGTCCGCTACGTCAATAACAAAATAGCATCTAGAACCGCGAGGTTTCGTTGATGACCGCCGATCTGCGACAGTTGCAAATAACTGCTTCGTTCACGACACCTTTGGGTCAAGACGTTTTCGCCTTGACGCAGTTCGAAGCCTCGGAAGGCTTGAGCGAAATCTTTACTTTTCAGATCGACGCCAGCAGCACGACTGAAAATGCCGACCTGCAGAGCATCATGAGCCAAAAGTGCTCCGTCACGATGACGCTCAAGAACGGCAGCCCGCGGGTTTTCAACGGCACGCTGGTCGACGCCCAATGGACCGGCAAGGACGAGGACCTGCACCACTACCGCTTCACGCTGCGGCCCTGGCTCTGGCTGCTGTCCCAGCGCTCCGACTGCCGGATCTTCAAGGAGCAGACCGCGATCGACATCATCAAGGCGATCTTCGCCAAGGAGGAGAGCGCGAGCTTCGAGGACCGCACCAGCGACCGGCTCGAGCCCATTCCCTATTGCGTGCAGTATCGCGAGAGCGATCTCGACTTCGTGCTGCGGCTGATGGAGCAGTACGGCATCTATTACTATTTCAAGCACAGCGACGGCGACCACAAGCTGGTGCTGTCCGATTCCCGCTCCTCGCACGATCCGGTCCAGGCTGCGGCCGAGCCGACCTTCGCCGGAGCCGGCACCGCCTATCCGCTGATGCCGCCGTCGAGCCGGATGCCGCGCCACATCGAGAACCTGTCGCACTGGTCGACGATGCGGCGGCTGCGCACGGGCAAGGTCGTGCTGAGGGATTACGATTTCCAGCAATCCGGCTCCGACTTGACGGCCCAGGCCGAGGCCGGCTTCGACAAGGCGAAGGCCTACGAGGCCTATGACTACCCGCGCAGCTACATCAAGCGCGACGAAGGAGAGCACTTCGCCCGCGTCCGGGCCCAGGCCGAGCAGGCGCAGGACGACCGGCGCCACGCCGCCGGCGACGCGCCGAGCCTGTATCCCGGTGCGCTCATGACGCTGGCGGCCCATGAGACGGCTTCGGAGAACATCGAATATCTCGTCATCCGCTGCCGCCACAGCTTCATCGGGCAATCCTATCGTTCGGGTCCGGCGAGCGATGCGCCCTATAGCGGAACCTACGAGCTCCAGAAGAGCGACCGCCGCTTCCGCGCGCCCCTGGTCACGCCGCGGCCGACCGTTCACGGGCCGCATACCGCCAAGGTCGTGGGCGAGCGCAACCGCGGCGAGGAGGGCGATATCGACGTCGACGAGTTTGGCCGCATCCTGCTGCGCTTCCATTGGGACCGCGAGGACGGCTCCACCTCCTGCCGGACGCGTGTCGCGCAGATGTGGTCGGGCAAGAGCTGGGGCGGGCAGGTCATCCCCCGCATCGGCCAGGAGGTCGTCGTCGAGTTCCTGGAAGGCAATCCCGACCTGCCGCTCGTCACCGGCACTGTCGTCAATGACCAGCACAAGCCGCCTTACGGCCTGCCCGACAACAAGACGCAGTCGGGCCTCAAATCGGAATCGACCGATGGGGCCGGCTTTTCCGACTGCTACAACGAGATCAAGTTCGAGGACCGCAAGGGCCAGGAGGTCTTCAGCATTCAGGCGGAGAAAGACTTCAAGGCCCTGATCAAGAACACCGAGACCCGCGAGATCGCGCCCGACTACCGCGAGGGCGGCTATGCGCGCGAGACCAACCTAAAGAACGGCGACGACAAGCTCCATGTCGAGAAGGGGAAGCTCGATGTGGAGGCGATGACCGAGATCAACCTCAAAGTCGGCCAGAGCACGATCAAGATGCTGCCAACGAGCATCGAGATCTCCTCGCCCACGATCACGATCAAGAGCGTCGCCAAGACCGAGGTGCTGAGCGACGCCATGGTGGTTGTCAACGGCGCCCTCGTGAAGATCAATTGAGGGCCGATGACGCGCCTGCGCTTCAGCACCGCCCGGGAGGTCTTCGACACCTTCCCCTCCGCCGGCAAGGTCATCGCGACCAAGCCGGCGGTCGAGCACCCGCTCGCCTTCCTGCGGCGGCTGGCACAGGGTCCCGCCGCGACCGAGGCGATCGGCTTCGCCGCCTATCTGTTGCCGCGCCGCGAGGCGGTCTGGTGGGCGGCGCAGACGCTGCGTGCGATGCAGCCGGCGGCGGCTGGAGCCGATGAGGGCCTCGTCGCCGCCGAAACCTGGGTCCGCGATCCGCGCGACGAGACCCGGCGAGCCGCGCTCGCCGTCGCCGATGCCGGCGATCCCGCCCGCCCCGGCACCTGGGCCGCCTTCGCCGCCGGCTATTCGGGCGGCAGCATGGTCGAGGGCCATGCCGTGCCCTGCCCGCCCGATCTCACCGCCAAGATGGCCCGCATCGCCGTTCTGACCGCGCTTGGCCGGCTGACCGGGCGCGAGCACCAGACCGCATTGCGCAATTGCGTCGAAGCATGCATTCGATTGGCCGATGACGACGGCAAAACCTCTTGACGGCCAGAGACCTGCCTGAGGGCTGGCCGCGCCCGGATTCCCTGCCATGCCTCTGACGCTGACAATCGAGAACGAGACCGCCCTGCCCGATGGCGGGCCCCTGACCGTCTCTTTGAGCGGCGGACGGGGCCTCGACATCGGCCGCGACCAGCATCTCGACTGGTGCCTGCCGGACCCGACGCGGGCGATCTCCGGCCGCCATTGCGAGGTCCGCTTCCGCGACGGCGCCTATTGGCTGCGCGACATCTCGACCAACGGCACCTATGTCAACGGCGGCAGCCAGCGCGTCCAGTCGCCCTACCGCCTGCAGCATGGCGACCGGCTGGAAATCGGCCATTACGTCATCGCGGTCGCGATCGATGAGCCCGTACAGGCCGAGCCCTCGCTGCCGCGGGTCGACGCGGCGCCCGACGCCAGCTCGCTCTGGTCAGAGGCGGCCGAGGCGGCGCCGCCGATCCCGCGCCGCGACCTGCTGCCGCCGAGCCGCCACCGCCCCGTGCATGACGGCTTCATCGACTGGGCCGCCGACATCCCGGCGCCCGCTCCGGCGCCTCCGCCGCCTGCCGCAGCGCCTCCGCCACCCGCGAGCGACGACTTCGCCTGGGCGCCCTATCAGGCACCGCCGAGCGCTCCCGAGCCGCCGCCGGTCGCAATCCCGACACCACGCCGGCCCCTGACCGCCGATCTGCCGCCGGGCGATCCCTGGAGCGACGCCCCGGCACAGCCCGCGACGCCGGTCGCCCCGCTGCCCCCGCTCGAGCCGCCCGCGGCACCGGGACAGCCCTTCGTGCCGCCGGCAGCCGCGGCGATGCCCGCCGGCATGCCCCAGATCAGCGCGGCGGAGTTCGTCCAGCGCTTCGCCAAGGGCGCGGGCCTGTCGACGAACGACCTCGCCTGGCAGGACCCCGGCGCCTTCGCCGAGCAGCTCGGCGGGCTGATGCGCCTCGTCGCAGTCGAGCTGAAGCAGTTGCTCGCCGCCCGCGCCGAGAGCAAGCGCATCGCCCGCAGCGCCAACCAGACGATGATCCAGGCGCAGGACAACAACCCGCTGAAATTCTCGCCGACCGTGGACGACGCGCTGCAGCTGATCTTCGGCCGCCCGAAGAGCGGCTATCTCAGCGCGCAGAAGGCGTTCGACGAGAGCTTCCGGGACCTCAAGGCCCATCAGATCAAGACCTATTCGGCCATGCAGCACGCGCTGCGCATGCTGGTCGAGGATCTCGATCCCCAGGCCATCGCCGAGAGCACGGCGCAGGATCGCGGCCTCGATTCGCTGCTCGGCTCGCGCAAGGCCAAGATGTGGGACGCCTATGTCGCCCGCTGGGACGCCAAGACCGCCCCCTACGAGGACGGCCTCGTCGACGCCTTCATGCTCTACTTCGCCGAGTGCTACGACCGCGGCGGGAAGTAGCTGCGGCCTCTCTCGTTATTGCGAGCGAAGCGAAGCAATCCAGAGGACGTCGAGCTCGACGGCTCCTGGATTGCTTCGTCGCTCCGCTCCTCGCAATGACGGCAGAGCAAACGCGGATCAGGCGGCTTTCTTCGCAGCCACGGCCGTGATCTCGATGTTGTGGCCGGGCGAGGCGAGCTTGGCCTCGACGGTCGCGCGCGCCGGTGCTGTGCCGGCCGGCACCCAGGCGTCCCAGACGGCATTCATCTCGGCGATCCTGGAGATGTCGGTCAGGAAGATCTGGACGCTGAGGATGCGGCTCTTGTCGCTGCCGGCGGCCTCCAGCGTCTCCTCCAGCAGCGCCAGGACTTCGGCTGTCTGCTCGCCCAGCGGGCGGCCTTCGGTCTTTTCGGCGACATGGCCGGCGAGGAAGACGATGCCGTTAAAGATCGCGGCATCGCACCAGCGCTGCGTCACTCCGATGCGTTCGATGGTCATGATGGTCGTCCTGGGCTGGAGTCGGGCGCGGCGAGCCGCGCATGGCCCCTCCTAGCCGAGGCGCGGCAGCCCGTCAGCCGCCGATGATGACCGTGCTCAGCCCCATCGTGATCTTGTTGGGCGGCCCCACCGCCTCGATGATGGTGTCGCCCACGCGGCAGGCCGAGAGATTGTTGATCAGCACCGTCTGCGAGCCGTCGACGACGACGCCGGGCCCGTGGGGCGGAGCCGGGAGAAGCGTCAGACAGTTGTGGATGTCGGCGCCACCGGCCGCGCCCGTGATCATTGCGCCCATGCTGGCGGCGGCAGCTGCCTTCGTCGTCTCCTCCGCCGCCTTGGCCGCCGGCGCGCCCGGCGTGCCGGCCGCCGCCAGCGTCGCCGCCTCCGCCGCCATGATCGTCGCATCAGAGACCTGCCGCGCGGCCTGGATCGCGGCCGCGGCGGCCGCCGAAACGCCCCGCCAGGCCGGCAGCCCGCCGATCAGCACATTGGGGCTTCCGGGGCCGGGCTGGAGCACCCCCGGCAGGGGATGCAGCACCAGATCGAGAATGCGGGCGGCGGGGCCGGTCGGCATCGGGGCTCCTCCTCGCCGGGCGGTCCCGGCCGGCTCTGGATACGACTCTGCTGGACTGACCCGAAACGCGCAACCGCGCATCCTTCAAGTCAATGACGGCAGCCGCTTTCCGAGGCCCTAGCATTCGCTTGGTGACGCTTGTTGGCGACCCGTATAAGGTCTTCGGCATGCCTATGAGTGAGCGAGAGCCGGATGTCGTGGTACAGCAAGGTCGTCTGGTCGGAAGGGCTGTTTCTACGGCCTCATCACTTCCAGCAGAACGACCGGTATCTTGAGAACCTGCTGGAAAACCGCGTTCGGCACGTCACCCCTTACCCATGGGGCTTCTCGGTGCTGGAGATCGACCGCGACCTCGCCCAGCAGAGCCGGATCGGGCTGCGCCGCGCCGTCGGCGTGATGCCGGACGGCACGCCTTTCGCGCTGCCGGACAACAGCCCCCTGCCCGCGGCCATCGAGGTGCCGGAGAACGCCGCGGGCCAGATCGTCTGGCTGTCGCTGCCCCTGGCCTCGCCCAACACGCGCGAGGTCGAGGACGCGCCGACCGGCAGCGCCAGCCGCTATGTCCCGTCGACCGAGATGCTGATCGATTCGACCGCCTCATTGCGGATCGAGGAGGAGATCGACGTCGCCCATCCGCGCCTGACGCTGGAGCTGCGCAAGACGGCGAAGGCCGGCTATGTCGGGCTGGCGCTGGGCCGCATTCTCGAGGTGCGCGACCGCGCCGTCCTTTTCGACGAGAAATTCGCCCCGCCCGTCCTCGTCTGCTCGGCCTATCCGGTGATCGAGGGCTGGCTCGACCGGGTGATCGGCTGGATCGACAACAAGCTCGAGGAACTCGCCCGCTACGCCGCCGATCCGACGGCGGGCGGCGGCCTGCAGAGCGCCGATTACTTCATGCTGCAGCTGCTGAACCGGCAGATCCCGCAGCTGCGCCATCTGCGCCAGTCGCGCTATGTCCACCCCGAGCGGCTGTTCGAGACCTTCCTGGGTCTGGCCGGCGAGCTTGCCACCTTCACCACCGCCGAGCGCCGTGCCCGCGACTACCCGGCCTATGACCATGACGATCTGGAGGCCTGCTTCACGCCGCTGGTGCGCGACATCCAGGACTTCCTGTCCGCCAATCTCGGCCGCCGGGCGATCCGTCTCGAGATCACCGAGCGCGCCCCCAACGCCTTCATGTCGACGATCCGCGACCGCAGCCTCGTACGCAACGCGACGCTGGTTCTGGAGGTCGCGGCACGCCGCCCGCTGACCGAGATCCAGGCGCAGTTCCCGCAGCTCTTCAAGGTCGGCCCCAACACCAAGATGAACGAGATCGTCCATGCCCATCTGCCGGGCATCAGCCTCGTTCATCTGCCGACCCCGCCGCCGCAGATCCGTGCGCTGACCGACCACGTCTATTTCTATCTCGACCGGACCTCGCCGCTCTGGCCGGAATTCTCGACCGCGAGCTCGATCGGGATGCATTTCTCCGGTGACTGGCCCGATCTCGAACTGGAGCTCTGGGCCGTGCTCGAGGGCCGGCGATGAGCGATCCCGGTTCGCCGTCCGATCCGTTCGGCCGTTCCGACCGGACCATCATCAGGCCGAACCCGGCCGGACGCCGCGCTCCGTTGCCCTCACGCCCGGCGCAGGCCGCGCCAACGCCCTATGCTCCCCCTGCCGCCGCCTCGCCCGGCGTGCCCGGCGGCAGGGGGAGCATAGGGCGTTGGCGCGGCCTGCGC
>LSIG01000039.1 GCA_001556125.1 Rhizobiales bacterium CCH10-E5 | reverse complement strand
TCCAGCTTCTTCGAGCGCGACGGCGTCACACAAGGTCGCCAATCGCCGTATCTCAGCCAGCGCTTCACCGTGTTCTTCGAGCAGCCAAGCTCGGCCGCGATCCGCTTCGCGCCCCACCCCAACCCCTTCAGACGCACCATCGCCGACACGTCGTCCGGCGTCTTCATCTCGTCCCTCCGCGGCAAACCCGACCGCGGAGAACTCTGAACCTCTTGCTCTTCCATGCCGACCTCCTCTCCAGAGGGGTCAGTTCCTCATGGCGTCAGGGGGGCAGTTTGTCGTG
>LSIG01000038.1 GCA_001556125.1 Rhizobiales bacterium CCH10-E5 | reverse complement strand
GTCACGATGTCGCGCCGCCCTTGATCCTGACCACCGAGACCGAGCAGCGCGCCTCGGCCACCACCTTGGTCGAGACGCTGCCGAGATGGCGCCGCACCGCCGAGGAGCTGCGGGCGCCGAGCACGATATGGTCGATGTCGTTGTGCTCGGCATAGCCGAGGATCGCGTCGGCGGCGCTGACCGCCTCGATGACATGGTAGCTCACCCGGTCCTCGCGCAGATGCAGCGGCCGGGCCCAGTCCTTCAGCGCCACGAGCCGCCCGATATAGGCCGAGCGGCCCTGCGCATCGAGGCCCTGATTATCGCGCAGCAATTCGGTGCGCAGGATGCTCAGGCAGGCGAGCCAGGAATCCTCCCGCGTGTCGAGCAGGCGGCGCGTCTCGGCCAGGATCGCCTGCGCCAGCTCGTCATGGGCGCCCGAGAGATCCACCGCCGCCAGCACGATCGAGGGGCCAGCCTCGCGCCGCGCGCGCGTCGGCGGCCCCAGCACCTCGCTCTCCTCGCGCTTCTGGAAGCGCGCCAGCAGGCGCTGCCCCAGGCTGGGCGGAGCTGACGGCTTGCGATGGCGGGCGACCACGACCTGGTCGGGATGGCGCAGGTCGAAGGCAACCTTGGCGGCGTCCGCATAGCGGCGGCTGCGGTCGACCTCGAGGCAGCGCAGCACGATCTCCTCGAGCCAGGCCGGCATGTCCGGCCGCAGCGCGCGCGGCGGGCGCGGCGCATGATAGAGCCGCCGCTTCATGCCGGGCAGCGTCGCCGGCCGGCCGAAGGGCTCCTCGCCGGTGGCCATCTGATAGAGCAGGCAGCCCAGCGCGAAGATGTCGCTCGCCGGGTCGGAGCGGTCGCCCAGCACCTGCTCCGGCGCCAAATAAGCCGCGGTTCCCATCGGGGCGGAGCTCTCCTCGCCGAGCAGATCCGGCAGCTCGGCATGGCGCGACAGGCCGAAATCGAGCAGCACGGCGCCGTTCGGCGTCATCATCACGTTCTCGGGCTTGAGATCGAGATGCACCACCTTCTGCCGGTGCAGATCCGCGAGGCCGACCGCGATCGCGCCTCCGATGCGGACCATCTCCGTGATCGGCAGCGGCGCCTTGCCCATGGTCTCGGCCAGCCGCTCGCCCGCGACGAATCCCATGGCGATGTAGGGGATGGCGGCGAGGTCGCCGGCGCCGGCGAAAGTCGGCACATGCGGCCCGGAGAGCCGCTTGTGGACCATCACCTCGGTCTCGTAGCCGACGATGGTCGAGACGTCGGCGCCGGGGTCGAGGATCGGGATCTTCATCACCAGGGGGCCGGCATGGTCGGGATGGATCGCCCGCCAGAGCGTCGCCATGCCGCCCGAGGGCAGACGCTCCGTCAGGGTGAAGCCGTCGATGACAGAGCCGATGCGGGGCGTCTCCATGGCGTTTCCCTTCATCCTAGCGGCCGACCTGCAGCCGCAGGCCCAGCCAGTCCGGCAGGCCGGCGGCGGCGATCTTGCGGGCGGTCTCCTGCGTGTCATAGGGCACGCGGATCATCGTCACCTCGCGCCGGTCGGTATCGAGAAGCGCGAGGCAGGCGGCGGGATTGCCGTCGCGCGGCTGCCCGACGGCGCCCACCACCACGACATGGCGCCGGATCGCGGACAGCGGCGCGGCGATCTGCGGCAGCGGCGTGAAGCACACCGGCTCGCGGCCCGGCAGCGCGTAATGGATCGCCGGCACATGGGTATGGCCGCAGAGCACGAGCGGGGCCGTGGTGGCGGCCAGGCACTCGCGGGCCGCCTTCCCATGCCGCAGATAGGGCCATTTGCCGGGCGCTGCAGCGCTGGCATGGACCAGCAGCAGGCCCGGCAGCTCCGCTGTCAGCTTCAGGCTGGACAGAAAGGCGAGATGGGCGGGCGAGAGCTGCGCGCGTGTCCAGACGATCGCGTCATGGGCATGCGGCGTCATCCCCCCCGGGCCCTGGACCGTGGCCTCGTCATGATTGCCCAGAACGCACAGCGCCCCGTCCTCGACCAGCCGCGCCGCGGCCTCGACCGCGAAGACAGGGTCCGGCCCATAGCCGACGATGTCGCCAAGCAGAACGATGCGATCCGGCGCCAGCCTTGCGACCGTGGCGAGAACGGCCTCGGTCGCCTCGCGATTGGCGTGCAGATCCGTGAGGACGGCGAGGCGCATGGGCGGCAGGACCGCGGGGATCGGGCCCTTGCTGTGCCACCGTCGGGCGCCGAGCGCCATTGGCCTTTCGGCGCGCAGACGCTCAGGCCGCCGGCCGCAGACTCGCGAGGAAATGCGCGACGAGGTCGCTGATCATCCCGGACGAGGCCTCGACCTGCACGGCGGCGCTGTCGAGTTCGATCGACATCTTGGCGACGTCGCCGATCGAGAGCCGCGCGGCTTGGGCGGAGGTCAGACCTTCCCGGGTGCGGGTCGCCGCCTCCTGCGCATCCGCAGCCATATCGCCCGTCGCCGCCGATTGCTGGCGGACGGTCTGGGCAATCGAAGCAGCGGTCTCTTCCATCCGCCCGATGGTCTGGCTGATCGAGCCGACATGCCACACGCAGCTCTGCGCCGCCGCCTGCACCTGGGCGATCTGACCGGCGATGTCACCTGTCGCCCCGGCGGTCTGGTGCGCCAGCGACTTCACCTCCGCCGCTACGACGGCGAAGCCCCGCCCGGCGGCGCCGGCGCGGGCCGCCTCGATGGTGGCGTTGAGGGCGAGCAGGTTGGTCTTGGTCGCGATCTGCTCGATCAGGGTCACGATCGAGCCGATCCGCCCCGTCGCCTCCGTCAGCACCGCCATCGCATCGGTGACCTCGCGCGTATCGGCGACGGCGGCAGCGGCGATGCTGAAGCTCTGCTGCGTCTCCTGGCTGACATGGTCGAGCGCGCGGACGAGGCCGTTGGTGGCGGCGACAGCGCGGTCGATGCGGTCGGTGCAGGCGCGCGCGGCGTCCTCCGCCACCGTAGCCTCGCGGTCGGCCTGGCCGCTGCGATAGAGGCTCGTCGCCGCATAGTCGCGCAGCGTGCTCGCGGCGAGCCGAAGGCTCTCCGAGAGCTGGCCGATCTGGTCCTGGAAGGAAGATGCGGCCAGATGCAGCGCGTTCTCGCGGCGCGTCAGGCCGATCCGGCTCGCCCGCTGGTGGCAGGAGGTGGCGGCGAGCGCGTCGCACAGCAGGAGTCGGGTCAGTGCGGCCGCATCGGCGATGGCTGCGCGGCTGCTGAAGCGCCGCCGCCGCGCGATCTCCGCGAAGAGCGGCTCGATCAGCCGCAGCGCCGTTCCCAGCCGCGTGCGGATGCCCATCGCATCGCCGTAGTCGCTGGTCGCGGCGCGGTTGAGGTCGGCGGCATAGTCGTCGCCGAACCCTCCGCTGAACAGCATCTCGAGGTGGCGCTCTTCGGCCTCGACGATCGGCTGGCGATGTCGCTCGACATGGGGCCTCATATCTACGACGGAGCGTTCGAGATGGTCGCAGTAGTCGTTCGTCGCCGCCCGCGCCCTCGCGCGCACCACCGGCAGCAGCGACCGCGCCACGGCGATCGAGCGCTCGTCGACACCCGAGACGGTCAACAGTCTCTCGATGCCGGCGCGCGTGATCGCGGCGGGTTCTGCGGGAGAGGGTGTATCCTGGGTCAAGATGCGCCTGTGCCGACGTTTCGCCGGCTTTGACGATCTCACGGCCCCCCTAAACAAAGGCGGCGCGAATTCGGAAACATTTTCGCGCCGTCCTCAGCGCCTTCTTAAGCCGCGTCGAGCCCGTAGAGTGAATGCAGGGTGCGCACCGCGAGCTCGGTATAGGCGGCGTCGATCAGCACCGAGAACTTGATCTCGGAGGTGGTGATGGCGCGGATGTTGATGCCCTTTTCCGACAGGGCGCGGAAGGCGCGGGCCGCCACGCCGGCATGGCTGCGCATGCCGACGCCGATCGCCGACACCTTGACCACGTCGGTCGCGCCCTGAAGCGCCTGGTAATGGATCTGCCCGTGAAGGCTCTCCAGCAGCGTCTTGGCGCGCTCGTAATCGGCGGTGGGCACGGTGAAGGTGATGTCCGTCGTCGCCTGGTCGTCGGACACGACCTGGATGATCATGTCGACATTGATGTTGGCATCGGCCAGCGGACCGAAGATGGCCGCCGCCACGCCCGGCTTGTCGGCCACGCGCCGGAGCGTGATCTGGGCTTCGTCGCGCGAAAAGGCGATGCCGGTGACGATCTGCTGTTCCACGATGTCGTCCTCGTCGCAGATGAGGGTGCCTGGATTGGGGTTGGTGGGGTCGTCGAAGGAGGAGCGCACATAGGTCGGCACGCGATGCACCATCGCGATCTCGACCGAGCGGACCTGGAGCACCTTCGAGCCGAGCGAGGCCATCTCCAGCATCTCCTCGAAGGAGACCCTGTCCATGCGCCGCGCCTTGGGCACGACGCGGGGGTCGGTGGTGTAGACGCCGTCGACATCGGTGTAGATGTCGCAGCGATCCGCCTTCAGCCCCGCCGCGATCGCGACGGCGGAGGTGTCCGAGCCGCCGCGACCGAGCGTGACGACGCGGTTGCTCTGGGCGTGGACGCCCTGGAATCCCGAGCAGACCGCGATCTCGCGGTTGCGGTCGAAGCCGGCGAGGATCCCGGCGCCGTCGACGCTCTCGATCCGCGAGGAACCATGCGCATCCGAGCCGTAGATCGGGATCTGCCAGCCCTGCCAGGAGCGGGTCGGAAGCCCCATTTCCTGCAGCACGATCGCCATCAGGCCGGAGGTCACCTGCTCGCCCGAGGCGACGACCACGTCGTATTCGGCGCGGTCGTAGAGCGGCGCGGCCTCCTTGCACCAGGCCACCAGCTCGTTGGTCTTGCCGGACATGGCGGAGACGACGACCGCCACCTCGTGGCCGGCGTCGAACTCGCGTTTGACGTGCCGGGCCGCGTTCTTGATCCGCTCCACCGTGGCGACGGAGGTGCCGCCGAATTTCATCACCAGACGGGCCATGGCGGTCCAGAGGCTCTCGAAGACGGAATATCCCGACGGGCGGGACGAAAGGTCACCCTCGCGCCGGGCGCGGGGCGCGTGTAGATGACGGGGAGCGGCGGGCCTGTCAATGCGACGAAGGCCCGTCGGTGGCGAAGGGAGCACGAGCATGGTGGCGAGCGCACGGACCGAGGGCGCAACCCGGGACGGTTCCACCATCGATCCCGCCGAGGTGGCGCGCTTCGAGGGCATTGCGAAGACCTGGTGGGACCCGAAGGGACCCATGGCGGTGCTGCACAAGTTCAACCCCGTCCGGCTCGCCTTCATCCGTGATCTCGCCTGCGCCCGTTTCGGCCGCGATCCGAAGACGATCCGCTCGCTCGAGGGGCTGACGCTCGTCGACATCGGCTGCGGCGGCGGCGTCCTCAGCGAGCCGCTGGCGCGCCTGGGCGCGCAGGTGACGGGGCTCGATCCCGCGCCGACCAACGTCGCGGTCGCCCGCTCCCATGCCGAGGCCTCGGGTCTTTCGGTGGATTACCGCCAGGAGACCATCGAGGCGCTGGTCGCCGAAGGCGCGCGCTACGACATCGTCCTGGCGATGGAGGTCGTCGAGCATGTCGCCGATGTCGAGGCCTTCGTGGCCGCCTGCTGCGCGGCCGTGAAGCCGGGCGGATTGCTGGTGATGGCGACGCTGAACCGCACGCTGAAATCCTACGCGCTCGCCATCGTCGGGGCCGAATACGTCCTGCGCTGGCTGCCGCGCGGCACCCATGACTGGGAGAAGTTCGTGAAGCCGGACGAACTCGGCGACGCGATCGCCCGCTGCGGGCTCGACCTCGGCGAGACCACGGGCGTGACCTACAACCCGCTGACGGACCGCTGGTCGGCCTCGCACGACACCGACGTCAACTACATGATGGTCGCCTACCGGCAGGCCTGAGGCGGCGGGCGCTCACAGCCAGCGCCGGATCACCGTCAGCAGGATCAGCAGGGCAAGCCCGCTCCCCAGCGCCACCAGCGATGTCGTCAGCGCGGGGTTGGTGCCGATCGTGTAGCCCAGCTTGCGCCAGAGCAGCGTCCCGCCGATCGCGCCGCCGGTGATGATGACGCCGTTCAGGATGATGCCGAAGGCGCCGTCCCGCAGCAGCATGTCGGAAATCCATCCGAACAGCAGCAGCCCAACGCCGACGATGGCCAGGAAGACGACGAGCTGCGGCGTCGACATGTCGGGCAGGCCGAGCATCAGGATCAGCGTTCGCATCGTCGGGTCTCCGGAGGGCCCTTTACGTTAGCGGCAAGCGGTTAAGGGGACGCTGCCGCCCGCCGCCGTCGTTGCGCGCCATCATCTGCGGTTCGTGCATTTTGCGGCGCAATATAGTTCGATCGGCTGATGGCGCGACGCAGCATATGGTGCATGATCGCTCCAACCACCCGCGGCCCGACCGCCGGCGGGCGGACAGCAGGGGAGAGACGACCATGTCGAAGACGCAGGCCGCCGCGCAACCGCTCAAGGATCTCTACGAACTGGGCGAGCTACCCCCGCTCGGCCATGTGCCGGCGAACATGTACGCCTGGACCATCCGCCGCGAGCGGCACGGCCCGCCGCAGGAGAGCTTCCAGGTCGAGGTCGTGCCGACCTGGGCGATCGGCGAGGAGGAGGTGCTGCTCCTCGTGATGGCCGGCGGCGTCAACTACAACGGCATCTGGGCGGGGCTGGGCCAGCCGATCTCGCCCTTCGACGTCCACAAGCAGTCGCTCCACATTGCCGGCTCCGATGCTTCCGGCATCGTCTGGGCGGTCGGCTCCAAGGTGAAGCGCTGGAAGGTCGGCGACGAGGTCATCGTCCACTGCAACCAGGACGATGGCGACGACGAGGAGTGCAATGGCGGCGACCCGATGTTCTCGTCATCCCAGCGGATCTGGGGCTACGAGACGCCGGACGGCTCCTTCGCGCAGTTCTGCCGGGTGCAGTCGCGCCAGCTCATGGTCAAGCCGAAGCACCTCTCCTGGGAGGAGGCGGCCTGCTACACGCTGACGCTCGCCACCGCCTACCGCATGCTCTTCGGCCACGCTCCGCACACGATCAAGCCGGGCGACAACGTGCTGGTCTGGGGCGCTTCGGGCGGGCTCGGCGTCTTCGGCGTGCAGCTCTGCGCGGCCTCGGGCGCCAACGCCATCGGCGTGATCTCGGACGAGACCAAGCGCGACTACGTGCTGGGGCTCGGCGCCAAGGGCGTGATCAACCGCAAGGATTTCAACTGCTGGGGCCAGATGCCGACCGTCAACAGCCCGGAATACGATGTCTGGGTGAAGGAAGCCCGCAAGTTCGGCAAGGCGATCTGGGACATCACCGGCAAGAAGGACGTCGACATCGTCTTCGAGCATCCCGGCGAGGCGACCTTCCCGGTCTCCTGCCTCGTCGCCAAGCGCGGCGGCATGGTGGTGTTCTGCGCCGGCACCTCGGGCTTCAACATCACCTTCGATGCCCGTTATGTCTGGATGCGGCAGAAGCGCGTCCAGGGTTCGCATTTCGCCCATCTCAAGCAGGCGAGCGCGGCCAACCAGTTCGTCATCGACCGGCGCCTCGACCCCTGCATGTCCGAGGTCTTCCCCTGGGACAAGATCCCGCTCGCCCATCACAAGATGTGGAAGAACGAGCACGCGCCTGGCAACATGTCCGTGCTGGTCTACGCCCCGCGCACCGGGCTGCGGACCTATGAGGACGTCGTCGAGGCGCTGGCCGGGTAGCGCGGTCAGGAGGCTTGCGCGCTGGAGCGATAAAACTTAAACGTTCGGTAAAGTGATCTGCCGAACGAGGGTATCATGTCGCTCCAGCTCTATGCCCATCCCTTCTCCTCCTACTCGCAGAAAGTGCTGATCGCGCTCGACGAGAACGCGACGCCCTACCGGCTCCGCCTGCTCAGCAGCGAGGACCCGAAGACAGGGGAGGAATTTGTGGCACTCTGGCCGCTGAAGCGCTTCCCGGTGCTGGTCGACGGGGCCGAGACGGTCGTCGAATCCAGCATCATCATCGAGCATCTCGAGCTGAATCATCCCGGTGCCCGGCCGCTGCTGCCGCGCGATCCGAAGCAGGCGCTTCCCGTCCGGGCGATGGACCGCTTCTTCGACAACTACGTCATGACGCCGATGATGCGGATCGTCTTCGACCGGATCCGGGCGGAGGCCGACCGCGACCCCGTTGGCGTCGCCGAGGCGCGCGCGCTGCTCGACACGGCTTATCAGTGGCTCGACGGCCGCCTCGCCGGACGGGACTGGGCCTGCGAAGGCGATTTCACCATGGCCGACTGTTCGGCTGCGCCATCGCTGTTCTACGCCGATTGGGTCCACGAGATCGATGCGGCCTTCGCGAACACGCGTGCCTATCGGGCGCGGCTGCTGGCGCGCCCCTCCGTCGCACGCGCCGTCGAGGCCGCAAGACCCTATCGCCACCTTTTCCCGCTCGGCGCACCGGATCGGGATTGAAGCGCGGCGGTCGAGCCGCGCGCGGCCGGAACATGGCGGCGCGGCGCAGACGCGCTGTCGCCGTGCGGGGAAGGGCTGTAGAGCATGGCCCTCGCAAAGGCGTCCCATGCTGTCATCGCCCCTCTTCCTGCGCGCTGTCCCGCTCATCTTCACCTTCCTCTGGTCGTCGGGCTGGATCGTCGCGGGCTACTCGGCGCAGTACGCCGACGCGCTGACCTTTCTCGCCCTGCGTTTCGCGACAGCGGGAGTCTTGCTGGCGGCCCTGTCGCTCGCCGTCGGCGCACCCTGGCCGCAGACGCCACGCGCCTGGGTCGACTGCGCGATCTCCGGCGTCCTGCTGCACGCGATCTATCTCTGCGGCGTCTGGTGGGCGGTCCGCCATGGTTTGCCGGCCGGCATCTCGGGCCTGATCGCGGGGCTGCAGCCGATCCTGACCGCGCTGCTGGCGCCGGCGCTGGTCGGCGAGCGCATCTCGCTCGTCCGCTGGGCGGGCATCGCCTTCGGCTTCGTCGGCATCGCGCTGGTGCTGGAGCCCAAGCTGGTCGGCGTCGATCCCGCCGCGCTCTGGGGCATTCTGATCCCCGTCGTTGTGAACATCGTCGGCATGGTCGCGGTCACCTTCGGCTCCTTCTTCCAAAAGGCGCGCATCGTCTCCGGCGACTTGCGGACCGTGACCACGATCCAATACGCCGCCGCCTTCGCCTTCACGCTGCCGCTCGCCTTCGCGCTGGAGCCGATGCGGATCGAGTGGAACCTGACCATGGCGCTGGTGCTGGCCTGGTCGGTGCTGGCGCTGTCGCTCGGCGGGATCGGACTCTATCTGCTGATCCTGCGCCGCGGCGAGGTCTCGCGCATCGCGACCTTCCTCTATCTCGTGCCGGCCCTGGTGGCGGTCGAGGCCTGGATTCTCTTCGGCGAGACGCTGACGCCGATCCAGATCGCCGGAATGGCGCTTACCATCGTCGGGGTCGCGCTCGCCAGCCGCAAATAGCGCCGCTGCCGCACGTGCGGGCCATGCGGCGATCTTGCGCCGAAAGAGGCATTCCGCCTGCGAAATTCTCGCCCTATGCTGCGACGCACAAGGGAGAGAAACCATGAGCGCACAAGCCGCCGTCCAGATCGCCGATCCCGCCCCCGCGAGCGCCACGGCGCTGATCGCCGCCGCGCTGCCGGGTTTCGAGACCCTGCTGCAGAATGCCGTTGCGGCCGTGCGCGCGGCTGTGACGGTGGAGGGCAAGATCTCCTCCGCCCGGCTCGAGGCGCAGCAGCACGCCGCTCACGGCCTCGCCTGGCTCGCGACCTATGTGATGGCGCTGCGCGAGCTCAAGGCCTATGGCGAACGCCTCGCATCCGAGAACCGGTATGGCGCGATCGAGGATTACGCCATCCGCATCGGTGCCGGCGAATATGCCGCGCAGATTTTCGGCGGCATCCCGATGAGCCAGGGCGAGATCGTGCGCCTCGCTGCGCTCGGCCTCTCCGAGAAGGCGATCGCCGCCGCCGATACGCCGGCCGCCCGGGCCCTGCTCGCGCAGGGCAACACGCCTGAGAACCGCGCCCGCCTCGTCAACCTGTTCAGCCAGGATGACGGCGCCGCCGGCGTCGGCGATCCCGGCCTCGACGAGACACTCGAAGCGATCCGCTCCGAGATGCGCCGCTTCTGCGCCGCGGAGGTGACGCCCCACGCCCATGAGTGGCACCTGAAGAACGACTACATCCCGATGGAAGTCGTCGAGAAGATGGCCGAGCTCGGCGTCTTCGGCCTGACCATCCCCGAGGAATTCGGCGGCATGGGCCTAACCAAGGTCTCCATGTGCGTCGTCTCGGAGGAGCTGTCGCGCGCCTATATCGGCGTCGGCTCGCTCGGCACCCGCTCCGAGATCGCGGCCGAGCTGATCCTCTGCGGCGGCACGGCCGAGCAGAAGGAGAAATGGCTGCCGAAGCTGGCTTCGGGCGAGGTCCTGCCCACCGCCGTCTTCACCGAGCCCAACACCGGCTCCGACCTCGCCAGCCTGCGCACCCGGGCGGTGAAGGAGGGCGAAGGGGACGCGGCTGTCTGGAAGGTCTCCGGCAACAAGACCTGGATCACCCATCCCGTTCGCGCCGACATCATGACGCTGCTGGTGCGGACCGATCCGTCCGAGAGCGGATACAAGGGCCTGTCCATGCTGATCGCGGAGAAGCCGCGCGGCACGGACGAGAACCCGTTCCCCGTGGAAGGGCTGACCGGCGGCGAGATCGAGGTGCTCGGCTATCGCGGCATGAAGGAGTACGAGCTCGCCTTCGACGGTTTCACCGTCAAGGCCGAGAACCTTCTCGGCGGGGTCGAGGGCCAGGGCTTCAAGCAGCTGATGCAGACCTTCGAGGCCGCCCGCATCCAGACCGCGGCGCGCGCCGTCGGCGTCGCCCAGTCGGCCTTCGATCTCGGCCTGCGCTATGCCCGCGAGCGCATTCAGTTCGGCAAGAAGCTGATCGCCTTCCCGCGCGTCGCCGACAAGCTGGCGATGATGGCCGCCGAGATCATGATCGCCCGCCAGCTCACCTATTTCGCCGCCCGCGAGAAGGACGCCGAGCGCCGCTGCGATCTCGAGGCCGGCATGGCCAAGCTGCTCGGCGCCCGCGTCGCCTGGGCGGCGGCCGACAATGCGCTGCAGATCCATGGCGGCAACGGCTTCGCGCTCGAATACGCCATCAGCCGCGTGCTCTGCGACGCCCGCATCCTTAACATCTTCGAGGGTGCCGCCGAAATCCAGGCGCAGGTCATCGCGCGGCGGCTTGTCGAAGAGGCCGATGCCTCGCGCGCTGCCTGATCTTTAGGCAGCCGCGACAACGGCTCTTTTACGCTTGGCGTGTCTGACTGAAGCGGATGGGCCGTAGCGGAACTGTTTCCGGATGCTTCTGATCACCGACCGTGTCGACGGCCATCCGGATCTCGCGCGCCGGCTCGGATTGATTCGGTCCTGCGAGACCGTGATCCTCGGAGCCGAAGCCTCGCCTTGCGAACCCCGGCCCGCCATCGTCGTCGGCGATGTCGATCTCGGCCGGCGCGAGAGCGTCGAAGCGATGCGCCAGGCCCTGGCGCGCCATCGCGGCAAGACGACGCCCTATCTCTGCCTGCTGCGCGAAATGACGGTCCGCACCGCCATCCAGGCCCGCGCCATCGGCGCGACGGAGGTGCTGGCGGCGGACGCACCGGCCGCGCTGCTGGTCAAGACCATCGACCAGCTGCTCGGCGATGGCGGAAACGGCGATCCCGCAGAGGAGACGGCCGCCTTCACCCGCGCCCAGCTGGCCACTGCGGCGGCCTCGCTCGCCGACATGCTGGGGGCGGTCGCCAGCGGCGGGGCTGTCCCGCTACGCGCCGTCGAGGCGTCGGTCGAGGCGATCGAGCAGGCGGCGGGCGCCAGCGACATCGGCGACCTCCTGCAGGTCGTCTGGAGCTATGACGACCTCACCTATCAGCACTGCATGCTGGTCGCCGGCCTGGCCGCGAGCTTCGCCCATCAGCTCGGTTTCTCGGCGGAGGACCGCAAATTGGTGACACGCGCCGCCGTTTTGCACGACATCGGCAAGGCGCGCATTCCGCTCGACATCCTGCACAAGCCCGGCGCGCTCGATGCCGCTGAGCAGGCAGTGATGCGCGGGCATCCGATGCTCGGCTACGAGATGCTGGTCAGGCAGGGCGGCCTGCGCCCCGAGGTGCTGGCGGCCGTGCGCTCCCACCACGAATATCTCGACGGCTCCGGCTATCCCGACGGGCTGAAGGATGCGGAGATCGGTGACATCGTCCGGATGATCACGATCTGCGACATCTATGCGGCGCTGATCGAGCGGCGCAGCTACAAGCCGCCGATGGCGCCGGACCACGCCTATGCCATGCTGGTGCTGATGGGCACAAAGCTCGACGCGGCGCTGGTGCGGGCCTTCGAATCCGTCGTGCTGAAGACAGCGCAGGCGGCGTGACGCAGCGGTCAGCCGTGGAGGATGAGAGCCTGGGAATGAGCGGCCGGGCGAGGGCCGGCGAGCTTCCGCCTTACGCTGCGACCACCGACAGCCTGAGCCCGAGCGCCTTGGTCGCTTTGGAGAGGGTTTCGAGCGTCGGGTTTCCGCCCGGTCGGAACGCCTTGTAGATCGCCTCGCGACTGAGTCCACTCTCGGCTGCAAAAGCCGTAACCCCCCGCGCACGGGCGATGTCCCCGAGCGCTGCGGCGATCAAGGACGGATCGCCCTCTTCGAGCGCGGCCTCGATATAGGCGGCCTGCTCCTCGGGGGTCGCGAGGTAGGTCTGGACGTCGAAATCCCGGGTTTCGATGGGCATCCTAAAGGTCCTTCGCCATCTGTTTCGCTCTGGCGATGTCCGCTGCCTGCCGACGCTTGTCGCCCCCGCACAGCAGAATCACCAGTTCGGCCCCGCGCTGGACAAAGTACAGCCGATAGCCCGGCCCAAAATCGATCCGCATTTCGCCGATGCCGTCGAAGAACTTGACGTCCCCCAGATTGCCGAGCTGGGCCCTTCTGATCCTGACGAGGATGCGGGCACGGGCCGACACATCGCGAAGATGTCGCAGCCACTGCGAGAATTCGGCCGTCTCCACGACCTCGATCATGTGGATCATAATACACAGGCGCACACCCGCCGGTCAACGGCGTTGGCCGGCCTGTGGGTTGCCGAGCCCTATAGCTCCCGCAGCGAGCGGGGCATCGTCACGGGCCGTGCCTCGCGCGCCTGCGCCGCCAGCCGCACCGGGGCGTTGACCGCGCCGAAGCCGGCATAGCCGCGGCGCCGCTCGACGATCTCGAAGAAGAAGCGCTGCGCGAAGACATGGGTGTAGACCTGCAGGAATTCGGCCTCGCCGTCGCGGTCATAGAGGATGTGGTGGTCGCGCAGCCGGTCGATGAAGGCGGGATCGAGCCCGTGCCGCGCCTCGAGGTCGTCATAATAGTTCTCGGGGATGGCGAGGAAGGAGAGCCCCGCCTCGCGCATCGCCTGGACCGCCGCGAAGATGTCGGGCGCGCTGAAGGCGATGTGCTGCACGCCCGAGCCGAAATGCTCCGAGACGAAGCGCGAGGAGAGCGTGCGCGTCGCCTGCGAGCCGTTGAGCACGAAGCGCACCCCGCCCTCGGGCGAGACCAGTGGCCGGCTCTCGACGAGCCCGGCTGGGTCGGCGATGGCGAGCTGCGGAATCCGCTCCAGCGCGAAGAGCGAGGTGTAGAAGAGGAGCCAGGACAGCATCTCCTCATAGTCCATCGACTGCGAGATGTGGTCGACCCGCGCCAGCCGGGCGGGGGAGGGCGCGCCGGCCGCGGGCGCAACCGCCGCGAAATCCCGCTCCCAGATCTGGCCCAACTCGCCGCTGGGCTGGGTGAAATAGATGAGCGAACCGCCGACGCCGCGGATCGCGGGGATGTGAAGCTCGCCCGGCCCGACCGCCTGCTCGAAGCTCTGGATCTTCAGCCCCAGCGCGCGGGTCATCGCCTGATCGACATCGTCGACGCGAAGGCAGATGGCGCAGGCGCCCGGCCCATGCATGATCGCATGCGACTGCGCGAAACCATCCGTCTCGGTGTTGAGCAGCAGGTTGATGCCGCCCTGGCTCCAGCGCGCAACCGCCTTGCTGACATGCTGGCCGGTGTGGCGGAAGCCCAGCGCCGCCAGCAGACGCGCGAGGTCCGCAGCGGTGTCCTCGTCGAGCGCGAACTCGATGAACTCGACATCGAGCACTGTGGCGCGCGCCGGCAGATGCGGCTCCGCCTGGTCGGCGAGCGCGATCAGCGAGCGCATGCCGTCGGTGGCGAGGCGGCGCGCCGAGCCGGCGCGGAACTGGTCGTTGAAGATCTCGTGCGAGAGCGGCCCGGCATAGCCGGTCTGCGCGACCGCCCGCATGAATTCGGCCACCGCCAGATCGCCCTGGCCCGGAAAACAGCGGAAATGCCGGCTCCAGCTCAGGACGTCCATATCGAGCTTGGGCGCATCCGCCAGCTGGACCAGGAAGATGCGGTCGCCCGGGATCGAGGCGATGGGGGACAGCGGCGACTGGCGCGCCAGCGTGTGGAAGGAATCGAGGATCAGCCCGATCCGCTCATGGTCCGCCCGGCGCACGATCTCCCAGGCGTCGCGATAATCGTTGACGTGCCGGCCCCAGGCCAGCGCCTCGTAGCCGACGCGCACGCCGAAGCGTCGGGCGAGCTCGCCGAGTTCGTGGAAATCCGCCGCCGCGCGGTCGATCCCGCCCAGCGCCTGAGGCGAGACGTTCGAGCAGATCAGCATCAGGTCGGTGCCGAGCTCGTTCATGATCGCGAATTTGCGCTCCGCCCGAGCAAAGCCGCGCGCGCGCAGCGGCTCCGGCATGCCCTCGAAATCGCGGAAGGGCTGGAAGGCGGAGATCCTCATGCCGAGATCGGCGACCATGCGGCCGACCTCGCGCGGCCCGCCATCGAAGGTCAGGAAATCGTTCTCGAACACCTCGACCGCATCGAACCCCGCCGCCGCGATCGCCTGCAGCTTTTCCGCCAGGTCGCCGCTCAGCGAGACGGTTGCGATCGAGGTCGGGTTCGTCGCGGGGTTGGTCATGGCTGTCAGCCCTCTGCCCGGTCGATGGTGACGGGTGCGCCCCGCCGCGCCGCCTCGGCAACCGCCTCGATCACGGCGAGTGTCCGGGCCGCATCCGCCGCATCGGTGATCGGCGTCTCCTCGCCCCGGATCACCGCGCAGAAATGCCGGATCTGCTCGGCGAGCGGCTCCAGCGGCGTCAGCGGAAGCGTCTCGCGCAGCAGCGGCTCCCACCAGCCCTGGCGGCCCTCATAGTGCCAGCGATCGAGCGCCGGCACGGAGAGCGAGCCCTCGCTGCCGGCGATCAGGTAGCAGAGCCCGTCGCGCTGCGGATAGACCTTGTTCTCGCCCGAGGACAGTTCCCAGCTCCACGGCGTCGGCGTCACGTCCGAGACGGTGGCCGTGCCCAGCGCGCCGTTTGCGAAGCGGAAGACGAGGGCGGCGGTATCCTCCACCGCAAAGCCCCGCGTCGCGTTCGAGGTCATCGCCTGCACGCTCTCGATCTCGCCGCAGATGAAGCGGAGATTGTCGATGTCGTGGATCAAATTGATCAGCACTGGCCCGCCGCCGGGCTCGCGCCGCCAGGCGACGTCGAAATAGTCGTCTGGCTTGCGGATCAGGAACAGCGAGGTCACGGCGACCAGCCGGCCGATCCCGCCCTCGCGCACCAGCTTCCGCGCCGCCTTGACGATCGGGTTGTGGCGGCGGTGATGGCCGCCGAGAACCGGCACGCCGGTCCGCTTCTGAACCGCGACCAGCCGCTGCGCCGCCGCGACGCTCTCCGCCAGAGGCTTCTCGATCAGCACCGGGACACCGGCCTCGAGGCATTCGATCGCGCCGGGAACATGCAGCGCATTGGGCGTCGCGATGATCGCCCCGTCCGGTCTCATCGCTGCAAGCATGTCGGTGATCGAGGCAAACCAGGGCGTGCCGCGCTCGGCCGCCAGCGCCTTGGCCGCATCGGTCGGATCGCAGATCGCGGCGCAGTTGCAGTCACCGGAGGCGTCCAGCCGCTCCAGATGCGCGCGCCCGATCAGCCCTGCGCCGACGAGGGCGATCTTGAGAGGGGTGGTCACAGTGTCGTCGTCCTTTGCGATGGTGAGCCTGTGCGTCCCGTCATGGTCGGGCTTGTCCCGACCATCCACGTCTTCCTTCGGCGAGGGCGGTGTTCGAGACGTGGATGCTTGGCACGAGGCCGAGCATGACGGCGAGGGGAGGCCATCACGCCGCGTTCGTCAGGGCGCCGCCCAAAAACAGCTGCGCCACCCGCGGATCGGCGAGGATCTCCGCGGCCGGCCCCTGCATCCGGGTCTGGCCGAGTTCGAGCACGAGACCCTCATCCGAGATTTCCAGGGCCGAGCGGGCATTCTGCTCGATCATCAGGATGGTGACGCCCTTGGCGCGCAGCTCCATCAGGATCGCGAAGGTCTCCTGCACCAGCATCGGCGAGAGCCCGATCGAGGGCTCGTCGATCAGCACCAGCTTGGGATCGAGCAGGAGCCCGCGCACGATCTCGAGCTGCTTCTGCTGCCCGCCCGAGAGCGTCGAGGCCTGGACATCGGCCTTGGCCCGCAGCGCCGGGAAACGGTCGAGCGCCGCCTCGATCCGCCGGGGCATGTCGGTGATATGCGCGCCCGCCGCGACCGAACCGAGTTCGAGATTGTGGCGCACCGACAGCTCGGGGAAGATGTTGCGCCCCTGCGGCACATAGCAGATGCCGGCCTCCAGCAGCTTGCGCTGGGTCCAGTTGGTGATGTCGGTGCCGTCCAGCCGGATCGCGCCCTCGCGCAGCTTCAGCAGGCCGAAAATCGCCTTGAACACGGTCGATTTGCCGGCGCCGTTGGGGCCGATCACGGTGGTGATGGCGGCGCGGCGCACCTTGAACGTCGTGCCGTTCAGGATGGTCATGGCGCCATAGCCGCCGACCACGCCGTCGAGTTCGAGGATGGGGGTGGTCATTCCGGTCTCCATTCCCTTCCGCGTCATTCTCGGGCGGAGCGCAGCGCAGACCCGAGAATCTCTTGCAGGAGATGCTCGGGTCGAGCCCGAGCATGACGGATGTTAGTGCCCCAGATAGGCGTCGATCACGGCCGGGTTGGCGCGGACCTCGGCCGGCGTGCCTTCCGCCAGCACCCGTCCCTCCGCCAGCACGATCACGCGCGAACAAAGGCTCATCACGAAATCCATGTTGTGCTCGATCACGACGAAGGTCGCGCCCAGCTCGGCGTTGATCGCGCGCAGCCGCTCCTTGAGGTCGCCCAGCATGGTGAGGTTCACGCCACCCGCCGGTTCGTCGAGCAGCACGAGGCGCGGGCCGGCCATGAAGGCCATCGCCGCGTCGAGGAGCTTCTGCTGGCCATAGGAGAGCCCGCCCGCCTTGGCATCCGCGAGATGGCCGAGCTTGAAGAAGCCGATCATCTGCTCGGCCTTCTCGGTGAGCCCGGCATCGCGCGCCCCGAACAGGCGCGACAGCATCGAGCCCTCATGCTCCTGGCCCGCGAGGATCAGGTTCTCGCGGACGGTCAGCTCGGGGAAGACCTGCAGCAGCTGGAAGGTACGGCTGACGCCAAGCCGGTTCAGATCCGAGGGGCGCATGTTGGTGACCTCGCGGCCGTCCAGCTTCACGCGGCCCTCCGTCGGCTCGAGCTGCCCGAGGATGCAGTTGAACAGGGTCGACTTGCCGCAGCCATTCGGCCCGATGATGCCGAGGATCTCGCCCTCCTTCACGGAGAAGGACACCCCGTTGACCGCCTTGATGCCGCCGAAGGCCTTGTGGAGGTTGTCGACTTCCAGAACCGTGTTCATCGGGCGTCTCCCCGCTGGCCGGTGAGCTTCGCCCAGGCCCGCTCCATCAGCCCGCTCACCCCCTGCGGACAGGCGATCAGCAGCAGCATCACGATGGCGGCGAAGATGATCAGGTAGAGCGAGCCGGCGAAGCGCAGCCATTCCGGCAGCACGACGCCGAGCAGCGCGCCGACGAAGGGCCCGAGCAGATAGCCGGAGCCGCCCGCCACCACCATCAGCAGCAGGAAGAAGCTCTGCGACAATGAGAACGGCGAGGGGTCGATGAACTCGACCAGCGGCGCATAGAGCGCCCCCGCGAAACCCGCATAGGCGGAGCCGATCGCGAAGGCGAGCAGCGTATAGGCGCGCGTGTCGATGCCGAGGCTCGCGGCGCGGATCGGGTTCTCGCGCAGCGCGGTGAAGGCGCGGCCCCAAGGCGAGCGGATCAGCCACCACAGCGCCACCGCCAGGATGAAGGTCACCACGACGACGAAGCGGTGGAATTCCAGCGCGCCGAACAGCTTGATCCCGAAGAAGTCCGGCCGGTTGATGTTGGAGATGCCGAAGACGCCGCCGGTCAGCCACTGCTCGTTGCGCAGGATCAGCCAGACCAGCGTCGAGAAGGCGAGCGTCACGAAGGCGAGGTAATGCGCCTTCACCCGCAGGGCCGGGAAGCCGAGTACGATGCCGACCGCGAAGGTCAGCAGGCCCGAAAGGCCGAAGGCGGCATACCAGGAAACGCCGTATTTCGTCGTCAGGATCGCGGTGAGATAAGCGCCCATCCCCATGAAGGCGGCCTGCGCCAGCGATTTCAGCCCGGCATAGCCCAGCGTCAGATTCAGCCCCATCACGGCGATGCTCATCACCAGCCAGAGCGAGAGCACATAGGTGCCGTAGCGGCCCATGCCGACCGGCGCGAACCAGAGGATCACGGCGCCGGCGAGCAGGGTCAGGAAGGCGCCGTCGAAGGTGCCGCCGAGCGGCAGCCGCCCGAGGCGAGGGGAGGCGGCGTCGCGGGTCGCGTGCACGCTCATACGCGGCGCTCCTCTTTGCGGCCCATCAGGCCTTCCGGCTTGAGCAGGATGATCACGACGAGCAGCACCAGCGGCACCGCCAGCCGGTAGGAGCTCGAGACATAGGCCGCGGCCATCGAGTCGACGATGCCGACGATCAGCCCCCCGACCAGCGCGCCGCGGACCTGGTTGAAGCCGCCGACGATGGCGGCGATGAAGGCGAACAGGCCGATGACCTCGCCATTCGAGAACTTCGCCAGGTAGATCGGCGAGATCAGAACCGAGGCGACGACGGCGAGCGCGGCGTTGATCACGAAGGTCAACAGCACCATCCGCTCGACCGGGATGCCGAGGATGCGCGCGACCGTCGGGTTCTGCGCTGTCGCCTGCATCTGCCGGCCGAGCCGCGTGCCGCCGACGAACCATTGCAGCAGGCCGATGACCGCGAAGGCGCAGGCGATGATCGCCAGATGCTGCAGCGAGATCGCCGCGCCGAAGACCTCGATCGTCCGGGTGGGAACGAAGGAGGGGAAGTTCTGCGCCTCGGCCGAGAACCCGTCCTTGGCGCCTTCCTTCATGATGATCGACAGCGCCATGGTGGCGATCGCCAGCGGCAGCACGCCGTGCTTGATCATCGGGTCGACCACGGTGAGCTTGAAGCCGACGCCGAAGATCAGGATGAAGGCGGCGATGCCGATCAGCGCGCCGAGCCACACTGGCGCGCCGAACAGCTTGATCGCGAGCAGCACCAGCACGGCCGGCAGCATGACGAACTCGCCCTGGGCGAAGTTGATCGTCTGCGAGGTCTGCCAGACCAGCGTGAAGCCGATCGCAGCCAGCGCATAGATCGCGCCCGTGGCGATGCCGGCGATGAGATAGGCGATGAATTCGGCCATGGGTGTGCCTCGCTCGAGGGGAGAGCGTCGTTGTAAAGGTGCCGTGTCATCCCGGCCGCAGCGGCGCTTGCGCCGCGGAGAGCCGGGATCCATTCCTGAGCCTTTCCGGCCTCGTGCCGGAATGGATCCCGGGTCTCCCTTCGGTCGCCCGGGATGACAGAGACCAGCCTTACGGCAGCGTGGGACCTTACGGCTTGATCTTCGGCAGCGTCGCCGTGATCACCTGCTTGCCGTTCTGGACCTCGGCGAGGAAGCTCTCGCGGTCGAGGTCGCCATTGGTCTCGACCGTGGTCTCGATCAGGATGCCCGGCTCCTCGGAGGGCTTGATCGTCGCGCCGCGCAGCGTATCGGCGACGCCCTTCTTGTCGAACTTCTTCTGCTTCTCGGTCGCCCACTTGATCATGTGGACGGCCATGTAGCCCTTCAGGCCGTTATGGTCGGAGGCGTAGTTGTACTTCGCCTGGAACTTCTTGCCGAACTCCTGGAAGGCCGGGATCGGCGCGTCGATCGACAGGCCGACATGGCCGCGCACGCCGTTGGCGGCGTCGCCGGCGAGCTCGATCACCTTGGCGCCGAGCAGCGTCGTCTCGCCGACCATCGGCTTGGTGATGCCCTGCTGCTTGGCGGCGCGCAGGAATCGGGCGCTCTCTTCCTCGTTCAGATAGACGAAGACGGCGTCGGCATTGGCGTTCTTGATCTTGATCGCGTCGGCGGCGAAATCGGCCTGGCCCTGCTCGGTCGAGACGTCGGCCGCGACCTTGATGCCGACCTTTTCGAGCTCGGGGATGATCGCGTCGCGCCCGCCCTTGCCGAAGTCGTTGTTGACCCAGACCACGGCGACCGAGCCGGCCTTGACGGTGTCCTTGAGGTACTTGGCGATCTTCGGCATCGCCGCAGCCTGGCTGAGCGAGGTGCGGAAGAGGTACTGGTTGCCCTGCTTGGTCAGGCCGGCCGCCTCGCCGCCGACGATCTGCGCGATCTCGGCGCGCTGCGCGATCTGCATGGAGGCGCCGATCGGGCCGGAGAAGACCGGGCCGAGCACCGCATAGGTGCCCTCGTCGATGGCGCGCTGCACGGCGGCGCGGGTGTTACCCGGGTTGGTCTGCGTGTCGTAATGCACGATCTCGATCTGTCGGCCGAGGATCCCGCCCTTGGCGTTGATGTCGGCGACGGCGAGGTCGATGCCGTTCTTCCAGTTCGTGCCGGCGGTCGCGCCCGCGCCCGACAGCTCGACCACGTTGACGAGCTTCACCTTCTCCTGCGCCAGCGCCGGCGCAGCCAGCCCGACTGTGACGGCCGCAGCGATGATCCATGGGGTCTTCATTCTTGTCTCCTCCAGCTCTGGTTTTGGTCTTCTTGGTCTTCTTGGGTGGCCCTTGGGCCGTGTTTGACGTGGCGTGATCTCAGGCTGCGCGGTGCCTGGCCTCCTGCGCGGCGAGGGATCGGTCGAAGGCGTCGGCGATCGCGCCCTCCGGGGCCTGGACCCCGGTGAACAGCGCGAAGGCGTCGACGGCCTGGTTGATGCTGAGCTCGCGGCCCGTCATCACCATGGCGCCCGCCTTCTGCGCGGCTTTGAGCAGCGGTGTCCAGAGGGGATGATAGACGGCGTCCGCCACCCACTGCGACTTTCGGATGAGGTCGGCGGGGACGGGGCTGTCGCGGTTGGGCAGCATGCCGACCGGCGTGCCGTTGACGAGCCCCGCCGCGCCCGACACCGCCGCCTCGACGCTGCTGCAGATCTCGACCTGCGCGCGCGTGCCGATCTGGTCGGCCAGCGCCTGCGCCTTGGCGCGGTCGCTGTCATAGAGCCTCAGATGGCTGACGCCGCAGCCGGCCAGCGCGAAGCCGATCGCCTTGCCCACCCCGCCCGTGCCGATGATCGCGACGGGGGCGTCGCCATCGCTGCGCCCAAGCGCGCGATAGGCGGTGGCGAAGCCGGTCGCATCGGTGTTGTGGCCGGTCAGCACGCCGTCCCGCGCCACGACCGTGTTGACCGCGCCCATCGCCCGCGCTTCGGGAGACAGCGCGTCGAGCAGCGGCACCACCGCCTCCTTGTAGGGATAGGTGACGTTGATGCCCGAGAAGCCCATGCGGCGCACGCCATCGAGGATCGCGACCAGATCGGCGCGGCCGGCGCCCGCCACCTCGATCAGATGGTAATGCAGCTCGAAACCGGCTGCGCGCGCGGCGGCCTCATGCATCGCCGGCGCGGCGGAATGGGCGATCGGCGTGCCGATCAGGCCCAGCAGCACGCGCTTCGTCCGGTTGGCGATGGCAATGTCCGGCATCGTCTCGTCCCTGTGGCTCGCCCATCATGACCGCAGGCGTTGCCGCCATCAGATAAGCCGATCGTTCGCGCTAACGCGATGACCAATTTGATCGCATTACCTAACCTGATGTTATCCTGCCAGCCGGCTTCTTAACTCTGGGGCACGCGGCCTGACCACCGCGTCCATCTCCTGCCGCAGCAGCGTCACGAAAGTCTCGGCATAGACCGAAGGCGCCTTGTCGTTCTTGATGGCGACATAGGTCTGAAACTGCGTCGGCTCGGCGATCGGGATGGTCGTGATGCCCTGCATCGAGCCATGCGCGACGGTGAACTGGTCGATCACGGCGATGCCGAGCCCGGCGCGCACCAGCGAGCAGACGGTGGTGCCGAAGCGCGCCTTGATGACGATGTCGTAGGCGAGGCCCTGGCGGCTGAAGATCTCGGCCATGATCCGCCCGTAAGGGTCGTTCGGGTCGATCCCGATCAGCGGATGGCGCACGATCTCGGTCGCCGAGATCACCGGCCGCCCGGCGAGTTCGTGACCGTCGGGCACGATGCAGAGCAGCTCGCCCCGGCTCAGCGGCAGGAAGTCGATGCCCGGATGGTCGAGCTTGTAGCTCATCGCCGCGATCTCGCCGCGCCCGAGCAGCAGATAGTCGAGCGCCTCCTCGATCTTGAGGATGTTGATGTCGAGCCGCAGGTCCGGGTGCTTGCGCTTCAGCTTCTCGATCGCGCGCGGCACCATCACATGGCAGATGCTCGGCACCGAGCCGATCCGCAATTCGACGCCGCCGCCGCGCTCGATCCGCGCCAGCGTGTAGTGGAGGTCGTCGACTTTCTTGTAGACCCCGTTGATCTGCTCGAAGATGTCGTTGGCTTCCGGCGTCGGCACATAGCGGCCGTGCCGCCGCTCGAACAGCTTCAGCCGCAGCGTCTTCTCGGTGTGCTTCATCAGCCGGCTGATGCCCGGCGCCGAGACCGCGAGCAGCTTGGCCGCGCCGCTGATCGTGCCCGTGATCATGATGGCGCGGATCACCTCGATCTGCCGCAAGGTGAGCATGGCCGCTTTCGTCCCCTGAGCGTCTTTTGACGCCGAGCGGAGGGGAGCGGCGCCCCGCTGTCAAGCGAGCCGGGCAGGCAAGGCGGTTATTATGGCTTCGGCAGGGCCTTGGCCTCGGCGTCGAGCTTTTGCAGCGTCGGCAGCGTTTTCTCGGCGAAGGCCTTGAGTTCAGGGTCCGAACGGCTCTCGGCATAGGCCGCGATCACGGCGAGGCTTTCCTCCTGTGCCTGCCGTTGCGCGGCGACATAGGCGCGGTCGAACTCCGGGCCCTGCAGTGCAGCGAGATCGCGCAGCAGATCGAGCTGGCGCCCGTCCGGGCGCTCCGGCAGCGCGATGTCTGAGCGCTTGGCGATGATCTGCCGGAGGCTGCTGCCGGTGGTGCCGCGGTCGTTGGCCAGCCGGTGGGCGAAGCTCTTGATCTCGGGCGAGGTGGTCTTGTGCAAGGCGAGCGTCGCCGATTCGACGGCGAACATCGTTGAGACCGCGGCCTTGTGGACGAAATCCTGCGGCGGCATGGCCGTCTGCGCGCTGGCGCCGAGCGACCAGATCAGGGTCGCGGTCATGATCGGGAGAAGCCGTTTCATCGCGGCGAACTGCCTTTCCGGAAGGTCTGTGGATACGGGGTCAACCCGGCTGCACCACGACGGTTCCCCACCGCCGCGGGGGTGGCCTCGCGCGCGCGGCTCGTGCAGGGTGCGCCCCGGACACCGGCCAGGCCGGGACGATGAGGACAGGGACGAGACGCCATGCCGACCACCCACGAGACCCTGCGCGCCGCGCTGGTCGCGAGCCGCCGCGACAGGAGCCTGATCGAGATGGCCGCGCAGCCGGTCCCCGCCTCATTCCGAGACGGGCTGGCGATCCAGGCCGACATCGCGAAGACACTGGGCCATGCCGAAGCGGGCTGGAAAGTCGCCATCGCCGAGGACGGCACGCCGGTCGCCGGCCTGATGCCGGGCCCCTGGCTCGCCCCCGGCGACGTCTATGACGGCGCGATCGGCGCCGAGCTGCGCGTCGAGATCGAGATCGCGCTGCGGCTGGCGAAGGACGTGCCGATGCGGCCGAATCAGCCCTATTCGCGGGCCGAGCTGCTGGCGCATTGCGACAAGGCCTATCTCGGCATCGAGATCGTCGAGAGCCGTCTCGCCAACTGGCAGGGCGTGCCCTTCGCCCTCTGGCTGGCCGACGCGCTCGGCCATGGCGGCTACTATCTTGGCCAGGAACTGGACATGAAGGTCCTGGACGAGGTCGCGGGGCTGACCTGCTTCATCTCGCTCAACGGCGTCACGATCTACGATCAGCCGGCGGTCCACGCCAATGGCGATCCGGTGGCGCCCTTCCTCGCCTGGGCCAACCGCAAGGATGAGCTGATGGGCGGGCTGCGCGCCGGCCAGATCGTCACCACCGGCAGCCTCTGCGGCGGCGTGCTTTCGCCCGGCAAGGGCGAGATCGTCACCAAGCTCGCCTCGCTCGGCGGCGTATCGCTAACGCTTCGTTAGCCACACCGCTCAAATCCGGCGCATTTGCCCGCGCCGGATTTGTTTCTGTATGGTTGCGGCAGGAACCTCGCTAGAGTGGTCCCGTTGCGTCGTGGGGGGAGTTGCTTGGAGGTTGGATGCGGTCCTGGCGGAGAGCGGGCAGCGCGCTTGCGCTGAGCGGAAGCTGTGCGCTCGCCCTGATGGTCGCGCTGCGGCCGGTTCCGGTGCAGGCTTTCGACCTGTCGTCGCTGGACCTGTTCGGGCTGTTCACGAAGAAGGAGGAGCCGCCGGCGGTCAGCCAGGCGACGCTTCCCTACCGGCTGGAATTCGATCTCGGCGGCGCCGATGACGCCAAGGCTCTGACGCGGACGCTGCAGGACGCCTCGCTGCTTTACCGTCTGCGCCAGGACGCGCCGCCCGACGGCGAGACGCTCGCCCGGCGGATGGCGGCCGATCTCAATCCACTGGTCGATGCGCTCTGGTCGCAGGGCTATTTCAATGCCGAGGTCGCGCTGGTCGTCGATGGCGTGGCGCTGCGGGTCGGGGCGGAACCTGATGCAAGGCTGATCCGCGCCCTCGAATCGCACCGCAACCGCGACGCTGTGCCGATCACGGCGACCATCCGCCCTGGGCCGGTCTTCGCGCTGCGCAAGGTCGACGTCGCCGAACGGGGCGCAGCGGGCGCACCCGCCATCGACGATCCGCTCAAGGTCAGCCGGCTGAAGCCGGGCGACCCCGCCACCTCGGCTTCGCTGCGGGCGGCGCGGGCGGCATTGGTCGATCATCTGCGCGCGCAGTCGCGCCCGCTCGCCAAGGTCGTCGATCTGCAGCCGGTGGTGGACCATCCCGCCCGCACGATGGACGTCACCTATGTCGTGGAGCCGGGGCCGGTCGCCGGTTTCGGCACGGTCTCGGTCCAGGAGGCCGGCGACATCCCGCCCGAGGTCATCCGCTCCTTCATCTATCTGGAGCCGGGCGATCCCTATTCGCCCAAGGCCCTCACCGACACGCGCAAATCGATCGGCACCATCCCCGCCGTGGGCTCGGTACGGATCCGCGAGAGCGAGCGGCTGGACGGGGCCGGCAACCTGCCGATCTTCGTCGAGGTCACGGAGCGGCCCAAGCGCCTGCTCGGCTTCTCGGCGCGCTATTCGACCATCGATGGCCCGGCGGTGAAGACCTATTGGGAGCACCGCAACCTCTTCGGCGGGGCCGAGCGCCTGCGGCTCGAGGGTGATGTCTTCTTCGCCCCCCGCATCGACGGCACCAAGATCACCAAATTCGAGGATTTCGAGCGCTCCGATCTCGGTGGCCGCTTTGCCTTCAGCTTCCTGAAACCCGCGCTGTGGGGCAGCCGCTATGACTGGCTGCTCGACGGCGTCGCGACGCGCCAGCGCGTCGGCACCAACCGCTTCGGCGGCTACACCGCCCGCTACGGCAACGTCACCACCGCGATCCAGCGTCGCTTCAGCGACACCTTCTCGATTTCGGCGGGGCTCGAGGTCGAACGAGGCCAGACCTCGGACGTGCTCGGCCAGGTCGACTATACCCTCGTCGGCATCCCGCTCTCGGTGAAATACGATTCGGCCGACAGCCTGCTCGACGCGACGCGCGGCATCCGCGCCACCGCCTCCGTCGCGCCCTATCCGACCTTCCTCGGCTCGACCGTCGGGATCGTCCAGAGCAAGGCGTCGCTCGCGGCCTTCTACGCGCTCGACGAGGATGCGCGCTATGTGCTGGCCGGCCGCGTCGGGCTGGGCTCGATCGCTGGCGCCGATCTCGACGAGGTGCCTGCGACCCGGCGCTTCTATGCCGGCGGCGGCGGTTCGGTGCGCGGCTATGCCTATCGCACGCTCTCGCCACTCGGCCCGCTCAACCGCCTGACGGGTGGGCGCAGCCTGTTCGAGGCTTCGCTCGAGGCGCGCATCAAGGTCACCGACACCATCGGCGTCGTGCCCTTCTTCGATGCGGGCACCGCCTTCGAGGGCAGCGTGCCGGACTTCAAGCAGCGCCTGCAGATGGCCGCCGGTCTCGGCCTGCGCTACTACACCGCCATCGGACCGATCCGCGTCGACGTCGCCGCGCCGCTCAACCCGCGCAAGGGCGATAAACCCGTCGCGCTCTATGTCAGCATCGGGCAGGCCTTCTGATGCGGACAAATCTCACATCGCTGCGGCCCCTCGCGCTGCGTCTCGCCCTGCCAGCGCTGCTGTTGTTGGCAGCTCTCGTCGCCTTCGTGCCCTTCGGCGGCATTGCCCAGAACGCCCAGACCGATCGCGGCGTGGTTGCGGATCTGATCTCGAAGGCGCTCTCCAGCGACACCAGCCAGGTCTCGATCGGCGCGGTCAATGGCGCGCTCTCCTCCGATGTCGAAATCCGCGACATCGTCCTGTCGGACCGCGACGGCCCCTGGCTGCGCCTCGACCGGGCCCGGCTCATCTGGACGCGCAGCGCCCTGCTGCTGCGCCGCCTCGACATCGACCGGCTCGAGATCGGCAAGCTCGAGCTTCTGCGCAGGCAGGCGCCGCCACCTCCGGGCGCCGCCCCGCCGGCCGATGGGCCGATCCTGCCCGAACTGCCGCTGAAGGTGATCGTCCGCGCCTTCCAGCTGAACGAACTTGCCCTGGGCGAGCCGGTGCTGGGCGTCGCCGCGCGGCTCGGGGCCACCGGTTCGGCGAGTCTCGGGCCGCCGAGCGAGGGGCTGGACCTGCGGCTCGCGGCGCGCCGTCTCGACGCGCAGGGCCGTTTCGACGTCAACCTCTCCTTCGTGCCCGACACGACGCGGCTCCAGCTCGACGTCAAGCTCGACGAGCCGGCGGGCGGGCTGATCTCGAAGATCGCCGGCCTGCCCGGCGAGCCGCCGGTGACGCTCGATCTCGGCGGCGACGGGCCGCTCGATTCCTTCGGCTCGACCCTGATCTTCAATGCCGGACCGACCATCGGCGCACGCGGCGATGCCCGGCTCGACCGACGCGGTACCGAGCGACTGCTCACCCTGGCGCTCGATTCGCGCATCGAGGGGCTGATGCCGGCCCCCGTCGCGCCGGTCTTCGCCGGTTCGACACGGCTCGACGGCGCTGTCGGCTTCCCGGATGGCGGCGGCGTCTACATCCGCAGTCTCGCTCTGGTCTCGGCGCTGGCGCGGCTCGATGTGGGCGGGCGCACGACGGCCGACGCCACGCTCGATCTGCGCGTCACCGCGGCGGCGCTGCCCAATGCCGGCGGCAAGACGGTCGCCTCCGGCACCGAGATCGGCCGTCTCGCCTTCGACGCGACCATTCGCGGCCCGGCCGCGGGGCCGACGATCGTCGCGACTCTCGACGCGCGCGAGGCGCGCCTGCCGGCCGGCGGTTTCGAGCGGCTCGGCCTGACCTTCAACGCCACGCCCACCGGCCAGATCGGCCAGCCCGGCACGCGCATCGCGCTGACGGCGGACGGCGAGGCCGCGGGAATCAGCCTGACCGACCGGGCGCTCGCGCGGGCAGTGGGAGAACGCGTTACCTTCACCCTGCGCGGCACGGCGCAGGATGACGGCACCGCCGATTTCGAGACGCTGCGGCTGGCCCTGTCGGGTGTCGAACTCGACTACAAGGGCAAGGCCGGCAATGCCCGCACGCAGGGGCGCCTCCAGGCGGTGCTGCCGGATCTCGCCCGCCTGAGCGGCCTGGCCGGGCGCCCGCTCGGCGGCCGTGCCGAGATCGCGGCCGAGATCGACGCCACGCCGCGCCGCAACGACTACGCCGCGACGCTGAGCGGGCGAGGGGACCGCCTCGCCACCGGCGATGCCCGCCTCGACCGCCTGCTGGCGGGCCGCCTGACCCTCGACGGCCGGGTCAGGTCCTTGGCGGAGGACATCACGGTCAGCGGCCTTCGGCTTGCCGGCGAGCACGCGACCATCACGGCTGATGGTGGCATCGGACGCCAGGCCTCCGATCTGCGCCTCGCCCTGGCGCTGCCCGATCTGAAGCGCGCCGATCCGCGGCTTTCGGGCCGCGGCGACCTCACGGCGCAGATCAGCGGCCCGCGCGACAGGCTCGACGCCACGGCCCGGCTCGCCATCGCTGACGCGACGGCACTCGCCCGCCCGATCCCGCGCCTGACCCTGGATGCCGTGATCCGCGACCTGCAGGGCGCGCTCGACAGCCGCCTGACCCTGAACGGCGAGATCGATTCTCGGCCCGCCACGGGCACCGTCGCGCTCGCGCGTCTGCCGGGAGACGGCTTGAACCTCTCGGCGCTCGACATCGCCATCGGCTCCGTCCAGCTGAACGGTGGCCTGACGCTCGATCCCGCCAGCCGCGCCGAAGGGCGCATCACGCTCGCCGCCCGAAATCTCGACGATCTTTCGGCGCTCGCCTTGACCAAGCTCGGCGGCCAGCTCGATGCCGATCTCCGCCTCGCCGTGGTCGAGGGGCGCCAGAATCTTGATCTCACCGCCAGGGGCACGAAGCTCGCCGGTCCCTCGCTGGCGATCGACCGGCTCGACGCCACGGCGGCCGCGCGGGACGTCTATGGCCGCCCGCAGCTCGATGCTGCGCTCGCCATCGACCGCGCCGTCCTGGCCGGAGAGGCCATCAGCGCCATCCGCTTCGGGTCGAAGGGCGCGCCCGAGGCCAGCGCCTTCACCCTGAGCGCCGCCGCGCGCGGCTTTGCCCTCAACGGCGCCGGCCGTCTCGTCCCCGGCGAACCGCTCAGCCTCGAACTGGCGAGCTTCGAGGCGCGCCGCGACGGCCGGCGCATCGCACTCGCCAACCCTGCCAGCTTCCGTTTCCCGGCCGGGGGCGTCGAGATCGCAGGCTTCGCGCTGGCGATCGAGAACGGGCGCCTGACGCTGGCCGGCCGCGCAGGGGAGACGCTCGATCTCGACATCGCCGCCCGCAACGTCCCGCTCTCGGCCGCCCGCATCATCGCGCCGGGTCTCGACCTCGCGGGGATGCTGGAGGCGCAGGCGAAGATCGGCGGCACGGCCGCTGCGCCGACGGGGCCGTGGAGTGTCAGGATTTCACGTCTGGTCACGCCCGAGACGCGCCGCGCCGGCCTGCCGCCGGTCGAGATCGCGGCGAATGGGGCGCTGAAGGGCGAAGTCGCGAGCGTCGATGCGACGGTCAATGCCGGCCGGGGCGCAACCCTGACGCTGCGCGGCACAGCGCCGCTGAACGCAGCCGGCGTGCTCGACCTCGTGGCGCAGGGCCGGGTCGATGCCGCGCTCGCCAACCCGCTCATCGGCGCGCAGGGGCAGCGGGTCACGGGCAGTGTGGCGCTTGATCTTCGGGTGGCGGGCTCGCTCGCCGCTCCGCGGCTGGGCGGGTCGGCCACGCTGAGCGGCGGCAGCTTCACGGATGTGCTGCAGGGCGTCCGGTTGACCGCGATCGAGGCGCGGGTCGCCGCCAATGGCGAAAACCTGACGATCGAACGCGCCAGCGCCAGCACGCCCAATGGCGGCACGCTCTCGGCCACGGGGCGCGTCGAGCTTGATCCCGCTGCGGGCTTTCCGGGCTCCATCCGGATCCAGGGCAATCGCGCCCAGCTCGTCTCCAGCGATATCGTCACCGCCGTCGCCAACCTCGGCCTCGACATCGCGGGCCCGCTCGCCCAGCGGCCGCGGATCGGCGGGCGCGTCGACGTGCTCTCGCTCGATGTTAAGGTGCCCGACCGGCTGCCGGCGACCCTGCGTCCCGTCGACGGCATCAAGCATATCCGCCCGACCGGCACGGCGGCCGCTCGCCTCGCCGCGGAGAAGCGCAACGCCCGCCCAGCCAGGCGGGGTGCCCGTCCGGCGCCGGCCTTCGACGCCGCGCTCGCGCTCACGGTTTCGGCGCCGAGCCGTGTTTTTGTCCGGGGCCGTGGCATCGATGCTGAACTTGGCGGGCAGCTCAGGGTCGGCGGCAGCTTGGCGGCCCCGCAGCTCGACGGCGGCTTCGAATTGCGCCGCGGGCGCCTCACCGTGCTGAGCCAGCGTCTCGATTTCAGCCGAGGCAGGCTGACCTTCGCGGGTGGAACGCTGCCGGAACTCGACTTCGTAGCCGAGACCCGTGCCGGGGACGTCACCGCCCGCGTCATTGTCACCGGCCCGGCCGATGCGCCGTCCTTCGCCTTCACCTCCAATCCGGATCTCCCGCAGGACGAGGTGCTGTCGCGCCTGCTCTTCGCGCGGGCGTCGGGTTCGCTCTCGCCCTTCCAGGCACTGCAGCTGGCGCAGACGGCCGCACAGTTCGCCGGGGGCGGCGGCGATGATTCTTTCGAGCGGCTGCGCAAATCCCTCGGTGTCGACAATCTCGACATCCAGGTCGGCGCCGGCGGCCCGACCGTCGGCGTCTCGCGCTACATCAGCGACAACGTCTCCGTGGGTGTGAAGGCGGGCGCGCGGCCGGAGGACAGTGGTGTCTCGGTCAACATCGATCTGACGCGCCGACTCAAGCTTCAGGCCGAGACCAATGCCGAGGGCGGGGCGGCGGTCGGCGTCGGCGCCGAGTGGGAGTACTGATTCGTCCGCGCTTGCGGCGCGGCGACCCCCGTTGAGCGGGCCCGCCTGCCCGCCAGCCGCCGATCTCAGCGACATGGACTGGCGGAGCGGCCCGATCATCTGAGGGGGAATGGGGGAATCGGGCCGCGCGGCGACGGGCGGCAGGGCTCACGCCGATTCCACCCTGGAACGCCTCGAAACGGGGCTTGCCGGTCGGGCGCGGTTAACGGTTGGTAAATTTCGCCCGTCAAAGCGTGGCCTGCCTGCAACACCGCATTCCAAAGCACCCCCCTGCGGCTCTCGGCGGCGTGATCGCGGTTGATCGGCATCCGGGCATTCGTATGGTTGTCCTGCGTCGGGACGTTCCCGGTCGCTGTTTTTCGTCTTCGCCTCTGAATGGTCAGGGACGCGGGCGAAAGACCGGGAACAAGCTGGTTCGGTGATTGGGTCTCCTGGGGCTGGTCACCAACAGAACTGGCGGAAGCCCGAGGGTCTCGAAACTCTTTTGGAGGTTACCAATGAAGCTCGTTAAGAGCCTCCTCCTCGGTTCCGCCGCCGGCTTCGCCGCGGTCGCCGGGGCTCAGGCCGCCGACCTTCCCTAGCGGAAGGCTGCTCCGGTCGAATACGTTCGCGTCTGCTCCGCCTACGGCGCAGGCTTCTTCTACATCCCCGGCACCGAGACCTGCCTCCGCGTTGGCGGCCGTGTCCGCGCAGAGTATGCGGTCGGTACGCGTTACGGTGAAGGTCAGGACGCTTACGGTACCCGCGCCCGTGGCCGTCTCAACGTCGACGCCCGCACCGCGACTGCCTATGGCACGCTGCGGACGTTCTTCCGTTATGAGCTGACGAACAGCACGGGCTTCTACTCCGGCACGATCAACGGTAACCAGGGGATTATTGCTCCTGGTCAGGCTCGTTTTGCTCGCGGTGCTGCAGATACCGGATCGTTGCTTGATCTCGCATTTGTGCAGTTCGGGCCGATCACCGCTGGTAAGGCTCAGTCGTTCTTTGACTTCTATGCGAACGACTTCGGCTTTTCGACGCTGCGTACGGCGGACTCCCGTCTGAACCTGTTGGCCTACACCGCCACCTTCGGTTCGGGCTTCTCCGCGACGATCTCGCTCGAGGATCGTAACTCTGGTACGCAGGCGCGCGAAAACATCATCATCAGCCCGGCTGCGGCGTCTGGCTATCTCGGCCAGGATTTCCCCGACGTTGTTGCTTCGCTTCGTGTCGATCAGGGTTGGGGCTCGGCTCAGCTTTCGGGCGCAATCACTCAGCGTAATATCAACGTCGTGCTCGCGCCGAACGCCACCTTCCCGCTTGGCCTGAACACTTCCAAGGACGAGCTTGGTTTCGCGGTCCAGGGTGGTGTGAAGATCAACCTCCCGATGCTTGCTGCCGGCGATGTCCTGTTCCTTCAGGCCGCTTATGCCGATGGCGCTCTTGGCTACCTCGGCTGGGGCGGCCAGTTTGGGTCCGGTCGCCAGCTGTCGGCCACAGCCGCTAACCAGCTGTCGATTGGCGACTACAGCGTCAATGCTTTTGGCAACACGGACTCCGCTACCGGATGGTCGCTGGTTGCCGGTTTGCGTCACTTTTGGACGCCTCAGCTTCGCAGCGAGTTGTATGGATCGTATAGCGAGTTGAAGCTGGGCTACACGCTTGCGGCACAGGCAATTCCTGGGGTCACTTCCCGTTCGCTCGACCCGAAAGAGCTGATTGTTGCAGGTAACCTGATTTGGTCGCCGGTTTCTGGCCTCGATATCGGTGTTGAGGTTCTCTACACTCGCACTGAATTGAAGCAGGCAGTTCTTGCGGCCAACAATGCTGGTGCTCGCCCGGCTCTGGCCGCGGGTGGTCGCCTCGTGAAGAGCGACGACGCTTTCGCCGGCCGTCTGCGCATCCAGCGCGACTTCTGATCGTCTCACAACGATCTGAATGGAAGCCCCGGGGAAACCCGGGGCTTCTTTCGTTTGGGCGGCCCGCTCCGGACTTAACTCCCTCGGATGGTTGACAGACAGCGGGTGAAGCCGCTTCCTGAGATCGCCGCTCCGCCCGGTCGGACAGCGCGACCTCCACCCGCAGCAGGGGCCCGGTCCGCTGGCTCCCGTGCGGGGCGCGTCGTCCAGGGCGCCGACGTCGCGATGCGTCGGCCCGGACGAAAAGGGGCGTGGGGGTAAGGCATGTCGCAGCCGGGACGTTGGCTTTGGGGGCTGGTGCCGCTGGCGCTGCTCTGGGGCGCCGGAAACCTGTTTCTCGGGGAAGCGATCGAGCGCGATGTCGGGCGCCGGGCCGTCGCCGTGGCGGCGGCCGCGGCGGGCGAGGCGCCGGGCGCCCGCCCTGTCACCGCCAGGATCGACGGCCGCGACGTCACCATCAGCGGCGAGGCCCTGTCGGCGGATGGTGCGGCCCGCGCGATTGCCCGGCTGAGGGCCGAATTCGGCGTCCGGCGCGCGCTGGGTGGACTGTCCCAGGTCGTCGCCCAGAAGCCCTATAGCTGGTCGGCCACCCGCCGTGGCGAGGTCGTCACGCTGACCGGCTTCGTCCCGGACGAGACGACGGCCCGCAGCCACGTGGCGGCGGCGGAGCAAGGTCTGCCGGGCCTGCGCGTCGAGGATCGCCAGAGCTTCGCCTTCGGCGCACCGGCGGGCTTCGCGTCGATGGCGGCGGCCGTGCTGGCTGAACTGCCCAGGCTCGCCTCCGGGAAGGTGGCGCTCGACGATATGCGCTTCTGCATCGAGGGCGTGGCCGCGACGCCGGATGCCTATCTCGCGCTGCGAAGCGCGCTGGCCAACCTGCCGCGCGAGGGCTTCCAGCCGGTCGCCTGCACGCTCGAGGCGCCGTCCGTGTCGCCTTATCGCTTCAGCGCCGAGAAACTCTCGCAGGAGGCGCTGCGGATCGAGGGGTTCGTCCCGCCGGCCCTGCGCGAAGCGGTTCAGGAGGCCTTGCGACGGGCCTTTCCGGCTCCGATGACAATCGAGGACCTCACCAAGCCCGCTTCGGGCGAGCCGCCGGCCTTTCTGACGCGCGTCACGCGCGCCTTGGGTGATCTCGCCCGGCTGCGGCAGGGGCGCGCCGAGCTGGAGGGCGATGCCTATCGCCTGTCGGGCGAAGGGCCGGATACCTTCGAGGCCTGCCAGGCGCTGCGCCTCCAGATCGCACAGGGCGACGGGCCCGATTCCGTGGCACAGGCGACGATCGCCTGCCCGCCCGAGCCGCCTCCGCCGCCGCCCCCTGTCGAAAGCCTCATCCCGGCGCTGCCCGCCATTCCCGATCCTGTCTTCCTGCCGTCGGACCTGCCGCCGCCCGCGCCCGTGCCCGTGCCGGAAACGCCTGCGCCCCGCATCGAGGCCGCTCCGGCGCCCGCCGTGACGCCGTCGCCGCCACCAGCGCCTGTCGCGCTGTCCTGGTCTGCAACGCGTGGCCCGGACGGCGTGACCCTGCAGGGGCAGGCTCCGGATACCGCCGCCCGCGACGCCCTTCTGGCGAAGGCGCGGGCCCTCGGACTGGGCCGGGCGGTCACCGATCGTCTCGCGATCGAAGCCAATCTGCGCGAGGCGGGCGGCTATGCGGAGGCGACCGGCTTCGCGCTCGAGCTGCTCGGCCGTCTGAAAGCGGGCACGGTCACGCTGGCTGACAAGGCCCTCGGGATCGTGGGCGAGGTCCCCGACGGCGCCGCCTGGGCGGAGCTCGACGCGCTGCTGCGCCGCCGGCCCCTCCCGGCGGGTCTCTCCCTGACCGGGCAGGGCGCCGCGACCGTGGTGCCGCGGCCCTATCGCCTCTCGCTCTCGGTCGATCGCAGCGGCCTGTCTCTGGCCGGCTACATCCCCGATGCCCAGACCCGGGAGGCGCTGCTGGCTCTCGTCGAGGCTTCGCCGCTCAAGGATCTCGGGCGCGACGAGACGCGAGTCGTGCCCGGCGCGCCGCAGGGTTTCGCGGCTGCCGCCGCCATGGCCGTCGGCAATCTGCTGCGGCTGGATCTCGGCTCGGCCGAGATCCTGGACGATGTCGTCACGCTTCGGGGGCTGACCTGCCGCGACCTGATCCAGCGCGAGGTCGAGACCAGCGCCGCCTCCGGCCTGCCGGCCGGATTCCGGGTCGACGCCGCGATCGGGCTGCGTCAGACCGGCTGCGTCGTCGATCCGCCGGCGACCTGCCAGAACGATCTCGACATGCTGACCAAGCGCAACACGGTCCTCTTCGCCCAGGGCACCTCGGTGGTCGCGCTCGATGCGCCGACCGAGCGTGTCATCGGCGAGGCGGTGGCGATCCTCAACCAGTGCCCCGCGGCCCGCATCACCATCGAGGGCCACACCAACAATGACGGCGAGCGGGGCGGCTTCGACAATCTCGATCTGTCGGCTCGCCGCGCCCTGCGCGTGCGCGACGAACTGGTTCGCCGCGGCATCGATCCGGCGCGGCTCGAGACGCAGGGTTTCGGGACGAAGCGACCGCTGGTGCCGCACGGCCAGGCCGAGGCGCGGGCGATGAACCGGCGCGTCCAGTTCACGGTCGCGAAGTAAGGGGGCGGACATGCTGTATCTCGCCAGTCAGTTCGTCTGGTTCCTCGCCGCCGCCTTCGCGCTCGGTTTCGTCATGGGCTGGATCGGGCGGGACGACTCCCGTCTGCGCCTCGGCGGAGCGGCCGCCGGCTGGTTCGCGGCCCTGTGGGCTGCCGGTGCCGGCCTCACCTGGCTCCAGTTCCTGAACGGCACGGGCGCGGTCTGGGTCGAAAGCGCGCTGCTGTTCACCGCCGTCTACGTCGCGGGCTGCATCCTGGGCGCGCTGCTCGCGCCGGCTCCGTCCGCCAGCACGGCCCAAGATACAGCTGCCGCAGCGACGTTGCCGCCGGTGCCGGGCGAGGCGGAGATTCCCGGTCGGCGCCCGGCCGGGCTCGTCGCGGCGAAGCAGGCCAGAGCAGACGATCTCAAGCTGATCAAGGGCATCGGGCGCCAGAACGAGGACCGGCTGCAGGCACTCGGCATCTGGCATTTCGAGCAGATCGCCGCCTGGACGCCGGAGAATGTCGAGTGGATCGGCAGCTATCTGGCCTTCCCGGGCCGAATCGAGCGCGAGGACTGGGTCGGCCAGGCCAAGACGCTCGCGGCCGGTGGCGACACCGAATTCGCGAAACGGGTCCGGGCCGGGCAGGTCGAGACCTCCCGCGACGAGGACGAGCCGGCCAAAGCGTAACGGTTCAGGCCGCGCGTCGCTCCGCCCGGGCGATGAGGCGGCCGATCCGCCGCACCATATCCTTGCTGCCGAGCATGGGGGCATGGCCCTGGCCCGGGGCCATGAAGGTCTCGCAGTCGGGGTGGCGTTCGCCCATCTCGACCAGCGTCTTCTCGGCCAGCAGATCGGAATTGGCGCCGCGGATCGCCAGCATCGGCACGGCATTGAGCCCGTCGAAATAGGGCCAGAGGATCGGCAGCGGCGCCTCGAGGTCGAGCTCGTCCAGCACCTTCATCAGATTGCTGTCATAGTCGGGCTTCAGCGGCCCGTCGCGGTCGGTCCAGGTCCGTCGCGCCATCATCTCCCATTCGGCGTCGCCGAAGAGCGGGAACTGCTGGTCGGCGAGACGCTTCAGGATTTCGGCTCCCTCGGCGAAGCTGCGCGGCAGCGGCATCTTGCCGACATAACCGCGGATGCGCAGCAGCCCGCGCGCATCGATCACGGGGCCGATGTCGTTGAGCACGACGCCCCGGATCGCGCCCGGCCGGGCCGCCCCCATTGCCATGGTCAGCAGCCCGCCGCGCGAGGTGCCGACGAAGACGGCCGCCTCGATGCCGGCCGCGACCAGCACCTGCATCACATCGTCCAGCTCGATGCGGATGTCGTAGTTCTTCCAGTTCCGGTCATAGCCGGACAGGCCGCGGCCACGATAATCCAGCGCCAGCACACGCCTTGGCTTCGCCTCGTCCCGCGACAGGGCGAGCGCGAGTTCGTGGAAATCAGCCGAGGTGCGCGCGAAACCCGGCAGGCAGACGATCGGCAGGGCGGTCGAGGCCACAGGTCCGTAATCGCGCGCATGCAGCCGCAGCCCGTCGCGGGCGGTGACGAAGAGCGATGTGAAGCCTGAGTGGTCGGGCATTCGGAACTCCACTTCGATGTCCCCGTCCGCGGGTCATCCCGGACGCAGCCCCCGGGTCCGATCTTCGATCGGCCCAAGGATAAACTCCGCGGAGATCCGGGATCCATTCCAGAGCGCTGGCCAAAGAGGGTCCGGAATGGATCCCGGGTCTCCCTGCGGTCGCCCGGGATGACAGCGCATGGACTGGCAAAAAGTCAGGGGCCGACCCTAATCCCGCCGCCCGCCGCGCTTCAAGTCGTGGTCGATCAGATAGGCCGTGCGCTGGTTCAGCCGCTGGCGGTAGACCTGCAGGTTCTCCATCACCCGCTGCACATAGTTGCGCGTCTCGTAGAAGGGAATGCGCTCGATCCAGTCGACCGCGTCGACCTCGGGCTTGCGCGGATCGCCATAGGCCGCGATCCATTTCTTCACATTGCCCGAGCCGGCGTTGTAGGCGGCGAAGGTCAGGATGTAGGAGCCGCGCCACTCCTTCAGCAGGTCGTTGAGATGGGCGGCGCCCATCTGCGCCGAATAGAGCGGGTCGCGGCCCAGCCGCGGCCAGTCGAAGGGCAGGTTGGCGCGCCGCGCCGTCTCGCGCGCCGTCGCCGGCATCATCTGCATCAGCCCGCGGGCCCCGGCATGGGAGGTCGCGGTCGGGTCGAAAGCGCTCTCCTGGCGGGCGATGGCATGGACGATCGCGCGCTCCATCGGGTCGCCCAGCACGGAGAACTCCGGCACGCCGGTGGTCGGAAACGCGGCGCTGTCGAGGGGAAAGCCGCGCTGCAGCGCGCTCTTGCCGAGCGCCAGCTGGGCGCGCGTGTCGCCCTCGCGCTGGGCGATGGCGGCCAGCGCCTCGAGGGCAGGCGTGGTGTGCAGCCGCTGGCCGAGATCGACCAGCATCTGCGCCGCGAGGTCGCGCTCGCCGATCCGGTAGAGCAGCCGCACCCCGGCATGGCCGGGCAGGTGCTGCAGCGCCGCCGCGGCGGAGCGCCGCAGCGGCAGATCGGGCAGGCCGAGCCGCGCCCGCGCCAGCTGCCCATAATAGGCGATCGGGTGTTCGGCCGCCCGCTCAAAGGCCGCACGGGCCTCGTTCTCCTTGCCCATCGCCTCCAGAGCGCGGCCCTGCCAATAGGCCGCGCGCGAAACCGAGATCGGCGTCTCGGCATGCCGCGCCGCCTCGCCGAAGTGCTCGAGCGCGAGCCCCGGCTGGTCGCGGAAGCGGAGCGCCACGAAGCCGGCATGCCATTCCGCGTCGATCCGCTCCGCCGCGTCTTCCGCGCCATGGCCGGCGGCGACGGCATAGGCGGTGGCGGCGTCGCCCTCGTCGAGCAGCTTGCGCGCGACGAGGCGGCGCTCGATCCACCAGCCGTCGCCATCGCCGAGCAGGGCGGGGTCGCGCGGTACCCCGGCCAGCCATCTGGCCGCCTCCTGCGCCTTGTCGGCGCGGCGCGCTTGCTGCGCCTGAAGGAAAGCGAAGGAGACGTCGCCGCGCAGCGAGGCCGGCACCGCCGCGATCAGCGACGGCGCGATCGGCCGGCGCGCATCGCCGCTGGCGAGGCGGGCGCGGGCGAGCGGGACGTAATCGGCCGAGACCCGCGCCGCATTGCGCAGCGCGGCGGCATCGTTGCCGCGGAAGATGTAGCGCTCCGTCCGCAGGCGGTGGTCGGTGACGGTCAGATCCTGGCCGAACGCCGCCAGCACGATCTTCTCGAGCGGCGCGCCGAGATGGTCCTGCCGCCAGCTCTGGCGCGCGAGTTCGAGCGCCTCCGCGCTGCGGCCCTCCGCTGCGAGCGCGAGCGCGAGCGCGATGCGCCCGGCGGGGCTGACCGGCTTCTGGCCCTCGAAGAAGGCCCGCACGACGGCCGGGCTCTTCCGCTCGGCAACCAGCATTTCCTCGGCGCGGCGCCGGAACAGGCTGGTCGCGGGGTAGTTCGGGTTCGCCTTCAGGAAGGCGTCGATCCGCGAAAAGGGCAGCACGCTCGCGGCGCTGCGGATGGCGACCCATTCGAGCAGCGTGCGCGCCATGCGCTCGTCGATCGAGGCGGCGATGGCGTCGCCCTCCGAGAGCTGGCCGCGCCGATAGGCGTTGACGGCCTTGGCGAGCTGGTCGAGATCGACCTCGGACGCCCGCAGCGCGTCGGCCGGGTAGGGCGGCAGCGCCGCCGTGGTCTCGACATCGACGGCATCGACGGGATCGCGCTGGGTGGGATGAGCGGCGTCGTCGCCGGCGAGCGAAGGGGTGGCCAGCAGCAGCGGCAGGAGGAAGGCGAACATCCGCGAGCGGATGGCAGGCGAGGCCATGGCGGGCTCCACGGTCGGGTGCGTCGCCAGCGATGCTCGGGGACGGCGGTTTATGAAGCCTTAACCATGCAAGGGCCTGTTTTTACGGTGGCCCGGCTTTGCCTGCCGGACGCGACAGTTTATGTGTGACGCCCTTGTCACGATCATCCGCCCCAGGACGCCGCCTCCATGACCAAGCATCCCGCCTTCACCGGTTCGCTCCCTGCGCTGGTGACGCCGTTCAAAGGCGGCCGGATCGACGAGGAGGCGCTGCGCGCCCTGGTCGACTGGCAGATCGAGAACGGCTCCTCCGGCCTCGTTCCGGTCGGCACCACCGGCGAGAGCCCGACGCTGTCGCATGACGAGCATCGCCGCGTCGTCGAGATCGTGATCGCTCAGGCGAAGGGCCGCGTGCCCGTCATCGCCGGCGCCGGCTCGAACAACACCACCGAGGCGATCGACCTCGCCGTCCATGCCGAGAAGGCCGGCGCCCAGGCGCTGCTGGTCGTCACGCCCTATTACAACAAGCCCACCCAGGAGGGCATGTACCAGCACTTCAAGGCGGTGAACGATGCGGTCGGTATCCCGATCATCATCTACAACATCCCGCCGCGCTCGGTCGTCGACATGTCGGTCGAGACGATGGCGCGGCTCTACGAGCTGAAGAACATCGCCGGCGTGAAGGACGCGACCGCCAATCTCGCCCGCGTCTCGCAGCAGCGCCACGCCATGGGCCCCGATTTCATCCAGCTCTCGGGCGAGGACATGACCGCGCTGGCCTATATGGCCGCCGGCGGCCATGGCTGCATCTCGGTCGTCGCCAATGTCGCGCCGCGCCTCTGCGCCGATCTGATGACGGCGGCGCTGAAGGGCGACTATGCCGGCGCGCTGAAGGTTCAGGACCGGCTCGTGCCCCTGCATGACGCGATCTTCAAGGAGCCCGGTCTCGCCGGCGCCAAGCACGGGCTCGCTTTGCTCGGCCGCGTCGAGGAGGAGGTCCGCCTGCCACTGCTGCCGGTGACGCCTGCCACCGGCAAGGTCATTCGCGACGCCATGGTGTTCGCCGGCCTGCTGAATGCCTAGATAGAGACACTGCGTCCGTCCGGGTTCCCGGCCGACGCAGGAGCCGGATCCGACGGGTTGCAAACCCGATCGGCGAATCCGTCTCCAACCGAGATAGGGAGCCCGCGCCATCCGATCGGCGCGTGTTCTGGGAGCCCCTTCGCGGGCGAGAGATGATGACGAAGCCCGATCCTGCCCGCTACCGCCTCGCCGCCGACAATCGCAAGGCGCGGTTCAATTACGAGATCAAGGAGACGCTTGAGGCCGGCATCGCGCTGCAGGGCACCGAGATCAAGTCCCTGCGCGGCGGCAAGGCGACGATCGGCGAGAGCTATGCCGGCCCGATGGGCGAGGAGCTCTTCCTCTTCAACGCCTACATCCCGGAATATCTCGAGGCGAACCGCTTCAATCACGAGGTCCGCAGGCCGCGCAAGCTGCTGCTCCACCGCCGCGAGATCAACAAGCTGATGGGCGCCGTCCAGCGCGAGGGCATGGCCCTGATCCCGCTGAAGGTCTATTTCAACGACCGCGGCCGGGCCAAGGTCGAACTCGGCCTCGGCAAGGGCAAGAAGCTGCACGACAAGCGCGAGACCGAGAAAACCCGCGACTGGAACCGCGACAAGGCCCGCATCATGAAGACGGGGGCGTGAGGCCCTGCGCGTGACAAAAAGGGCGAGGGAACCCCTTCTCCCCTCGGGGGAGAAGGTGGCACGGCGAAGCCGTGACGGATGAGGGCAGCGCCGCGGCTCGCGCCCTCATCCCCTGCCGGACCTTCTCCCCCGAGGGGAGAAGGAGGCTGACTTATCCCCGCAGCCCGAACCCATGCCTATTCTCCCCCCGCTCCGCCCGACCAAGGGGGCTGTCGCGAGGCATCGTGCGGCCGGGCGGGGTTGCGGGTTTCGTCGTCGAGGCCGTTGCGGGCCGAAGGCGGCGGAGGCGCAGATCGCCATCGCGCGGGTGAGTCAGGCCGCGCGACCCGTGGCACGGATAACCAGAAGGCGATCTGGTCGGCATCAAACACCTGCGCGCGGGACGGGGCGGCGGCTGTTGGCGCTGCTTCGACACGACATTCGACATCGACATCGGCACGCAGCCGTCGACTGCGACGCCACCATCG
>LSIG01000037.1 GCA_001556125.1 Rhizobiales bacterium CCH10-E5 | reverse complement strand
GCTCGGTCGAGCCCTGCGAGAGCTGCTCGGCGCTCGCCGAGAGTTCCTGCGAGCCGGCCGACATGTTCTCCGCGGCCGAAGTGACCTGGCCGACGACCTCGCGCAGCTTGATGACCATGTTCTCGAGCGAAATGCCGAGCGTGTCCTTCTCGGAGAGCGGCTTGGCCGCCACCGTCAGGTCGCCCGAGGCGATCGCATCCGCCACCGCGGCGGTGGCGTTGAGGTTGGCGGTCATGGTGTTGAGCGAGGTGACGAGATCGCCGATCTCGTCATTGCTCTTGACGGTGATCGTCTGGCTGAGATCGCCGATGGCCACCGCATTGGCGAGGCCGACGGCGCTGGAGAGGCCACGGCTGATGCTGAGCGCGATCCAGGTGGCGGCGACGACGGCGATCAGCAGCGACAGGCCGAGGATGCCGAGCAGGAGCTGCTTGGCGAAAGCGGCGGCTTCGGCGGCGGTCGCAGCGGCCTCACCGGCCGCCTTCTCGACGTGATGCGCATACTCCTCGAGCGTCTTCGTCAGAGCGGCAGCCGCATCGCGTCCCGTCGTCAGCGAGGCGGTCGTCGCCTTGATGGTGCCGGCCTCGGCCGCGATCGCGACCGTCTTGAGCACGGAGACGATGCCCTTGTCGAAAGCGGCGACCATCGCCGTGGTGGGGATATCGAAGGCGGCGAGATCCGCGGCCGATTTGGCCAGGCGCGCGCGGACCTGGGCGGCCTGCTGCTGGATGTCGACGTTGAGCTTCTCGATCTCGGCGACGCTCGCCATATTGAAGGACAGGGCGGCGGTCCGCGTCATGCGGATCCATTCGAGCCGCGCCTCCTGGAAGCCAAGACCGGCGCGGAGCAGTTCGGCGGATGCGTCCGGACGGGTCACCTGCGCGATCACCGGGTTGGTCGTGGCGGTGACGCCCTGGATCAGGGGGATCGTCTCGGAGAGCCAGGCCTGGGTGGCGCGGTTGTTGGAGTTCAGCTTGGCGAAGGCCAGCGTCTCATCCTGCGCGCTCGCGAAGCGGTTGGCCTTGGCGACGATGTCCGCGATGCGGCGCTTGCCTTCTTCATCGGCGATCTGCGCCAGTTCATCCTTGCGCTTCATCGCAGCCTGCCGAAGCTCGCCGGCCGTCGCGATGAAGCCCGCGATGTCCTTGTCATCGGACGCCATCACGGCATTCTTCTCGGCCCGAACCGAGTTGCTGACATGTTCGGCAATGTCGCCCAGCGCGTTGAGGCGCTGGGTCCAGGTGACCAGCTCCTGCTGGGTCTCCGTCATGTTCGACAGCTTCACATAAGCCAATCCTCCCGCTGCCATGGAGAGGGCGATGACGACGCCGAAGGTGGCGGCGAGCTTGGCTTTGATGGTCAGGCGCATGGCGAAAACTCACAGGTTGGTTGGGTGCTGTCCGAGACGGCAGGCCCGGCATGGTGGGAGCCTCCGCCGGGGCGGAGGCTCCGTGTCGCGGTCAGGAGGCGCGGCTGAAGGCCGCGTCTTGCTCGTCGCCGCCGTCGTCGAGGGCGAAGTCGAAGCCACCCTTCTTGGCGGAGCGGGCGGGCGCCGCCGCCTTACGGGGCTGGGAGGCGGCCTTCATCTGCTTGGCCTTGGCGCGGAGCTGGCCGACGGCCCGGTCGGTGGCGGCAGCGCTGCCGTCCGTCTTGAAGAAGGCGATGGTGCTCTGCAGCTGCTCGGCCTGGGCGGCGAGCTCCTCGGAGGTGGCGGAGACTTCTTCGGAGGCCGCGGCGTTCTGCTGCGTCACCTTGTCGAGCTGCTGGATGGCCTGGTTGATCTGGGTCGAGCCGACATCCTGCTCGCGGCAGGCGGCGGTGATCTCCTCGACCAGCT
>LSIG01000036.1 GCA_001556125.1 Rhizobiales bacterium CCH10-E5 | reverse complement strand
CCATGGTTCTTATCCGCCGCATCGCGCGAGCGTCATGAGTTCCGGGACGGACTCTTAGAGGGCATGTCATTCGCTGAGTCATGTACCCCCCTCTGGACGACCCGAGTGCCGGCGGCTTATGGACGTTGGCCGCAGAAAGATATACATTGCTCCGAGTAGATCAGGGAGGCCGTCATGCAGGTTGCGCGTTGGGGAAACAGCTTGGCGGTTCGCCTGCCCTCATCCGTCGTCGAGGCGCTCAATCTTAAGGAGGGCGATGAGATCGCGATCCAGATCGCCGGCGAACGCGCGTTTGATGTCGAGCGGGACAGGAGCCGAGAAAGAGCGCTAGAGCGCATCCGCATGCTTCGCAGGCCCCTCCCCTCGGGTTGGCGCTTCGATCGCGAAGAGGCCAATGGCCGGTGACATCGCCGCGTGAGTTCGTGGACACGAACGTCTTGATCTACGCGTTCTCTATAGATCCGAAGTCGGTTCAGGCCGAAGCGCTGCTGGCCAAAGGATGTGCGACGAGCGTGCAGGCGCTCAACGAGTTTGCCAATGTTGGCCGCCGCAAACTGTCCCTTGACTGGCGCGAGCTGCGAGACGCGCTCGACGCCATCAAGACGCTGGTAAAGCCGATCGCAGCGCTCGATCTCGAAATCCACTCAGTCGGGATTGAGCTGGCTGAACGATATCAATTTTCCGTCTATGACGCGATGATGTTGGCGGCTGCATTGCGCATGGAATGCTCGACATTCTGGTCAGAGGACATGCAGGACGGCTTTGACGTCGATGGTCGTCTGACGATCAGGAACCCGTTCGCCGGTGGGCCGCTTGACCGATAACGCAGGCACCCGCCGATTTGGAATCGGCGAGTTGCCGGCCGGCAACTTTTTCAGGCGCCCATGTGTTAACCACTCATTAACCCTTAATCGCTTGCCAGACTCAGGGAATCGGGTGATCTTGTCACGGCAATCGGCGCTATGCGCGCTACTTTCCGTGTTTACGCGAGATCGCTGTGGAACCCGCCTTCAATCCTGTCCAGTCCAAGAAGGCGATCCACGAGTTGGTCGGCGCTCACGCGCGCGAGTTGTCGTCTAAGCTGCAAGCTCACCGACTCCAGCTCTTCCCGCCTGAAGCCCGCAAGACGCTCAGGCGCTTTTCGTCAATCGAAGCCGCCAAGCTGATTGGAATAAATGACGGCTACCTGCGGCGACTGTCTCTCGAAGGCAAAGGCCCGCAGGTGGATGTCGGCCGGCAAGGACGGCGGTCATACACTGTCGAAGATATCCAAGCGCTCCGAGAATTTCTCGATATCGGTGGAAAAGCCGATCGCAAGTATATCCCGCGTCGTGACCGCGACGAGCATTTGCAGGTCATCACCGTGGTTAACTTCAAAGGGGGCAGTGGCAAAACGACGACTGCGGCCCATCTGGCTCAGTATCATGCTTTGCGCGGCTACCGCGTCCTAGCGATTGATCTTGACCCGCAAGCTAGCCTCTCGGCGCTCCACGGTTTCCAACCGGAATTCGACGTCGGCGACAATCAGACCCTCTACGGAGCGATCCGCTATGACGAACAGCGCCGGGATCTGAAAGAGGTCATCAGGAAAACCTACTTTGCCAATCTCGATTTGGTGCCGGGCAATCTCGAGCTGATGGAGTTTGAACACGAAACTCCGAAAGCACTCATGGGCCAGAAGCAGCTTGAGACGATGTTCTTTACTCGCATGGATTCGGCGCTGGCGTCAGTCGCAGATGATTATGACATAGTCGTCGTCGATTGCCCTCCCCAACTCGGTTTCCTGACGCTGTCAGCCCTATGTTGCGCGACGGCGGTGCTCGTGACGGTTCATCCGCAGATGCTTGACGTCATGTCGATGTGCCAGTTTTTGATCATGACCTCCGATCTGCTCGGCGTCGTCGCCAATGCCGGCGGCAACATGGGCTATGACTGGATGCGTTATCTCGTCACCCGATATGAACCCGGAGATGGTCCTCAGAACCAGATGATGTCGTTCATGCGTTCCATGTTCGGAGAACATGTCCTGAATTACCCCATGCTGAAGAGCACGGCCATTTCGGATGCGGGAATCACCAAGCAAACGCTCTATGAGGTCAGTCGCGACCAATTCACCCGTTCGACCTATGACCGAGCGCTCGAGGCGTTGGACAACGTCAATAACGAGATCGAACAGCTGATCCTCTCCGCCTGGAGACGAAGCTGATGGCGCGCAAGAACCTCTTGGCTGGGCTGCTCGACGAAAAGTTGCCGGCCGGCAACTCGGCGGCCATGCCTCCGCCTGCCAGCCCGACACAGCCGATTCAAGGCCTGCAGTCGAGCGCATTTGGCCCGCGAGGTGGTGCCATCGGCGCTGTTACGCGTTCGATCGAACAGCTGAAGGCCCACGCGGTACTCGACCTTGCAACCGACCTGATTGACGCGTCACTGATCGCCGATCGTCTGGCAGACACAGGCGACGACCATAAGCTTCTGGTGGCCTCTATTCGAGAGCATGGCCAGCAGGTGCCAATCCTGGTGCGCCCCCATCCAGATCACGAGGGCCGATATCAGATCGCCTATGGCCGGCGCCGGCTGCGAGCGTTGAAGGAACTCGGGCAGACCGTTCGAGCTATCGTCAAGCCTCTTTCGAACGAGCAGTTAGTCGTTGCCCAGGGGCAAGAAAACAGTGCACGAACGGACCTATCTTTTATCGAGAAGGCTCTCTTCGCGGCGCGCCTAGAAGAAGGGGGATTTAATCGCGAGACGATCATGGCGGCTTTGTCGGTCGACAAGTCTGGCCTGTCCCGGCTGATCTCCTCGGCCGTCAAAATTCCCAACGACATTATCGAGGCTATCGGGCCTGCGCCGAAGGCTGGGCGCGATCGTTGGATTGAATTGTCAGCGAGGCTTGACGGCGCAGCTGCCATCGAAAAGGCGCGTAAAGCGATGGCCGCAGCACAGTTCTCTGCATTGAGTTCAGATGAGCGGTTCAGCAAGATATTCGAAGGGGTGGCAGCAAGGAAGGCAAAGGCCGTGCGGCCGACGATATGGAGATCTGACGATGGTCTGCGCGTCGCCAGCATTCGCGATGATGCGAAAGCACTGACCGTTACGATCGACAAAAAGGTAGCCGCCGATTTCGGTGCTTATCTCGTCGAGACTATTCCCGAAATCTACGCGGCGTTCAAACGCCGCGCAGGGGCGTGAACCGCGTACTATCAACCCTGAAAGGAGCGTTTGAAGCAAAGAAAAAGGCCCCCGAAACGACGTTCCGGAAGCCCTTCTCATTCCTGGCAGTCTGAGAATCGCACTTCCTCGAATCACCGTCAAGAGTCTCGTGTCAGATTCAGCGCCGTTTCGGCGAGCAGCTTTTCTTTGCCCTAAACGAGGCAAGGACAATGGAAACACGACCTTCGACGACGCCTTTTGGGCGGCGATCGCTGACGCTTGCCCACGTGGCAAGCCAAGCGAGCGCGAAAACACGGCCGCCGGAAAAAGCGGTCCACAAATGGAATATCTTCCGGGCGATCTGCACGGCCAAAAATGCGCTCGGCGTACCCGAGCGGGCGCTGGCCGTTCTGGACGCTCTGCTGTCGTTCCATCCGGAAACCGTCCTGACCGGCGAAGGCCTCGTGGTCTTCCCGTCCAACCATCAGCTCAGTCTGCGCGCACATGGCATGCCGATGGCGACGCTCAGGCGCCATCTGGCGGCCTTGGTCGACGCCGGGCTGATCGTCCGGCGCGATAGCCCCAACGGCAAGCGCTACGCCCGTAAGGGCAGGGCAGGGGAGATCGAGTTCGCCTTCGGCTTCGACCTAGCGCCGCTTGTCGTGCGGTCGGAAGAGTTCGAAGCCCTGGCGGCCGAGGTCGAGGCCGAAGCGCGGGCGCTGCGCCTGGTCCGCGAGCGGATCACGATCTGCCGGCGCGACATTGCGAAAATGATTGCGACAGGGATCGAGGAAGGTGTCCCAACGCAGCAGGGCGGCCAAGGCCCGGCCGACTGGGCAGAGGTCCATCAGCTCTATCGCGGCATCATGGCGCGGATTCCGCGCTGTGCGACGCGCTTGGCGCTGGAGCCGATCGCAGACGAGCTCTCGTTGCTGGCTGACGAAATCCTCAACCTGCTGGAAAATCACATCAAAACTCAGAATATGAGCGGCAATGAGTCTCAGAATGAGCGTCACATACAGAATTCAAATCCAGACTCCCCTGTTGAACTTGAACCTCGCTTTCCAGAAAGCAGGGGGGTTGGTTTGGAGATCGTGCCGGAACCGAAGCGGGTGCCGGATGGGACGTTCCCGCTGGGCATGGTTCTGGACGCCTGTCCCGACCTCATCGACTATTCGAAGGGCGGAATCGCCAATTGGCGCGACTTCTTGGCGACGGTTGCCGTCGTCCGGCCGATGCTCGGGATCAGCCCAAGCGCCTGGGAGGAGGCGATTGGCGTCATGGACGAGGTCCAGGCCTCGATCGTGGTGGCGGCGATCCTGCAGCGCGGCGAGGCAATATCCAGCGCCGGCGGCTATCTGCGCGAACTGACACGAAAGGCGCAAGCGGCGGAGTTCTCGCTCGGGCCGATGCTGATGGCGCTGATCGGCAGCCGCAAGCGCGAAAAGAAGCGGGCGTGATCGTGATGCAGCGCTGCCACGCTCTGTCTGGATGTTTTGCTCAGGGCTATCGCGGCCTTGCAGACTCCGCCGCGAGGGCTTGTGATGCTCGCAATGGCCAAACTGTCCCGAGCAATACTGACCGTGCTGCTCTCCGGTCGCCACGCGGCACTCGGTGGCCGCTTTGCCCGCGAAAGGGCCGCCAATCTGGCGCGGATCGCGGCGGCCTATAGCCGGGCCGAGCTCGAGGCGGAAAAAGGCATTGGGCCAGCGCGCGCGGCGGAGGTCGAGCAGTGGCTGGCAGGGCAGGGGTTTTCATTCCGCGTTGACCGCGATTGCCGGATCGCTTCGATCGCGGGCGCCGAAATCGTCACCTCCAGCCAGGTCGAGCAGCTTTCCGGCTTGGGAGCCCGATGACGAATACCTTTTGCCCGGCCACAATGTGCCCACTGTTTGCGGCCGAGGGATCCAGTTTCAGCGGAGCGGTCAATGCGCCCTGCGAGCGCGAGGGCTGCCGCTGGTTCGACGGGACAATCTGTCGGGCCGGGCGGGTGGCGATTAGCGAGGTCGCGGTGGCCTCTGCCGGGCAAGGTGGGTCCTGGCCGCGCCTGAGCGATCCGATGCGTCGCCGCGCGTCCGACTGTCCGCGCGCGTCTAACCGTTCCTGGCAGCAGCAATCGCCGGGCGGTTTGTGTGCTCCGCGTCGCGCTCTGGCGCACGGGCTCGATCCGCGGCAATGCCGATAGAGGTTACCGGGGCCGGTTCGAGGAGCGCTGCTCCAGACGCAGCAGGGCCGCGGCTCGCCGCGTCTTTTCCTCCTGCCAGCGCGCCTCGACCTGGTCGGCGATCAGCTCCTGGTCGATGATGACCATGCGCAGCATGCCGAGCTTGAACGAGATCTCCGACAGCAGCGTCAGCTCGTCCTCCGGCAGGTCATAGGCGCCACCCTCGAACACCGGCGCCAGGGCTGCCTTGGCTGCATCGACGGCCTTATCGAGATGAGCATGAAAATGCTGTTGCTTGTCGTCGCTCATCGGCATGACGCATCTCCATCGACCGCCGAAAACATGAAGGCTGCCGGTCCTGAAGGAAAGATCAGATCGCCAGCCGCGCGGCTTTGCCCAGCGCCTGGTCGGCATCGTTGTAATAGCGCGCGGCCTGTTGCACCGAGCGATGCTGCGACTGGCGCATGGCGGCGGGCAGGGCGACGCCGTTGCGCGCCGCTTCGGTGAGATAGCCGGAGCGCAGGCCATGCGCGGAGAACTCCGCCGGATCGAGCCCGGCCATCGCGCATCGGCGTTTCAGGATCAGGTTTATCGCCTGCGGCGTCAGGGCCCGATCGTCGATCGCCTCCCAGCGGTCGATCGCCCGAAACACCGCCCCCTTATTGATATCCGCCCGCTCGATCCACTCGCGCAGTGCCGCCACGGGCGGCCCGATCAGCAGCACCCGGGCGTCGTCATCGGCCTGGGCGGTTTTGGTGCGGCCGAGCGCGATCGCCATGCAGGGCAGGCGCGGGAAACTTTGATCATCGGGATCGAGCGGCACGTCAGCCTCAACGCTGAGCTGCTCGAGACGCAGTTTTGCGACCTCGCTGCGCCGGCGTCCGCCCGACGCAAAAGCGACGAGCAGAATGGCGAGATCGCGTGTGTCGGCGAGACGGTCGGTCTGGCAGGTCGCGATCAGCCGGTCCAAAATGTCGCGGGTGACGGCGCGCTTGCTCTTGCGCCGGCGCGGTTTTGCGCTGGCCCGGACCGCCAGACGCATGCTGGTGCGGATCGCCGGCGTCCCCAGCGGGCTTTCAAGCCCCTTCCAGCGGTGCAGGGTGGCCCAATGCGCCAGGCGGCGTTTCACCGTCGAGCTCGCGTGCGGCCCGTCGCTGCGCAAATGGTCGCCGGCGCGCAGGGCAGCCTCGACGTCGGCCGGCATGCCATGCGAAAAATCCTCGGCGCGGCGTGCCGGGTCCCAAAGGTGATGGGCGATAAATTTCAACGTCAGGCCTTCCGGCGCCGGCCAGGGCAGGGCAGACCCTGTCGAAGCGAGCGCCCAGGCTTCGAGATAAGCGAGATCTGAGGCCAGCGCCCGGAGCGAGTTTTCGCCCATGCCCTCGCGGGCGAGATGGCGCAGGGTCTCGACATCGTCATCGGTGAGGATTTTTGCGAGCTGATCGCGGCGCTCCAGCGGCAAAATCCCGGCGAGCGCGTCGAGTTTTTCGGCGCGGCGGGCAGTTGGCTCGGCCGAGGGGAGGGAGGTCGAGGCCACGGGCGCTCCTGGTACCGTTCACGAGGGCCGATTTCGACGACCGGAGGCCCGTCCGACGTCGCCGCCGGTCATCCGGAGCGCCAATTTCGTCGATTTCCAGCGCCATGTCCATCGCTATCGATAAGAGGTAATTATCGATAGTGATGGATACGTACTAAATGATGTCGATGTGAAACAAGTTTATGGCTATTTAAATTGGCTGTGATAGTTCTCTGGATGTGAAATCAATTAGGTACGGACTCCGGCACACCCAGCGCCAAGCCCTGGTTTGCGACTGCGCCGCAGCCGCGGAGGCCGCGGCGGTCGCGCTCGCTCGCTTCGACGAGCGCTTGCTCCGCGCCGAGGCCGTCCTGGGGGAAGGAGCACGCCAGCGCGGCCACGCCTTCGAAGCCCAGGCCCTGATTGGGCTCACCGGCGGGCTGTGCCCGCTCGAAGATCTCGTCCTGCACGACGCCGGCATGGATGTGCGCAGCCCGACGCGCGAGCTCGCGCGGGCCGCCGCCATGCTCGACGAACGACGGCGCCTGGCGCGGCGCGAGCCGGCCGAGATTTTGAGCGAGAGCGCCCTGCGACTGCGGCTCGGGATCGAGGGGCCACCGGAACCAGGTCGGCCTGGCAGGGCGACGACCCCGTCGGGGACCGTGAAACAGCTCGCAGCGCCCTGGGACCGGACCGATCGTGAAGACGACGAGGAGGACCAGGCCGACGAGGATACCCTCGACCTTGAGGAAGAGGAGGAGGACGATCACGCCGATCCGGCCTTCGCCGAAATCGACGCATTGTTGGTCCGGACGCGAAAAAAGCTCGATGCCTGGAACGATCTGTCCTCCGAGGAGGGTCGCAAAAACCTGACCTTGCGCGATCCCGGCTATGACGCCGCCGGGCGGTTCGCGCGCTGGCTCGCCATTCTGGAGGAGGGGAGGGGGCTGCCGGCCGCGCTTGCCGCCGCGCTCGCGCTCGATGCCTGGCTCTGGCTCGAGCCGTCGGACCGCGCGGGCGAACTCGGCTTCGCGTTCGCGGCGACCGTGTTGCGCCAGCGGGGTTTATGTTCGGCGCATTTGCCGGCGCTTGGGCTGGGGCTCAGGCGGGGACGGTTTCGGTGGAGCCCGCATTTGGCGCTCAACTCCCGGATCGCGGGGCTGCTCGGCGCGTTTGGTGAGGCGGCGGCGTTCGGGCAGGGCGATCTCGATCGGCTCTCGCTGGCGCGGAGCGTGATGCTGCGGAGGTGTGAGGGCCGGCGGGGGAATTCGAAATTGGCGGAGTTGGTTGACGTGTTCGTCGCGTCTCCGCTGGTTACCGTGCAACTCGCGGCGGCCCGGCTAAAAGTGACGCCGCAGGCGGTCGAGGCGATGCTGAAGGAGCTCGGCGGCAGCCTGCCGCGCGAACTCACCGGCCGGAAGCCCTACCGGGCCTGGGGGATCATGTGATCCGTCGCGCTAAATTCTCTCGCTCAATCGAACGGCGGAGTAGCCGTTCCCAGCAGAGAAGCACAGGCGCTGATGCCAAGTGTAGAGCGCCATTCGGTCGGGTACCTAACGTCCCAACAAGCCGCGACTGCACGGCAGGATGAGCAATCGCGATTTCGGAGATCAAGCGCTTGCTGACATTCCATTGTTGAACGGCGCGCGCACAAACTGCGAGTTGTTGTCGTACTGGCGACGCACGACCTCGGTCCCCACGCCGAAATGGCGGGCGATCGCGTTCATCGGCTTGTCTTCCTTGTGCACCATCGAAATTATAGCTTCGGAAGGAGCGAGGAGCTCCGCGGCGAAGGCGCGACCCAGGGCTTGGCGCTCCGTGTAAAGCTCCGTGACGCACGATTTGCGGCTTCCATACGCGATGTAATCCCCAATTGCCCGGGCCATCACGAATGTCGATCCCACAGGGCCTCTGTCCGAAGTCAGTAGTATCGGCTCGCCATTATTAAGGCCCTGAAAAGCGAGAAGTGATCCAGGCGGATCCGAACTAAGCGATATTCCCTCATCCGCGCCCATCTGCTTGGCCAATCCATTCAGGCCGCCAAACGCTGTATCGCAAGCCAACCCAATCTTCTTCCGAACGGCTTTCGCAAGCGAAATCCCAATCTTGTACGGGCGGTTTGCCTCCATGTTGGCTAACAACAGGCATTCCTTGCGCAATTCGGGAAGCCGCGGAAGTCGGTTTCCCTGCCCCGCGGCTTCCATCTCGCGCGCAACCCATTCCCGACCAGCATTCAAATCCTCCCCCAACACGGCAGAGGCGAAATCGAGCCGAACATCCTCGTCATCGATGTACTCGACGAGCTCGCGCACAGAGACAGCGGCTTGTTCCGACAAGGCAGTGGGGATCAACCCAAGAGCTCCAGCGGTCCGAGCGAACTGATACTCGTTCGGGTAAGATCGCGTCTCTTCGATTTGGCTCACATTGGACTCAAGTGGGCGATCGTAGCGCCCCCGTGAACGCAGCATTAAGACCACTGGCTTCGCCAGCGAGTCTAGCAGGAGATTCTCAAAATCGGTGGTCGAGAAAATGGCTGCGACCGCTGGCGCCATATCGGGTTCAGAGCGGCTCAGCAGCACCTCGACATTACGACCAGTCGACTTAAATGAGCAGGCAGCCAGCTTTCCTCGCGTGCTTCTGAACACCCCGACGTGATATGGGGCATCGGCGCGATAGATGACGCGCCACCAATTATGAGTGAGGTGTCCGACCTCTTTGACAATGTCGACATCGTACGTCCCCTCAAATGAACTTCCGTCTCGAATTCGGGCATTCAAGGTGAATGAACCTTGGATAAAATCTCGGTCCAGGACAGCAGGTGTGTCAGGGGACGCAGACACCCCGAGTTCAAAAGCGCGGCCGTCCGTTCCTTCGCCATCCACTCTTGGAGAAGGCACAGGTTGAGGCACCAGCCGGAATTGCTGGAGCTTTTCCAGCCCAAGCGTCGTGAGGCGCGGGATGGCAACCCGCCCTGACGTTTCGATCTCCACAAGTCCCGCAGAAGCGAGCGCACTTAGGGAACGGCTCACGTTGGGCTGTGCTTTGCCCGCAAGCTCTGCGAGCTGCCCGATCGAGCCCGGCTCCTCTTGGGCAATTAGGGTCAAGAGTTCGCGGTGCGAAGGCACAGATATGGCTTTTAGCCAATCCAGATTGTCTTCGGTCCGCTCCGCCTTCGCGGAGAGCTTTGCGAGGATGCGATCCCGCAGTGCATTTCCGGAAATGACGTTACTCATGGGTTTTCCTCTACAAAATCAAACGCTTCACCCTTTGACTCACAATAAGTAGCAGCTCGCTCGAAGCCGTCTTGAATCAGGGTTGAGGCGCTGATGAAGTCATATCTAATCCGACGATTGACCATGCCAGGAGGGTGCTCATGGTCGAATGGGGCGTCCGGTGGCGCGTCGTCATAAGCATGCGAGTTGTCGAAACCGAGTAGCCGATTCCCTTTCTGATCTTGCAAAATAAGCGCATACGAAAGGCCATGAGGACGCTGCGGCGTGACGATTGTCCATTCTGCGCGTATCACGAGCTGCCATCCGTTTGTCAGGGCAAACACGCCCGCCTGGTCGATCAGGCCCTCTAGCTCTCTCTCATTAAACATATATCGACCTGTGATATAAATCAATGAACGCGGCTGGAGTTCCAGTCACAGTGATCTTTATTGGCAATTGGCAACGGATTCGCGCTTGGAAATCAACGCGGACGCTATTTTCAAAAGTTGGACGCGCCTCGCTCGCCGATGTCGTTGAAGCGCTGGATCGGATCGCGGGGTAGATCGCCACGAACCGCAGCCATGCGAGTTGGTCGGTCATGCTAGCCAACATAACCTGCTCGACTGTCGTCTTCCTGATGGAGCGTCTGCAACGCTACCTTGTTGGCGGTGGCGGAAAACCGTTGGAGAAAAGTCTCGCGACTGGCATTTAGGAGAGCGGCGTCCGATAGTCCTTCTGCTTCAAGGAACAAGCGAAGCACCTGACGAACCGTGGCGTCGTCGCGTGGATGGTGCCGGTGGCTCAGGAACTCGCGCGCTGCAACCGATTGGGTTTCCTCCGCGAGCTGGTGCGGGGCAAAAACGGGATCGCGCCGCTCGGCGCTCCGGGCGATCAGGATCGTTCGAATGCACCAAAGAGCCCGTTTCGTCAGGAGCAAAGCGTTAAGTTCGTCCCCATAGAGGACGAGATACCAACCGAAGTCTGCCGCCCGGCCGATCTCGTCGGCATAGCTCGCCCTGAGCTGAAATGCATCTCGGAGCTTCTCGAGATAGCCGTCAGGATCGATCAGCGCCCTCGCTTCGCGGACAAGATGGCAAACAAAGAGATCGCCGCTATGCGCGTCCTGCGCCAGTTGGCGCCAAGGATAGACGAATAGCGACAGGTGACCGACCGAGACGTGACGGGTGTCGTCGTCGAGATCGATTATCAGCAGATCGGTGTCGGAGCCTTCCGACTGATCGCCGCGGGCAAGACTTCCAAACAGAATGGTGGCCGCTATTGCCATGGTCGATGCACGCGCCAGAGTCGGGGACAGCAGGTGCGAGTTGTCGGGAGCGTCACTATCATCGGACCGATTGTGAAGCGCGCGCGAGCGCCTCGATCGACATCTGGCGCGAGGAGGCACGCGCCTGGGTGACCTCGTCGCGATTGTGAAGAACAATCTGCTGCTTCTCGGGCTTGAGCACGCCCGGCTCGACGTCGAGATTGTATTCGCTCATCAGGTAGAAGCTGAGGCTCAAGCGGCACGGCCGTATGAGCCGGCCATCCGTCATGGCGTGCTCGGCGGCCACGGCTGCCTGCCGCTCAGGCGGCAAGCCCGGATTCGGCCGAATGACAAGATTGATTTTATGGACCCATTCGAAATCGAGTGCGACGTCAACCGTAGCAGGCCGGTGGGCGAGGACCGCAATTACCCTGTTGAGATTGTAGTCTCGAAAATCATTGTGGTCGCGTGACCATGACCGCACGTACCAGCGGCCGGCACTGTGGGCGAGGGCATGGGGTGCGATCGTCCGGGACGGCTGAACCGAGCCGGTCAGCGACGCGTACTCAATGTCGATTTCTTGCCGTTTGCGGATTGCGTCCAGCACGCGCAGCAAGACCGTCGGATCGGTCGCTCTGCGGCCTAGGGTGATGACTTCGATCGGCGGAATGGCGTCGAACCAGGTGTCGCCGGGCCGCATCCAGTGATTTTCGATAGCGACTAGCTGGAGAAGGTAGCGCTCAATCGTCTCGCCTATGAATGCCGGCGCGAAACCTTCGGCACGGATATAAGCCTTCTCGGCGCGGTCGTAATGGAGATTTTTGGGGGCGATCTTCTCATACTGCCCGATATCCGCCGACGCCTGTTGTGCCGAGATGCCGAACGTGACCGACAGGTCGCTGCGATTGAATCGGCCGTCCCAGAAAAGTCTGAAGTCGATAAATTCGAGCCGTCGGCGGACCCCCCAGCGCAGCCGCTCGCTTCCCTCCTCCATATGTTGTCCTCCAAGAAACGCGATTCTCATCAGAACATCGCGTCTAGTTACTTGACGTGATGGCACGCCGTCCCCAAATCATATGGACGGACGTAGGGAGCAAGGCAACCGCGGCGTCAAGGAGCGAGATGGTCTGCATGGAAGCGTCCGAAGAAGATCAACAGCTTAGAGCCCGTCCCGAAAGGGTTGAGCGACTGGGGCACTCGTGATTCCAAGGG
>LSIG01000035.1 GCA_001556125.1 Rhizobiales bacterium CCH10-E5 | reverse complement strand
GAATCCCGGCCGGTCAATTATCGGAATGATGGCCGGTCGGAATCGGAATCCGCATTCCGACCGACATCGCGGCGACGGTGCGCGACCTCGTCGCCGGCCATTCGCCGATCTCGGCCTCGATCGCGCGCTTCATCGTGCGCCGCACGCAGACGCAGCCTTCCGCCGCGCCGGCGCCCAACGCCCTCAACACGGCCAGGCTGACGCCGCGCGAGATCGACATCCTCTGGGGCATCGCCAAGGGCTTCAGCTATGCCGACATCGCCGGCCATCTCGGCCTGTCGCGCCAGACGGTGCCCGGGCACATCAAGAACATCTACCGCAAGCTCGAGGTCAACACCCGCGGCGAGGCGGTGTTCGAGGCGTTGCAGCAGGGCCTGATCCGGCTGTGACCGAGGCGGCGACCGGCCGGGAGGCGCCCGAGGCACCAGCGGCGCCGATGGACGCGCCGCGGATCGCGCTCTGGCTGGCAGGCTATCTGGCGCTGCAGGCGCTGATCGTCTACCTCTGCCTCCTGCTCGCCGCGCTGCCGGCGCCCGAGCCTCCGGAACGCTACGGCCTGTCGCAGGCACGGCTGGAGCCGGCCGGACGAGCCGTGACGCTGCCGCATCACCTCGACACCCGCTACACCATGGACGATCCGCCGCTGTTCCGGCTGAGCTTCGGGGGACCTCCCGCGGCCCCGGCGAGAGAGGCCTGGGCGGTGATGCTGCCCCGCTTCACCAACGGGGTCGTGGTCGCCGTCAACGGCGTCGAGATCCTCGACAGCCGCCGCACGCCCTCGGCCAACCGGCCGGACCGCAGCACGCCGGCGATCGCGGTCGTCCCCTCCGTGTTGCTGCGACCCGGCCCCAATGAGCTGACGGTTCGCCTCCTCGTCTGGGGGCCGCTGACCGGTTTCCTCGACCGGGTCTATGTCGGCCCGGACGCAGCGCTGCGGCCGGCCTATGAGCGGCGGGTGCTGCTCTTCGAGACGCTGCCCGTGGTTCTGGCAGCCTGGCAGAGCATCCTGGCCGTCATCCTCGGCATGATGTGGCTGATGCGGCGGCACGAGCCCGAATATGGAGCGCTCGCCGCCTCGATGGCGCTCGGCGTGACTCAGACCTTCATTTCCGCGCCGAGCGGCCAATCGCTTTATGGCGGGCTCAATGCCGTGCTGATCGCATCTGCACCGCTCGAGAGCGCCTTCGCTGTGGTGTTCTTCGTTCTTTTCCTGGGGCTCAAGCTGCCGCGGGCCGCAGCACTGCTGTTCCTACCGGGGCTGATCATCACCGTCGTGGGCCTGTTGGCTGGTCCCGTGCCGGTTCGCAGACTCTATCTCCTGCTTGGGCCGTTCACCGTCATGTTCTGTCTCGTGTCGACGGCGGTGATCATCGCACTCGTTTTCCTGCGGCGGCGCGACATGATCACCCTCCTGCTCGGGAGCGCGGTGACGGTGGTCCTGTTCTTCTGGGCCTTTGACATCTTCTCGATTCTCGATGTCGCGTCGGACCGGCGGATCTTCTTCTCGCGCATCTCCTACTCGGCCATGGTGATCGCCATCGGCATCGGCCTCACCTGGCGCTTTGCCCGCGCCCTGAATCAGGTCGACGGCTTCGCCTCGCGCATGGTCGGACTCGTCCGCGAAGCCGAGGACAAGCTGCGCGCGACGCTGGCCCGCGAGGAGGAGCGGGCCCGGGCGATGGCGCTCTCGAACGAGCGCACCCGGCTGATGCGCGACCTGCATGACGGTCTCGGCGGCCAGCTCGTCAGCATCGTCGCCCTGAGCGAGCGCCAGCGCAGCGGCGGTGCGCCGATCGGCGAGGCGGCCCGGGCGGCATTGCGGGATCTGCGGCTGGTGATCGACGCGATGGACGACATCGGCGGCGATCTCATGCTGGCGCTCGGGGCGTGGCGGGAGCGGATCGCGTCGCAGCTCAGCGCCCACCGGATCGCGCTCGACTGGACGGTGCTGACTCCACAGGGATTGCCCGTTCATCCGGAATTGCGGCCGGGCCACGTCATCCAGGTCCTGCGCCTGCTCGACGAGGCGGTCACCAATGCCGCGAAGCATGCGGGGGCGGGCACGATCCGGGTCAGCATCGAGACGCTGATGGGCGAAGCGGGCGAGCATGGCCGCATCACCGTGGCCGATGACGGCCATGGCTTCGCCGGATCGGGCGGGAGTGATGCCAATCCGCCCGGGCGCGGCCTCGCCAACATGAAGCGGCGCGCCGAACGCTGCGGCGCGCTGCTGGAGATCGCCTCGGGGCCGGAGGGGACGCGCGTGACGCTCGACCTGCCGGCCCGCTTCGCCGATCTGGAAACGGCGGGTGGCTGAGCCGGCTCAGCGGCGCCCGACGCGGTTGACCGGGCCGCCGCGGTTGGCAGGCGTGCCGGGCCGCACGCCGACGCCGCGCGCGCCGGCCCCGACGCCGCGATAGGGCGTCGCCACCGCCGCCCGAGCTGCCGGGGCACCGACCACGACCGGAGCGCCCGGGCGGGCCACGCAGCCCTTGGGCACGCCGACCGTCTTGCAGTAGACGACCGCCGCCTGCGCCGGCGCCGGCTCCAGCGCGGCCAGCGCGGAGAGTGCCGCCAGACCGAGCGCAGCGCGCGTGATTCCTCGAATGCGACCCATGGGTTGTGTCCTCCGCCATCCTCGCGTCCGCGTCCCGACCGACCGGCCAGGCACCGCGACACACCCCAATCTGGCCGGTTGCTCCCGCGGGTGACATCCCATGAAGATGGGGTGGCCGGGGCGCCGCCGAGGGGCTCTGGTCGAGCGTGGCGGTGCAGGGGCGAAAAGCCCCGCGGCCGCGCGGGGGAGGGCGCATGTCGGGAGAAGCAGCGGCTCAGGCCATCGCGGCCCCGGTTCAGGGGGAAGGCAGCGGCATCGGGCCTCTGGACGCGCTGCGCCGACTCGTCGAACTGGCCGACCGCGAGTTCGTCTCGGCATTGACGACGGCGCCGCGGCTGCCCGGCGAGATGGCCGGGGTGGCGGCGCGCGCCCTGCCGGATGCGCCGCTCGCCTTGGCGCAGACGCTGGCCGTCTGCGCGGCGGTCGTCCTCGCCTATCTCTGGACCCGCCTGATGCTCGCCGGCCCGCGCCGCCGGGCCGGGGCCGCGCGCAGCGCCCTCGCCGGCATGGCCGGGCTTGCCGGGCTGGAGGTGCTGGCGCTGCTGGCGGCGGCGATCACGGGGCGGGTGCTCCTTGTGCGCGGGCTCGGCATCCTGCCCGGCAGCGAGCTGCTGCCGCGCGACATGGTGATCGCGCTGGTGCGCTGGCTGATGGGGCTGACGCTGCTGCTCATCCTGTTCCAGCCCCAACTCCGTCGCTTCCGCCTGGCGCGGGTGGACGATGCCGGAGCGCGCAAGGCGGTGCGCCGCTTTGCCGTGCTCTTCGCGCTGGCGCATCTGCACATCGTCCTGCTGGCGGCGGCCCAGCGCGCGGGCCTGAGCACCGAGTCCGCCAAGCTCATCTCCTGCCTCGTCGCCGCCCTGCTGACGGCCGGGGCGGTGCAGCTCTTCGCCTCGCTCGGGCGCCATGGCACCGGCGCCGCGCCGCGCTTCGTCGCGATCACCCTCAGCCTGCTGGCCTTCGCCTTCTGGCTCTGGGGCTGGGTCGACGGTGGCTTCGCGCTCTTTCACGGCGCGGTCGGCACGATGGTCGTGCTCCTGGTGGCCCTCTCGCTCGACCGGGCGATCGCGGTGAGCATCCGCGATTCGCGCCAGCCGGCCGAGATGCGGCGGCTCTTCGTGCTGCGCGTGCTGATCGACAGCATCGCCCTGGTCACGATCCTGCGCATCGGGCTCGAATTCTGGATCGTCGGCGCCTTCGGCTGGCTGCCGGCGGAGAGTGGGCGGCTGTTCGGCTACCGCCTGAGCTTCGCCTCGCTTCTCTTCGTGCTGGGCGCGACCGGCGCAGCGATCGTCCATGTCTGGACGGAAGCCGCGCTGATGCCGGGGGAAGGCGAGGGGACGCTGCAGGAGCGCGACGCGCGGTTGGCGCGGCTCTCGACCGTGCTGCCGATCCTGCGCGCCACCACGATCACGCTGATCTGCGTCGTGTTCTCGCTGGTGGCGCTGTCGGCGCTCGGCGTCGACATCACGCCGCTGATGGCCGGCGCCGGCATCGTCGGTCTGGCGATCAGCTTCGGCTCGCAGGCGCTGGTGAAGGACGTCGTTTCCGGCGTCTTCCACATCGTCGACGACGTCTTCCGCATCGGCGAATCCGTCGAGGTCGGCTCGCGGCGGGGCACGGTCGAGCAGATCAACCTGCGCAGCGTGAGGCTGCGCGAGGAGGACGGTCGGCTGCACACGATCCCGCTCGGCGAACTCGGCGCCGTCACCAATCACAGCCGCAAGCTGATGCGGATGAGCATCAGCGTCGCGCTCGACCGCACGCCGGACCGCGACGACATCGTCCTGTTCACGCGTCAGGCCGCGGCGGCGCTGCGCAGCGAGCCGGCGATCCGGCAGGCGATCGTCGGCGACATCGCGGTCAAGCTCGACACGCCCGAGCCCGATGCGGCGCCGGAACAGGGCGCGCGCGGCGCACTCCTCTTCACCTTCAGCATCGGCGCCGCGGCGGCGGAGCGCGCCCGGCCCCTCATCCGCCGCCTGATCGAGGAGACGATCGACGAACTCGCCGTGGCGGGGCTGCTGCGCGAGGTCGCGATCGCGACGCACGACCTGTCGAGCGCCGCTGCTGCGGCAGCAGCGACGGCGCCAACCGGCTGATATCCCGCCCTTGGGACACCCATGAACATGGCATGGGCGACGGCGGGGCGCCGGGCCATGCTGAACAGGCCCGAAGATCGTCGATCGCCGGGTCACCTTCCCAGCCGAGAGGGCCTTTTCCATGAAGACATCGACCTTGCTCGCCTGCGCGCTGCTGCTCGCGGGCACCGGCCTCGCGGGTGCCCAGTCGGCGCCGACCCGTGCGGAACAGATGGCCTGCCGTTCGGATGCGCAGAAGCTCTGCGCCTCCTTCATTGGCCAGCCGCAGCCGATGAACGCCTGCCTGAAGGACAACAAGGCGAAGCTCTCGAACGACTGCCGCAAGGTCGTCGAGGCGCGGGGCGGCTGAGCGGCGGCCCCAAGGATCGAAGGCGGCGGGGGGATGCCGATGCGATGCAAGCTCGGCCGGTTGGCTTTGACGGGGATCGCGCTCGTGGCGCTGGCGGCAGGCGGCTGCGCCGGCCCGGGCCGCGGGCTGCTGGTGCCGGTGGCGAAGCCGCCGGCCGAGGCCAAGACCCGCACCGTCCTGGCGGTGACGACGCGGGGGCCGGCTCTCGATCAGCCGGGCCATCTCTTCTCGGGCGAGCGCGGCGACGCGGCACGCTATGCCAGCCTCACCCTGTCGCTGCCGAAGGGGCGGGCGGCCGGATCGGTTCCGACCGATGCCGATAGCCCCGACCCCGACAGGCACATTGCGCTCGTCGCCGCGCGCGAACTCGACGCTGCGGCGTTTGCCGGTCTCGCCCGCAGCGAGTTGAAGACGCGGCGCCGGGCGCTGGTCTTCACCCATGGCTACAACACCCAGTTCGACGAAGCGGTCGTGCGCCTCGCCCAGATCGTCGACGACACGAACTATCCCGGTCTTCCGGTCCTGTTCAGCTGGCCCTCGCGCGGCGAGGTCAGGGACTACGGCTACGACAAGGATTCCGCCAATTTCAGCCGGGACGCGATGGCCGATCTGCTGGCACGGCTGGCGCGCGATCCCGGCATCGAGGGCATCGACATCTTCGCCCATTCGATGGGCAACTGGCTGACCATGGAGACGCTGCGGCAGCTCTCGATCGCGGGCGACCAGAAGACGCTCGGACGGCTCGGCACCATCGTCATGGCCGCGCCCGACATCGACATGGACGTGTTCCGCACCCAGGTCGCGCGGCTGCGTCCGCTCGCCGCCCGCATCGTGCTCTACGCCTCGCGCGACGATTATGCGCTCGACCTGTCGCGGCGGCTGTTCGGCGGCAAGATCCGCGCCGGCGCCAACACCGATCTCGGCCAGTTCCGCGCGCTCGGAATCGAGGCGCACGACCTCTCGGAGGTCGCGGGCGGGATCGGCCGCAACCACAACAAGGCCTTCGGCGACGGCACCACCATTGCCGCGATCGGGCGCGCCATCGCCAGCGGAGCGGGGCCCGTCCGGTCCGGCGGCTCGCCCCTCAATGAGCGCTTCGAGACGCTGGGCCGCTCCGTGACGCTGCTCGGCGACGCCCTCATTCCCGGCCCACCTTTGGGAGCTTCGCGATGACCGTTCCGTCGTCGATCGGGCCGCGGTTCGCGATGCCGGCGCTGCTGACCCTCGCCGCTCTGGTCGCCGGCTGCAACGAGAAGCCGGCGGCCTCGGCACCACCACCCGCCGAGGTCCGCGTCGCCGCGCCGGTCGCGCGGCCGGTGACGCGCTATCTGGAGCTGACGGGCCAGACCGCCGCGGCGAAGCGGGTCGATCTTGTGGCGCGGGTTTCGGGCACGCTGAGCGAAATCCGCTACCGCGACGGAGCCGCCGTGAAGCAGGGCGACGTGCTCTTCGTGATCGAGCCCGACAATTACCGGCTCAGCCTTCAACTCGCCGAGGCAGCCGAGGCCCAGCAGAAGGCGCTGCTGGTCCAGGCCGAGGCCGATCTTGCCCGCCAGAAGCAGCTCGCGCTGCGCCAGGCCGCCTCGGAAGCCGCGCTCGACAACGCCCAGAGCCGGCGCGATTCGACCGCCGCGGCCCGCGAGCAGGCCGCCGCCCAGGTGGCACAGGCGCAGCTCAACCTGGCCTATACCGAGGTCAAGGCGCCGTTCGACGGCACCGTCTCCGCCCATCTCGTCGATCAAGGGGCGCTGGTCGGCGTCGGCGGGCCGACGCTGCTGGCCTCAATCGTCCAGAGCGATCCGATCAAGGTACGCTTCTCGCTCGACGAGCAGACCGTGCTGCGGATCCGCGAGGCGATGCGCCAGCGCGGCCTGACGCTGGCCGGGCTCGGCAGCATTCCGGTCGAGATCGGGCTCGACACCGATGCCGGCTATCCGCATGCCGGCCAGCTCGATTATGTCGCGCCGGAACTCGACATGGGCAGCGGCACGCTGGCGGTGCGGGCCTCCGTGCCGAATCCGAAGGGCGTGCTGCTGCCGGGGCTCTATGTCCGCGTGCGGCTGCCGCTGCAGAAGGACGTGCCATCCCTGCTGGTGCCGGAGGCGGCGCTCGGCGCCAGCCAGACCGGGCGTTATGTGCTGGTCGTCAACGGGCAGGAGCGCGTCGAGCAGCGCGCGGTCGAGATCGGCGAGGCCAGTGAGGGCGGCCTGCGCGTCATCCGCTCCGGGCTGTCGGCGGGCGACCGCGTCGTCGTCGGCCTGATGCAGAACGCCATTCCCGGCAGCCGGGTGCGTCCCGTCACCGATGTCGCGAAGGCGGCGCGCTGATGGCCAAGTTCTTCATCGAGCGGCCGGTCCTGGCCAATGTCATTTCGGTGCTCACCGTCATCCTCGGGCTGGTGGCGCTGCTGCGGCTGCCGGTCGCGCAATACCCGAACGTCGTGCCGCCGACGGTCCAGGTCACGGCGCGTTATCCCGGCGCCAGCGCGGCGGTGATCGCGCGCGAGGTCGCGCTGCCGATCGAGCAGAAGGTCAACGGCGTCGAGGACATGATCTACATGTCCTCGACCAGCACCAGCGACGGCCTCTACACGCTGACCGTGACCTTCGCGATCGGCACCGACGCGGACAAGGCGCAGATCCTGGTGCAGAACCGCGTCGCCGCGGCGCTTCCGCAGCTGCCCTCGGTGGTCCAGACGCAAGGGGTGCAGACCAACAAGCGCTCGACCGCGATCCTTCAGATCGTCGCGCTGACCTCCGATCGCGCCGGGCATGACAGCCTGTTCCTGTCGAATTTCGCGACGCTGAACCTGCTCGACGAGATCGCCCGGCTGCCGGGCGTGGGCGCGGTCAACGTCTTCGGCGCCGGGCAATATGCGATGCGGATCTGGCTCGATCCGCAGAAGATGCAGCTGCGCGGGCTGCTGCCGGCCGACATCGTCAATGCGGTCAACCAGCAGAACCGCTCCGTCGCCTCCGGCCAGCTCGGCATGGCGCCCACCGCCGGCGACCAGGCCTTCCAGACCACGTTGCTCACGCCCGGCCGGCTCGATGAGGTCGAGGCCTTCGAGGCGATCATCGTGCGGGCCGACGGCAACCGCATCACCCGCCTGCGCGACGTCGCCCGCGTCGAGCTCGGCGCCCAGGCCTATGGCCAGGATTTCCGGCTGAACGGCCAGCCCTCGGCCGGGCTCGCCATCTTCCAGCTGCCGGAGGCGAATGCGCTCGAGGTGGCGAAGCTGGTGCAGACGCGGATGACCGCGCTCTCGGCCCGCTTCCCCGAAGGCATGGGCTGGAGCGTGCCCTTCGACACGACGCGCTTCGTCGAGGCGTCGCTCGGCGCCGTCTACAAGACGTTGGTCGAGGCGGCCGTGCTGGTGTTGCTGGTGATCCTGATCTTCCTGCAGGACTGGCGCGCGACGCTGGTGCCGGCCACCACGGTGCCTGTAACAATCATCGGCGCCTTCGCGGCGATGGCGGCGCTCGGCTTCACCGTCAACATCTCGACGCTGCTCGCCGTCGTGCTCGCCATCGGGATCGTCGTCGACGACGCCATCGTCGTGGTCGAGGGCGCGGCCCATCACATGGAGCGTGGCCTGAGCCCGCATGATGCGACGGTGCGGGCGATGGAGGAGCTGATCGGCCCGATCATGGGCATCACGCTCGTGCTGATGGCGGTGTTCCTGCCGGCCGCCTTCCTGCCGGGGCTGAGCGGCGAGATCTACCAGCAATTCGCGCTGGTGATCGCCGCGACCGCGCTGATCAGCGCCGTCAATGCGGTCACGCTGAAGCCCGCGCAATGCGCGCTCTGGCTGCGGGCGCCCAGGCCCGTCGCGCAGCGCGCCTGGATCTACCGGATGTTCGAGCGCGGCTATGGCGCCTGCGAACGCGCCTATGTGCGGCTGGTGCGCCGGCTCGTCGCGCGCAGCGCGGCGGTGTTCACAGTGACGCTGCTGCTCGTCGGGGCGTCGGTCTATGCGCTGAGCCGCATCCCGACCTCCTTCCTTCCGGTCGAGGACCACGGCTACATGCTGGTCTCGGTACAATTGCCGGACGGGGCCTCGCTGTCGCGCACGACGGCCGCCCTCGACGAGGTCACCAAACGGGCGCGCGCCGTGCCGGGCGTGGACAAGGTCATCGCCATCGCCGGCCTATCGGCCCTCAACGACAATGCCAGCCTCGCCAATGCCGGCGTCGCCTATGTCATGCTGACCGACTGGAAACAGCGGAAGAAGGGCGAGGATCTGCTCGGCCTCTATGGCGCGCTCAACCGGGCGATGGCCGATCTCGAGGATGGATCAGCGCTGGTACTGCCGCCGCCGCCGATCCAGGGCATCGGCAACGCCTCGGGCTTCACCATGAAGGTCGAGCTGCGCGATGGCAGCTTCGACTATGCCAAGCTCCAGCGCCTCGCCGACGCCATCGCCGAGCGGGCCCGCGCGCAGAACAGCTTCCAGGCGGCGCGCAACACCTTCAGCGCCCAGGCGCCACAGGTGGAGCTCGTCATCGACCGCACCAAGGCGGAGGCGCTGGGCATCTCCTTCGGCGCCGCCACCGACGCGCTCGGCGCCTATGTCGGCTCGGCCTATGTCGGGCAGTTCAGCAAGGGCGGCCGCGTCTTCCAGGTCTTCGTCCAGGCGCAGGCCGAGGCGCGGATGGAGGCCGAGGGGCTGCGGACGCTGAAGCTGCGGGCCAAGAGCGGGGAGATGGTGCCGCTCGGCGCCATCGCCGATATCCGCCCCGGCATCGGCCCGTCCCTGATCAGCTTCCACAACCTCTACCCGGCGGCGACGCTGATCGGCGCGCCCAACCGCGACGTCAGCTCGGGCGAGGGGCTCGACATCCTCGCCGAGATCGCGCGCCAGATTCTGCCGCCCGGCACCGGCTACGAGTGGTCGGCCCTGTCCTATCAGGAGCGGGAACTGGCGGGGCAGGTCTTCGTCGTCTACGCGCTCAGTCTGCTGCTGGTCTATCTCGTGCTCGCCGGCCAGTATGAGAGCTGGATCGCGCCGCTCGGCATCATCCTCTCCGTGCCGCTGGCGCTTCTGGGGACGGCGGGCGCGATGCTGGCGCTGGGGCTCTCCAGCAATCTCTATACGCAGATCGGGCTCGTGCTGCTGATCGCGCTCTCGGCCAAGAACGCGATCCTGATCGTCGGCTTCGCCCGCGACCTGCATCTGAAGCAGGCGATGCCGCTGGCGGAGGCGGCGATCGAGGCGGCGCGGCTGCGGCTGCGGCCGATCGTGATGACCTCGCTCGCCTTCATCCTCGGGCTGGTGCCGCTGGTGCTGGCGAGCGGGGCCGGCGCCAACGCCCAGAAATCGATCGGCTTCGCCACGCTGACCGGCATGATCGGCTCGACGCTGCTGACCGTGGTGGTCGTGCCCTCGGTCTTCGTCGTGCTCCAGAAGCTGGAAACCCGGCTCCGGGGGGAGCCGCGCGTGCCGCCCGTGGCGGTCGCCGGCAGCGCCGGCCACGGCCACGGCTAAGGGGAGGGGCGCTCCGCGGCGTCTCAGGGGCCGACGAGCTGGCCGCCATCGACGACGATGCTCTGCCCGGTCACCCAGCTCGCCTTGTCGGAGGCGAGGAAGAGCACGACCTGCGCGATCTCCTCGGGCCGGCCCATCCGGCCGAAAGGGATGGTCGCGAGCGTGCTGTTGTAGAGGTCCGGGTTGGAGGTCCTGCGCTCCTCCCAGGTGCCGCCGGGGAACTCGATCGAGCCCGGCGCGACGCAGTTCACCCGGATGCCCTGCCGTGCCAGCATCTTCGCCTGGCTGGCGGTGTAGTGCATCACCGCTGCCTTGACGGCGCCATAGGGCGCTGAGCGGGCGCTGGCGCGCAGGCCCGAGATCGACGAGATGTTCACGATCGAGGAGCCGGGCTTCAGATGCGGGATCGCGGCATGGCTGCCGCGGACCACCGCCATCATGTCGATGCCGAGCGAGGCCTCCCAGCCCGCCTCGTCATCGGAATGACCGAAGCCCGAGGCGTTGTTGACGAGAATGTCGAGCCCGCCCAGCGCTGCGACGGCCTGGGGCACATAGGCCTGGATCGCCTCGGCCTGGGCGAGGTCGAGCGCGGCGGCATGGGCGGTGACGCCCTGCGACTCGATCTCGCGCCGCGTCGCCTCCAGCGGCCCCGGGGTGCGGGCGCAGATCGAGACCGCGGCGCCGCCGGCGGCGAAACCGAGCGCGATGGAGCGGCCGATGCCGCGGCTGCCGCCCATCACCACGACATGTTTGCCGGCAAATTCTTTCGTCATGACGCGGGTCTCTCTCGCTGGGCAGGCTCGGGCGGAGCATGAAGGCAACGTCGGCCTCGCCGATGGTCTAGCGCAGGCGGGCGCAGCGGTCGAACCCGCCGACGTTCTCCTGGTGCTGTTGATCCAGCGCAACGCGATGCGAGGGCGGGCCGGCGACGATGGAGGGGAAGCGGGAGATAGCGATGGGGTGCGACGGGCTCGAACCGGTGCTGGCCCTGCTGACGGAGGCGGTCGGCTGCGCGCGGGACGAGGCCCGCATCGTGACGACCCATATCTCCGTCATCCTGCTGGCGGGCAAGACCGCGTTCAAGCTGAAGCGGCCGGTCACGCTGCCCTATCTCGACTTTTCGACGGCGGAGAAACGCCTCGCTGCCTGTGAGCGCGAGCTGTGGCTCAACCGCCGCACGGCGCCCGTGCTCTATCGCCGGGTGCGGCGGGTGCGGCGGGTGACGCGCGAGGCCGATGGCGAACTCGCACTGGACGGCGCGGGCGCGCTGGTCGAGGCGGTCGTCGAGATGGGTCGCTTCGGCGACGACGACCTGTTCGACCGCATAGCCACCGAGGGGCGGCTGACGCCGGCCCTGATCACGACGCTCGCGCAGCGGATCGCCACGTTTCATGACGGTGCCGAGATCGACAGCCATCGCGGCGGTGCTGAGGCGATGGCTTCCGTGCTGGCGATCAACGAAAAGTGTCTCGCGCTCACCGACCGGCTGCCGGCGGACGATGTCGCGGCGCTGAACGCCGCCTGCGAGGCGGCGCTGGTGCGCCACCGCGGGCTTCTCGATGCGCGGGGGCGGGAGGGGCGCATCCGCCGCTGCCATGGCGATCTGCATCTGCGCAACATCTGCCTGCTCGATGGCGAGCCGACCCTGTTCGACGCGCTCGAATTCGACGAGGATCTGGCGACCACCGACGTCCTCTACGATCTCGCCTTCGTCCTGATGGATCTCTGGCATCGCGGCTCGGCCAGCCTCGCGAACCGGCTGATGAACCGCTATCTCGACGAAACGGGCGATGAGGGCGGCCTTTCGCTGCTGCCCTTCTTCATGGCGGTGAGGGCGTCCGTTCGGGCGCATGTGCTCGCCGTCCAGGCCGGGGCCGATGCGACGGTGATCGCCGAGGCGCGGGCCTATCTCGCTCTGGCCGGCCAATGCCTCGCGCCGCCCGTCATGCGCCTCGTGGCGGTCGGCGGGCTGTCGGGCTCCGGCAAATCGACGGTCGCCGCCGCCCTGGCCGACCGCGTCGGGCCGCCGCCCGGCGCGCGGGTGCTCGCGAGCGACCGCATCCGCAAGCGGCGCTTCGGCGTGGCGGCCGAGACGCGGCTGCCGCCCGATGCCTACCGGCCAGCCGTCTCCGAGGCGGTCTATGCCGAGCAGGCGAGCCGGGCCGCGGCGATCCTGCAGGGCGGGCACGGTGTCGTCGTCGAGGCGGTGTTCGATCGCGCGCCGGATCGGGAGCGCATTGCGCAAGCCGCCCAGACCGCGCAGGTGCCCTTCCAAGGCATCTGGCTGGAGGCGCGACCCCAGACCCTGATGGCGCGGGTCGAGGCGCGCCGCGGCGATCCGTCCGACGCCACGGCGGCGGTGGTGCGAGCCCAGCTCGCCCAGGCCGCAACCGTCAGGGACTGGACCCGTGTTGCCGCCGAGGCGGATGCCGAGACGGTCTGCCGCCGCGCCTGCGAGATCGTCGATGCCGCCGCCCGGCCCGGCGCGGCTTGATCTCCGTCAAGGCTCTCGCTCGTGGGCGCCCTAGAATGGTGGCTCAAAGAGGGAGCGTGCCATGGCGACGACGATGAAGGCTGCGGTGGTGCGGGCGCTCGGCCGGCCGCTCGAGATCATGGATCTGCCGATCCCGGTCCCGGGTCCGGGCGAACTCCTGGTCAAGGTTCGCGCCTGCGGCGTCTGCCACACCGATCTCCACGCCGCCGAGGGCGACTGGCCGGTGAAGCCGGTGCCGCCCTTCATTCCCGGCCACGAGGTCGCCGGAACGGTCGCGGCGCTCGGGCCCGGCGTCACCGATTTCAAGCTGGGCGATGCGGTCGGCATCGCCTGGCTGCACGATTCCTGCCTGCGCTGCGAATATTGCGAGACGGGCTGGGAAACGCTCTGCGAGCACCAGCACAACACCGGCTACAGCTGCAATGGCGGCTTCGCCGAATATGCGATCGCCTCGGCGGCCTTCGCGGCACGGCTGCCGGCCGGAGTCGATTTCGCGGCGATGGCGCCGATCCTCTGCGCCGGCGTCACCACCTACAAGGGCCTGAAGGAAACCGAGGCGCGGCCCGGCGAATGGGTCGCGATCTCGGGGATCGGCGGGCTCGGACAGGTCGCGATCCAATACGCCAAGGCGATGGGGCTCAAGGTCGTCGCGCTCGACATCGCGTCCGAGAAGCTCGATCTCGCCCGGCAGACCGGCGCCGATGTCGCGATCGATGCGCGTTCGGCCACCGCGGTCGAGGAGGTTCTGGCGGCGACGGGCGGCGGCGCCCATGGCGTCCTCGTCACGGCCGTCTCGCCGCCGGCTTTCGCCCAGTCGGTGCGGATGGTCCGGCGCAAGGGCACGGTCGCGCTGGTCGGGCTCCCGCCGGGCGAGTTCCCGACGCCGATCTTCGACGTCGTGCTGAAGCGGATCACGCTGCGCGGCTCGATCGTCGGCACCCGCCACGATCTCGACGAGGCCATCGCCTTCGCCGCCGAGGGCAAGGTGCGTGCGAAGATCGCGACCGTGCCGCTGAGCGACATCAACCTGGTCTTCGACCGGCTGCGGCGCGGCGAGATCGAGGGTCGGATCGTCCTCGACCTCTCGCTGCCGATCGCGGGCGCGGCGCCGGGAGACGAGCGCGCGGCGGCATGAACCCGGCCAACGGCGACAGCGGGGAAAGGAGCCTCGCCATGCAGGCAGCCTACACCATCGCCGGGATGAAGCCCGAGCAGGTCGATGCCGCCTATCTGCTGGTGGAGGCGGTGAGCCCGCCGCCCGACATCGAGAGCTGGCGGACCTATTGCGATACCCCCGGCGGTGTGGCCGGGGCGCGGCGGGACCTGCGCGTGGCCACGAATCCGCGCGGTCACGTCAAGGGCCTGTGCCTGTGCCGGCAGGCTCGCCATGCCGTCCATGGCGCGATTCTCGACGTGCCCGTCTTCGTCGTCGCGAGCGCGGCCGACGAGCCGGGCGTCGCCTCGGCCATGGTGGAGGATCTCTGTGCGCTGGCGGGCCGGCTCGACTGCGCTGCCGTGCGCATCCGCACCGGCGCCGCGGCGCGATCCTTCACACGGATGGAGGCGCCGCGGCGGATCGGCGGCGGCGTCGCGCTGATCCTCGATCCTTCGCCGATGGCGGAACCGCCCTGGCCCGTGGCTCAGGGCTTGCCCGTGAAGACATAGCCGACGCCACGGACCGACTTGATCAAGGTCGGCCGGCTGGGATCGGGCTCGATCTTCTTGCGCAGTCGCGCGATCTGGGCGTCGATGGTGCGGTCGAAGGCCTCCAGGCTGCGGCCATGGGTCAGGTCCATCAGCACATCGCGCGAAAGCACGCGCCCGGGTGCGCGGGCGAGGGCAGCCAGCATGTCGAACTCGCCGGTGGTCAGCACGATCTCGGTGCCCTCGGCGGTAACGAGTTGGCGGCGCGCGAGATCGAGCCGCCAGCCGTCGAAGTGGATCGCATCATCCGGCTCGGCCCTGGCCGGGGCGGCAGGCTGGCGCCGGCGCAGCACGGTGCGCAGCCGGGCCAGGACCTCGCGCAGATGGAAGGGCTTGGCGATGTAGTCGTCGGCGCCGACCTCGAGGCCGACGATTCGGTCGACCACGTCGTCGCGGCCGGTGAGCATGATGATCGGCGTGTCAGAGCGGGCGCGGACCTCGCGCGCTAGCATCAGCCCGTCCTCGCCGCCGGGCAGGACGAGATCGAGCAGGATGATGTCCACCGACTGGCGCTGCAGCGCCTCGCGCATAGCGGCGCCGTCTGCGACAGCCGTCACACGGTAGCCTTCGTCCTCGAAATAGGTGGTCAGCATCTGCCTGATGCGGACATCGTCATCCACCACCAGGATCTGTTCGCTACGGCCGGGCAACTCGGGCATGGCAGGCAGGTCGGTTCTCCCACGATCGCGGCTGTTACAAACCGTCACATCTTCGCACGAAGCGTCACCGTCGCGGCGTTCCGGCGTTACCGGGATCGTTTCAATTCGGCTCGTCGATCACAAGAGGATGACGCGCCGATGCTCTCGCAAGCCACCATGTCACAGCCGCACGGAGCTGTCAGGCGATTCGCGACGGTCCCGAGCCAGCCGGTCAGCCTGAACAGCCTCTTCGGCGGCCAGCCGGTCGAAACCTTCGAGCCCGGCACGGCCGTGTTCTGGGAGGGCGACGAGGCGCGCCACGTCTTCGAGGTGGTCGAAGGCGCGCTGCGGATCTTCCGCATCCTCAGCGACGGCCGCCGCGTCATCACCGGCTTTCTCTATCCCGGCGACCTGCTCGGCGTCTCGCTGAAGGACCAGTATCTCTATACCGCCGAGGCGATCACTCGGACGAAGCTGCGCCGCTACGAGCACGGCCGCTTCCAGGACGAGATCAACCGCTCCCCGGAGCTGCGGCCGCAGCTCTTCGCCTGCCTCTGCGACGAGATGGCGGCAGCCCAGGACCAGATGGTGCTGCTGGCCCGCAAGAGCGCCGAAGAGCGCGTCGCCAGCTTCCTGCTGCTGATCGCGCGCCGCCTCGGCGGCGACGAGCGCCAGCCGGTGATCGAGATCCCGATGACGCGCCTCGACATGGCCGACTATCTCGGGCTGACCATCGAGACGGTGTCCCGCACCATGACGCGCCTGACCAATTGCGGCGTCATCGCCCCGAGCAGCCGCCACGCGATGGTCGTGCGCAAGCTCGGCAAGCTCGCGATGCTTGCGGGCGAGGCCGATGCCGGGGATAAAGACGCCCTTGGCGGCCGCAGCATCCAGCAGGCGGTCTGGCCGAACTGACGAGACCATCGAGGGAGCGCATGCCGGCGACCGTCACCAGCCCGTCCACGCTGGACGAGATCGCCCATGTCCTCGACAGCGCGAACCTCATCGTCCACGGATTCGACGGTGTCGTCACCCGCTGGACCAGCGGCTCCGAGGCCCTCTATGGCTGGAGCCGCGACGAGGCGCTGGGCCGCGTCGCCCATGACCTGCTCGAGACGGCCTTTCCCGAGCCCTTCGCCGACATTGTCGCCCATTTGAAGCAGGAGGGCGTCTGGACCGGTGAACTGACGCAGCGACGCAAGGATGGCACGCCCGTCTCCGTCGCGAGCCGCTGGGTGGTCGCGGGCGCTGAGGCGGGCTCCGAGCCCGCCATCGTCGAGACCAATGTCGATGTCAGCGATCTGCGCACCATGCAGGCGCATCTCGTCGCACGCGAGGCGCATCTGCGCTCGATCCTCGACACCGTGCCGGAAGCCATGGTCGTGATCGACGAGAGCGGGACGATCACCTCCTTCAGCGCGGCGGCGGAGCGTCTCTTCGGCTTCAAGACGGGTGAGGTGATCGGGCACAACGTCAAGATGCTGATGCCCGAACCCGACCGCGGCTCCCATGACGGCTACATGGAGCGCTATCTCGAGACGGGCGAACGCCGCATCATCGGCTATGGTCGTGTCGTCACGGGGCAGAAGAAGGACGGCACCCATTTCCCGATGGAGCTCGCCATCGGCGAGGCCCGTGCCGCCGGCCGGCGCATCTTCACCGGCTTCATCCGCGACCTGACCAGCCGCCACCGCATTGAGGAGGAGCTGCGCCAGGCCCACAAGATGGAGGCGGTTGGCCAGCTCACCGGCGGCATCGCGCATGACTTCAACAACCTCCTGACGGTCGTCAGCGGCAATCTCGAAATGATCGAGCGGCGGCTCACCGACGACCGGGCGCGGGCCCTGCTGCGCGAGGCGCAAGGGGCGGCCGAGGACGGGGCCAAGCTCACGGCCCAGCTGCTCGCCTTCGGCCGCAAGCAGCCGCTCAACGCCAAGCTCGCCGATGTCGGGCAGCTCGTCTCGCGCTTCTCGGACCTGCTGCGACGGGCGCTCGGCGAGACCATCGAACTGCGCACCATCGTCTCGGGGGCGCCGGGCGCGGCGCTGGTCGACGCGTCGCAGTTGCAGAACGCGCTGCTCAATCTCGCGCTGAATGCCCGCGACGCGATGCCTCGCGGCGGGCGGCTGACGGTCGAAGTTTCCGCCGCGAAGCTCGATGCCGATTACGCCAGCATGTATCCCGAGGTTCGCACCGGCAGCTATGTGCTGATTTCGGTGACCGATACCGGCGCCGGCATGCCGGCCGAGGTGCGCCAACGTGCTTTCGAGCCCTTCTTCACCACCAAGGGCGTCGGGGCCGGGACGGGGCTGGGGCTGAGCATGGTCTACGGCTTCACCAAGCAGTCGGGCGGCCATGTCCAGATCTACAGCGAGGTGGGGCAGGGCACGAGCGTGCGGTTGTTCCTGCCGGCGGCCAGCATGGTCGCGCCCCAGGCCGAGCCGGTATCTGCGGATGGCCATCTGCCGCCCTCGGGGCTGCCCGGCGGCAGCGAGACGATCCTCGTCGTCGAGGACGACGCCCGCGTCCGCCGGGTCGCCGTCGCACGGCTGGAAGACATGACCTATCGCGTGCTCCAGGCCGAGACGGCGGCCGAGGCGCTCGCCGTCCTCGGCGCCCATCCGGAGGTGGCGCTGCTCTTCACCGACATCGTCATGCCCGGCGGCATGTCGGGCGACGAACTGGCCCGAGAGGCGCGCAAGCTCCGGCCCGGCCTGAAGATCATCATGACCTCGGGCTTCGCCGAGCCCAGTGTCGCCGTGCGCGAACTCGCCGCCGAGGCGAGCTGGCTGAAGAAGCCCTACAGCGCGATGGAACTGGCGGTCCGCATCCGCGAACTGCTCGACTAGGCGCCCGGCGGCGATCGGCCGCAGCGACCTCCGCGCGCTTCCTTGCGCCAGAGCCGGCCCGGCGTCCCGGGACCATTAGCCCTTGCCCTTTTTCCCAGCCATCGCTGCGTGCGACGCGGCTCGCCTTGACATGCGCAAGCGCATGAGGGAGGCGTATCGCCACGCGCATCTCATTGAATGCAAACGTTTTTTTGAATTATTCCAAGGAGAAGGCGGTGTCGTCCTCCCAGTCTCTGCGCCAGGCTCTTGCCGGCCGGCGCGCGCTTGTGCAGCTTACCGTACTGGTTCTCGTCGCCACTGTCTGCGGCCCCCTCCCGCTCGCGGCCCAGACAGCGCCCGGCGCGCCGGCCCCGGCGGCCGCGCCCACCACGGCGCTGCCGCCGGCACCGCCCGCCTTCGGCATCGCGCCGCCAAGCGCGGCACACCCGGCCGCGCCCGTCGTCCAGCCCCGACCGGCGACGGAGGTCCCGGCCGCGCCGGCTCCCGCGCCTGTCGCCCCGCTGGCCGTTCCGCATGACCTCTCGCCCTGGGGCATGTTCATGGCGGCGGACATCGTCGTGAAGGCGGTGATGGTCGGGTTGGCCTTCGCCTCGGTGGTGACCTGGACGATCTGGCTCGCCAAGGCGCTCGAACTCGCCTCCGCCAAGGCGGCGGCGCGGCGGGCGCTGCGCCGGCTCGAGGGCGCAGGCAGCCTCTCAGAGGCGGCCGAGGGCGGGGCGGGCCGGAAGGGCCGCCTGCGCGGTCCGGTCGCGACCCTCCTGGGCGCGGCGATCGAGGAGACGCGGCGCTCCGCGGATCTGGGAGAGGACGGCATCAAGGAGCGGGTCGCCATCGCCCTGTCGCGCATCGAGGCCCGGGCCGGGCGGGCGATGGCGCGCGGCACCGGCCTGCTCGCCACGATCGGCTCGACGGCACCGTTCGTCGGCCTGTTCGGCACCGTCTGGGGCATCATGAACTCGTTCATCGGCATCAGCCAGGCGAAGACGACCAACCTTGCCGTGGTCGCGCCCGGCATCGCCGAGGCGCTGCTGGCGACGGCGATCGGGCTCGTCGCCGCCATTCCCGCCGTGATCATCTACAACGTCTTCGCGCGCGCCATCACGGGTTATCGCGCGACGCTGTCGGATGCGTCGGGCGAGATCCTGCAGCACCTCTCGCGCGATCTGGAGCGGCAGCGCCGGCAGGCCTCCGCCGCCGGCCGCGCCGCCCTGCATGCGGTGGCCGGGGCGCAGCAGCCGGCACCGGCCCTCGCGCGCGTTCCGGCGGAGTGAGTCATGGGCGTTTCCCTGAAGGACGCGCAGGACGGCGATCTCGGCGAGGTCAGCGACATCAACGTGACGCCGTTCATCGACGTCATCCTGGTGCTGCTGATCATCTTCATGGTCGCGGCGCCGCTCTCGACGGTCGATGTCGCGGTCGACCTGCCGGTCTCGAACGCGCAGCCTCAGCCGCGGCCCGAGACGCCGATCTTCCTGACGGTGAAGGGCGATCTCAGCCTCGCGCTCGGCAATGACGGGATCGCACGCGAGGGCCTGGGCCCGACGCTCGACCAGCGGACCGGCGGCGACCGCGAGCAGCGCATCTTCCTGCGCGCCGATGGCGGCGTGGCCTATCGCGAACTGATGGAGGTGATGAACCTGTTGCGCCAGGCCGGCTACCTCAAGATCGGCCTCGTCGGGCTCGAGGATACCGGGCAGGCCGCGGCTGCGGGAGGCCCGAAGCCATGAGCGGGCAGGGGATGCTGACCGGCCGCTCCTCCGGCTTCGTGGCGCGGCTGTGGCCTGCGCTGGCGCGCTGGACGCTGGCGGTCGCCGTCGTCGTCGGCGCGCATGGCGTCGCAGGCTGGATGCTGGTGACATGGCAGCGGGCCGAGGCCGCCATGGGCGCGCCGCCGGCCGCGGTGATGATCGAACTCGCGCCGCTGCCGGTCGCGCCCGAGGCGCCGCCGCAGGAGGTCGCACCCGGTCCCGAGATGGTCGAGGCTCAGCCCGAACCCGAGCCCCCGCCGCCCGAGCCGGTCGTCGAACCGCTGCCGGTCGAGCCGCCACCGGAGCCGCCGCCGGAGCCGGTGGTCCAACCGGAGCCCGAGATCAAGATCCCGGAACTGCCGTCGCTGCCCGATGCCGCGGCCGTGCTGGCGCCGCCTCCGCCGCCACCGCCACCGCCTCCCGCGCGGCCGAAGTCCGCCGAACGCAAGCCGCCGCCGAAGAAGGTCGTGGAGCGTCGCAAGCCGATCAACCCCGAGAAACCGCCGGCGGAGCGCACCACCGCACAGCCGCGCGCGCTGGCGCCGGTCGCGCCGACCGCCGCCGCACCGGCCGAAGGCGCTGCGACCGCCTCGGCCGCCTCGCGGGCGAACTGGCGCGGCACGCTCGTCGCGCATCTCAACCGCTTCAAGCGGTTTCCGGGTGGCGCGAATCCAGGCACCGTCCAGGTCGCCTTCAGCATCGACCGGGCCGGGCGCGTGCTCTCGGCGCGTCTGGTCGGCGCGTCGGGCGATGCGTTGCTGGACGAGGAGGCGTTGGCGATGATTCGCCGGGCGAGCCCCGTGCCCGCGCCGCCCGAGGGACTGGGCGGGGGCAGCATCTCGCTTTCCGTGCCGGTGAAGTTCTCGCGCTGAGCGACAGGCGTAGCCGGGCGTGTCACTGGCTGCGCCCGCGACGGCCTCGCCGTTTCCGGCCCGGAAAGAAAAAAGGGCCGCGCGTGAGCGCAGCCCAAGTCTAGGGAGGAAACGCCCAAGGAGGGCGACGCAGCATCGCTGCTGCGGTGCGTCATACATAGGAAACGACGCCCACCCTCACAAGAGGAAAAGGGCAGCATCGTTGTCCTAATTTTTGGGCAGGCCCGATCGAGGCGGCCCTGAGCGGTCGGATCAGTCCGAGCCACCATGCCCCGAGGGAGGCTCGTCGCCCCGACCGCCCGTGCCTTCAGGCTGTCCAGCGCCTGCCGATTTTTCGCCGTTGACAGCCAGTTTGGGCCTCTTCAAATTCGTAGGCATACAAATGAATTCGCGGCTGACGCGGTTTCGTCGGCATGCGACATCTGTCGAAGAGCGCTGGGGCTTCCGCCACCGGGCCAGACATGGGGAACAGGCATGACGATCGACCGCCGCAGTCTTCTGGCCGGCGCCTCCGCCGGCGCCGCCATCCTCGCCGCCCCCGCCCTGGTCAGGGCGCAAGGGTCAGGACCGATCAAGGTCGGCGAGATCAACAGCTACACCGCCCAGCCCGCCTTCCTGAAGCCCTATCGCCAGGGCTGGGAGCTGGCTCTCGAGCAGGTCAATGCCGCTGGCGGCGCGCTCGGCCGCAAGATCGAGACGATCTTCCGCGACGATGGCGGCAAGCCCGAGGACGCCGTGCGCCATGCCGGCGATCTGATCAATGCCGAGAAGGTCGATCTGCTTTCGGGCGGCTTCCTCTCCAATGTCGGCCTCGCGATCGCGGATTTCGCCAACCAGAACAAGCGGCTCTACGTCGCCTCCGAGCCGCTGTCCGATGCGCTCGTCTGGGCCAAGGGTAACCGCTACACCTTCCGGCTGCGCCCCTCGACCTATATGCAGGCGGCGATGCTGGTCGAGGAGGCTGCGAAGCTTCCGGCCAAGAAATGGGCCGTCGTGGCGCCGAACTACGAATACGGCCAATCGGCCGTGAAGTGGTTCAAGGAATTGCTGAAGAAGGCCAAGCCCGATGTCGAATTCGTCGCCGAGCAGTTCCCGGCGCTCGGCCGCATTGATGCCGGCGCGACCGTGCAGGCGCTGGAAGCCTCCAAGCCCGACGCGATCTTCAACGTCACCTTCGGCGGCGACCTGACCAATTTCGTCCGGCAGGGCAATACCCGCGGACTGTTCGAGGGCCGCACCGTCGTCTCGATGCTGACCGGCGAGCCGGAATATCTCGACCCGCTCGGCGCCGAGGCGCCCGTCGGCTGGATCGTCACCGGCTACCCGCAGGCCGACATCAAGACGCCGGAACACCTCAAGTTCCGCGAGGCTTACGTCAAGAAGTTCAACGACTACCCGCGGCTCGGCTCGGTGGTCGGCTTCGACACGATGAACTCGATCGCCGCCGCCCTGACCAAGGCCGGCTCGACCGATACCGAGAAGCTGGTCGATGCCCTCAAGGGGCTGAAGTTCCCCTCCGCCTTCGGCCAGGCCGAGTACCGCGCCATCGACCATCAGTCGACGCTCGGCGCCTTCGTCGGCAAGACCGCGCTGAAGGATGGCAAGGGCACGATGGTCGATTGGCGCTATGCCGACGGCGCGAAATACCTGCCCAGTGACGATGTGGTGAAGACTCTCCGCCCGGCGGGGTGAGCTGCACCTTCAGTCTTGAACCGCGGTCATCCCGGACAAGCGGCGCGAGCCGCGCCGATCCGGGATCCATTCCTGAACCGTTCCGGCATGGATCCCGGGTCGCCGCTGCGCGGCGCCCGGGATGACGGCGCAGTTTGGTCTCCGGGATTGCCAGCATGATCGACCTCATCCTCACCCAGACGCTGAACGGCCTGGCCTCGGCCTCGTCGCTGTTCCTGGTGGCGTCGGGACTGTCGATCATCTTCGGCGTCACGCGGATCGTGAATTTCGCGCATGGCTCGCTCTACATGCTCGGCGCCTATCTGGCCTGGACGCTGGTCGGGCGCTTCGGGCCGGCGGAGGCGCTCGGCTTCTGGGGCGGCGTGCTGGCGGCGGCGGCGCTAACCGGACTCATCGGCGTCGTCATCGAGGTGCTGATCCTGCGCCGGATCTACCAGGCGCCGGAGCTGTTCCAGCTGCTCGCGACCTTCGGCGTCGTGCTGATGCTGCAGGACGTGGCGCTGGCAATCTGGGGGGCGGAGGACAAGATCGGCCCGCGCGCGCCGGGCTTCAAGAGCTTCGTCGTGATCTTCGGCAACCGCTTCCCGACCTATGAGCTGTTCCTGATCGCGGTCGGGCCGATCGTGCTGCTGATCCTCTGGCTGCTGTTCCAGAAGACGCGCTGGGGCACGCTGGTGCGTGCCGCGACGCAGGACCGCGAGATGGTCGGCGCGCTCGGCGTCAATCAGCGCCTGCTCTTCACGTCGGTCTTCGCCTTCGGTTCGATGCTGGCCGGCTTGGGTGGCGCGCTGCAGCTGCCGCGCGAAGCGGTGACGCTGCACATGGACCTCGCGATGATCTCGGAGGCCTTCGTCGTGGTCGTCGTCGGCGGGCTCGGCAGCGTCACCGGCGCCTATCTGGCCGCCGTGCTGATCGGCATCCTCCACGCCTTCGGCATCCTGATCTTCCCGAAGATCACGCTGGTGCTCGTCTTCCTGGTCATGGCGGTGGTGCTGGTGGTCAAGCCCTACGGGCTGATGGGCAAGGCGCCGGTCGGCCACAGCCGCGGCCACGGTCCGGCCGAGCCGCTGCTGCGCCCGGCCGATGGCACGACCAAGCTCGCCGGGCTGATCGGCCTGCTGATCCTGGCGCTGGCGCCGCTGGTCACGCCCGACCACATGCTGGTGACGCTGACCGAGCTGGTGATCTTCGCACTGTTTGCCGCCTCGCTGCACTTCATGATGGGGCCCGGCGGCATGGCCTCCTTCGGGCACGCCGCCTATTTCGGGCTCGGCGCCTATGGCGCGGCGCTCGCCGTGAAATGGCTGGGCGCGCCGATGGAGCCGGCGCTGCTGCTGGCGCCCTTTCTGGCGGGGATCGCCGGCGTCGTCTTCGGCTGGTTCTGCGTGCGGCTGTCGGGGGTCTATCTCGCCATGCTGACGCTCGCCTTCGCACAGATCGCCTGGGCGACAGCCTTCCAGTCGGTCGACCTCACCGGCGGCGACAACGGCATCCTCGGCGTCTGGCCCTCGGCTTGGGCGGCCTCAAAGACGGTCTATTACTATCTGACGCTGGTGATCTGCGCGGCGGCGGTGCTGGCGCTGCGGCTTACCATCTTCTCGCCCTTCGGCTACGGCCTGCGGGCGGGGCGCGACAACGCGCTGCGGGCGGAGGCGATCGGCCTCGACGTGGTGCGCATCCAGTGGGTCGCCTTCGCGGTCGCCGCCTTCTGCGCCGGGATTGCGGGGGCGCTCTTCGCCTTCTTCAAGGGCTCGGTCTTCCCGACCTATATGGCGATCCCGCGCTCGGTCGATGCGCTGCTGATGGTGCTGCTCGGCGGCGTGCAGACGGTGTCGGGCCCGATCGTCGGCGCCTTCGCCTATGCCGGGCTGCACGAGCAGCTGATGAAGGCGACGATGTATTGGCGCTTCGCGCTGGGACTTTCGATCGTGCTGCTGGTCGTGCTCTTCCCGCGCGGGCTCGTTGGTACGATCCTGGCGCTGCGGGAGCGCCGAGCGGGGCCCGAGCCGGCGCCAACGACCCGGCTGGCGGAGGCGGTGCGATGACCGCTCTCGCCCCTGCCGACGTGGCGAGTGCCGTCGCCGCCAGCGAGCCAGTCCTTGTCGTGCGCGACCTCGCCAAATCCTTCGGCGGCGTGCGCGCGGTCGACGGCGTCTCCTTCTCGGTGCTGCCCGGCACGATGCTGGCGCTGATCGGCCCCAACGGGGCCGGCAAGACGACCTGCTTCAACATGCTCAACGGCCAGCTGCGGCCCGATGGCGGGGAGGTGCTGCTGGCCGGCCGCGCGATCACGGGGCTGAAGCCGCGCCATGTCTGGCGCATGGGGGTCGGCCGCACCTTCCAGATCACCGCGACCTTCACCTCGATGACGGTGCGCGAGAACGTGCAGATGGCGCTGATCTCGCATGCCGGCGGGATGTGGAGCCCCTTCGGTCGCGCCCGCGACCGCCATCGCGACGAGGCGGACGGCCTGCTCGCGCAGGTCGGCATGCTCGAGCAGGCCGAGCGCGCCTGCGGCGTGCTGGCCTATGGCGACCTCAAGCGCGTCGAGCTCGCCGTCGCGCTCGCAAATCGGCCGCGGCTCCTGCTGATGGACGAGCCAACGGCCGGCATGGCCCCGCGCGAGCGCATCGAGCTGATGGCGCTGACGGCGGGCATCGCCACCGCCACGGGCATCGCCGTGCTCTTCACCGAGCACGACATGGATGTCGTCTTCACCCATTCCGACAGCGTCATCGTGCTCGATCGCGGCCGGCTGATCGCCCATGGGACGGCGCAGGAGGTGCGCCAGGACCCGAATGTCCGCGCCGTCTATCTCGGCTCCGGTGCGACCTCGGGAGGGCATTGAGATGAGCGCGATGCTCGAGATCACTGGGCTCGACGCCTTTTACGGCCGCGCCCATATCCTGCAGGGCGTGAGCTTTTCGATGCAGCGCGGTGAGGTTCTGGCCCTGATGGGCCGCAACGGCGCCGGTAAATCGACGACGATGAAGGCAGTGATGGGGCTCGTCCCGCCTGCCGGCGGCAGCGTCAGCTTCGAGGGCCAGCGGGTCGACGGGCGCGAGCCCTTCGAGATCGCCCGCATGGGCATCGGCTATGTGCCGGAGGACCGGCGCGTCTTTTCCGAACTCACCGTGATGGAGAATCTTTCGGTGGCGCAGCGCCCGGCGCGCCCTGACGCGCCGCACTGGACGCCGGAGCGGCTGTTTGCGCTCTTCCCCAATCTCGGGCGCATGCGCGACCGGCCGGGCGGGGCGATGTCGGGCGGCGAGCAGCAGATGCTGACGATCGCGCGCACGCTGATGGGCAATCCCCGGCTCGTCCTGCTCGACGAGCCTTCGGAGGGGCTTGCCCCGGTCATCGTCGAGGAGATGGCCAAGACCATCCTGGCGCTGAAGAGCGAGGGGCTGACCGTGCTGATCTCGGAGCAGAACCTGCATTTCGCCGGCAATGTCGCCGACCGCGCCGCGATCATCGAGAAGGGCATCATCCGCTTCACAGGCACGATGGATGAGCTCAAGGCCGACGAGGCGGTGCGGGCGCAGTATCTGTCGGTCTGACGCGCCCGTTCCGATTCTCCCTGGTCATCCCGGACAAGCGGCGAAGCCGCGCCGATCCGGGATCCATGCCGGAACGCCTCAGGGGAAGGTTCCGGCATGGATCCCGGGTCTTCGCTTCGCCCGGGATGACCTCGCGTTTCACCCCTGACTGATCTGCCTGTCCAATCCCCCGACAATGCGCCATTCGTCGGCCAGCGCCAGCAGCGCGCCCTCGATCAGCCCGTCGCGCCGCAGCGCCTCCGCCATCCGCACGCCCGCTTCGAGCGCCGCGGCGACCGCGTCCGCCGACAGGGGCCCGACCTCCACGGTGACGGGCAGGTCGCGGAGGTCGCTGTCGGGGTCGAGCGTGCAGGCGGGGCGGCGGATGATGGCGGCCTCAGCCACATCGACCGCATTGGCGATGACGGTCGCGGCGGCGTCGGCCTCGGCCGCGCTGCGAGCGAGCACGGTCACGGCATCGGCGATGCCGCGCGAGAAAGAGCGTCCCCGCCAACCGCTGGTGGCGATGCCGCAGAGGTATCCGGTGGTCGGCGAGGGGGCCTCGATCCGGATAAAGCCTTCGGGGCGGGCACGCGCCAGCGACGGCACAACGCCGATGTCCAGCGGATGCCCCGGCGTGACCAGCATGGCGATGTCGCCGCCATTGTTGACATAGGCGCGCTCGAGGCCGGGGACGGCCTGCGCCATCGCGCCCAGCACGGTGTCGGCGACGCCACCGGCGACGGCGGCCAACGGGGTGATGAACTGCTCGCGAAAGAACCAGCAGGCGCGCGCCATGCGCCTGGCCGTCGCGCCGGTCAGGGGCGGCGGCTGCGGCCCGAGCGGCTGGCGCAGCACCCTCAGTTCGCCGGCGAGTTCGGCCAGCAGGCCGTCGAAGGCTGCCTCCGCGGCGGCATAGGCGCGCTCGATTTCGGCGGGAGCGCCGAAGGCCGCGATGACGAGATCGCTCGGGCCTTCCTGCAGATGCAGGCGGTTGCCCGGCAGGCGGGCGACGCGGTGGGAGGTCATCGCTCTCTCGTGAAGCAACCCGTCATTCCGGACAAGCCGCGAAGCGGCGCCGATCCGGACTCCATCATAAGGCAACGTCGGCGCGCTATGATGGATTCCGGGTCTGCGCTTCGCTTGCCCGGAATGACGCGAGAGCGCGTCTGATCCTACCGGCCATCCCGCCGCAGCGGCCAGGGGTTCTCCGCCGCACCGCCCTCGATCCGGGCCTGACCGCCATGGGCGCGCAGGACCTCCTCGACCGGAACGATCTCCTCGGCATGGCCGCCGCAGGCGAGATAGAGTTCGCGCGGCAGGGTGAACTCGATCGGCGCGACGATGGCGGGCGTCGGGACATAGCCGAAGGCGTTCTTTGGCATCCTGAGCACGTCGACCATGACGGTGATGCCGCCGCCCGGCCAGACATAGACCGGCGCGCCGCCCATGGTGACGCGCGTCGTGCCACCCTGGACGGAGCGGGTGAGCAGGATCGGGTTCTCGGTGACGCCGGCCCGCAGCGAGCCGCCGGCGCCGGCGACGAACAGAACGCTGCAGAGCGACGGCTCGCAGTTCTCGCCGATGCGCTCGACGACCTGGCGCACGGCAGCGGGCATCTCCGCCTCTACGGGAGCGAGGTTCTCGTCGAGGATGCAGTAGAGCGAGTCCTCGCCGGTGGTCGAGGTCATCAGCAGGCGCATGCCGGGCCAGGCCAGCGCCGGATCGATCTTCTGGATGATCGAGAGCGGGTCGGTGATGTCGGTGCCGCCCCAGCCGAGGCCTGGCTGCGCGACCTGGAAATAGCGGCCGGGCGTCGATTTGCGGCCGCGGACGCGGATGCCGCCCGGCCTCATATCGAGCACGCGGCCGGCCTGATGCTCGGTCAGCACGCCGGTGATGTGGTCGTCGACGACGATGACCTCGTCGACATGGCCCTGCCACTGCTTGGCGAAGATGCCGATCGTGGCCGAGCCGCAGCCGACGCGCATGCGCGTCTCGGGCTTGCCGTCGACGATCGGCGCCTGGCCGGCCTGGACGACGACGCCATGGCCGCCATCGATGGTGAGTTCGACCGCCTCGCCATTGCCGAGCTTCAGCATGGTCTCGCAGGTGGTGTTGCCTTCCTTCTTGGAGCCGCCGGTGAGATGGCGCACGCCGCCGATGGAGAGCATCTGCGAGCCGTATTCGGCGGTGGTGACATGGCCGACCTGCTCGCCGTTGACGCGGATCGCCGCGGTCTCCGGGCCGAGATGGCGGTCGGTGTCGATCTTCACCTTGAGGCCGCAATAGGAGAAGATGCCTTCGGTCACCACGGTCACCGTGTCGACGCCCTCATGCTGCGACGAGACGATGAAGGGGGCGGGCTTGTAGTCGGGATAGGTCGTGCCGGAGCCGATGCCGGTGACGAAGACGCGCTCGGCGGGCAGGATCGAGCCGTCCCAGTCCTGCGCGGGCTCCGTGAAGGCGACGAGCGGCTGGCCGCCCTCGACCGCTTCCGCCAGCAGCACGACCGGGTCGGTGCGGATCAGGAGCCCGTTCTCGTTGGCATAGCGCGAGCAGGCGCCGGCGCGGCCCGGCCGAATCCGGCACAGCACCGGGCAGGCGTCGCAGCGGACGATGCCCTCATCGCCCTCGGCGACGCCGAATTTGCGCGAGCGCTCGGCGAGCACGCTCTCCTGCGTCGTCATCGGGTTGATCTCGTTCACGAGCGACCCTCCTTGGCGCGCAGCAACTCCCAGAGCCGGTGCGGCAGCACGGGCACCTGGCGCGGGGTGACGCCGGTGGCATGGCGGATCGCGCCGAGGATCGCGGGCGCGGTCGGCACCAGCGCCGGTTCGCCGATGCCCTTGGCGCCGGAGGGGCCCAGCGGCTCGGGATCCTCGACCAGGATGATGTCGATCGGCGGCACGTCGCCGGCGGTCGGGATCAGGTAGTCGTGCAGGTTTTCGGTCCGGCCGGGGAGGTATTCCTCCATCAGCGCCAGCCCGATGCCCTGGGCGATGCCGCCATGGATCTGGCCCTCGACCAGCATCGGGTTGATCGCACGGCCGACGTCATGGGCGGCGACGATGCGGTTCAGCCTGATCGTGCCGAGATCGAGATCGACATCGAGCGAGGCGATCTGCGCCGCGAAGCCATAGGTGGCGTAGGGCACGCCCTGGCCCATCGCATCGAGCGGAACGGTCGGCGGATCGAAGGAGCCGATCCCCTCCAACACCGTGCCGTCCGGCTGGGCGGGCAGGGCGGCGAGTTCGATCCGGGCGACGACGCCGTTCTCCTCGACGGTGACGGTCGTGCTCTCCAAGGCGAGCCGCGCCGAGGGACCGGCATTGGTCAGGCGCAGGATCTCGGCGCGCAGCGCGGCGGCGGCCGCCTCGGCGGCGCGGCCGGAGACGAAGGTCTGGCGCGAGGCGGAGGTCTTGCCGGCGTCGAAGGTGAGCGCCGTGTCGCCCAGCACCAAGTCGAAGCGCTCGACCGGCAGGCCGAGCGCATCCGCGGCGATCTGGGTCAGGACGGTGGTCGAGCCCTGGCCGATGTCGACGGCGCCGTTCCAGAAGGTCACGCGGCCGTCCTGCGACAGCGTCACCCGCATGGTCGAGGGGTTCGACATGCCGGTGTTGCCGATGCCGTACCACATGCAGCCGATGCCGACGCCGCGGCGGGTGCGGCCCTCGCTCGCATTGAAGGCGGCCGCGTCCGCCAGCAGCCGCTGCCAGTGCGGCTTCAGCGCCTCCAGGCATTCGGCCAGCCCGGCGCTGGCTTCGAGACGCTGGCCCGATGGCGTCGTGTCACCGGCGCGGATCGCGTTGATCAACCGGAACTCCAGCCGGTCGAGGCCGGCGGCCGTGGCGAGGTCGTCGAAGAGGCTTTCCTGGGCGAGCGCCGCCTGTGGCACGCCGAAGCCGCGGAAGGCGCCCGAGGGCGGGCCGTTGGTGTAGATCGCTCGCGAGAGATTGCGGACATGGGGCACCCTGTAGGGCCCCGTCGCATGCACCGGCACACGGCCGGCAACCGTCGGTCCCCAGGAGGCATAGGCGCCTGTGTCGAAATCGCCCTCTATCGCATAGGCGACGAGCCGGCCTTGCGCATCGCAGGCGGCCTTCGCCCGGATCGAGGAAGGGTGGCGCTTTGTCGAGGAGATCATCGATTCGATGCGCGAGAAGACGCAGCGCACCGGCCGGTCCAGAACCCAGGCCGCGACCGCCAGCATCGGCTGCAGCGAGACGTCGAGCTTGCCGCCGAAGCCGCCACCGCAGGCGGAGGGCAGGATGCGGACGCTCTCCAGCGGCAGCCCGAGCACGCGGGCGACCTCGTCGCGGTCCATATAGGGCGCCTGGGTGCAGGCGAAGATCTCGATGGTGTCGCCGATGCGCTTTGCATAGCCGGCTTCGGGTTCGATATAGGCGTGCTCGACGAAGCCGGTCTCGAAGGCGCCATGAGCGACATGGGTGGCCTCGGCGAAGCCCGCCTCGACATCGCCGCGCTCGACGCGGCCGCGCGTCAGCACATTGTCGGGCACGAAGTCATGCAAGGTAAAGGCGCCCTCGGCCAGCGCCGCGGCGCTGCCGATCATCGCCGGCAGCGGCTCCCAGGTGATCGGGAACGCGTCGATGCTGAGGGCCTCGACCGCCTCCTTCTCGCCGACCACGGCCAGCACGCATTCGCCGCGATAGCGCGTCTCCCCGGTTGAGAAGACGGGCTGGTCCTTGAGATGCGGATAGATGCCGAAGGAATTCTCGCCGGGCACGTCCCGCGCGGTGAAGACCCGCACCAGCCCCGGCCGCGCCGCCACGAAGGCGTCGAGATCGCCCAGCGTGAAGCGCGCGCGCGGATGCGGGCAGCGGATCGCGCGCAGCCAGAGCGCATCCTCGGGCGCGCTGTCGGCGCCGTAGCGCTCGGAGCCGGCGACCTTGGGGGCGCCGTCGAGCCGGGCCAAACGCGTGCCGATGGCGGGACCGTCTGCCTCGGCGGTGACCGCCTCGCTGCCCATGAAACGGTGCGCGTCACGCACCGCCTCGACGATCTTGAGATAGCCGGTGCAGCGGCAGAGCACGCCGCCGAGCGCGTCGAGCGTCTCGCGCTCGCCGGGCTGCGGGTCGCGCCGGAGCAGATCATAGGCCGCCATCAGCATGCCCGGCGTGCAGATGCCGCACTGGGCCGCGCCATGCGCCTGGAAGGCCTGCTGGAGCGCGGCACCGATGGCTGTCTGCGCCAGCCCCTCGACCGTGAGCACGTCGCGGCCGGCGACCTGGCCGACGGGCACGAGGCAGGCACAGGCCTGGGCTTCGTCGATCAGGACGGTGCAGGCGCCGCAATCGCCGGCGTCGCAGCCGACCTTGGTCCCGGTGGCGCCGAGGCTGGCGCGCAGGACTTCGCTGAGGCGGCTGTCGGGCGCGTCGTCGAGCGCGACATCGGCGCCGTTGAGCCGGAAGGCGATTCCCTCCGCGGCCTGAGCGCTGGCGGTGAGAGCGGAGCGGTCATGGATGTTCACGCGGCCACCTCCATCGATCCCCCGGCCAGTTGGGTCAGCGCCCGGCGCACCAGCACGAGCGCCGCATCGCGGCGATAGGCGGCGCTGGCGCGGACATCGTCGATGGGCGCCAGCGCGGCGAGGTCTTCGGGCTCGACGAGGGCGGCGAGATCGCCGGCCGGCTGCCCGATGAGCCGGGCCTCCAGCGTGCCCAGACGCTGCGGCGCCGCCGAACAGGCGCCGACGGCGATGCGCGCGGCTGTGACCTGGCCCGTATCGTCGGTCGCGATGACCGCGGCGACCGATGCGATCGAGATGACGAGATAGGCTCGCGCGCCGAGCTTGAGGAAGGCCGAGCGGGCGTCAGCCGGCTGGGCTGGAATTTGAATCGCGACCAGGATCTCGTCGGGCGCCAGCGCGGTGCGGCGGTTGCCGAGCACAAAGGCGGAGAGCGGCAGGCGGTGCCGGCCGCGCAGGCTCGCCAGTTCGACCTCGGCGTCGAGCGCCAGCAGCGGCGGCACGCCGTCGGCGGCAGGCGAGGCGTTGCAGAGATTGCCGCCGATCGTGCCGCGATTCTGGATCTGCACGCCGCCGACCTGCCGGCTGGCCTGTTTCAGGGCGTCGAAGGCGGGCGGGAGCGCAGCCTCGGCGATGGCGCTCCAGGTCGTGGCGGCCCCGATGCGCGTTCCTGCCGCGTCATGCCGGATGTCGGAGAGCTCCGGGACCGCGCCGAGATCGAGCATGTCGCGGTCGAAGGGCTGGAACCAGGCGCTCCTGTGGGTGCGGACCGGGTAGACATCCGTGCCACCGGCGAGGAGCGTCAGCGGTGTGCCGCCGGCCTGTGCGCGGAGCGCCAGCGCCTCGTCCAGCGTGGTCGGCCGCAGATAGCGCGCCATGGCCAGCTCCCCTCGAATGTGACGACCCGGAACCCTCGCTGATTATTGTTAGTATACAAACAAGGTGGCGCAAGCGGATTTTGCGGGCAGGCCCTGCTCAATCCAGACGCGCGAGGAGCGCGAGCAGTCGCTCCGCCTCCTCGCGGGAAAGCGGCGAGAGGGTGGCGGCCGTAATGGCGCGCGCCTTCTCGGTCAAAGCCGGCATCGCCTCCAGCCCGGCCGGCGTCAGGCGGACGCGGACGCGGCGCTGGTCGTCCGGGTCCGGCCGGCGCTCGACCAAGCCGCGCTCGGCCAGGCGCGCGATCACGCCCTTGATGGTCGCCGGGTCCATCGCGGTCATGCGCCCGAGCTGATTCTGGGAGATTTCCTCTCCGGCGCCGAGCTTGGCCATGGCGGCGAACTGGGTCGGCGTCGGCCCGTCCTCGCCCATGATGCGCTGGAAGATAGCGATATGGCGCTGCTGTGCGCGCCGCATCAGGAAGCCGACCTGCTCCTCGAGCACATAGGGCTCGGCCGGCTTGCGGCCCCGCCGGGCGGGGTCGGCAGGCGGCTCGTCATCGAGCTCGGCGACAGGGGATTCGGTGCGCGTCATGGCCGTATCCTAGCCTCCTCGGCGGCGTGCCTCCGGGCGCAAGCCGGCGGCCTCGCGAGGGCCTTGCCAGCGGCGGCGGGCCTCTCCATGATTGTTATTACACATTCAATCGCCGCCTGTCCCGTGGGGTGCCGGCGGCAGGGCTGCGGAGATCCAGATGGCTCACGACGTCGCGGCGGGAACGCCCAAGGGCAAGCTGGTCATCCGCAACATCGGCCTGCTGCTCTCGGGCGATCTGAACAAGCCGATCCTCGATGCCGACACGATCGTCGTCGTCGATGGGCGGATCGCGGCGATCGGCCGGGCCGCCGATCTCGACGGCTCCGGCGCCGACAGCGTCATCGACGCAAAGGGCTCGGGCCTGTCGCCGGGGCTGATCGATTCCCATTGCCACCCCGTCTTCGGCGACTGGACGCCCCGCCAGAACCAGCTCGGCTGGATCGAGATGGGCGTGAATGGCGGCGTCACCACGCTGGTCTCGGCCGGCGAGGTGCATCTCCCGGGCCGGCCGAAGGATGCCGTCGGCGTAAAGGCGCTGGCGGTCACGGCGCAACGCTGCTTCCAGAATTTCCGGCCCGCCGGCGCCAAGGTGATCGCGGGGGCGCCGGTCGCGGAACTCGACTTCGGCCGCGAGGTCTTCGAGGAGCTGAAGGCGCTCGGCATCCGTCATATCGGCGAGATCGGGCTCGGGACCGTCGCCAAGGGGCCCGACGCCAAACGCGTCGCCGACTGGTGCCGCGAGATCGGGCTGGAATCGATCATGCACACCGGCGGCCCCTCGATCGCGGGCTCGCATTTCGTCAACAAGGACGACGTGCTGGAAGCCCAGCCCGACGTCGTCAGCCACATCAATGGCGGGCCGACCTCGATCGCCCATGGCGACATCCGCATCCTCTGCGAGAAGGCGAAGGGCGCGCTCGAGGTCGTCCACAACGGCAACGAGAAATCGGCGCTGGTCGCGTTGGAGGCCGCACGCGAGGCCGGGCGGCTGGCGGATGTGCTGATCGGGACCGATGCGCCCGCGGGCTCCGGTGTCCAGCCCAACGGCGTGCTGCGGATGATCACGCTGTTGTCGAGCCTCGGCGGGCTGCCGGCCGAGCAGGCCTTCTGCCTCGCCACCGGCAATGTCGCGCGCCGGCGCTCGCTCGATGCGGGCTTAATCGCAGTCGGCTATCCGGCCGATTTCGTCTTCCTCGACAAGCCGCAGCATTCGTCCGGTAAGGATCTGCTGGAGGCGGTGTCTCTTGGCGATATTCCCGGCATCGGCATGGTGGTGATCGACGGGCTGGTGCGGACCGGGCGCTCGCGCTCGACGCCGCCCTCGCACAGCGCCCCGGCCGTGGTTTGAAAGGCGTCCCATGAGCGTGCTCGTCGAGATCCGCCGCATCCAGACCACCGTGGAGGAGATCTTCCACGAATTCGGGCCGCTGCCGGGTCGGACCGAGCGCATTGCCTCCGTCTGCGCCGTGCTGACCAACCCCTATGCCGGCCGCTACGAGCCCGACATCCTGCCGATGATGGAGGCGCTCAAGCCCGCGGGGCTGGAGATGGCGACGCGTTGCCTCAACGCGCTCGGCGGCGATCCCGCGACCGTCGAGGGCTATGGCAAGGGCGCCGTCGTCGGCTCGGCCGGCGAACTCGAGCATGGCGCGCTCTGGCATGTCCCGGGCGGCTACGCGATGCGCGAAATCCTCGGCAACGCCAAGGCGATCGTCCCCTCGACCAAGAAGGTCGCCGGACCGGGGGCGCGGATCGACATTCCCGTCACCCATATCAACGCGTGCTATGTGCGCAGCCATTTCGGCGCGGTGGAGATCGGCGTGCCGGGCTCGCCCCAGGCCGACGAGATGGTTCTCATCCTCGTCATGACCACGGGTGCGCGCATCCATGAGCGCGTCGGCGGCCTGCGCGCCGACCAGATCAGCGTCTGGGACGGGCAGCGGTGATGCAAGAGCGCGGGAAGCTCTCCGTCATGCTCGGCCTCGTGCCGAGCATCCACGCCTCGAGCCCCGATCTCGCCAGATGAAGACGTGGATGGTCGGGACAAGCCCGACCATGACGCGGAAACCTCGATAGAAGACCGCCCGGAGCCCCTCATGCCCGCGACCATCCGCAAGATCCTGACCCAGGTCGACGAAACCCTGATTGAGGGGGGCCGATCCGTCTCGCCGCCGACGCGGCGCGCCGTCTCGGTCGCGGTGATCGCCAACCCGTTTGCGGGCGGCTACCGGGACGATCTCGGGGAGCTGACCGAGATCGGCGTCGAGCTCGGCGATCTCCTGACGAAGCGCTGCCTCGCGGCACTCGGGATCGAGCCCGGCCAGGCCGAGAGCTTCGGCAAGGCGGCGATCGTCGGCGAGGGCGGCGAGCTGGAGCATGCGGCGGCGATCCTGCATCCAAAGCTGGGCACGCCGGTGCGCGCCGCGCTCGGCAAGGGCCCGGCGCTGATCCCTTCCGCCAAGAAGCGCGGCGGGCTCGGCACGCCCATCGACGTGCCGCTCGGCCACAAGGACGCGGCCTTCGTGCGCTCGCATTTCGATGCCGTCGAGGTGCGGGTGACGGACGCCCCGCGCGCCGGCGAAATCCTGGTCGCGATCGCGGTCACCGATTCCGGCCGGCCGCTGCCGCGCATCGGCGGGCTGACCAAGGACCAGATCAAGGGCGAGGACGGGCTGCGCTGAGCGCAGGGGCTGCCTGCAAATCGCAGCGCGAGGAAACCGCATCGCCCGGTGGCGCGACCACAGCGCGGAGCAAGATCGCTCCGCCGGATGGAGCCGCCATGACCTTCACCCTTACACGCTTCCAGCAGGGGCAATTTCTCGACGCGAGCGACCCCGAAACGCGCGGCGGGGTTTGCGTCGCCCTCTGTGATCTCTGGCTGCAGTCGCTGTTCCAGGCGCCCGGCGCTGCACCGCGCTTGCGCCTGCAGGCGCTCGCCGTCGATTTCAGCCGTGCGGAAGCCCATCAGCGCCGCTACGGACGGCTTCGAAATGCCCTCGGCCGCGAGGATGCGCGGCGGCACATGGGAGCGCGCGTCGGCGTCGATTACGAGGAACAGACCTTCGTCGACATGAAGCTGCATGTCGGACGCCAGGGGATGCTGCGGAAGGTCACCGATGATCTGCGCGAGCCCGGGGCTGCCGCGACCTGGTCGATGCGGTTCTCGGGAGGCGGCGGCCATGCCATCGCCGGCATCAACCGGATCGAGAAGCGTCCCTACGGGCTCGACTGCCGGATCCACATCTTCGATCCGAACATCGGCGAGTATGCCGGCGATTACGGCAGCGCCGGTGCCATCATCCAGGATCTGGTCCGGCGCATCCCGCTCTACGCCACGACGGCAATCTTTCATCGCACGGCGGCGACTGGGACGCGATAGGGCGGACCGACACTGATCCGCCCCTCTTGTCCGTCTCACCCGCCCAGCGACATGGTCAGCGGCGGCTTGACCTCGGGCGGGAGCGGCGAGGTGTAGCCCTCCGCGCCGAGGCGCTTCTTGTGATCGGCCTTGGCGGCGGCCAGCAGCGCGGGGTCGAGCAGGACGGCGGCGCCGGTCGCGGCCATCGCCTTGGCGACGTGGACCATCGCCTTGTGGGCGGCCGGGGTCTTGCCCTGGGCGACGACCTGCCAGGTGTGGAAGGGCGTGCCGATCGCCACCGTCGGCGCATGGGCCTGGACGGTCGGCACCGCCCAGCTGACATCGCCGATATCGGTCGAGCCGATCGCCGGGTTGCGCTTGGCGTCCATCGGCACGAGGAAATCGGCGAGCGGGGCGCCTGTGTCCTCCATGCCGATCGTGCGCCAGATCGAGGCGATCTCCTGCGGCTGCAGGGTCTTGCGGATCTCCTGCGCGAAGGCGCGGTCGGCGTCGTCGAAATGCGGCGGGCCGAGTTCTTCCATCACGCCATGCATCGCCTGCTCCAGCGGCGTGTTGCCGAGCAGGTCGGAGACGGCGCTGACGATGCGCATCTCCATCTTGGTTTCCGTCATCAGCGCGGCGCCTTCGGCGATCTTCTTCACGCGCTGGACGAGTTCGAGCATGCCGCGCAGATCGCGCGCGCGGATCGAATAGCGGACGCGGGCATGGGCCTGCACGACATTGGGGGCGATGCCGCCGGTGTCGAGCAGCGCGTAGTGGACGCGGGCGTCGCTGGGCATGTGCTCGCGCATGTAGTTGACGCCGACATTCATCAGCTCGACGGCATCGAGCGCACTGCGGCCGAGATGGGGCGCGGCGGCGGCGTGAGCGGTGCGGCCTGTGAAGACGAAATCGGCGCGGGTGTTGGCGAGCGCCAGCGGCGGCGCCACCTCCCACCAGCTCGACGGGTGCCAGGAGATCGCGACATCGGCATCGTCGAAGGCGCCGGCGCGGACCATGAAGGCCTTGGCCGCGCCGCCTTCCTCGGCCGGGCAGCCATAATAGCGAACCCGGCCGGGCAGCTTGTTCTCGGCGAGCCAGTCCTTCATCGCCACGGCGGCAAGCAATGCGGCGGAGCCCAGGAGGTTGTGGCCGCAGCCATGGCCGTGGCCACCGACCTCGACCGGCTTGTGGCTGGCGACGCCGGCTTCCTGCGACAGGCCGGGCAGGGCGTCGTACTCGCCCATGAAGGCGATCACGGGCCCGCCTTCGCCGGCCTCTCCGATCACCGAGGTCGGGATGTCGGCGATGCCCTTGGTGACGCGGAAGCCCTGATGCTCCAGCTCGGCGGCGTGCTCGGCGCTGGAGCGCGTCTCGGTGTAGCAGACCTCGGGCATGCCCCAGACCCGGTCGCTGAGGGCGATCAGCCGCTCCTTGTTGGCATCGACGTGGCGCCAGAGATCGTTTCGGTTGTCCATGATGGTCCTGCCTTGGTCAGGCCGGCATATGACCAATCGGGCCCGCTCCCGTCCAGCCGGCAGACGCATGGCCGAGGCGAGCCAGGGGCCGTTTCATGCATGGCGGACAGGCTGCCCTGTCAGCCGCAGGTGGCGGAGGGTGGCGCGGCGAGATCGCTGAGGATCGGGCAGTCGGGCCGGCTGTCGCCCTGGCAGGTCTCGGCGAGATGGCGCAGCGTGTCGGCCATCGCCTGGAGCTCGGCCGCCTTGGCCTCGAGATCGCGGACATGGTCCATGGCGAGGCGCTTCACATCGGCGCTGGCGCGGCTCTTGTCGCGCCAGAGCGCGAGCAAGGCGCGCGTCTCGTCCAGCGAGAAGCCGAGATGGCGGGCGCGGCGGATGAAGCGCAGCGTGTGGAGATCGTCGCCCACATAGACGCGGTACTGCGCCTGCGTCCGCTGTGGCGCCTCGATGAGACCGATGCTCTCATAGTAGCGGATCATCTTGGCGCTGACGCCCGATTGCCGCGCCGCCTCGCCGATATTCATGGCGTGGTCTCCTGGGCTTCCGCCGGCTGCGTCCTGGCCGGGCGCGGGGTCGGATCGATCGCGCCGCGCAGCGCCTCGATCGGTGCGGCCGCCGCCTCCAGCACCATGCGCTCGACCGCCCGGTAATGCGCCAGGACCTCGTGCCCGAGCGGTGTCAGCCTTGCGCCGCCACCCTGGGCCCCGCCGGGCTGGGCTTCGACCAGCGGCTGGCGGAACATGCGGTTGAGGTCGTCGACGAGCAGCCAGGCCCGGCGATAGGACATCGTCATCGCCCGGCCCGCGCCCGAGATCGAGCCCGTGCGGCCGATGGCCTCGAGCAGATCGGCCTTGCCGGGGCCGAGCCGGCCGCCGGGCGTGAAATCGAGCCGCAGGCCGAGCTTCAATGCGGGGCGGGATTCGGGCGGCGGGGGCATCGTGGAGTTCTCGGGCATGGTTCCGATGATAGGCATGGGATGCCGAATGCCCAAGGCGACCATCGGCCAAAGCCCCTCAGGGCGTTTCGACGGAAACGCTCTTCACGATCGCCACGACCGGGCTGCCGATGCCGAGCCCGAGCGTGACGAGCGATTTGCGGGTCAGCCGCGCCGCCAGCCTTTCGCCGCCGCAGTCGATTCCCAGATCGACGGTTCCGGAGCCGTCGCCTCCGCTAGGGGCGATCTCGGCCACCGTGCCGTGAAGCTGGTTGAGCGCGCTGATCCCGGCGACCGGAGCGAGCGCGATCATGACGTCGCCGGCGAGGATGCGGACCCGGATCGCCTTGCCGGGGCGCAACCCCGTTCGCGCCACCTCGATCGCGCCGGCGCGTGTCTCGATCCGCGTCAACCCGAAGGCGGGATCGACCGTGCCGACAAAGCCCTCGATCAGCGAACTCGGCTCGGGCGCTCCCGGCCGGAGCGCGAGATCGAGACGCGACAGGATCGTGGCAGCGGGCCCGCAGGCCGTGACTCTGCCGGCCTCGATGATCGCGACCGTCGTCGCCAGCCGCGCGACCTCGGCCAGCGCATGCGAGACATAGACGATGGGGATGCCGGCCTCGTCGCGCAGGCGCTCGATATAGGGGAGGATCTCGGCCTTGCGCGCCTCGTCGAGCGAGGCAAGGGGCTCGTCCATCAGTAGCAGGCGGGGGCGCGCCAGCAGCGCCCGGCCGATCGCCACCCGCTGCCTCTCGCCGCCCGAGAGGTCGCCCGGCCGGCGCGCCAGCAGATGGCCGATGCCGAGCAGGTCCAGAACCGCCGCGAGATCAGTGCGATCGGCTTTCCCGCGCGGCGCGAACCAGCGTCCGAAGAGCAGATTGCGGCGCACGCTGAGATGCGGGAACAGCCGCGCCTCCTGGAAGACATAGCCGATCCGGCGGCGATGCGGCGGCACGAAGACGCCGCCCGCCCGGTCGAACAGTGCCTCGCCATCGTGCCGGACATGGCCGGCTTCGGGACGGATGAGCCCCGCGATCACGTTGACGAGCGAGGTCTTGCCGGAGCCGGAGGGGCCGTAGAGTGCGGTCAGGCCGCCCTGAGAGCGCAGGGTCGCGTCGAGCGTGAAGGCCCCGAGCCGGTGCTGGACGACGATGTCGAGCCCGGTCGTCATGCGGCGCCGACCCGCCGTGAGGCCAGCCGTGCCAGCGCCTCGGAGGCAAACAGCGCCGACACCGAGATCGCGATCGAGATCAGCGTCAGCCGCGTCGCGCCGGCCTCGCCGCCGGGCACCTGGGTGAAGGTGTAGATCGCCGAGGGCAGTGTCTGGGTCTCGCCGGGGATGTTCGAGACGAAGGTGATGGTGGCGCCGAACTCGCCCATCGCCTTGGCGAAGCAGAGGATCATCCCCGCGAGGATGCCCGGGAGGCAGAGCGGCAGCGTCACCGTCACGAAGACCCAAAGTGGGCTGGCGCCGAGCGTGCCGGCAGCGTCTTCCAGCTTGCGGTCGACCGCCTCGATCGAGAGCCGGATCGCCCGCACCATCAGCGGGAAGCCCATCACGGCCGCGGCCAGGACGGCGCCGGTCCAGCGGAAGGAGAGCACGATTCCGAACCAGTCATGCAGAACCTGGCCGACCGGTCCGCGTCGACCGAACCAGATCAGAAGCAGATAGCCGGTGACGACCGGCGGCAGGATCAGCGGCAGATGCACGGCTGCATCGAGGATCGACTTGCCCCAGAAGCGGCCGCGCGCCAGCAGCCACGCCACCGCGATCCCAAAAGGCAGGCTCGCGAGCATGGCCGTGCTGGCGACGAGCAGGCTGAGCCGGACTGCCGCCCATTCTTCAGGGGACAGCCAGTCGGTCACGTCGCGTTGGCGGCCTTGTTCAGGACGGTGAAGCCCTGCTTCTTGAAGGCGGCCTTCGGACCCGCGCCGCGCAGATAGGCAAGGAACGCGACCGCGTCGGGATGGGTCGAATCCCTGGTCACAGCGACGGGATAGAGGATCGGCGGATGCGAATCCGGCGGGAAAGTCGCCAGCACTTTCACCTTCGCATCAGCGGCTGCGTCGGTGGTGTAGACGATGCCGAGGGGAGCCTCGCCGCGCGAGACCAGCAGCAGCGCCGCCCGCACATTGTCGGCCTGGGCGAGCTTGTCCTTGACGCCATCCCAGGCGCCGAGCTTCTCCAGCGCCGCCTTGCCGTATTTTCCGGCGGGCACGGAGTCGACATTCGCCATGGCCAGGCGGCCCTGGCCGAGAACGGCGGCGAGATCGATCCACGGCGTCAGAGCGAGCGTAGCCGTCGAATCCGAGGGGGCGATCAGGGCGATGCGGTTGGCGAGCAGGGTGACGCGGGTGTCGGGCCGGATCAGGCCCTTCCCGGCGGCATGATCCATCCAGTCGAGATCGGCCGAGAGGAAGAGATCGGCCGGGGCGCCGGCTTCGAGCTGCTTCGCCAATGCGCTGCTCGCGGCATAGGAAATCTTCGGTGCCGGCTTGCCGGTCTCGCGGGCCCAGCCGGCGGCGGCCTCGTCGAGCGCGTTTTTCAGACTGGCGGCGGCGAAGATCACGAGCTCCTTCGGCTGGGCGAGCGCCTGGCTGCTGCCCGATGCGAGCCCAAAGGCCGCAGCCAGGGCCATTGCCATAAGAGCGCGCCGCCTGAGCATCCGAGGTCCTCCGCAACATGGCGCTGTGTTTCGCCGTATACAGCGATGGTCGCAGAGGGCGGCGTGGCGAGTCAAGGCGCGTGCGTCCGGATGGCGATGGTTGAGGTTGTAGTGCGCCGTCAGCCCGGCGGATGCTTGTGGATCGGGTCGACCCAGTAGACCGATTCCGGCGCCTCGACCGGGTCGACATCGGTGATGTTCACGACCACCGCCTCGTTGTCCGAGCGGACCAGCACGCATTCAAGCGGGTTGTCGGGATCGGCGTTGATCTCCTGATGCGGCACGAAGGGCGGCACATAGATGAAATCGCCCGGGCCGGCCTCGGCGACGAATTCGAGCCGCTCGCCCCAGCGCATCCGCGCCTTGCCGCGCACGACATAGATCACGCTCTCGAGCTCGCCGTGGTGGTGCACGCCGGTCTTGGCATTGGGCTGGATCGAGACCGTGCCCGCCCAGATCTTCTGCGCGCCGACGCGGGCGTGGTTGATCGCCGCCTGCCGGAACATGCCCGGCGTCTGGGCTGTGTTGGGATCGAGCCTGTCGCCGGTGATGACGCGCACGCCGTCATGCTTCCAGCGCGGCTCGCCGCCATGCTCATGGTCGTGCGGGTGATCGTGCGGGTGGTCGTGATCGCTCATCGGTCGGCTCCTCTGGCGCCAGGGTAGGGCAGGCGGGGCGCGAGGGAAACCGCGCGGCGCTCAGCCGTGGTGCGAAGCGGCCGTCGCGTTGCGCAGCAGGACGAGGGCGGTCACCGCGGTGACGACGAGCCCGACCATCGCGACCAGCGCCGAGAGCTGCATGCCGGCGACGAAGGCGGTCCGCGCGGCCGCCAGCAGGCTCGCGGCGAGATCGGCCGGCAGCCGGGCCGCCTCCGCGACGGCGCCGCCGAGCGTGGCCGCGGCGCTGCGGGCAGCGTCGGGGGCGAGACCTGCCGGCTGGGTCAGGGCCATCTGGCTGCGATAGACGGCGGTGACGACGCTGCCGAGGATGGCGATGCCGACGGCGCCGCCGAATTCCAGGCTGGTCTCGGAGATCGCCGCGGCCGAGCCGGCGCGCTCGGGCGGGGCGCTGCCGACGACGAGCTCCGTCGTCAGGGCGACGACCGGGGTGAAGCCGAGCGAGAAGATCACCGAGGCGACGACGACGAGGCCGACGCTCGACTCGGTTCCGATACGCGAGAGCAGGGCGAAGCCGAGCGCCGCCATGATCAGCCCGACCGCCATGATCTGGGCCGGCCGGAAGCGGTGGGCCAGGACGGGCACGATCGGCGTGCCCAGGATGAAGGCCAGCGCGGAGGGCAGGCTCCAGAGCCCGGCCTCGAGGGGGGTGAAGCCCCTGACCAGCTGGAAGTATTGGCCGATGAAGAGGAAGCTGCCGAACAGGAACAGGAAGCCGAGCACATTGATCGCCAGCGCCGCGCTGATGATCGGATTGCGGAACAGCCGCAGGTCGAGGAAGGGATCGGCGAGGCGGCGCTGCCGGCGCAGGAAAACACCGCCGATGACGAGGCCGGCGATGATCGCGGCAGCGGCCCGCCAGGCGATCCCATGCTCGGCCAGATGCTTGATGCCGTAGATCACCGCCAGAACCGCCGCGAGCGAGAGCGCCGCGCTGGCGAGATCGACCCGGCCGGTGTTCGGGTCCTTGAACTCCGGCAGCAGAAAGGGGCCGAGCACCAGCAGCAGGATCATCACCGGCACGCCGACGAGGAAGACCGAGCCCCACCAGTAATGCTCCAGCAGGAGCCCGCCGACGAGCGGGCCGATCGCGCCGCCGGCCGAGAAGCTGGCGATCCAGATGCCGATCGCGAAGCTGCGCTCCCTGGGATCGAGGAACATGTTGCGGATCAGCGACAGCGTCGAGGGCGCCAGCGTCGCGCCGGCGATGCCGAGCAAAGCGCGGGTCGCGATCAGCATCTCGGCGCTTGTCGAGAAGGCGGCGAGGACCGAGGCCAGACCGAAGGCGGCAGCGCCGATCAGAAGCAGCTTGCGCCGCCCGATCCTGTCGCCGAGCGTGCCCATGGTGATCAGCGAGCCCGCGACCATGAAGCCGTAGATGTCGACGATCCAGAGCAGTTGCGCCGCGCTCGGCTTGAGATCGACGCTGAGCTGCGGGATGGCGAGGTTCAGGACGGTGAGGTCCATCGAATAGAGCAGGCAGGGCAGGGCGATCACGGCCAGCCCCAGCCAGTCCCGGCGCGTCGCCTTTGGCGCGGTTGCCGTCATCTCGGGGCCGGGTGTCATCGTCGCTGTCCGTGCTGCTGTCCGCGACGGTCGCAGCCGCCTCTCGGTTGGTATGGGCGAAGAGCCTTATGACGGGCACCACGACCCGCCTGTGACAGCAGACAATGTCGCCTGCTGTTCAGGATGGTTGCCTTTTCGGTTTAGTATTGTCCGACGGCGCGCCGGTCAATGACGCGGCGCCTCCACGTCCTAACCGCGCTTGGCCGGCCCCGTCGCGATCGGGCGGTCGCTCGCGCCCCATTCGGCCCAGGAGCCGTCATAGAGGGCGCGGGCCGGCTTGCCGATCGTCTCCAGCGCCGTGGACAGGATCGCCGCCGAGACGCCCGAGCCGCAGCTGGTGATCAGCGGCCGGTCGAGATCGACCCCGGCCTCGGCGAAGGCGGCGGCGATGGCGTCGGGCGATCTGAGCTGCCCGTTCTCGACGATCGCGGGGAAGGGCAGATTGAGCGAGCCGGGCATGTGGCCGGAGCGGACGCCGGCGCGCGGCTCCGGCGCCTCGCCGCGGAAGCGGTCGCCCGGCCGGGCATCGACCACCTGCGCAGTTCCCTCCGTCAGCGCCCGGGCGATGTCGCCGGCATCGGCGACGGCGGAATGGTCGAGGCGGGCGGTGAAGCTGCGCGCGGCGCGGCTGCGCGGCGGGCCCTGCTCGATCAGGCGATTCTCGGCCTGCCATTTCGGGAAGCCGCCTTCGAGAATGACCACGTCCTTGGCGCCGAAGGTCCGAAACGTCCAGCGCACGCGCGGCGCCGAGAACAGGCCGAGCCCGTCATAGACGACGATGCGCATGCCATCGCCGATGCCCATGGCGCCGACCGCGGCGGCGAAGGCTTCCGGGCGTGGCAGCATGTGCGGGAGGTCGGAGCCGGTGTCCTTGACGGCGTCGATGTCGAAGCGGACCGCGCCGGGAATGCGCCGCTCGGCGTACTCCGCATGCGGATCGCGGGCATGGACCGGCAAATACCAGGAGCCGTCGACGACCACGATATCGGGCGCGTCGAGGCGTTCGGCGAGCCAGTCGGTCGAGACGAAAACGGTGTCACTGGCCATCTCTGCGTTTCCCTGAACTCGGTTTCTGGCGCTGGAGGCGCGCCTGCCATCAGGCGAGCGCGATCCGGACGCGGCGGTTCTGCTTGCCCTTCTTCTCGATATCCGTGACCGCGACAAGGCCGATCTCGGCGGTGTTGCGGATATGGGTGCCGCCGCAGGGCTGGAGATCGATGTCACCGATCGCGACCAGCCGGATGCGTCCCGAGCCGCGAGGCGGCTGGACCGACATCGTCTTGACGAGGCCGGGATTGGCGTCGAGCTCGGCATCGGTGATCCAGCGCTCGATCACGGCGGCGTTGCGCGCCACCAGCGCGTTCAGCTTTTCGGCGATCTCGGCCTTGTCGAGTCCGCCCTCGGGAATATCGAAGTCGAGGCGCCCGTCGCCGTCGCCGATCGCGCCGCCGGTGACGGGGAAGGGCAGGACGACGCTGAGCAGGTGCAGCGCGGTGTGGATGCGCATGCGCTTGAGGCGGCGCTCCCAGTCGAGCGCGGCGGTCACCGCTTCGCCCGGGCGCGGCGCGGGCTGGCCGTCCAGCGGCACATGCAGGATGCGGCTGCGGTCCTGCGGATCATAGACCGCGCTGGCGATCGCGATGGTCGAGCCGTCGGCCCGGCGCAGCAGGCCGGCATCGCCGGGCTGGCCGCCGCCGGTGGCGTAGAAGACGGTCCGGTCCAGCTCGATGCCGCCGCGCTCGTTGACCGCCAGCACGGTGGCGGGAGTCTCGGTGAGATAGGCGTCGTCGCGGAAGAGCAGGGCGGTGGTCATGGTCGGGCAGCTCGTAGGAGGGACCAGTACGGGGTCGGTCGGGCAGGGCTGCGGAGATTGCACCGGACGTGGCCGCGACGCCACCTGCCTGTACCGGGACTTCCGTCACGCCGCGGCTGCGCCTAGATAGGCCATGCTCCCCGCATGAGAGGTCCCATGTCCGTGACGCGTCTGTCCCTGCCGCGGATGCGCCCCAGCGACGGCGTCGCCTGGATCACCGGAGCCAGTTCCGGCATCGGCGAGGCCGTCGCGCTCGAGCTCGCCCGGCAGGGCTGGACCGTCGCGATCACGGCTCGACGCCTCGAACTGCTGGAGGACATCGCGCGCCGCGCCGAGGGCTTGCCCGGCCGCATCCTCGCCCATGCCGGCGACGTCACCGACGCCGATTCGATGAAGGCCGTCATCGAAGGGGTCGAGAGCGTGCAGGGGCCGATCGCGCTCGCCTTCCTCAATGCCGGCATCGCGCCGGATTCGGACGGAATCCTCGACATGGAGGCGTTCGAGCGAATCATCGCGGTCAATCTCGTCGGTGTCGCGCGCGGGCTTTCGGTGCTTCTGGAGCGGATGAGCACGCGCGGCCGCGGGCAGATCGCCGTCAACGCCTCCGTCGCCGGCTATGGCGGGCTGCCGGGCGCCTCCGCCTATGGCGTCTCGAAGGCCGCCGTCATCCATCTCTGCGAGACGCTGAGATTCGACTGCGACCGAGCCGGCATCACGCTCCAGCTCGTCAATCCGGGTTGGGTGGCAACGCCGATGACGCGCCCCAAGACGGTGCCGATGCCCTTCATCATGCCGCCCGAGGCGGCGGCGCGGCGGATCGTCGAAGGCTTGGCCTCGGGCGGTTTCGAGATCACCTTCCCGCGCCGGCTGTCCTGGCCGATGAAGGTCCTGAATCTGTTGCCTTATCCGGCCTATTTCTGGCTGCTGCGGCAGGCGTCGCGTCGCGGCGGCGCCCGGCCGCTCTGAGCCTCACGCCTTGGTGGCGGCCAGCGCCGCCAGCGCCCGCTGGCGGCCGGCATCGAGATCGACGATCGGGCGCGGATAGGTCACGCCGAGATCGATCCCCGCCCGGCGCAGGATGGCGGTGGAGGCCTTCCAGGGTTCGTGAATCTCGGCGTCGCCGAGCGCCGCGATCTCGGGGATCCAGCGGCGGACATAGGCGCCGCGGGGATCGAATTTCAGCCCCTGCGTCACGGGATTGAAGATCCGATAATAGGGCGCGGCGTCGGCGCCCGAACCCGCGACCCATTGCCAACTCGCGGCGTTGTTGGCCGGGTCGGCATCGACCAGCGTGTCCCAGAACCAGGCCTCGCCCTCGCGCCAGTCGATCAGCAGATGCTTGATCAGAAAGGAGGCGACAATCATCCGGACGCGGTTGTGCATCCAGCCGGTGGTCCAGAGCTCGCGCAGGCCCGCATCGATGATCGGATAGCCGGTGCACCCGCGCCGCCAGGCGGTCAGCGCGGCGTCGTCATGGCGCCAGGGGAAGGCGTCGAAGCGCGGATTGTAGTTGCGCGTCGCGAGTTCGGGATTGTGGAAGAGGAGGTGGTAGGAAAACTCACGCCAGCCGATCTCGGACAGGAATTTCTCGGCATCGGATTCGGGAGCAGTTGCCGCCCCGCTTTCGACGGCGCTGTGGGTCGCATGCCAGACCTGGCGTGGGCCGATCTCGCCGAAGCGCAGATGCGGCGACAGTCGTGAGGTCGATGCCAGATCGGGCCGGTTGCGGTCTTCGCCATAACCGGCGAGCGGCCCCGCCAGAAAATGTTCGAGCGCCGCGGCGGCGCCGGCCTCGCCCGGCGTCCAGGCCTCGCGCAGGCCGCCCGCCCAGTCGGGCGCATGGGGCTCCAAGGCAAGATCCTCGCGGGTGACGGCGAGCGCGGTCAATCCGGCGGGCAGGGCCGGTGTGGCGATTCGGACGGGTGCGGGCAGGGGCGCCGGCGGCTCGCCGCGGGCCCGGGCGGCGCGCCAATAGGGCGTGAAGACCTTCATGGGGTCGCCGGTCTTGGTGGTGACCTGCCAGGGCTCGTTCAGCAGCGCGGCGTTGAAGCTCGAGACCTGCCGGCCGGCGTTCTGGAGGTCGGTCTTGATCCTCGCGTCGAGCGCGACCGAGTCGCCGTCATAGCGGCGGCTCCAGGTGACGAGAGCGGCGCCGATCATATCCGCCACTTTCGGCAGCAGAGTTTCCGGGTCGCCCCGCAGCAGGAGCAGGGCGCCGTCCCTGCGCTCCAGCTCGGCGGAGAGGGCGGCGAGCGAGCGCGACAGCCACCACCGGCTGGCGCCGCCGAGCGGCCGCCGCTCTGGTCGCTCGTCGAGGATGTAGAGGCACAGCGTCGGTCCCGCAGCCACGGCCGCCGCCAGCGCCGGGTTATCGGCGAGGCGCAGATCGTCGCGGAACCAGTGGATCGAGGGTGAAGGCGAGAGGGACATCAGCGCAGAGGTAACGCGAGGTTACCTGCCGCGCCAGCCGGTCGGCTGTGGCAGGACGAAGCAGGCTAGGCGTCGCAAGCCCCGATTTCCTCAGCAACGCAAAAAGGCCCGGGCGGCGACGCCCGAGCCTTTCGAAATCACTGGCTCCCGGAGCAGGATTCGAACCTGCGACCAATCGATTAACAGTCGATTGCTCTACCGCTGAGCTATCCGGGATCGGTGGGCGGCGTATAGCGACGCCGTCCGGGGGACGCAACCCCTTTCCGTCGATCCATGACGGAAAGGCGACGTCGGGCCTGTGCATGATGCTTGGCTGTTGCAGCGCGCCGCGGCTTATGGTTATTGCGGCCATCGACGTCGCAGCGCGGCGCCGACGGAAGGCCTCGTGGCGGAGTGGTTACGCAGAGGACTGCAAATCCTTGCACCCCGGTTCGATTCCGGGCGAGGCCTCCAAAATCCCCCGATACCGTTGTTCTCGCTCTGGCCGACGCCGAGCCAGGCCAGGTCAGGCGCCCGGCCGGGCGACGACGGGCGATGTCGGCAGCGTATAGGGGGCGACCAGCCTCTCCAGCATGCCGGCCGTCTCGGGATCTTTGGTGAAACGGATCAGGCTCCAGATTTCCGCCGCCAATTCCAGCAGATGCCGCTCGGCGGCGGCCTCGTCCAACGCCGAAAAATCCAGCTTCACCGCGATCTCGCTCCGGCCCGGCGCGATATAGGCCGCAAGCCTGCCGCGCAGCGTGTCGGAATAGCGCGTGATGGCCGGGTTCGGATCGACTCGCGCAATCAGGATTCCGCCTTCGGCCACAGCTGTCAGCATCCGCCGGATCAGGATCGTCCGATCGAAGGGCGTCAGCTTTCGCAGATTGGTTTCAAGCTCGGGCAGGAAGGCCGCGCGCGGACCGGGAGGGGCCATGGCCGAGCCCGTCTGCGGCAGCGCCAGCGGCCGGAAATATTCGAGGTCGCAGGCGATGCCGCTGCACCAGACGCGCTGTGCGCTGATCTCGACCGGTACGCGGCGGCCGGAGGCTGCGCCGATGACCGCCTGCTCGCAGTCATAGTAGCCCTTGCGGTCCAGCAGCCACAGGCGGCGGTCGCGATCGGGGTCGCCGATCGCCGCGCCGGCGCTGATCGGCGAACGGCCCTCAAGCTCGCCCCAGACACGTTCCGTCAGGGCGAGATAGCCATTGTTGGCCGCAAGGTAGCGCGCTCCCGAGTGGCCGGTGCTCGTCAAGGCCGTCGCCACATCCGCTCGTTCCACAACGGCCACGCACAGCGACTTCGTATCGAACATCACATCCACCCAACCGAATCGACATGACGTTAGGTCATGTTTGCGTTGCCGGACAGGGCGGCGCGCTTGGTGCCGGGGCGGCTTTGCGCGCTATGCGCGAGATTGCCGCGCGGACGACCGGCGAGCCCGGCGTCTTGCCTTTTGCGGCGCGCTCGAACAGAAAGCAGCGACGGCTGGCATGGCGGCCGGCACGGGCGCGAGCGCCCTCCCAACGCCGGCCGGGCTCAGGATTTCGGCGGACGGAGATTTCGCGCCATGGAGAGTTTCGCCGCGCTGCGCCGCATGATGGTCGATTGCCAGCTGCGGACCTATGACGTGACGGATCGCAGCGTGCTCGCTGCGGCCGACAGCGTGCCTCGCGAGGCGTTCCTGCCCGCCTCTCTCTCCCATCTCGCCTATCTGGACCAGACGGTGGCGCTGCCGGGAACGAGCCGGGCGCTGATGACGCCGATGGTGCTGGCTCGGATGATCCAGGTGCTGGACCTGCAGCCGGGCGAGGCGGTGCTCGAATATGGCGGAGGCAGCGGCTATGGCGCCGCGCTGATGGCGCAGATGGGCGCCGTCGCGACCCTCTGGGAGACCGATGCCGCCGCACTCGATCTGGCGAAGGCAGCCGTCGCGGCCGCCGGTCTCTCGGTTTCGGCGACGTCGGATCGGCCGGGCGACGACCGGTTCGACGCCGTGCTCGTCGCAGGCGCCTGTGAGGTTCCGCCGGAGGAGCTCTTCCCGCTGCTGCGCGACGGCGGGCGGCTGATCGTGGTCGAGGGGCTCGGACGAGCGGCACGGGTGAAGCTTTATCAGAAGACGTCCGGCGGCGTTTCGGGACGCCCGGTTTTCGACGCTGCAGCGCCCGCTCTGGCCGAGTTCCGCAAGAAACCGGCATTCGTCTTCTAAATTCGCGCGGTGTCGCATTTTTGCGGCACCGACCCACTCTTCGTGCTGCGGTCGCTAACGGCGCGTTGGCGCTCGGGCCGCGCCGGGCTATGTAACGCTCTCTTTGTATGCCGAGGCTGGGGCGATGCCTGGGCGCGACTCGAGTCCGCACATGAGGCGTCCGGTGACACGACGGAATAACAACGGAACATTCGGCAGGCTCTCGCTCGCCGCGCTCGGACTGGTGCTCGCATCGAGCGTTGCCCCGGGTGCCTTGGCGCAGACCATGGAAGCGGCGCTGTCTCGCGCCTACTCCGGCAATCCCACGCTGAATGCGCAGCGCGCCTCGCTCCGTGCGACCAATGAGAACGTACCGCAGGCGCTGTCGGGCTATCGCCCGCGGGTCACGGCCTCCGCCGATATCGGCGCCAGCATCACCGATGCCAATGTGCCGGGCGGCCGGACGTCCACGACCCGGCTCGCTCCGCGCGGCGGCGGCGTCCAGATCGATCAGAACATCTTCGACGGCGGCAAGACCCGCAATTCGGTTGGCCAGGCTGAGTCGCAGGTGCTCGGCGCCCGCGCCACCCTGCGCAATACCGAGCAGAACGTGCTGCTCGACGCGGCGACCTCCTACATGAACGTGCTGCGCGACACCGCGATCCTCACGCTCAACCGCAACAACGTCGAGGTGCTGGAAGAGCAGCTGCGCCAGACCCGCGACCGCTTTCAGGTCGGCGAGGTGACACGCACCGACGTCGCCCAGGCCGAGGCGCGGCTGTCGCAGTCCCAGTCCCAGGCGATCCTGGCCGAGTCGAATCTGAAGACGTCGATCGCGCGCTACCGCCAGAATGTCGGCGCCGAGCCGAAGCAGCTGGCACCCGGCAGGCCGGTGGAGCATCTGCTCCCGAAGTCGCTGCCGGCGGCGCTCGATACAGCGCTGACGGGCCATCCGGCGATCGTCGCGTCGCTGCACGGCGTCGATGCGGCGGAGCTGCAGGTCAAGGTCACGGAGGCCGACCTCTATCCGGTTCTGGGCGTACGCGGTCTCGTGCAGCAGCGCTACGATTCGACCCAGTTCGGCGACAACCGCGCCTCGGCCAGCGTCGTCGGCACGCTGACGATTCCGATCTACGAGGGCGGCCAGGTCTATTCGCGGACGCGGCAGGCCAAGGAAACCGCCGGCCAGCGGCGCATCGAGGTCGACACCCAGCGCGACACGGTGCGAGCCGCGGTCGTCTCGGCCTGGGGCAGCCTGGAGGCGGCCAAGGCGCAGATCGTGGCGGCGCAGGCTCAGGTTCAGGCTGCGGAGACGGCGCTCGCCGGCGTTCGCGAGGAGGCCAAGGTCGGCCAGCGTACCACGCTCGACGTGCTGAACGCTCAGCAGGAACTGGTGAGCGCGCGTTCGACGCTGGTGACGGCCCAGCGCGATCGGGTGGTGGCGTCCTATTCTGTGCTGTCGGCCATCGGACGGCTCTCCGCGACGACGCTGAAGCTGCGGACCGAGGTCTATGACGAGCGGCGCCACTACGAGCAGGTCAAGGGATTGCTCTGGGGCACCGAGACTCCGTCCGGTCGCTAAGACTGGCCGGAGCGCTGCGCTCCAGCCTCGCCTGTCGACATTCGCGCAACAGGGGCGGTTTCCCTGTGGGTTGAACCGGCCTGCGCCTTGCCTGACGTCGTCTGCGTGAAATACTCGATGGCTGGGCGGCGTTGATTCTGTCGGTGCGCCCGGAGTCGAGTGGTCCGGATCAGATGAGCGCGCAACCGAAGGCCAACGAACCCTCCATGGAGGAGATCCTCGCCTCCATCAGGCGGATCATCTCCGATGATGAGGTCAAGCCGGCGGAAGCTGGCGTCGAAGCCGCGCCGATCGCCGAGCAGCCACCACCGCCGCCTCCGATCGAGGATGACGTTCTCGATCTCGGCGCCGAAGCCGCGCTGGTGCCGCCGCCGGAGCCGGAGGCCGTCCCGCCAGCCGATGGTGATGTCGACTTCCTGGAGCCGCCTCCGCCGCCGGAGCCGGAGCCCGTGGCGATTGTGCCACCGCCTCCGCCCCCCGCGCCGGAGCCTGCCCCCTCCTTTGCGGCTGCGCCTCCGCCACCCGCCTTCGACATGGCGCAACTGCTGTCCGATCAGACCAGCTCGGCCGTGACCAGTGCCTTCGGCCAGCTCGCGCATACGGTGCTGACCAATAATGCGCGAACGCTCGAGGATCTGGTCAAGGACATGCTCAAACCGATGCTCAAGACCTGGCTCGATGACAACCTCCCGACGATGGTCGAGCGACTGGTGCGTGCCGAGATCGAGCGGGTCGCGCGCGGCCGCCGACACTAAGTGACCAGCCGCGCGTCGGTGTCAGCGATCGCCGAGGCGCTGCCGGCTTTCGACCGCGGGCGCCTTTAGGCGCTCGAAGGCGCCCGCCTCGTTGAGCCGCTTGATCGCGAGTGCCATGACCGTCATCGCCATTGTCGGAGCGCCGAGGCGCGACACGAGCATCGACAGACCGACTGCGACGGGGCGGGGATAGCGACCGGAGGCGGCTTCCGCCGCAATCCAGGCGCCGACTGCGTGGACGAGCAGGTTCATCACAGGGCCACCTTGCGGTTGACGCCGAGATCGGGCTTGGCGCCGGTGAGGGCTGACGCAGCCATCTTCACCGTGGTGACGATCTTGCCCGGGCTCGCCCAGAACTCGGCCATGGACGGTCGCACGCGCAACACGCGGATGTTCGGATCGTCTTCGCTGTCCCAGAAGGCCTTGTTGCTCGGGTCCCACAACTCCTTCACCTTGGCGCGGTCGTCGACCACGGTCGCCGTGCCGGTGACGGAGACGTAGCGCATGCCGCTGTTGTCGGCGAAGGCGACGCAGACATTGTCGTTGATGCGGATCTCGTCGTCTTTGTGGTGGCGACGATCGGTCAGGAAGTAGATCGTGTCCTCGTCGCGCTCGCCATGGGCGTGCATCGGGCGGGCGCGCAGCTCGTCGCCCTCGCCGTCATGGGTCACGAGCATCGCGAATTTGATATCGTCGATGAGGTCCCAGACCTGAGTCTGGTCGGTGTGATGGGTCATGGTGAAGCTCCTGCTGGATTGCAGGTTCAACCGGCAGGGGCCGCGCTGGTTCCTTGGCGCGACCTCGCGGTTGCCGCCAGCGGTTGACGCAGGGGGGCGGGTTGCGCTCTTAAGTCCGGCGACCTTTCGGGCCTCAGATTTATCCGGCCGGGCCGAGCCCCGGCCGTTTTCCGTTCGAGCGAAGCGATGATGGACAAGACATTCGAGCCGGCCGCCGTCGAGGCACGGATCAGCAAGGCCTGGGAAGAGGCGAATGCCTTCGCCGCGGGGCGTGGCGCGGCGCCAGGCGCCGAGCCCTATTGCATCGTAATCCCGCCGCCCAACGTCACCGGCTCGCTGCATATGGGGCACGCGCTCAACAACACGCTTCAGGACGTGCTCTGCCGCTTCGAGCGGATGCGCGGCAAGGACGTGCTCTGGCAGCCGGGCACCGACCATGCCGGCATCGCGACGCAGATGGTCGTCGAGCGCCGGCTTGCCGCCGAGAACAAGACCGATCGCCGCACGATGGGCCGCGAGGCCTTCCTGGCCGAGGTCTGGGCCTGGAAGGAGGAGTCCGGCGGGACGATCGTCAACCAGCTGAAACGTCTGGGGGCCTCCTGCGACTGGTCGCGCGAGCGCTTCACCATGGATGAGGGGCTGAGCCAGGCCGTCCTCAAGGTCTTCGTCGCCCTGCACGAGCAGGGGCTGATCTACCGCGCCAAGCGGCTGGTGAACTGGGACCCGAAGTTCCAGACCGCGATTTCGGATCTCGAGGTCGTGCAGGTCGAGAAGACCGGCTCGTTCAAATGGCAGCGCGGCAGTGAGGATGCGTTCGACGCCGCCAAGCTCGACAAGGTCCTGAGCAAGGACCCGGGCGGGCACCTCTACTATTTCAACTATCCGCTCGAAGGCGTGACATACGATGCCGACGACGCCTCGACCTATATCCAGGTCGCGACGACGCGGCCGGAGACGATGCTGGGCGACACCGGCGTCGCCGTGCATCCGGAGAACGAGCGGATCGGCAGCCTGATCGGCCGCAACGCCGTGCTGCCGCTCGTCGGCCGCATCATCCCGATCGTCGGTGACGATTACGCCGATCCGGAGAAGGGCACCGGCGCGGTCAAGATCACCCCGGCGCACGACTTCAACGATTTCGAGGTCGGCAAGCGCCACAAGCTCGCGGTGATCAACATCCTCGACGGCGAGGCGCGCATCCTCCTGGCGGAGAACGAAGCCTTCCTCGACGGCAGCGCGCCCGATAGCGAGACGCTGGCGCTGCACGGGCTCGACCGTTTCGCGGCGCGCAAGGCCGTCGTCGCCCTGATGGAGCAGCGCGGCTACCTCGCCAAGATCGAGCCCAACACCAACACCGTGCCACACGGCGACCGCTCGGACGTGGTAATCGAGCCCTGGCTGACCGACCAGTGGTATGTCGACGTCAAGCCGCTGGCGAACCGCGCGCTCAAGGCGGTGCAGGAGGGGCGGACGAAGTTCACACCCGAGAACTGGACCAAGGTCTATTACGACTGGCTGGAGAACATCGAGCCCTGGTGCGTCTCGCGCCAGCTCTGGTGGGGCCACCAGATTCCGGCCTGGTACGGACCCGATGGCGAATGTTTCGTCGCGGAATCGGAGGCCGCAGCCCAAGCCAAGGCGATCGGCCATTATGGCGGGGCGGTCCAGCTCACCCGCGACGAGGACGTGCTCGACACCTGGTTCTCCTCGGCGCTCTGGCCGTTCTCGACCCTCGGCTGGCCCGACGAGACTTCGGAGCTGAAGCGCTACTACCCGACGGCAACGCTCGTCACCGCCTTCGACATCATCTTCTTCTGGGTCGCCCGGATGATGATGATGGGCCTCAACTTCATGGACGAGGTGCCGTTCAGGGACGTCTACATCCACGCCATCGTTCGCGACGAGAAGGGCGCGAAGATGTCGAAGTCCAAGGGCAACGTCATCGATCCCCTGACGCTGGTCGACCAGTACGGGGCGGACGCGCTGCGCTTCACGCTGGCGGCGATGGCGGCGCAGGGGCGCGACATCAAGCTCGCAACCTCGCGCGTCGAGGGCTACCGCAACTTCGCGACGAAGATCTGGAACGCGGCACGCTTCGCCGAGATGAATGGCTGCGCCCGTGTCGCCGGCTTCGACCCGGCGCAGGTGAGGCTGCCGCTCAACCGCTGGATCCTGAGCGAGGCGGCGACCGCGGCCGAAGACATCGCGGCGGGCATCCCGAGCTTCAAGTTCAACGAAGCGGCGGGCGCGGCCTACCGCTTCGTCTGGAACCAGTTCTGCGACTGGTATCTGGAACTGGCCAAGCCGGTGCTGCAGGGCGAGGGCGTCGATCCGTCGGAGAAGGCCGAGACGCAGGCGACGGTCGCGCATGTCATCGACCTGATCTGCCAGTTGCTGCATCCCTTCATGCCCTTCCTCACCGAGGAGCTCTGGGCGCAGAAGGCGGGCGAGGGGGCTCCGCGTGTCCTCTCCGCTGGCGATGCGTCGCTCGTCTGCCTGACCCGCTGGCCGGATCTCGCCGCGCTGAAGGACGAAGCGGCGGAGGCCGAGATCGGCTTCGTCGTCGACCTGATCTCCGACATCCGCTCGGTCCGCTCCGAGGTCAATGTGCCCACCGGCACGCAGGCGCCGCTGGTGCTAGTGAACGCCTCGGTGGCTACGCGTGCCACGGTCGAGGCCTGGGCCCCGATGATCCAGCGCCTCGCGCGGGTGTCCGACATCGCATTCGAGAGCGTCTCGCCGGCGCAGTCGGCGCAGATCATCGTGCGCGGTGAGGTCGCGGCGCTGCCGCTGGCCGGGATCATCGATCTCGAGGTCGAGCGCGGCCGCCTGACCAAGGAGCTGGCGAAGCTCGATCAGGACATCGCGACCGTCGACCGGAAGCTCGGCAATCCGGACTTCATGGCGCGGGCGCCCGAAGAAATCGTCGAGGAGAACCGCGAGCGCAAGGCGGCGGCGGAAGCGCGCAAGCTGAAGATCGCGGAGGCTCTGGCGCGGCTGTCGTAGTCGCTGCGCCGCTCGGGTCGGTAGCTCGGTCGGGGAGGCCAGCATGTTCCGCCGTGACGCCTTCGGACGTTTCGACCCCGGCGATTTCGTCACGGCGCAGGGAACGCCCTCGCGCCGCCATCTGCTGACGGGGCTGGCCGCGTCAGGGTTGCTGCTGGCGGCGCCGCCGGTGCTGGCGCAGCGGCTCTGGACGAACCCGGTCTTCGCGGCCGACCCGTTTTCGCTTGGCGTCGCCTCGGGCGATCCGGCCGAGGATGGGTTCGTGATCTGGACCAAACTCGCACCCGAACCTCTGGCCGAGCATGGCGGCATGCCGATGCGGGGCGTCGAGGTCGCCTGGGAGGTCGCCGAGGACGGGGGCTTCACCCGGGTCGTGCAGCGGGGCACCGGGCTGGCGCGACCGGAGCTGGGCCATGCGGTGCATGTCGAGGTGACCGGCCTGCAGCCCGACCGCTTCTATGCCTATCGCTTCACCTGCGGCGGCGTGCGCAGCGTCAGCGGCCGCGCCCGGACCTTTCCCGCTGCCGGTGCCCCGGTCGAGGCGATGCGCTTCGGCGTGGTCGGCTGCCAGCGCTATGAGGACGGCTTCTTCACGGCCTTCCGTCATGCGGCAGAGGAGCGCTTCGATTTCATCTACCACTACGGCGACTACATCTACGAATACCGCACGATCCGGCCGGGAGATCGCCCGCTGACGGTGGCGCGCGTGATGCCGGGCGATCCCGACGAGATCTACGCGCTGTCCGACTATCGCCGCCGCTACGCGCTCTACAAGCTCGACCCCGACCTCCAGGCCGCCCATGCCTCGGCGCCCTGGCTGGTCTCCTTCGACGACCACGAGATCGACAACAACTGGGCCGGTGCCATCTCCGAAGAGGCGGGCGTGCCACCGGAGATCTTCGCGCTGCGACGGGCGGCGGGCTTCCAGGCCTGGTACGAGCACATGCCGCTACGGCGCAGCGCCTTGCCGAACGGGCCGTCGATTCAGGCCTATCGGCGCTTCCGCTACGGCGATCTCGCGCGGATCGAGGTGCTCGACACGCGCCAGTTCCGCAGCGACCAGCCCTGTGGCGACGGCTGGCAGGTGGGGTGTGCCGAGGCGCTGGCGCCCGAGCGCACCATGCTCGGCCCTGCGCAGGAGGCGTGGCTGCGCGATGGTTTTCGCCTGCCGCCGCCGCGCTGGACGGTGCTGGCGCAGCAGGTGATGATGATGCGCCTCGACAGTGCGCCCGAGACCGGAACGGCCCGGTACCACATGGACAAGTGGGGCGGCGCGGCGGCCGCGCGGCGACGGCTGTTCGACGCGCTCGGCGAGGCGGGGGTGGCCAACACGGTGGTCCTCACCGGGGACATCCATCAGAACTGGGCGGGCGAGCTAAAGGCCGATTTCGACGATGCGGGTTCGGCCACTGTCGGGGTCGAGTTCGTCGCGACGTCGATCAGCTCCGGCGGCGACGGCGCGCCGATGACCCGCGCAGGGCGAGTCGGACTGCAGAAGAACCCGCATATCCGCTATTTCAACAACCAGCGCGGCTATCTGCGCCATCGGGTCGGTCGGGAGCACTGGCAGGCCGATTATCGCGTCCTCGACCGCGTCAGCGAGAAAGGCGCCGGCGTCGCGACCGCGGCGAGCTTCATCGTCGAAGCGGGGCGGCCCGGCCTGCGCCCCGCCTGAGCGTCGCGCCCGTTTTCGGCCGTGCAGACGTCGTCAAATTGACGTTACTGCAAGACATCTCTGGCATTCTTCCCGTGACACGGTTAGATGCGCGTGGGGCGCAAGCCCGCCATGCATCTCGACGCCGATAACCCAAGACCGGTTGTTCTTCCGCCATGTTGAAGCGCGCCTATGACGGGCTGGTTGCCTATTCCTCGCATCCGGCCGCCCCCTGGCTGCTGTTCTTCCTGACCTTCGTCGAGAGTTCGGTCAGTCCGCTGCCGCCGATCCCGCTGCTGATTCCGATGTGCATCGCGAGGCCGGACCGCGCCTGGTTCTATGCCGGCGTCTGCTCGCTGGGGGCGGTGCTCGGCGGCTATCTCGGCTATGCCATCGGCGCGCTGCTCTACGACTCGCTCGGCTCCTGGCTGATCAGCATCTACGGCCTGCAGGACAAGGCGGCCGAGCTGATCGCGACCTCGCAGGATTTCTGGTTCTGGGTTCTGGTGACCAAGGGTCTGACGCCGATCCCCTTCAAGATCGTGACGATCATGTCGGGCTTCCTGCACTTCGACCTGTGGAAGTTTACGATCGGCATGATCATTTCGCGGGTCACCTTCTTCGCCATGATCGCCATCGCGCTGCGCTATTATGGCGACGACATCCGCATCTTCATCGAAAGGCACCTGCCGATGACGGCACTGGCGCTGGTGGTGGTCATCGTCGGCGGCTTCTTCGTGCTGCCGATGGTGCTCTGAAGAGCTGCGATCGGCAGCGGCGGGGACGCCGGTTTGTGACATCGGCGCAACAGTTCCACGGATTGCGCCGACTGCCCGTGCTGCCGAGGGAACCGCCGCGATCCCGCCACAAAGCGCCCGCAGCTAAGAGACGCGATAAGTCTCTGAGATATAGACGAATTAAAGTCTGTGTCCGGTGCGGTGGACGCGGCTCGGCGCGTCTTTGGAGGGGTAGGGCGGCGTTGCGCCCGGCTTGGCCTGCGTGGCACATCTGCCGCGCGCGTCACAGCGCAGGGTGGAACGAGGAAAAAGACGATGGATGCGCGTGTTTTCGACAAGTCCCGGCTCCCCAGCCGGCATGTGAGCGTGGGACCGGCCCGCGCCCCGCACCGCTCCTATTATTACGCCATGGGCATGACGGCCCGGCAGATTTCCCAGCCCTTCGTCGGCGTCGCCTCCTGCTGGAACGAGGCCGCGCCCTGCAACATTTCGCTGATGCGCCAGGCCCAGGCCGTGAAGAAGGGTGTTGCCTCGGCCAACGGGACGCCGCGCGAGTTCTGCACGATCACCGTCACCGACGGCATCGCCATGGGCCACCAGGGCATGAAGTCGTCGCTCGCCTCGCGCGAATGCATCGCCGACTCGGTCGAGCTGACGATGCGCGGCCATTGCTATGACGCGCTGGTCGGCCTCGCAGGCTGCGACAAGTCGCTGCCCGGCATGATGATGGCGATGGTGCGCCTGAACGTGCCCTCGATCTTCATCTATGGCGGCTCGATCCTGCCCGGCACCTTCAAGGGCAAGCCGGTCACCGTCCAGGACGTGTTCGAGGCCGTCGGCAAGCACTCCGTCGGCGCGATGTCGGACGAGGACCTGCAGGAACTGGAAGAGGCGGCCTGCCCGTCGGCCGGCTCCTGCGGCGCGCAGTTCACCGCCAACACGATGGCGACCGTCGCCGAGGCGATCGGCCTGGCGCTGCCCTATAGCTGCGGCGCCCCGGCGCCCTACGATGTGCGCGACACCTTCTGCTACACCGCCGGCGAAATGGTGATGGAGCTGATCGCCCGCAACATCCGCCCGCGCGACATCGTCACCCGCAAGGCGCTCGAGAATGCGGCGATGGTCGTGGCGGCTTCGGGCGGTTCGACCAATGGCGCGCTGCACCTGCCGGCGATCGCGCATGAATGCGGCATCGATTTCGATCTTTTCGCCGTCGCCGACATCTTCAAGAAGACGCCCTACATCGCCGATCTGAAGCCGGGCGGAAAATACGTCGCCAAGGACATGTTCGAGGTCGGCGGCATCCCGCTGCTGATGAAGACGCTGCTGGACCATGGCTTCCTGCACGGCGACTGCATGACCGTCACCGGCCGGACAATCGCCGAGAACCTGGCAAGCGTGAAGTGGAACGACGAGCAGGACGTGATCCGTCCCGCCAACAAGCCGCTGTCTGACAATGGCGGCGTCGTCGGACTGCAGGGCAACCTCGCGCCCGAGGGTGCGATCGTGAAGATCGCCGGCATGACGACCGAGCAATTGACCTTCACTGGCCCGGCGCGCTGCTTCGACTGCGAGGAGGACGCCTTCGCCTGCGTCAGCCAGCGCGGCTACAATGTCGGCGACGTTCTGGTGATCCGGTATGAGGGTCCCAAGGGCGGCCCCGGCATGCGCGAGATGCTCTCGACCACCGCCGCCCTTTACGGACAGGGCATGGGCGACAAGGTCGCATTGATCACCGATGGGCGCTTCTCGGGCGCCACGCGCGGCTTCTGCGTCGGCCATGTCGGCCCGGAGGCCGCCGTCGGCGGGCCGATCGGCCTGATCCGCGACGGCGACATCATCGAGCTCGACGCCATCACAGGAAAGCTCGCAGTCCGCCTTTCTGATGCCGAACTTGAGGAGCGTCGTAAGAGCTGGGTGCCGCGCAAGACGGACTACAACTCCGGTGCCCTCTGGAAATATGCGCAGACCGTCGGCTCCGCCAAGGGAGGGGCCGTGACCCATCCGGGCGGCGCCGCCGAGACCCATTGCTATGCGGATATCTGAGACCACGATCGCAGCATTGCTCCTCGTCCTGGGCGGCCAGCAGGCCGCCTGGGCGCAGGACGCCATGGGCGCTCGTGGTCCGGTTCCGCCCCGGCCGATTCCCGGCGTCGCGCTTCCCGAGCCCGGCGCCCTCGACGCGCCCTCCGCGGGCGCCGCGAGCCTCGCTCCGTCTCCCGATGCCCCGGCCGCCCATACGGCGCTGCCGCTCGTGCCCTTCAGCAGTGCGCGCGATGCGATCCGGGCCTGGATGCGCGACTCCACCGCCGGCAATCAGGCAGGTGCCGTACGCGCGCTCGAATATGCGGCCGCGCAGGGCCATCTGACGGCACAGTTCAAGCTCGGCCGGATGTATGCCGGCGGCGAGGGTGTGCCCACCAACGATCTCAAGGCCTTCGAGTATTTCTCGAAGATCGCGGACGAGAACGCCGATGCGATTCCCGGTACTGCCAATGGCCGCATCGTCGGCAGCGCCTTCGTCGCGCTCGGTGGCTATTTCATGGACGGCATTAAGGGCAGCTATGTCCGCCCGAACATCGACCGCGCCTTCGACATGTTCCATTACGCGGCCTCTTATTTCGGCGACCCGGAGGGGCAGTACAATCTCGGCCGGCTCTACATGAACGGGCAGGGCACCCGTCGCGACGCCCGCCAGGCGGCGCGCTGGATGAAGCTTTCGGCCGAGAAGGGCTATGCGCCGGCCCGCGCCGTCTTCGGCGACATGCTGTTGCGCGGGGCCGAGGGTGTGCCACGGCAGCCGGTGCTCGGACTGATGTGGCTGTCGCTCGCGCGCGAGAGCGCCGATCCCGACCGCGAGACCTGGATCATCGAGCGCCACGACACCGCGTTCTCGACGGCTTCCGCCAGCGACCGCACGGCGGCGCTCGCTCTGATCGAGCGTCAGCAGGTCGCCGGCGCGCGCGCGCCACAGCGCTGACTCACCCCATTTTTCGGACGCCAGTCGCATCCGGCCGCGCGAACGCCGCGTAACGGCTCCGTCAACCGGAGTGTCGTTCCATGCGCATCCCCGCCGCCATCCTCGCCGCGCTTCTCGCGCTGCCGAGTGCTCCGAGCCTGGGCGATGTCGCTTATGAGAACTGGCCGGTCCTGACCGATCCCTTCCCGAGCACGGGCGGGGGCGGCATCATGATCCATGACTACGATCCGGTCGTTGCCGATGGGCGCTGCAGCACGAACTTCCGTGCGATCGAGCCCAACGGTACGGTCTACCGCAACACCATCGTTTTTGACGCGGTCGAGACCCAAGGCGGCATTCTCTGCACCAACGGACAGTGGCGGTCGCTCGACAGCGATGCCTCCGGCACCACGCCGTTCAAGGTGTTCATCAAGGCTGGCGTGAAACGGGGCGCGGCCGAGTAGAACTGCGGGTGCGCGTCACGCCGCACGCAGCTCCACCATCACGGGCACATGGTCCGAAGGCTTGTCCCAACCGCGGACATGTTTGGCGATTTGGACTCCATCCAGCCTGTCGGCCGCCTGCGGCGAGAGCAAAAGATGGTCGATGCGGATGCCGTTGTTCCGCTGCCAGGCGCCGGCCTGATAGTCCCAGAATGTGTACAGTCCGGCGTCGTCGGTGGTGGCGCGCAGGGCCTCGGTGAGCCCGAGATTGATCAGGTCGCGAAAGGCCGAGCGGGTCTGCGGCAAGAAGAGTGCGTCCGAGACCCAGGCGGCGGGGTCGCGCGCGTCACGCGGCTCGGGGATCACATTGTAGTCGCCGGCCAGCACCAGCGGCTCCTCATGGGCGAGCAGCATCCGCGTATGGGCGGCCAGCCGCTTCATCCAGCCGAGCTTGTAAGGATACTTCTCGGTGTTCGGCGGGTTGCCGTTCGGCAGATAGATCGAGGCCAGCCGGACGACGCCATTACCGAGCGGCAGCACGCCCTCCAGATAGCGCGCCTGCTCGTCGGAATCGTCGCCCGGCAGCCCGCGGCGGACGTCCTCGAGCTTCGCCCGCGACAGGATCGCGACGCCGTTGAAGGTCTTCTGGCCGTGGGTCTCGACCTGCCACCCGGCCTCCTCGATCTCGCGACGCGGGAAATCGGCATCGACGCATTTGATCTCCTGTAGGCAGAGCGCATCGGGCTGCGCCTCCTTCAGGAAATCCAGCAGGTGGCCGAGCCGCTGGCGGACCGAGTTCACGTTCCAGGTGGCGATGCGCAAAGGAAAGGCTCCGGATCAGAAGAGACGCAGGATAAGCGGCACGAGCGCCGCCGTGACAAGCCCGTTCAGCCCCATCGCGATGGCGGCGAAAGCGCCGGCCACAGGATTGACCTGGAAGGCGCGTGCCGTGCCGATGCCATGCGCCGCAAGCCCCGCTGCGAAACCGCGTGCGCGCCAGTCGGTGCAGCGGAGGGCGACCATCAGCGGCGTCACCATCACGGCGCCGAGGATGCCGGTCGCAATCACCAGCGTCGCCGTCAGCGAGGGCTCGCCGCCGATCTCTCGGGAAATGCCCATGGCGATCGCCGCCGTGACCGACTTCGGCGCGAGGGCGGCCAGCATCGGCTGCGGGATCCCGAAGGCGGCGGCGACGCCAACGGCGCTGACCACAGCGGTCAGGGCGCCGGCGAGGAGCGCGGCCAGAATCGGCAGCACAGCCTTGCGCACCAGTGGCCAGTGACGGTGCAGGGGGAGAGCGAGCGCGACAGTGGCCGGGCCGAGCAGAAAATGGACGAATTGCGCGCCCTGGAAATAGGTTTCGAAGGGCGTGCGCGTCGCCGTCAGGATCGCGGCGAGAAGGGCGACGGCGATCAGCACGGGGTTGGCGAGCGGGTGGCGCCCGAAACGGGCGGAGATCCGCTCTGCGACGACATAGGCCGCCAGCGTCACCGTCAGCCAGAGAAGCGGGTCGGCGGCGAGATAGACCCAGAGCGTCTCGACGCGCGTCAGATCCGGCGCCGTCACGGGGTGGGGTCCGGTCGACTGCCAACCAGCGCGGCGACCTTGACGAAGACGAAGGCGGTGACGGCCAGCGTCAGCGCGGTCGAGAGGACGAGTGCGGTCAGCAGGCCTGGACCATAGGCGAGCAGCGCGCCGGCGTGGCGGACGATCCCGGTTCCGGCCGGAACGAACAGCAGGGAGAGATGAGCGAGCAGCACGCCCGCCACCGTCGCCAATGGCGCGCCATCCAGAGCTGCCGAGGGCCGCCAGCGCAGGCCGAGAAAGAGCAACACGAGACCGATGACCGGCCCCGGCACCGGCAGCGCGAGAAGTCGCGCCAGCGCTTCGCCGACGAGCTGGCAGGTGAGCAGCAGGGTGAGAGCGACGATCATGCGGAATGCTCCGGGAGGGGTCCAGCCTATCGCGCCTTCGTTCCATCAACAAAAAACCTCCCCGCATCGCTGCGGGGAGGTGTAGACGACCGGACGGTCGCAATCGGTCAGGGGCAGGCGCGCACGACGCCGCCCTTGGCGATATAGGTGCCGGTCTCGGGATCGTAGGACTTGAAGCGGCGCGAGCAATAGGCCACCGCATCGACGTCGGCCTCGCTGTAGCCATAGGCGCGCACGGGAGCCCCGTAGACCGGCGCCGGGGCGGCATAGACCGGCGCGGGCGCGACATAGACCGGGGCAGGCTCGACATAGCGCGGGCCGGCGAGGGCGCCGGCGGCGAGCGCACCGCCGATCACACCGGCAGCGATGCCGGCGCCGACCGCCGCTCCGCGGCCGCCCCGGTAATAGCCCCCGCGATAGCCGTAGCGCGGCCCATAATAGCCATAGCGACGATACTGAACCGTCTCGACGAGATCGCCAGCCGCACGGGCGGTGGCGAGCGCAGGTGCCGCCGTCGCCGTCATAGGCGCGGCGGAAGCCGGGGCGGCGATCAGGGCGGTGCCGACCAGCGCGGCGGCGAGGGTGAAGGTCTTGATCATCGACAGATCCTCTCTTCTGGAGCGAGAGGAAGCTTGCGCGTCCTCCGATTGATTGGCGAGCGTAGCGGCGACGCTCTCATCGCGAAAGGATGACAGCGGATCGCGTCAAAATTTCGTCGCCCTTGCCCGTGTAGAGCGACGAGCGTGACGCGGCGGAAGCGCTTGCGCGCGTTCGAATTGCATTCCATATCGCAGCGGCTGATTTTGCACTGCATCATCCGTTGCAAGGATACGAGGCCGATCATGTCTCAAGCTGGCGAAAGCCCTCATCAGAAGCCGGCGCTGCCGACCTCGCAGCTCAGCCTCATGTCGAAGATCATCTTCGGTTCGCGCTGGCTGCAGCTGCCGCTCTATCTCGGGCTGATCGTGGCGCAGTGCGTCTATGTCTTCAAGTTTCTCAAGGAACTGGTGCATCTCGTACAGCACGCGACGGATTTCAGCGAGCAGCAGATCATGCTGGTCGTGCTGGGCCTGATCGACGTGGTGATGATCTCGAACCTGCTGGTGATGGTCATCGTCGGCGGATACGAGACCTTCGTCTCGCGGCTGAACCTCCAGGGGCATCCCGACCAGCCCGAATGGCTGAGCCACGTCAACGCCAGCGTGCTGAAGATCAAGCTCGCCATGGCGATCATCGGCATCTCGTCGATCCATCTGCTGCGGACCTTCATCGAGGCCGGCAACATCGGCAGCGCCAACCGCACCACCGACTACACCGAGACCGGCATCATCCTGCAGACCGTGATCCACACGATCTTCATCCTCTCGGCGATCGGCATCGCCTGGGTCGACCGGATGACGGTGACCGCTGCAGCTGCGAGCAAGGCGCACTGACGCGCAAGGCGGCGCGGCGGCTCAGCGCGGGCGCGGGCTACTGCCCTCGTCCGGCTCGCGCGGCGAAGCGGATCGCCTCCTCGGCGGCACGGAACAGGGCCTTGGCCTTATTTACGCATTCCGCCTGCTCGGAGGCGGGGTTCGAATCGTAGACGATGCCCGCGCCGGCCTGGACATGCATGCGTCCGTCCTTGACGACCGCCGTGCGCAGCACGATGCAGGTGTCCATCTCACCATTGGCGCCGAAATAGCCGATGCAGCCGCCATAGGCGCCGCGCGCGTCGTGTTCGAGCTCGTCGATGATTTCCATGGCCCGCACCTTCGGCGCGCCGGAGACGGTGCCGGCCGGAAAGCCCGCTGACAGCGCCGCGAGCGCATCGTGGCGCGGATCGATCGTCCCCTCGACATTGGAGACGATGTGCATGACCTGGCTGTAGCGCTCGATGAAGAAGGAATCGGTGACCTTGACCGAGCCGATCTGTGCGACTCGGCCAACATCGTTGCGGCCGAGATCGAGCAGCATCAGATGCTCGGCGCGCTCCTTGGGATCGGCCAGCAACTCCTGAGCCAGGGCCTCGTCCTCGGCCGGCGTGGCGCCGCGGCGGCGCGTGCCGGCGATCGGGCGGATCGTCACCGTGTCGTCGCGCAGTCGAACGAGGATCTCGGGGCTCGAGCAGACAATCTGGAAATCGGTGAAGTCGAGATAGCAGAGGAAAGGCGCCGGATTGACGCGCCGCAGCGCCCGGTAGAGCGCGAAAGGCGGCAGCTGGAACGGGGCCTCGAAGCGCTGCGACAGCACGACCTGGAAGATGTCGCCGGCGCGGATATAGTCCTGCGCGGCCGCCACCATCTCGTGGAAGCGCTCCTCGCTGGTGTTGGACATGATGGCCGGCTCGGGCAGGGCGGCGATGTCGGTCGCGGCGTCCGGCGGCAGCGGGCCTTCGAGCGCGCGCACCACCGCATCGAGCCGCTCCAGCGCCCGCTCATGCGCGGCGCGGGCCGGAACGCCGGGCTGGTGGCGTACCGGCGTCACGACATGGATCTCGTCGCGCACCGAATCGAACACGACCATCAGGGTGGGCCGGGTCAGGATCGCGTCCGGGACGCCGGTTCCGGTTTCCTTCGGCTCCGGCAGGCGCTCCATCAGGCGCACCATGTCGTAGCCGAGATAGCCGAAGACGCCCGCCGCCATCGGCGGCAGTTCGCCGCTCCCCGGCGCGTCGGCGTCGGGAATGGCGCTCTCCTCCAGCAGCGCGCGCAGGCTCTCGAAAGCGGGGCGCGGGTCGGGGAGGAAGGCCTCTCCGAGCGCCGGGCGGCAGAGCCACGCCTCGCCGCGATGGCAGCGCCAGATCAGATCGGGCTCGAGGCAGATCATTGAGTAGCGCCCCCGCACCGCGCCGCCCTCGACCGATTCGAGCAGAAAGGCCGGCCCGGTCGTGGCGTGGCGCAGCTTCAGGAAGGCGGCGACGGGGGTCTCGCAATCGCCGACCAGCACCTGCCGCAGCAATTGCGGGGTGCCGGCTTCATAGGCGGCGGCGAAGGCCTCCTGATCCTGCGCCTCCGCCATGGTCAGTTCTGGTTCCCGCCCGTGGCATTGCGGAAGGCGGCCTCGTTGATCGAGACGCCCAGCTCCGTCTGCCGCTGCGCGACATACTGCGTGAGGATGTCCTCGCTGACGCTGGCCGCCAGGGTGCGGGCGAAGTTTTCCGCCTCCTGCGTCGTGCGGGCATAGCTCGGCACCGTGGCGGCATCGACCTTGAACAGGATGCGCCCGCCATCGGCGATGGCGGCGGAGGCACTCTTGCCGGCCGGTGTCCCGAAGATCAGGTTGATCACATTGGCCGGCAGGTCGGGGCGCTGATCCTGGCGGCTGAGGCCGGCCGCCTGCTCGATGGTGAGGCCGGCCGAAGCCGCGACCGCATCGAAGGCCTCGCCCTTGTCGAGCCGTTCGACGAGTTCGCGCGCCTTGGCGGCGAGGCGGGTCGCGACCTCGTCCGCACGCCACTGCGCCTCGACCTGCGCCTTGACCTCGTCGAAGCCCTGTTCGCGCGAGGGATCGATCTTCTTGACGTCGTACCAGACATAGCCGGCATCGCGCGGCAGCCGGATCGCCTCGTTGTCGACGCCGGGCTCCGAGCGGAAGATCCCCTGGATGGTCGCGTCGCCGCCGGGCAGGGCCGGTTCGGTGCCACCATCGGCCCGGCGCAGGCTCGCATCGATCGGTCCGACGCTGCGCAGCGGCAGGTTGAACTCCTTGGCGATCTCGGCCAGCGGCTTGGCGGCGGCGCGCTGATCCTCGATGCGGTCATGGATCTCGGTGATGCGGCTCGCGGCGCGGCGGGTCGCGACGTCGCTGCGCATTTCGGCGGCAACCTCGTCGAAGGGACGCACTGCTTCCGGCACGATCGCGGTGACCCGCAGCAGGACGGGGCCGAAGGCGCTGGTGACCGGGGCGCTGACTGTGCCCTCCGCCAGCGCAAAGGCGGCCTCGCGGACGGCCGGGTCGAAGACCTGGGTCCGCGTAAAGGTGCCCAGCGTCAGATCGGCGGCGGCGACGTTGCGGGCGGCCGCGACGGCATCGAAGGTTTCGCCGGCCTCGATGCGCGCGCGGGCGGCCTGGGCCTCTTCGGCAGTCGGGAACGCGATCTGCTGAATGGTCCGCGTCTCGGGCGTGGTGAAGCGCTGAACCTTGACCTCTTCGTAGCGCGCACGGGCATCCGCCTCGCTGACGGTTCCGGCATCGGCCAGGCTCTCGGCGGTGAGCGCGAGCAGATCGGCGGTGCGCCGCTCCGGCGCGCGGAAGGCGCCCTTGCGCTCATCATAGAAGGTCTTGAGCTGCGCCTCGGTCGGGGTCGGGATCTCGCCGGCGAAGGCGGGGGCGAGGCGGACGAGCGTGATATCGCGGCGCTCGTTGCGCAGGCGGTGGCCGAGTTCTTGAAGCGCGACGGGGGAGGTGACCGCGCCGACGACCATCTCGCCGATCTGCTGGCGCAGGATCGTGGCGCGCTGCTCGCGAACATAGGCCTGTTCGGTGAAGCCGTTGGCGCGCAGCAGCTCGTTGAAGCGGGCGGCGGAGAAATTGCCGGAGGCGTCGCGGAAGGCGGGGTCCTCGAAGATCAGGTTGCGGATGGTTTCGTCGGACACGGCGAGGCGCATGGAGCGTGCCGTCTGGTCGAGCACCGATTCCGTCATGAGGCGAGACAGGACCTGCCGGTCGAGGCCGAGCGCGCGGGCCATCTCGGGGGTGATCTGGCGGCGCTGCTGGCGGGTCAGCTGCTGGACATCGTTCTGGAAGGCCGTGCGGACCTGCTCCAGCCCGATCTCGGCCTTGCCGACGCGGGCCACGGAGTTGCGACCATAGCCCTGGAAAATGTCGCCGATGCCCCAGATCGCGAAGGAGAAGATCAGGAAGCCGAACAGGACGAAGATCACGAGCTTGCCGAGGAAGCTCTGGCCCGCCTTGCGGATGCCCGTCATCATCATGGAAGTCGGTCTTTCCCTGGCCTGGCGGGGCGCGTGGAACGTCCCTGCCGGTTTTCGTCGGTGCCGCTTATAGGAACCGCGAGGCGTTGCCGCAATCGCCCGCGCGGATTCGTGTCGTGGCTGCACGACGGCGCGCCGCGCGATTGCGGGGCGCGCCCGCGGTTGCTAGAGCCGGGCCAACGAACAGGAGGATGCAGGTGACGCGCAGCATCAGGCCCCTGGTGGCCGGCAACTGGAAGATGAACGGGCTGAAGGCGGATCTCGCCATCGGCTCCGAAGTGGCCAAGAGCTATGATCGCGCCCTGAAGAGCGCGGTCGATCTGGCGATCTGCCCACCCGCCAGCCTGCTCTATCTGGCGAGCGCGGCTCTGGTCGGCACGCGGATCGCGACCGGCGGCCAGGATTGCAGCATGCAGGAGGCGGGCGCCTTCACTGGCGAAGTCTCCGCCGCGATGCTCGCCGATGCCGGGGCCACCTTCGCCATCGTCGGCCATTCCGAGCGGCGCACGCTCCATGGCGAGACCAACGCGACCGTGAAGGCGAAGGCCGAGGCTGCGCAAAGAGCGCTGCTGGTGCCGATCGTCTGCGTCGGCGAGACCAAGGCCGAGCGCGAGGCGGGCAAGGCGGTCGCGGTCGTCCGCAAGCAGCTGCGCGGCTCCGTGCCGGAGGGCTCCACGGCGGCGACGCTCGTGGTGGCCTATGAGCCGGTCTGGGCGATCGGCACCGGGCTCACCCCCACCGCGGCCGATGTCGCGGAGATGCACGAGGCGATCCGCGGCGAGCTCGGCCGCATGCTCGGCAAGGCGGCGGCTGCGGGCGTGCGCCTGCTCTATGGCGGCTCGGTGAAGCCCTCCAACGCGGCCGAATTGATGAATGTCGCCCATGTCGACGGCGCCCTGGTCGGCGGGGCGAGCCTCAAGGCCGAGGACTTCCTCGCGATCGCGCGCGCCTGCGCCTGAGCGGCGCGAAGCAAAACCGCGTCGGGCGGCGATCGCCGGGGTGGTGTGGCCGTCGCTTGCGTGCTATGGGCCGCGCCGACCCCGCTGGCCGGCTCCGGCCTGCGGCGGCATGAGGTGCGGGTGGCCCTTGGCGGCGGCCCGCTCCGGACCCATTTGGTGAGCCTGGCTCAGTCTGTCGAGAACATGCAGAACGTCATCATCGTCATCCACCTGATCATCGTGGTCGCGCTCGTCGGCGTGGTCCTGCTGCAGCGCTCCGAGGGCGGCGGGCTCGGCATGGGCTCCGGCGGTGGCGGGGCGGGCGGCTTCATGACCGGCCGCGGCCAGGCCAATGCGCTGACGCGGGCGACGGCGATCCTGGCCGGGGCCTTCTTCCTGACCTCGATCATCCTGGCGGTGATGGCGACGCGCGGCCGCGTCCAGCGCTCGATCATCGATGGCGCGCCGACCCAGAGCGCGCCCGCCACGCCGACTGGGCCGAGCGCCCCGAACGCCGGTGGCGTTCTGGATCAGCTCCGGCAGATGCAGGCACCGAGCGGCGCACCGCAGCCGCCGACCCCGGCGGCGCCAGCGCCGCAGCAGTAAGGCCGGCACGTCCCGTAAAAGCGCCTCGCGCTTTGATGATCAGGACGCGCCCGAGAAAGTCTGGGCAGGGGCCGGGCAACCGGCCCTTCTCTTTTGTGTGGGGTGCGCGGGCCGGTCGGCCGGGCGTGCCTGTGGACAAGCGTGCAGGGCAAGACGGGGCTGCACGCCTGGACTTAGCGAATCGCGCCCGTCGCTTTAGAGGTGTCCTCCCATGACGCGGTATGTCTTCATCACCGGCGGCGTGGTGTCTTCGCTGGGCAAGGGCCTGGCGGCGGCGGCGCTCGCCGCCCTTCTGCAGGCGCGCGGCCACACGGTCCGCCTGCGCAAGCTCGACCCCTATCTCAACGTCGATCCGGGCACGATGAGTCCGTATCAGCATGGCGAGGTCTTCGTCACCGATGACGGCGCGGAGACCGACCTCGATCTCGGCCATTACGAGCGCTTCACCGGCCGGCCCTGCAACAAGGGCGACAACATCACCACCGGCCGCATCTACATGGACATCCTGACCAAGGAGCGTCGCGGCGACTATCTCGGCGCGACGATCCAGGTCGTGCCGCATGTCACCAACGCCATCAAGGAGTTCATCCTCGACGGCAATGAGGACTACGACTTCACCCTGGTCGAGATCGGCGGCACGGTCGGCGACATCGAGAGCTTGCCCTTCCTCGAGGCGATCCGGCAGGTGAACCAGCAGCTGCCGCGCGGGCAGTGCATCTTCATCCACCTGACGCTGCTGCCCTATATCCCGACGGCCGGCGAGCTGAAGACCAAGCCGACGCAGCACTCGGTCGCCGAGCTGCGCTCGATCGGCATCCAGCCCGACATCCTGCTCTGCCGCACTGACCGCGAGATCCCGCGCGAGGAGCGCCGCAAGCTCGCGCTGTTCTGCAATGTCCGCGAGACGGCCGTGATCGAGGCCCGCGACGTCGCCTCGATCTACGACGTGCCGCTGTCCTATCATGCGGAGGGGCTCGACAACGAGGTCCTGGCGGCCTTCGGCATGGACGCCGGCGGCGAGCCCGACGTTTCCAACTGGCGCCGGATCTCCGAGCGGGTGAAGAACCCCGAGGGCGAGGTCACCATCGCCATCGTCGGCAAATATACCGGGATGAAGGACGCCTATAAGTCCCTGATCGAGGCGCTGATGCATGGCGGCATCGCCAATCGCGTCAAGGTCAATCTCGACTGGATTGAGTCCGAGGTCTTCGAGAAGGAGGATCCGGCGCCCTTCCTCGAGCATGTCCACGGCATCCTGGTGCCGGGCGGCTTCGGCCATCGCGGCGCCGAGGGCAAGATCAGGGCGGCGACCTTCGCCCGGCAGCGCAAGGTGCCCTATTTCGGCATCTGCTTCGGCATGCAGATGGCGGTGATCGAGGCCGCGCGCTCGCTTGCCGGCATCACCGACGCCAATTCGACCGAGTTCGGCCCGACCGCCGAGCCCGTCGTCGGCCTGATGACCGAGTGGATGCGCGGCAACGAACTCGAGCAGCGCGCGGCCGACGGCAATCTCGGCGGCACGATGCGGCTTGGCGCCTATGCCTCGACGCTGGCGGCGGGTTCCAAGATCGCGCAGATCTACGGCACGACCGAGATCTCCGAGCGGCACCGCCACCGCTACGAGGTCAATATGAGCTATCGCGACCGGCTCGAGGCGAAAGGCATGAGCTTCTGCGGCCTGTCGCCGGATGGTCTTCTGCCCGAGACGATCGAGTATCCGGACCATCCCTGGTTCATCGGCGTCCAGTATCACCCCGAGCTGAAATCGCGCCCCTTCGAGCCGCACCCGCTGTTTGCGAGCTTCGTCCAGGCCGCGATGGTGCAGAGCCGGCTGGTCTGAGGCGGGTGGTGACGGCCGGCGCAGCCTGATGCGGCGCCGGTCAACAGTTCCCGTGGGTAGACTGCGGGACATCCGGCTTGACGACGGATTCGCTTTGCGGCACGCGTCGCGGATCATGCTGCCGAATACGACCCTTTTCGATCGACGCCGACGCTGCTGCACCCCTGCGGCGGCTCGCGCAGCTGCGCGTCGATTGGCGTCCTTTGGCATGATGGCAGCCTCTGCTTAGGCTCAGTCTCCGAAGAGGCCTTCGGCCCGCAGTCTCGAACCCCCGCAGCCCCCGGCTCCGGGGGTTTTTCTTTTGCCCGGAAACAGAAGGACATCACCATGAGCATTCGTGTCGGCATTGTCGGCATCAGCGGTTTTGGCGGCGGCGAGGCGCTGCGCCTGATCGCCAGCCATCCGGTCTTCGAACTGGTCTACGCCGCTGGCGAGAGCAGCGCGGGCAGCCGCCTCGTGGATCGCTTCCCCGGCGTGCCGGCCAGGCTGGCCGAGCTCGTGATCGCGAAATGGGATCCCGAGACCCTGCCGCCGCTCGACGTGCTGTTCGCGTCGCTGCCCACCGGCGCCTCGGCTCAGGCTTTGGCGCGCGTCCCCAAGGCGGTGAAGATCGTCGATCTCGGCGGCGACCATCGCTCTGTCGAGGGCTGGGCCTACGGCCTGGCCGACATCTGGCCGGACCGGATCGAAGGTCAGGTCCGCGTCGCCAATCCCGGCTGCTTCCCCGCCGCGACGCTGACGGCGCTGGCGCCGCTGCTGGCGGACAAGCTGATCGAGCCCGGCAACATCGTGATCGACGTCAAGACGGGCATCTCCGGTGCCGGCCGTGGCGGCGACAGCACGTTCGGCTATGCCGAGAGCAACGAAAATCTCGTGCCCTATGGCCTCCTCAAGCATGTCCATATGCCGGAGATCGCCAGGACGATCGAGCAGCTGAGCGGTGGCAGTGCGGCCGGGCTGGTGTTTACGCCGCATCTGGTGCCGATGACGCGGGGCATTCTCGCCACGATCTATTGTCGCGGCAGCGCCACCACGGGGCAGTGCCTCGATGCGGCCCGGCGCTTCTATGCCGGGCGCTCCTTCGTCCGCGTCACCGACAGGCCGCCGCAGACCAAATGGGCGACCGGATCGAACCTCGCCTTCATCAGCTATGCGGCCGACCCGGAGCGCAACCTCGTGATCGCGATGGGCGTGGTCGACAATCTCGGCAAGGGCGCGGCCGGGCAGGCGGTCCAGAACGCGAATCTGATCTGCGGCCTGCCGGAGACGTCCGGGCTCGACGGCGTGCCGGTCTGGCCCTGAAGACTGCGGGCTCTCAGCCGGTCTCCGATCCGCCCGCCATGCTCGCCCTTGTGAGAGCCCTACGCGGCGTAGGCCGCCGCAGAGGGTCTCCTCCATTTGGGTGATGTGTTTGACCTCGCTTCACGCGAATGGTCTGATCGTTGGACAGTCAGCGACGCCGGGGGCGGGCCATGGCGATCTCGATGGCGGGTTTGCCCGCTTTCCTGCTCTATTTCGTCGTCGGCGCGGCGCTGATCGGCTGTTTCACGGCCGTGTATCTGCGCCTCACCGCTCATGACGAACTCGCCTTGATCCGCGGCGGCAACCTGTCCGCCGCCGTCGCGCTCGGCGGCAATGTCACGGGGTTTTCCGTTCCGCTCGAAAAGGCGATCGCGCAGGCCAGCAGCATTCCCGACCTTGTGCTCTGGGCTATTGCCGCCATGATCATCCAGTTCGGTGCCTATGGGCTGGCGCGCCTGCTGATTCCAGAGCTGTCGCGCAAGATCGAGGAGGACCGGTTGCCCTCGGCGGCGATGCTGGCCGTGATCGCGGTGATCTCGGGCACGCTGGCAGCCGCCAGCATGACGGTCTGAGGAGGCGGCGATGAAGCGCTCGACCCAGATCGGCCTCGCAGCAGCGGGCGTCGTGCTCGTCGCGACGATCTGGGGCAGCGGGCGCGAGGAGGCGACGGAGGACAGCCTCGTCTACAACAGCCTTGCCGATTGTCGCGCCGGCGGCCAGCTGACTTCGACGCAATGCGAGCAGCGCTTCAACGAGGCGACCGCCAACCATCTGCGTGACGCCAAGAAGTTTTCCAGCACCAGCGCCTGCGAGGCTGAGTACGGTTCGGGCTCCTGCCGTTCAGCGGTCTGGAACGGCGCTTCCGTGGTGGTGCCGGCGCTGGCCGGGTTCATGCTGGCGCGCAGCTTCGCGCAGGGCGGCGGCGCGGCGCAGCCGCTGCTGCCGCCGACGCGGGAGGCCTGCCCTCCGGGAAGCGCCGCCCCCGAATGCCAGCAGGCGCGCTCCTCCTCCGGCAGCAGCAGTGGCGGCTATGGTGGCCGCGGCAGCTCATCCTCCTCGCGCGCCTATTCGACGACCTCGGGCGCCGCGGTGGTGGCGCGCAGCGGCAGCTCTCCCGGCGTCGTGACGACCACCAGCACAACCTCGCGCGGCGGCTTCGGATCGACGGCGCGCTCCTTCTCCTCGTCATCGTCCTCCTGAGATGCGCCGAGTCTCTCTCACGCCGCGTCTGGATTGGCAGGCGCAGGTCGAGCGGCTGGGATTCGCCTTCCACACGCTCGATGGCGAAACCTATTGGGACGAGAGCGTGGCCTATGCCTTCACGCTCGACGAGATCGAGCGCGACATCGAGGCGCCGACCGAGGCGATCGAGCAGCTCTGCTTCGCCTTCATCGAGCGCGCCATCGACGACGATGCGGTGCTGGCGCGGCTGGCGATTCCCGCGGCCCAGTGGGATTTCATCCGCGAGAGCTGGCGACGCGGCGACCGCAATCTCTATGGCCGGCTCGACCTCGCCTATGACGGCAGCGGGCCCGCCAAGCTGCTGGAGTACAATGCCGATACGCCGACGGCGCTGTTCGAATCGGCCGTGGTCCAGTGGGATTGGCTGGAGCAGGGGATGGCGCGCGGCGTGCTGGGGCCGGGCTGCGACCAGTTCAACTCGCTGCATGAGAGGCTGATCGCAGCCTTCGCCCAATTGCGCGCGCCCTCGCCCTATCGGCTGCATCTCGCCTGCGTCCAGTCGAGCGCCGAGGACAAGGGCACGGTCGATTATCTGATGGACTGCGCCGTTCAGGCCGGGCTCGATGCGCGCTTCACCTATGTCGAGGAAATCGGCCTGCTCTCGGACGGGCGCTTCTGCGACGGCGCCAACCAGCCGATCGAGACGCTGTTCAAGCTCTACCCCTGGGAGTGGCTGTTCCGCGAGGGCTATGCCGCCAACCTTGCCACGTCGCGCTGCCAGTTCGTCGAACCGCCCTGGAAGGCGTTGCTCTCGAACAAGGGCCTGCTGGCCTGTTTGTGGGAGATGGAGCCGGGCCATCCCAATCTGCTGCCGGCCTTTTTCGAGAACGATCCGCGCTGCGCCTCGCTCTCGCCGCGCCGGGTGCGCAAGCCGCTCTATTCGCGCGAGGGAGCCAATGTCACCCTGACGGAGCGTGGCCAAGTGCTCGACAGCGATGACGGCCCCTATGGCGCCGAGGGCTTCGTGCTGCAGGATGCCGCGCTCAATCTGTTCCAGGCTGATGGGCATTATGCCGTGCTCGGCTCCTGGCTGGTCGCCTCGCAGGCCTGCGGGCTGTGCCTGCGTGAGGACGTCTCGCCGATCACGCGCAACAGCTCCCGGTTCGTGCCGCATTACATCGAAGCCTGAGCGGACGGGGGTTGTCCGCCGCCGCGCATGACCGCGCCCGGGCAACCTGCTAGACCTGAGCGCCCGAGCCTGCCGCAAGCGAGCCAGCCCATGCCTGAAACGACGCAGCCCCGCACGATCCTCGCCGCCGCCCCGCGCGGCCTCGACCATCTCGTGATCGGAGTGCGCGATCTCGACGCGGCGGGAGCCTTCTACGAGCGGCTCGGTTTCACCGTCGGCGCCCGCAACCGCCATCCCTGGGGCACCGAGAACCGGATCGTGCAGTTCCCCGGCTCGTTCCTGGAGCTGATCACGATCGGCGATGCGAGCGCGATCGTGCCGCCGGCGCCGCGCCAGTTCTCCTTCGGCCATTTCGTGCGCGAGGCGCTCGGGCGAGGCGAGGGGCTGTCGATGCTCGTCCTCGAAAGCACGGATGCCAAAGCCGATGCGACGGCGTTCCAGACGGCGGGGATCGGTGATTTCGAGCCGTTCTTCTTCGAGCGCCAGGCGAAGCGGCCGGATGGCAGCACGGTGCGCGTCGCGTTTTCGCTCGCCTTCGCCGCCAACCCGCTGGCGCCGGAATGCGGCTTCTTCGTCTGCCAGCAGCACGAGCCGCAGAATTTCTGGAACCCGGCTTTCCAGCAGCATGCGAATGGTGCGAGCGCGCTCTCGGCTGCGGTGATGGTGACGGACGATCCGCCAGCGCATCGCGGCTTCCTGTCGGCCTTCGCCGGCTTCCCCGAGGTGCTGGAGGGCAATGGCGATTATGTGCTCGGCCTGCCGCGCGGGCGGCTCGACGTGCTCGATCCGGAGGCCGCCCAGGCGATCTACCATGTCGAGCCGGATCCGACGCCGGCCCGCTTCCTCGGCTTCTGCGTCACCGTGCCGGATCTCGATGCGGTGGCGAACCGGCTCGAGGCGGCCGAGATCGCCTTCGGGCAGGGCGACGACCGGATCGTCGTTCCGGCGGAAGCGGCGATGGGCTGTGTGATTGCCTTCGAGCGGGGATGAGCGTCAGGATCGGTCCGCTCCCTCTGATGGATTCGAAACCGACATGATCGCCCAGGCGCTGCTGAAGCTTCCCGATTTCGCCCTGTTCTTCTCGGTGTCGCTGGCGCTGGTCGGCGTCTACCTGCTGGTCTACACGGTCGCGACCTCGCATAATGAGTTCGGGCTGATCCGGCAGAACAACATCGCGGCCGCGCTCTCGCTCGGCCTCAGCCTGACCGGCTTCGCGCTGCCGCTGTCGAGCGCCGTGGTGCATTCGACGACCATCGCCGACCTTCTGGTCTGGGGCGTCGTCGCGATCATCGTGCAGCTGATCGTCTATGTGCTGGTGCGGATCGTGCTGCCGAACCTCTCGGCGCGGATCGCGGCCGGCGAACTCGCCGCCGCCCTGTTTCTCGGTGCCGCCTCGCTGGCGGCCGGCGTCATCAACGCGGCGGCGATGAGCTTCTGAGGCGCCCGCAGGCAGACGTTCAGGTGGCCGGGCGCTCGGCCGGCAGCGAGGCCAGCAGCGCGACCAGCGCCCGGTCGTGCAGCACCACCATGCGCTCCTTCGGCTTCAGCCAGATCGCGGCATCGTCGATCGTCTCGGCATCGACGAGCTTGGCCTGCGCGACGGCGCGGTCGGCCTCGATCTCGCCGCGGCGGCGCGGCGGCGCCTCGGGCAGCATCGCCTCATGGGCCTCGCGCAGCGCCGGCTCGGCATGGAGCGCGCGCAGCCCGTCGGCATCGTCATAGCCCGCGGCCGCGAATTCGGCCTGGAGCGCATTCGCCCGCAGCGCCACGGCCGGCGGATCACCTTCCTCGGGCGTGTAGAGCAGCTTGCGCCGCTTCAGCCAGAGGCCGATCGCGAGCTGGCCGGAAGCCCAGGACAGCGGGATCGCCAGCACGAGGCCGACGATCGTCGGCGACATCCAGGCGAAGAGCGAGGTCGCGATCAGAAAGGCCGAGATGCCGGTGACCAGCCCCAGCAGCGTGTGCATGCGGTGGCGACGGATGATGTCCTTGAGCGGGATCGAACCGTCGTCGCGGCGCTGCGGGTTCCAGCCCGTGTCGCGGCCGAGCAGGATCTGGAAGACCGAGCCGGACTGGATCAGCATCATGATCGGCGCGAAGAACGCCGAGAACAGCACCTCGATCAGCGCCGAGACAATGAGACGGATGGCGCCGCCGCCGGCGCGCCGGAGCTTGCCGTTGAACAGCGTCAGCAGCAGCCCGAAGAGCTTCGGCGCGAGAAGGATCGCCATGGTCAGGGCGAAGAGGTTGAGCGCGCGTTCGGGGTCGAAGCGCGGCCAGACCGGGAAGAGCGTGAATTCCTGGGTAAAGTACTCAGGGCGCGCATAGCTGACCTGGAGAACGATCAGGATGCCGACCACGAGCTGCATCAGCCAGAGCGGCGAGGCGAGATAGCCCATGATGCCGGTGGCGAAGTGCTGCCGCGTCGGCGCGACGAAGCCCTTGGCGCCGATGATGCGCGAATGCTGCAGATTGCCCTGGCACCAGCGCCGGTCGCGCACCGAGACGTCGATCAGCGAGGGCGGGCTTTCCTCATAGGAGCCCGTCAGGTCGGGCAGCATGTAGACCGACCAGCCGGCGCGGCGGATCAGGGCGGCCTCGACGAAGTCGTGGCTCAGCACATGGCCACCGAAGGGCGGCTTGCCCTTGAGGTCCGGCAGGCCGCAATGGTCGGCGAAGGCTTTGGTGCGGATGATCGCGTTGTGGCCCCAGTAATTGCCGTCGCGGCCGGACCACATGGCGAGCCCGGTCGCGATCACGGGGCCGTAGACGCGGGCCGCGAATTGCTGAAGCCGCGCGAAGAAGGTGTTGCGGTTGATGATCAGCGGCAGCGACTGGATGATACCGGCATCCGGATCGGCCTCCATCGCGGCGGCGAGGCGCACGATGCAGGTGCCGGTCATCAGGCTGTCGGCGTCGAGCACGACCATGTGCTCGTAGTGCCCGCCCCAGCGGGTGACGAAGTCGGCGATATTGCCGGCCTTGCGGTGATGGTTCTTCGGCCGGTGCCGGTAATAGACGCGCGCCTCGGGGCCAAGCCGCGCGCGCAGTGCCAGGAAGGCGCGCTCCTCGGCGATCCAGACATCCGGATTGGTGGTGTCCGAGACGATGAAATAGTCGAAATGGCTGCCGAGGCCGGTCGCCTCGACCGATTCACGGATCGCCGCCAGGGCCGCGAAAGTGCGGGCGGTCGACTCGTTGTAGATCGGCATCACCACGACGGTGCGGTGCTGCAGGCTGTCGACATGGACCGGGCGCGAGCGGTTGAAGAGCAGCCCGAAGAAGCCGAGGACGGCGCTGGTGAAGGCGAGCGCGATCCAGGAGAAATTGACCGTGAAGAGGACGAGCAGGACGTACTGCAGCGAGGTCGTGCGGCTGACCGACACGACGTTGTACATTTCCCACGCGCCATAGGCGGTGAGCGCGAGGCCGCCGCCAAAGACGAACAAGCGCTTCAGCCACGGCGTCTTCCAGGCGCGCGGCGCGACCGGCCTGCGGCGGTCCTCGTCCTTCCAGCTCCGGAAGGACTGAACCGGCATGATCAGGCGGTTCTCGGGCGGGGTCGCGGGCAGCGGACGCGCCGCAGCCCTTTGATCCGGCGCCGTGACCTCGCCGGGGCGGGCCGCGGTCACCACGTCCATCGGTTCAACCAGGTCTCTGATACGGGCTGTCCGCCCGACTGCAGGACGAGCCGCAGCTCGCAGAGCGAATCGGTGCCGGGATCGACCTCGAAGCCGACGCGCATCAGCTTGCGCTCGGGGAAGGGCCAGAGCCGGATGTTATGGATCTGGCCGGGCGTCGTGCTGATATGGGCGCGTGTCGCGGCGACGGTTCCTGCATCGGCCAGCCGGTCGCCCGTGAAGTCGACGAGAAAGCGCCGGCGCCGGCCCTGCGAGCCACGGCCCTGGCGCATCCGCGTCGCGAGAGCCAGGCCCGGCCGTTCGGGCGGCTGCCAGCACCAGGCCTGACGATAGGCGATCGAGGTCTCACTGCCGGCTGCCAGGGGCTGCCGCGGACGCCAGTACATGATGACATTGTCGTTGATGTCGGATTCGCTCGGGATCTCGATGAGCTGGACCGAGCCGGCGCCCCAGTCTCCGAGCGGCTCCATCCAGACGCTCGGCCGCAATTCGAAGCGCTGGTCGTCATCCATGAAGGCGGCCGGGTCGCGCTCGCGCTGGACCAGGCCGAACCCCTTCGGATTGCTGTCCATGAAGGACGAGACCTGGAGCGTCGCCGGATTGCTCACCGGCCGGTAGATCCACTCGCCCGTGCCGGAGCGCATCTGCACGCCGGAGATCTCGTGGACGGCCGGGCGGACATCGTCGAAGCCGCGGCGGCTCTGCGGGCCGGACAGGAAGGTGCCCATCGTGCAGCCGAAGCCGATATGATCGAGCACTTGGCGGGCGAACAGCGTCATCTCGACGTCGATCAGCGTGACGTCCCCAGGGCGCAACGTCATCCGAAGCGCACCCGTCAGGCTCTCTGAATCGAGCAGGGCATGGATGACGAGCAGGCCCGAAGCGGGGCTCGGCCGCTCGATCCAGAAGGCACGGAAGAAGGGGATCTCCTCGCCGCGCGTCTCGCCCGGCCGCAGGATCAGGGCGCGGGCGAGGGCGCCAAAATTCTGGCCGCGCGCCAGAGACCGGAAGAAGGTCGCCCCCTGGAACATGGCGACCTCGAAGGGCCGCTCGAGCCCGGTGGCGATCCGCATGCCGGAAAACTGGAGGTCGACATTCGCCGGCGGCGGCGGCACGCGGCCGTAATCGAACTTGGAGCGGTCGAAGGCGACGCGGCGGACCGTGCCGTCCTCGATCGTGAAGAGGCTCACGGGATTCGAGAAGACATAGCCTCGGTGAAGCGGCTCGACGGTGAAGCCGCGATTCTCCCCGGCCCAGATCAGCGCGCCGGGCTGGGCTCGGATGCCCGAATAGAGATCGAAGGGCAGGGTGGTGTAGCCGTCGGGCAGATCCGTCGCGACGAGCGGCACGACAGGTCGTTGCGCCAGGATGCGCGCCGTATCGACCACGAGCGCTGGATCAAAGGTCTTGCCCTCGAACAGGAAGGACTGGTTGATCGCGGCGAGCGCGGTCGGCGCCTGGGCCGAAGCCTGTCCCGCCGCCAGCAGCGAAGCTGCCGCAGCGCTGCCGGAACCTTCGAGAAACTGCCGACGATTCAAAGGTTTCGACATCAGACCCAACATGCGCGGACGACGCCCTCGTCCTCGCGCGCTTCTAGAGCATTTCCGGGTGACATGAAAAGCGGCAGGGCCGGCGAAATCTGGCCGATGACTCGTCTCCTGGGTGCGGGCAACAGACGTAGCCCACAATTGGCTGTTCGACTTTGGCAAATGACAGTGGGATCGGCTATCCACGGCCGTTGCAACACCACTATGCGTCACCGCGACCGGAAAGGCCTTGGCGCGGCGGCAAAGGAACCGACAATCATGACGGAAATGCAGCCTGCCCGGTCCTGCCTCGCAATTCTCCTGGCCGCAGGCGAAGGGACGAGGATGCGGTCGGCGCGGCCGAAAGTGCTCCACGAGATCGGCGGGCGCTCGCTACTGGGCCATTCGCTGACAGCGCTGGCGACGGCGGGCGCGGACAGGATCGTTGTCGTCGTCGGTCCCGGGCGGGAGGACGTGGCCGAGGCGGCGCGCCGCCTGCTACCGGAGGTTACGATCGCCGTGCAGGCCGAGCGACGCGGCACCGCCCATGCAGCGCTCGCCGCCCGTGAGGCGCTGGCCGCGGGCTTCGACGACGTCATCGTCGCCTTCGCCGACACGCCGCTGATCAGGCCGGACACCTTTGGCGCGCTGCGGACGGAAGTGGCCCGGGGCGCCGGCGTCGTGGCGCTGGGTTTCGAGGCGCAGGACCCGACCGGTTATGGCCGCCTACTGCTGCGCGATGGCGCGCTGGAGGCAATCGTCGAGCACAAGGACGCGACGCCGGAGCAGCGGGCCGTCCGCTTCTGCAATGCCGGGCTGATGGCGCTGGAGGGGCATCAAGCCCTGAGCCTGCTGGAGGCCATCGGCAACGACAACGCGCAGTCCGAGTTCTATCTGCCGGACGCCGTTGCGCTGGCGCGAGGGCGGGGCCTTGAGGCGCGGGCGATCGCCGCTCCCGAGAGCGAGGTCCAGGGGGTCAATGATCGCATCCAGCTCGCCTCTGCCGAGGCCGAGTTCCAGCGTCGCCGACGGCGGGAGGTGATGGCGGAGGGGGCGACGCTGATCGCACCCGAGACGGTGTTCTTCAGCCACGACACGCAGATTGGCCGTGATGTGCTGATCGAGCCGCATGTCGTGTTCGGTCCCGGCGTCAGGGTGGCGGATGGCGCGGTCATCCACGCCTTTTCGCATCTGGAAGGGGCCGATGTCGGGCCGCAGGCCAGCGTCGGGCCCTATGCGCGGCTGCGGCCCGGGGCCCGGCTCGCCGACAAGGCCAAGGTCGGCAACTTCGTGGAGATCAAGGCCGCCGACATCGGCGCGGGCGCCAAGGTCAGCCACCTCACCTATATCGGTGACGCCTCCGTCGGCGCCGAGGCCAATATCGGGGCCGGCACGATCACCTGCAATTACGACGGCTTCTTCAAATATCGCACGACCATCGGAGCCGGCGCCTTCGTCGGCTCCAACTCCTCCCTCGTCGCGCCCGTGACGATCGGCGCGGGCGCGATCGTCGGCTCCGGCTCGGTGGTGACGGAGGATGTCGCGGCCGATGCGCTGGCGCTCGGGCGGGGGCGGCAGATCGCCAAGGATGGCTGGGCGAAGAGCTTCCGCGAGGCTGCACTCGCGCGCAAGGCCGCGGCCAGAAAGCCCTGAATCCGGAGAAACGGCGCAAGCGGCCGTTCATAGTTGGACATTTAGAGTGATTTTGCCTTGTGGCGCGAAGCCGCTAAGCGGATCGCGAACGGCAACGGCTGAAGAGGTATGCGCATGTGCGGCATCGTCGGGATTCTGGGCAAGGAAGCGGTTGCGGGCCAGGTGGTCGAGGCGCTGCGGCGGCTCGAATATCGCGGCTACGATTCTGCCGGCGTCGCGACGCTCGAGCGCGGGCAACTCACCCGTCGCCGCGCCGAGGGCAAGCTCAAGAATCTCGAGGTCCGGCTGTCGAGCGAGCCGCTGGAAGGGTTGATCGGCATCGGCCACACGCGCTGGGCGACGCATGGCAAGCCCAACGAGACAAATGCGCATCCGCACGCCACGCCCAAGCTCGCCGTCGTTCATAACGGCATTATCGAGAATTTCCGCGAGCTGCGGGCAGAGCTCCAGGCCGATGGCTATGTGTTCGAAACGGAGACCGACACCGAGATCGTCGCCCATCTCGTTACCCGTGAGCTCGACCGCGGCAAGACACCGGTCGATGCCGTCGCCACCAGCCTCCCGCGCCTGCACGGCGCCTTCGCGCTGGCCTTCCTGTTCGAGGGGCAGGGCGATCTGCTGATCGGCGCCCGCAAGGGCTCGCCGCTCGCGGTCGGCATCGGCGACGGTGAGATGTATCTCGGCTCGGATGCGCTGGCGCTCGCCCCCTTCACCAATCTCATCGCCTATCTGGAAGAGGGCGACTGGGTCGTGCTCAACCGCAAAGGCGCGACCTTCTACGACAAGGCGAACCAGCCCGTGCAGCGCCGCGCCCAGCGCGTCGCGGCGGGGGCCTTCCTCGTCGAGAAGGGCAATCACCGCCATTTCATGGCGAAGGAGATCTACGAGCAGCCGGAAGTCGTCGGCCACACGCTGACGCAGTATCTCGACATGGCCAAAGGCCAGGTCCGGCTGCCCTTCGGCGACCAGATCGGCTGGAAGGGGCTGTCGCGCCTGACGATCAGCGCGTGCGGCACGTCCTACTATGCGGGTCTCATCGCGAAGTACTGGTTCGAGAAGCTGGCGCGGCTGCCGGTCGAGATCGATGTCGCGTCGGAATTCCGCTATCGCGAGGCGCCGCTGCCGGAGCAGGGTCTGGCGCTCTTCGTGTCGCAATCCGGCGAAACCGCGGATACGCTGGCCGGCCTGCGCTATGCCCGCGAGAACGGGCAGGTCATCCTCTCGGTTGTCAATGTGCCGACCTCGACCATTGCACGCGAAAGCGACGCCGTCGCGCCGACGCTTGCCGGCCCCGAGATCGGCGTCGCATCGACCAAGGCCTTCGTCTGCCAGCTTGCTGTGTTCGCCTCGCTTGCGCTCGCTGCAGCCCGCGCCCGCGGCACGCTCTCGGCCGAGGACGAGGCCGTGCATGTGCAGCACCTGATCGCCCTTCCAGGGCTGATGGCGAAGGCGCTGCAGCTCGAACCCGAGATCGAGACGCTCGCCCGCGAGCTGTCGAAGGCCCGGGACGTGCTCTATCTCGGCCGTGGCACGAGCTATCCACTGGCGCTGGAAGCTGCGTTGAAGCTCAAGGAAATCAGCTACATCCATGCAGAAGGTTATCCGGCGGGAGAACTCAAGCACGGTCCGATTGCGCTGATCGACTCAGACATGCCGGTGATCGTGGTCGCGCCGCATGACGCGCTTTTCGAGAAGACGGCCTCCAATATGCAGGAGGTCGCGGCCCGTGGCGGCCGCATCATCCTCGTCACCGATGCGAAGGGAGCGGCGAACTGCGGGATCGAGCCGGAGGCGACGATCATCATGCCCGACATGGACCCGACATTCGCGCCGATCGTCTATGCGCTTCCGATCCAGATGATCGCCTATCAGACGGCTGTCTTCATGGGCAAGGACGTCGATCAGCCACGCAATCTGGCGAAATCCGTGACTGTCGAGTGAGCGGGCGGCGGGTCAAGCCTCAGGGCGGCTGGCGACATAGAGTCCCGCCGCCAGCAGGCAGGCGCCCGTCGTCCACAGGGCGATCGGCGGCGCGCTGGTTCGCGTCAGGATGCCGAAACTCAGCAGCATCGAGGCACAGGCGACGAGCTTGACCGGGCGGGCGATCGTGCCGGATTCGCGCCAGCGCCGCACCTGCGGGCCCAGCCGCGGATGGCCCAGCAGCCAGGCCTCGAAGCGCGGCGAGGAGCGCGAGAAACACCAGGCCGCCATGATCAGGAAGACCGTGCCCGGCATCAGCGGCAGGATCACGCCGACCACGCCGATTGCGGTCATGACCCAGCCGGCTGCGAACAGGAAAGGCCGGCGGTAACGGTGGAACCGCGTCATTCTTGGAATGGTCCCACCGATTCGCCGAAGTGAGTCTCACGAAAGCACTGCCGGGGCGGAGCCCGCAAGCGCTCCGCCGGCGAACTCCGACCCGGTCCTTGAATTCGTCCGATGCCGCTGGCACGTCTGTCGCATCGCGCGTTCAGCCTCGCGCCTGCCAGACTGATCGGATCGTTCGCATGACGCCGACCCCGCCGGATCCCCGCCTCGTCGCGCAGGCGGATCTCCTGAACCCGAGCTTCGGAACGCGCCTGCGGCGCTATTTCCTGACCGGACTCGTCATCGCGGCGCCGCTCGCCATCACCACCTCGGTGACGTGGTGGTTCGTCAATTTCGTGGATGGCCTCGTCAAGCCGCTGATCCCGGCGGCCTATTGGCCCGACACGCATCTGCCCTATCCGGTGCCGGGCTTCGGACTGATCATCGGGCTCATCGGCCTGACGCTGCTCGGCTTCATGACCGCCAACCTCGTCGGTCGCACGCTGATCGACGCCGGCGAGGCGATCCTCAACCGGATGCCGGTCGTGCGCGGCCTCTACAAGGGCGTGAAGCAGGTCTTCGAGACGATCTTCTCGCAGTCGGGAACCTCGTTCCGCAAGGTCGGCATGGTGCAGTTCCCGCAGCCGGGCATGTGGTCGATCGTCTTCATCGCGCAGGAGGCGGCCCCCGAGATCGCGGGGCGCCTGCCGGACGGGGACGAGCAGATCGGCGTCTTCCTGCCCTGTACGCCCAATCCGACGACGGGCTTCTTCTTCTACCTGCCGCGCCGCGAGGTGGTGGAGCTGTCGATCACCGTCGAGGACGGCGCCAAGCTGATCATGTCGGCCGGGCTGATCCAGCCCGGCGCCGTCGCCGCCAAGGGCCTCCCGCGCCCGCCGGCTAACCCGCCCGCAGCAGCCTGATCGCGACGTCGCGCTCGAAGAGATAGAGCAGGCTGCGCACTGCCTGGCCGCGCTCGCTGTCGAGCTGCGGGTCGCGCTCGATCAGGAGGCGGGCGTCGTCGCGCGCCGCCGCCAGCAGGTCGCCGTCGATCTCGGGGCGGGCGATGCGCCAGTCCGGCGAGCCGGACTGCTTGGTGCCGAGCACCTCGCCCTCGCCGCGCAGGCGCAGATCCTCCTCTGCGATGCGGAAGCCGTCCTCGGTCTCGCGCATGATCGTCAGCCTCGCCTCGGCGACGGGTCCCAGCGGGCCCTTGTAGAGCAGCAGGCAGGTCGAGGCGGCCGAGCCGCGGCCGATGCGGCCGCGCAGCTGGTGGAGCTGGGCCAGCCCGAAGCGCTCGGCATGCTCGATCACCATGACGCTGGCATTGGGCACGTCGACGCCGACCTCGATCACGGTCGTCGAGACGAGAATGCGGGTTCGGCCTTCGACGAAGGCCGCCATGGCGGCATCCTTGTCGCGGCCGGGCATCTGGCCGTGCAGAAGTCCGACCTTGTCGCCGAAAACCTCGCGCAGGGCGTCGTAGCGTTCCTGCGCCGCGGCGACATCGAGCGTGTCGGATTCCTGCACCAGCGGGCAGACCCAGTAGACCTGCGCGCCCTTGTCGACCGCGCGGCCGACGGCGCCCACCACTTCGTCATGGCGCTCGGAGGAGATCGCCTTGGTGACGATCGGCTGACGGCCGGCGGGTTTCTCGGCGAGGATCGAGATGTCCATGTCGCCGAACCAGGTCAGCGACAGCGTGCGCGGGATCGGCGTCGCGGTCATCACCAGGATATCGACCGCCTCGCCCTTGGAGCCGAGCAGAAGGCGCTGATGCACGCCGAAGCGGTGCTGCTCGTCGACGATGGCGAGCGCGAGGTCGCGGAAGCCGACGCCTTCCTGGAAGAGCGCATGGGTGCCGACGGCGATGTCGATTTCGCCGTTCGCGAGCCCCTCGAGCACGCGCACCCGGCGCGGTCCCTTCTCGCGGCCGGTGAGCAGGGCGAGCTTCAGCCCGGCCTTCTGGGCGAGCGGGGCCAGCCGTTCGGCATGCTGGCGCGCCAGGATTTCGGTCGGTGCCATCAGCACGGATTGCCGCCCGGCCTCGGCGGCGGCCGCCATCGCCATCAGGGCGACCACGGTCTTGCCGGACCCCACATCGCCCTGGAGGAGCCGCAGCATGCGCTCGGGCTTCTCCATGTCGGCATGAATGTCGGCGAGGGCCTTGCGCTGGCCGTCGGTGAGCGTGAAGGGCAGGGCGCTGGCGATGGCGTGGCGCAGGCGGCCGTCGCCCGCCGTGGCGCGGCCGGCACTCTTCTTCTGCTGGCGGCGCACCAGCGCGAGCGCGACCTGGCTCGCCAGCAGTTCGTCATAGGCGACGCGGCGGCGGGCGATCGTGTCGCCCTCGATCGCCTTGAGATCTACCGGATGGTGCAGGGCCTGAACGGATTCGAGGAAGGGCGAAAAGCCGCTGCGGGCAAGGAAGGCGGCGTCCTGCCACTCCGGCAGAGCCGGGCATTTTTCAGCGGCGGCCGCGGCGATGCGGGCCATCACGCGCGGGCCGACGCCTTCCGTCAGGCCATAGACCGGCTCGATCGCCGGCAGCGTCGCTGCATGCACGGGGTCGAGCAGCCGGTCGGGATGCACCATCTGGCGCATGCCCTCCCAGAGTTCGAGCTTGCCGGAGACGATGCGGTAGGCGCCGATCGGCAGGGTCTGCAGCAGATGGCGGACATCGGCATGGAAGAACACCAGCGTGACGTCGCCGGTCTCGTCCTCGACGAGGATCCGATAGGGCGCCTTGCCCTTGCCGGGTGGCGGCGGACGATGCTCGGTGACGCGCGCCGAGAAGGTGGCGATGCCGCCGATCGGGGCGTCGACGATGGTCGGGCTCGGGCGGCGGTCGACCCCGCCCACCGGCAGATGGAAGAGGAGATCGACGACGCGGGCGCCGCGGGTCTCGTCGCCCATTAGCTTGTCGAGCGCCTTCGCCGTCTTGGGTCCGACGCCGGGCAGCGTCGTCACCGGGGCGAAGAGGGGATCGAGCAGGGAGGGGCGCAAACGGCAACTCGGCTTTGTCAGGAGTGCGAGGTTTTGCCGCCGGCGGGCCGCTGACTTCGCAGGAGGCGATGGCTATATAGCCCGCATCGGCAGGCTCCGCGATGGGGCCGGCCCCGTCGCCATTGCCCATCCCCGTGGTTTCCGTCCCGCCGAGGTTTCGATGAGTGGTTCGTCCCGCACCAGCGCCGATCTCGATCCGCGCCGCCGCAAGATCCTGTTCCGCGCCTGGCATCGCGGCATGCGCGAGAACGATCTGATCATGGGCGGCTTCGCTGACGCGCATATCGGCACGCTCACGGAGCCCGAGCTGGACGAGTTCGAGCGGCTGATCGAGGTGCTCGACCGCGATCTGCTGAGCTGGATCACCGGCGAGGCCGAGGTCCCCTCGAACTATGACACCCCCGTCTTCCGCCGGCTGAAAGCGTTCCACCATCACGAGCGGCCGATCCACGTGTGAGCCGCTGACAACATTCGCGCCGTCATCCCGGACCAGCGGCGAAGCCGCGCCGATCCGGGATCCATTCCGGAGCTTATCCGACGAGCCCTCCGAAATGGATCCCGGGTCTTCGCTTCGCTCCGCCCGGGATGACACGGATGGAATTCTTGAAGTCATAGATTGAAATCGCCCCACCCATGAGCATTCCGCCTCCCGCCCAGATCGCCAAGCTGCAGAGCGACCGCATCCTCGATGCGCTCCATCGGGGCGACAAGCCGACGCTGGCCAGCGTGCCGGACGGGTTCGATGCCGTCGTTCTTGCGGATCTGACCCGGGCCCGGGCGAAGAAGGCGGAGGGCGCCGCGATGCTGGTCTTCGTCGCCCGCGACGGCCAGCGGCTGCAGGTGCTCGAAAACGCGCTGCAGTTCGTCGCGCCCGATCTCGAGGTGATGACCTTCCCGGCCTGGGACTGCCAACCCTATGACCGCGTCTCGCCCGCGCCCTCGATCGTCGCGCACCGGATGACGACGCTGTCGCGGCTGGCCAAGACCAAGTCCGGCGACAAGCCGCGGCTGCTGCTGACGACGGTCAGCGCCGCGCTGCAGCGCGTGCCGGCCTTCTCCAAGGTGGCCTCCGAGAGCTTTTCGGCGGCGCCGGGCAATATGGTCGACACCGAGCAACTGGCGCGCTGGCTCGACATAAACGGTTACTTACGCACCTCGACCGTGCGCGAGACCGGCGAATTCGCTGTCCGCGGCGGCATCGTCGATCTCTTCCCGCCGGGCATGCCGGCGCCGATCCGGCTCGATTTCTTCGGTGACACGCTGGAATCGATCCGCACCTTCGATCCGGAGACGCAGCGCACGACCGGGCAGATGCGGGGCCTCGACCTCGTGCCGATGTCCGAAGCGCAGATGACGAGCGAGAGCATCCGGCGCTTCCGCCAGAGCTACATCACCACTTTCGGCACGCCGGGTCGCGACGACACCCTCTACGAAGCCGTCAGCGAAGGCCGCCGTCCGGCCGGCCTCGAGCACTGGCTGCCGCTGCTGGCGGAGCGGCTCGACACGCTCTTCACCTATCTGCCGGATGTGCCGCTGGTGCTCGACCATCAGGGCGAGGATGCGGTCGGCGAACGAATCAGCCTGATCAAGGACTATTACGACGCCCGCAAGGCGGCGATGGAGCAGCCGAGCGCCGGCGGCGTGCCCTACAAGCCGCTGAAGCCGGACGCGCTCTATCTCTCGCCGGCCGACTGGCGCGGCATCGTCGACCAGTCCGGCGTTGCCACGCTGACGCCCTTCCAGCTGCCCGACAGCGACGGCAAGCTGATCGTCGATCTGGGTGCGAGGCAGGGCAGGAGCTTCGCCGCCGAGCGCGCCGACAATGCCGGCGGCGTCTTCGACGCGGCGGTCGCGCATGTGAAGGCGCTGGAGAAGGACGGCAAGCGCGTCATCCTGTCGGCCTGGTCGGAGGGCTCGCGCGAGCGGTTGGCGCATGTGCTGGCCGATCACGGCCTCAAGACGGTGCAGATGACGGGCTCGTTGCGGGCCGCCTTCGATCTGAAGCCCGGCACCACGGCGCTCGCGGTCTGGGGGTTCGAAACCGGCTTCGAGGCCGGCAAGCTCGCCGTCATCGGCGAGCAGGACATTCTCGGCGACCGGCTGGTGCGCCCGCGCAAGAAGACGCGCCGGCCGCAGGACTTCATCGCCGAGCTCTCCTCGCTCGCGCCCGGCGATCTCGTCGTCCATGTCGATCACGGCATCGGGCGCTTCGTCGGGCTGCAGTCGATCGCGGCCGCCGGGGCCCCGCATGACTGCCTCGAAATCCATTATGCCGGCGAGACCAAGCTGTTCCTGCCGGTCGAAAACATCGAGCTGCTTTCGCGCTACGGCTCGGAAGACACCGAGGTCGCGCTCGACCGGCTCGGCGGCGGCGGCTGGCAGGCCCGCAAGGCCAAGCTGAAGCAGCGCATCCGTGAGATGGCGGGCAAGCTCATCGCCATCGCCGCGGCGCGCGCACTCAAGGAGGCGCCGCGGCTGATTCCGCAGGAAGGGCTCTACGACGAGTTCTGCGCCCGTTTTCCCTATGAGGAGACGGAGGACCAGCAGAACACCATCGACGCCGTGCTCGACGACATGGCGGCCGGCCGCCCGATGGACCGGCTGGTCTGCGGCGATGTCGGCTTCGGCAAGACCGAGGTCGCGCTGCGCGCCGCCTTCGCCTGCGCGCTCGCCGGCAAGCAGGTCGCGGTGGTGGTACCGACGACGCTGCTGGCGCGGCAGCATTACCGCAACTTCGCCGAGCGCTTCAAAGGCCTGCCAGTGAATGTCGGCCAGGCCTCGCGCTTCGTCTCGGCGCAGGACCTCAAGGCGGTGAAGGCCGGCATCAAGGACGGCACGATGGACATCGTTGTCGGGACCCATGCGCTGCTGGCTAAGGGCATCGAGTTCAAGGATCTCGGCCTCGTCATCGTCGACGAGGAGCAGCATTTCGGCGTCAACCACAAGGAGCGGCTGAAGGAGTTCCGCGCCGAGGTGCATATGCTGACGCTGACCGCGACGCCGATCCCCCGCACGCTCCAGCTCGCCATGACCGGCGTGCGCGAGCTCTCGATCATCGCGACGCCGCCGGTCGATCGCCTCGCGGTGCGAACCTTCGTGACGCCGTTCGACCCGCTGATCGTGCGCGAGGCGCTGCTGCGCGAGCGCTATCGCGGCGGGCGCTCCTTCTATGTCGTCCCGCGCATCGAGGACATCGCCGAGGTCAAGGACTTCCTCGACAAGCAGGTGCCCGAGGCCAAGGTCGGCATCGCCCATGGCCAGATGGCGGCCGGCCAGCTCGAGGACGTGATGACGGCGTTCTACGAGGGCCAGTACGACGTGCTGCTCTCGACCACGATCGTCGAATCCGGGCTCGACATCCCGACCGCCAACACGCTGATCATCCACCGCGCCGACATGTTCGGCCTGGCCCAGCTCTACCAGCTGCGCGGCCGCGTCGGCCGCTCCAAGGTGCGCGCCTATGCGCTGTTCACGGTGCCGGCGACCCGCAAGCTGACCGACCAGGCCGAGAAGCGGCTCAAGGTGCTGCAGTCGCTCGACACGCTGGGCGCAGGCTTCCAGCTCGCCAGCCACGATCTCGACATTCGCGGCGCCGGCAACCTGCTCGGCGACGAGCAGTCCGGTCATATCAAGGAGGTCGGCTACGAGCTCTACCAGCAGATGCTGGAGGAGGCGGTGGCGGCCCTCAAGGCGGGCGTCGAGTATGAGAGCGAGACGCAGTGGTCGCCGACGATCCAGATCGGCGCGCCGGTGATGATCCCCGAGCATTACGTCACCGATCTGACGCTGAGGCTGACCCTCTACAAGCGCCTCTCGACACTGGACGATGACGGCGAGCTGCAGTCCTTCGGTGCGGAACTGGTCGACCGCTTCGGCCCGCTGCCGGACGAGGTCAAGCAGCTGCTCGAGATCGTCGCGATAAAGGCGCTGTGCAAGCGCGCCAATGTCGAGAAGGTCGAGGCCGGCCCCAAGGGCATCATCGTTGCCTTCCGCGACAACGAGTTCGCGAACCCTGAAGGGCTCGTCTCCTATGTCGCGAAGATGGGGACGCTCGCCAAGGTGCGCCCGGACATGCGCGTCGTCTTCATCGACGACCTGGAGTCGGCGGAAGCCCGGCTGAAGGAGACCCGGCGCCTTTTGACCGATTTGGCGCGGATCGCCGAGCGCAAGAAGGCCGCGTGAAGCGCCTGCAGCTCAGCGCCGGCTGACGGAGATCTCGGCGGCGCCCGCGACATCGATGTCGACGATCGCGACGTCCGGACGGTCGATCGCGGGCAGCGCGCGGCTGCCGGCCGGACGCTGGACGAAAACGAGGCTCGCCAGCGCGGGGTGGCTCGCCAGCCGCGACTGCGCGAGGGCCGGCTCCATTGCGCCCGGCAGCACCAGATGCACGTTGCGGCCGCCCTCGATGCAGGCCTGCAGGTCGCCCAGGCTGAACAGGCCGAGCGGCAGCAGCTCGACGCCGGTCAGCATCGCCATGGCGGGGCCGCTGGCGAGCGCTGCGAGATCGCCGCCGACCAGCGTCGTCACGATCCGCGAGGATTCCATCGGCTTGAGCAGGCGGGAGATCTCCAGCGCCTTGCCGAGCACGTCGCGCTCGCTGATCTCGACAGGGCCTGACATCGTCGCGCCGTCGACGACCTGGAGCCCGGCCCGCCGCTCGACCTCCGCCAGCGGGTGCAAGGTCGCGCTGTCCATCAGCTTGTCGAGCGGAGCGATCCCGTCCGGCACCTCCGCGCCGAACCCGCCGACGAAGCGCGTACCGAAGGCGCGCACCGCGAGTTCGCGCAGTATCAGCAGCGGGCGCAGTGGGCCGACACGGGCGACGCCGAGCGCCATCACCGCATCGGTGGCCTCGATCAGCCGCAGCAATTCCAGCTCGTTGCCGTGCATCGGCATCAGCATCGGCGAGAGGCCGGCCCGCAGGCAGGCCAATACGGAGAGCACCGCTTCGGGGCCGAGCGGAGCGAGGATCGCGACGCGAGCCCCGGGCTGGGCCCGGTTGATCGAGAGCAGACGGGCGAGCCGGTCGGTCGCGGCATGGAGCTGGCCGAAGCTGAGCGAGCCCGGCACGACGTCGCTCCAGCCCTGGCGGCCCGGCGGGTCGCGCAGGGCTGGCTCATAGCCGCGCCCGGCCGCGAGCGCCTGGAGCAGCGTGTCGAAATGGAGGCCGTCGAGCAGGGCGGCGGCTTCGTCCGGTTCGGCCCGCATCGCGCCGTCTCTCAGTTGGCCGGGGCCGGCGTCGCCGGGAGGCGCGCCAGGACTTCGGTGGACAGGAAATAGCGAGGCTTGCGGGCCGGCAGCACGATGTCGCGCCCATGGGCGATCCAGGTGTCCGGCAGGTAGTAGAGCGGCACGACGTAGAAGCCCGAGAGCAGCAGCCGGTCGAGCGTGCGCGCGGCGGCGACGAAGTCCTCCCGCTCGCGGGCCGCCAACAGCGCCTGCAGGGTCGCGTCGACGGCCGGCGAGGCGACACCGGCATAGTTCAGTGAGCCCTTGCGGCCGGCATTGGCCGAGCCCCAGCGGCCGATCTGCTCGTTGCCGGGGGAGGCGGAGACCGGCCAGGTCCACTGGATCATGTCGAAGTCGAAGGCCGAGAGCCGGCGCCAGTACTGCACGTCGTCGATCAGCCGGACATCGACGCGGATGCCGAGGCGGCCGAGCGACTGGGCGTAGTTCAGTGCCAGACGCTCCTGCGGGCGGTTGGTGACGGTGATCTCGAAGGCGAGCGGATCGCCGCCCTTCATCGTCCGCAGCACGCCGTCGACGAGGCCGTAGCCCGCCTTGTTGAGCAGATCGAGCGCACGGCGGGCCTGCTCGCGGTCGCGGCCCGAGCCGTCGGTGGCCGATGGGACCCAGGTGCCCGCCAGAATGTCGGGCCTGACGGCGCCGGGGAAGGCGGCGAGCAGGGCCTGCTCGCGCGGGCCAGCCGGCTGGCCGAGCGCCGAGAGCTCCGAATCCGAGAAGAAGCTGCCGGCGCGGCGATAGACGCCGTGGAAGAGGTTGCGGTTGACCCATTCGAAATCGAACATCATCGCCAGCGCCTCGCGCACGCGGATGTCGGCGAAAAGCGGGCGGCGCGTGTTGAAGACGAGCCCGGTCATGCCCTTGGGCGCTTCGAAGCGCAGCGTTTCTCTCACGATGCGCCCGTCGCGGACGGCGGGGATGTCGTAGCCGGTCATCCAGCGCGTCGGGTCGGGCTCGATGCGGACATCGTAGAGCCCGGCCTTGAAGGCCTCGAAGAGGGCGTTTGCGTCGCGATAGAAATCGTAGCGGATCTCGTCGGCGTTATAGAGGCCGCGGGTCAGCGGATGATCCTCGGCCCAGAAGTCGCTGCGCCGCTTCAGGGTGATGGTCGCGCCCGGAACGAGATCGGAGACGACATAGGGGCCCGAGCCCAGCGCCGGCTTGAAGCTGGTCTCGCCGAAGGTCTCGGCATTGGTGGCGTGTTTGGCGAAGATCGGCATGGCGCCGATGACCAGCGGCAATTCGCGATTGCTGCCGTCGCCGAGTTCGAACTCGACCCGGCGCGGCGAGGGGGCCTCGACCTTGGTGACGCGGCCGAGGCTGGAGCGGTGGAAGGGCTTGCCCTTCGTCTTCAGCATCTCGAAGGTGAAGACCACGTCCTGCGCCGTCACCGGGGTGCCGTCCGAGAAGCGCGCGCGCTCGTCGATCTCGAAGGCGAGGCGGGTGCGGGCCTCGTTCAACTCCACCCGCGAGGCCAGCAGCCCGTAAGCCGTGAAGGGCTCGTCGGCCGAGCGGAAGAGCAGGCTCTGCTGGACATAGCGCGGCACCGCATCGGGCGCGACGCCGAGCACGACCAGCGGGTTCAGGCTGTCGAAGGTGCCCTGCTGGCCGAAGACGATGCGCCCGCCCTTCGGCGCTCTCGGATCGGCATAGGACAGATGCGCGAAGCCGCGCGGCAGGACTGGCTCGCCATGCATCGCAATGGCGTGGTCGACCGCGGGCGATTCGGCGCGCACCGCCGCCGCCATCCCCAGGATGAGCGCCGACAGGACCGTCAAGGTAAGGGCCGCGGCGCGTGAGGCCGCCCGGGCCGCGTCAAGCAAAAGCATCGTCCGACCTGATTCTCGGGCCGACGATATCACGACGGGGCCGGCGCCGGGCAGCTATTCGGGCTGGAATCCCCTCGCGGAACTCGCTAAAGCCGGAGCCGATACGTCATGCTCACGCCGCATTCGCCCCTGAAGTGCACGGCTTGCGATAGCCTGCGCGGATATGCGATGGGGCTGTCGGTGGTGACGCGCGCGGCTTGCGAAGTCGTGATCCCGAATTCGCGTGATTTAAGGAAAGTGCCATGTCCGCTTCGTTTCGCCTGTCCGCTCGCGCCCTGAGCGTTGCACTCAGCACCGCGATCGGCCTCGCGCCGATGGCCTCCTTCGCGCAGCAGGCGCAGCCGCGTCCCGCCAATCCGCGCCCGGCGCAGCCGGCTCCCGCCCAGCCGGCCCAGGGTCAGGCGAGCGGGCCGACCGTCGTTCAGGTCAAGCCGGAGCCCTCGCAGACGAGCTGGACCAAGGTCTGCGGCAAGGACGAGGCCGCCAACAAGGAAATCTGCTACACCACCCGCGACTTCGTCTCGGATCAGGGCCAGCCGGTGCTCGCCGTCGCGATCTACGACGTCAAGGGCGACCCCAACAAGATCGTGCGCTTCCTGATGCCGCTCGGCCTGCTGCTGCAGCCCGGCATCCGCTTCGGTGTCGACACCGCCCAGCCCACCGCCGGGCGCTACGCGATCTGCTTCCCGAATGGCTGCTTCGCCGAGGCGCAGGTCAAGGACGACTTCATCAACGCGATGAAGAAGGGCAACAATCTCAGCGTCAGCGTGCAGAACCAGGGCGCCCGCGAGGTCTCCTTCTCGATCCCGCTGACAGATTTCGCCAAGGGCTTCGACGGTCCTGCGATCGACCCGAAGGTGCTGGAAGAGCAGCAGAAGCAGCTTCAGGATGAACTGGCCAAGCGCCAGGAGGAATTGCGCCAGCGGCTCGGCGGCGGCGGGGCCAATGCGGCGCCGGGCGCTGCTCCGGCTCCGGGCGCCGCTCCGGCGACCCCGCCCAAGCCCTGAGCGGGCTTCACAGCCTCAAAAGCAGACAGGCCGCCCGGAAGGGCGGCCTGTTTCGTTTCCGGCGAGAGCGAACAGCGCTGTGTGCGTCAGTTCAGCCCGGCGCGGTCGATCTGGTAGCGGCCCTTGCGGTCGCGGCGGAAGAACTCCTTCGCCTGCGGATGGCGCACGGGGCGGCCGGTGTCGTCGATGACGAGGTTCTGCTCCGAGACATAGGCGACATATTCCGTCTCCTCGTTCTCAGCGAAGAGGTGGTAGAAGGGCTGGTCCTTAGACGGGCGCAGATGCTCGGGGATGGCCAGCCACCATTCCTCGGTGTTGGAGAAGACCGGGTCGACGTCGAAGATCACGCCCCGGAACGGGTAGACCCGGTGCTTGACGACCTGGCCGATCCTGAACTTGGCGGAACGTGCTTCCATCTCTGAGCGATCCATCGGTAAGGGAGAGCAGGGTGAACCCTTGCGCTTGCGTGAGAATTGCGTCGCAAATAGGTCGAAATCAACCGCTTTTCGCGCTGCGCCCCATCACATCCCGTAATGCGCGGCGAGCTGCGGATCGCGCGCCGCGACCTGCCTCGCGAGATCGACGATGACCTTGGCCTGTTTCCAGGTGGCGTCGTCCTGCATCTTGCCGTCGATCATCACCGCGCCCGAGCCGTCCGGCATCGCCTCAAGGATCCGCTTCGCGAAGGCGACCTCGGCCGGATCCGGGCTGAAGACGCGCTTGGCGATGGCGATCTGCGAGGGGTGCAGCGTCCAGGCGCCGGCGCAGCCGAGCAGGAAGGCATTGCGGAACTGGGCCTCGCAGGCGGCCTCGTCGGCGAAATCGCCGAAGGGTCCGTAGAAGGGCTTGATGCCGGCGGCGGCGCAGGCATCGACCATCTTCGCCAGCGTGTAATGCCAGAGATCCTGCTGCGCGACGGCGCGGGGGCCGCCATCGGGGGAGGGGTCCGCAATGACCTTGTATTCGGGATGGCCGCCGCCGACGCGGGTCGTCTTCATCGCCCGGGAGGCGGCGAGATCGGCCGGGCCTAGGCTCATGCCGTGCATCCGCGGCGAGGCGGTGGCGATGCTCTCGACGTTCTTGACGCCCTCGGCCGTCTCCAGGATGGCGTGGATGAGGATCGGCTTGGGCAGCTGATGCTTCGCCTCGAACTGGGCCAGCAGCTGGTCGACATAGTGGATGTCCCAGGGGCCCTCGACCTTGGGCATCATCACGACGTCGAGCTTGCCGCCGATCTGCGCCGTGATCGCGGTGATGTCGTCGAGAAACCAGGGCGAGTTCAGCGCGTTGACCCGCGTCCACAGCCCGGTCTTGCCGAAATCCACCGCCTGGCCCATGGCGATGAAGCCGTCCCGCGCCGCCTGCTTGGCCTCGACGGGGATGGCGTCCTCGAGATTGCCGAGCACGATGTCGACTTGGCCTGCGAGGTCGCCGACCTTGGCGCGGACCTTCTCCAGATGCGGCGGCACGAAATGGATCATCCGCTCGAGCCGCAGCGGCAGCTCCCGAAAGGGCTCGGGTGCGCCGATCGCGAGCGGCCGGAAGAACTGGCGCGGCGTCTTGGTGGTCATCGGGCGCTCCCTGCTGCGGTGCAGCGAATGTGGCGGAGCGGAAGGGGCGCGTCCATCCTCCCTTGGGCGGGAGAGGGGTAACAGAGACAGAATGCCTAGGACGATGATCCGTCCATTTATTCCTAGGCCTCCAGTCCTGCCTGCATCTCCCGCCACCCGCCCCGGCGCTGGTGCCGCTTGCGTGCGGGCCGGCACCGGCTAAACAGCGCCGGGCAGGTCGATCCCTCTCGCGGTCGGCGCCTTCGCTGGGACTGTCGACCGCATGGCCGATCTCGCCACCATCGCCAATCTCGTCGCGCCCTTCTTCGGGCTGATCCTGCTCGGCTTCGTCATCGGCCGCTGGAAGCGCCTGCCGGAGGCGGGGCTGGTCTGGCTGCAGTTCTTCCTGATCTATGTCGCGCTGCCGCCGCTGTTCTACCGGCTGATTGCCGACAAGCCGGTGACGGAGCTCGCCAATGGCCGCTTCATCCTGGCGACGACGCTCTCGACCTTCCTGGTCTTCATGCTGTCGCTGGCAGTGGGCCTGCGGGCGACGCGGGGCGACCTGCCGCAGGCGGTGATGCAGGGCGTCGCCGGCTCCTATTCCAATATCGGCTATATGGGTCCGCCCCTGCTGCTGGCGGCGCTGGGCCCGGGTGCGAGCGCGCCGCTCGTGCTGATCTTCGTCTTCGACAGCCTGCTGCTGTTCTCGATCATCCCGTTCCTGATGGCGCTGGCCGGGGTCGAGAAGAGGAGCCCGCTCGAAACCGCCCGGCGCGTCGCCTGGCAGGTGGCGACGCATCCCTTCAACGTCGCAACGCTGCTCGGCGTGCTCGCGAGCGCGACCCATTTCGAGCTGCCCTCGGTGCTCGACAAGATGACGCTGTGGCTGGCTCAGGCGGCCGCGCCCTGCGCGCTCTTCCTGCTCGGCGTCACCGTGGCGCTGCGGCCGATGAAGACGCTGCCGCCCGAGGTGCCGGTGCTGGTCGCGATCAAGCTCGTGCTGCACCCGCTGCTGATCTGGGTGCTGCTCTCGGCGATCGGCAATTTCCCCGACATCTGGATCTTCACCGGCGTAATCATGGCGGCGCTGCCGCCGGCGCTGAACATCTTCATGATCTCGACGCAGTACCGCGTCGGCATCGACCGCGCCTCGGCCTGCATCCTGATCGGCACCGTCGTCTCGATGGTGTCGCTGACGGGCTTCCTGTGGCTGGTGAAGACGGGCAGGATGGCGGCCGACCTCTTCCCCTGATCGCCCGGGGAGACGGCTCGCCGATCGACAGCCCTCATCCTGAGGAGCAAGCCGCAAGGCTTGCGTCTCGAAGGATGCTCCAGATGGCTCGGGAGCCTCCGGGACCATCCTTCGAGACGCCATTCCCTTCGGAATGGCTCCTCAGGATGAGGGCTTGAGGACCCGCGAGACGTTTCCGACCGGGCATCGCGATGCGCAGGACGCCGATGCTGCCGCTGGATGACCTGACGGTCCTGGATTTCTCCACCCTGCTGCCGGGGCCGATGGCGAGCCTGTTCCTAGCCGAGGCCGGCGCGCGGGTCATCCGCGTCGAGCGGCCGGGCGGGGAGGAGATGCGCCGCTTCCCGCCGCGCTTGGGCGAGACATCGGCGCCCTATGCCGTCCTCAACCGCGGCAAGGCGAGCGTCGAGATCGATCTGAAGGCGCCGGATGCGCTGGCGCGGCTGACGCCGCTGATCGATGCCGCCGACATCCTGATCGAGCAGTTCCGGCCGGGCGTGATGGAGCGGCTCGGCTTCGGTCCTGCGGCGCTGTCGGCGATCAATCCCCGGCTGATCTACTGCTCGATCAGCGGCTACGGCCAGTTCGGTCCGCGCGCGCAGGAAGCCGGGCACGACATCAACTACCAGGCGATCGGCGGGCTGCTCGGCCAGTCGCTGCGGGCCGGTGCGGCGCCGCCGCTGCCGCCGCCGCTGGTCGCCGACATCGCCGGCGGCACGATGCCGGCCGTGCTCAACATCCTGCTGGCGCTGCGCCAGCGCGAGCGCAGCGGGCAGGGCTGCCATCTCGACATCGCCATGGCGGACGCGATGCCGGCCTTCGCCTGGTACGGGCTGGCGCAGGGCCAGGTCACGGGGCGTTATCCCGAAGGCGGGGAGGGGCTGCTGACGGGGGGAAGCCCGCGCTACGGCCTCTATGCGACGCAGGATGGCTGGTTCCTGGCGGTGGGGGCGCTGGAGCCGAAGTTCTGGGAGATCTTCTGCGAGGCGATCGGGCTTTCGCCGACCTTGCACGACGACCGCCCCGATCCCGAGGCCACGCGCGCGGCCATCGCGGCGATCATCGCCGGCCGGCCCGCCACGCATTGGCGCGAGACGCTGGAGCCGCGCGACTGCTGCTGCACGGTGGTGCGCACGCTCGAGGAGGCGGTGGCCGATCCGCATCTGACGGCGCGCGGCCTGTTCGATGCACAGGCGCAGGAGCCGGGCGGGCGCCGGCTGGTCTCGACGCCGCTGCCGCTCGCGCCGGTCTTCCGCGAGCAGGCGGTGGCCTTGCGCGAGGTCGCGGCCAGCGGTGCGGATACGGCGCGGCTGCTGAAATAGGGTGGGGCGCTACCGCGCCATCCCGCCCGCCAGCCCCTGCCGCATCACCAGACGCCGCAGCGGGCCGATGCGGGACAGCGCCAGCAGGCCGGCGCCGCGCAGCAGATCGGCCGGCATCATATCGGTCAGGAGGGTGCGGTTGAGCGTATCGACCGCGCCGGTGCGCAGGCGCACATCGGCCTGCCGCGCCCGGTCATAGGCCGCGACCGCTGCTGGGGTGCCGGGATCGGCGGCCTCGGCCACCGCCTCGCGCAGCGCCATCACGTCGCGCAGGCCGAGATTGAGCCCCTGTGCGCCGATCGGCGGGAAGACATGGGCGGCCTCGCCGACGAGGACCATGCGATCGGCGCCGAAGCGCTCGACCGAGAGCCCGCCCATCGGCACGCGGCCCCGCGGCCCGTCGAGCCGCATCGCGCCCAGCAGGGAATGCGCCTGCCGCTCGACGCGGCGGGCGAAGGCGGCGTCGTCCAGCGCGGCGACCTCGTCGGCCTCGGCGGGATCGAGCAGCCAGACCAGCGAGGAGCGGCGGCCGGGCAGGGGGACCAGGGTGAACGGGCCCTTGCGGGTGTGGAACTCGGTCGAGACATCGCGATGGTCGCGGGCATGGGCGACAATCGCGGTCAGCGCGCTCTGCGGATAATCCCAGTCGCGAGCGGCGATGCCGGCCGCCTCGCGCACCCGCGAGCGGCGCCCATCGGCCCCGACGACGAGGCTCGCCCGCAGCGAAAAGCCCTCGCCCGAGAGCAGGACGCCATCCTCGTCGGGCGTGATCCCGGAGACGAGGCCCGGCTCGTGGCGGACCCCGGCCGTGGTCGCGAGGCGGGCAGCCAGCGCCGCCACCAACTCGGCATTCTCGACATTCCAGCCGAAGGCGGGCAGCCCGACCTCGGAGGCGCGGAACTCGACCGGGGGCTGGCGGAACAGGCTGCCCGTGTCGTCGACGAGCCGCATCACCGCCAGCGGCGCGGCCTTGTCGGCCAGCGCGTCATGCAGGCCGAGCTCGCCGAGCAGCCGCCAGGAGCCGTCCAGCAGGGCGACGGTGCGGCCGTCGCGATGGGTCGGAACAGGGCCGAGCAGGGCGATGCGGCGCCCGCCCTCGGCCAGCGCGAGCGCGGCCGCGAGCCCGACGGCGCCGGCCCCGACGATGGCGATGTCGACTTGGTCCCTGCGCGGTGTCGTCATGCCGCTCTGGTTACGCCAGACGGGCGGGATTGGCCACGGGGCGGGGCGTCGCAGGATCGCAGGGACGTGATGCGCCGGCCGCAGCGCGGCCCCGTTGCGCAGCCGCGCCAAGCCCTTATGGTCCTGTCCCGACGTTCAGGGAGATGACGACATGGTCAAGGCGATCCGCATCCACAAGACCGGCGGGCCCGAGGTGCTGCAGCTCGAGGACATCACGCTGCCGGCGCCGGGGCCGGGCGAGCTTCTGGTGCGCAACCGGGCCATCGGCCTCAACTTCATCGACACCTATTTCCGCACCGGGCTCTACCCCGCGCCGCATCTGCCTTTCGTTCCGGGCAACGAGGCGGCCGGCGAGGTCGTGTCCGTCGGGCCGGGCGTCACCGAGTTCAAGCCGGGCGACCGCGTGGCCTATGTCGCGACGCTCGGCTCCTATGCCGAGGAGCGCATCGTCGCGGTCAACTCCACCGTCGCGCTACCGGAGGCGGTCTCCTTCGAGGCCGCCGCGAGCATGATGCTGAAGGGCATGACGGCGGAGTATCTGCTGCACCGGACGTACAAGGTGAAGCCGGGCGACACGATCCTCGTCCATGCCGCCGCCGGCGGCACGGGCTTGATCCTCTGCCAATGGGGCAAGGCGCTGGGCGCGACCGTGATCGGCACCGTCGGCTCGAAGGAGAAGGGCGAACTCGCCAAGGCGCATGGCGCCGACCATGTCATCCTCTATCGCGAGGAGGATTTCGTGGCGCGGGTGAAGGAGATCACCGGCGGCAAGCTCTGCGCCGTGGTCTATGACGGCGTCGGCAAGGACACCTTCCTGCCCTCGCTCGACTGCCTGCAGCCCTTCGGCGTGCTGGCGAGCTTCGGCAATGCCTCCGGCGCGGTCGAGCCGTTCAATCTCGGCCTGCTCGGCCCCAAGGGCTCGCTCTACGTAACGCGGCCGACGCTGTTCACCCATATCGCCAAGCGCGACACCATGGTCGAAATGGCGGCAAACCTGTTCGGCACGGTGGCATCCGGCAAGGTCGTGGTGCCGGTCAACGCCCGCTTCGCGCTGGCGGACGCGGCAGAAGCGCATCGCGCGCTGGAAGGGCGCGGCACCACAGGCTCGACGGTGCTCATTCCCTGATACCACGCGTGGCGGCCTGAAATCTCGCCCCAATCGACTGGTATCGCCGGTTCGTCCCGCTGATGCGGGACGGATCGGGCAGGGGTCGCAGGCGGAATGAAACGGGTGGTGCTCGGCTTCGGGTTCGGGCTGTCGCTGGCGGCGGCCGGGGCGCTCGTGCTGCCGCAGGGCGTGCAGCACTGGCGCGAGGTCGCGGCGGCGGAGGATCCCGCTGCGCTGGCCGATCTGCGCCTCGCGGGCGCGCTGAGCGCTGCCCGGCTCGACGCCGAGATCGACGCGGCGCTGGCCGCGCGCGACACGGACCTGGCCGAGAGCTTCGTCGATCTGGCGGCCGAGCGGGGCTTGCCGGTCTCGGCCGAGCGGCGGCAGCGTCTGCAGGCGCTGAAGGACGGCGCCATCATCCAGGCCGTCAGCGATTTCGGCCAGGGCTTCCTCGCCGGTGACCGCGAGAGCGGCGCGGCCTTCGCGGGCGCGCTCGTCGGCGACGTCACCGGCTATGGCGATCTGCGCGACCTCGCCGTCGAGGGCCGCAAATGGCTCGGCGGGGAGGGGGCGGATACGACCGTGCTCGCCATCGCGGCGGCGGGGCTCGCGATCAGCGCCGCGACCTGGGTCAGCCTCGGTGGTTCGCTGCCGGCCCGCAACGGGCTGAGCGCGGTCAAGGCGGCGAGCAAGGCGAAGATCCTCTCGCCCGCTCTGACCGCCAACCTGACGCGCACGGCGGTCGATGCGATCGATCGCCCGGCCCTGAATGCGAGCCTGGCGGCGGTGTCCCGCCTCGACCTCGCGGCGGCGCGGGTCGCGGCCGGCGGCATCGTCAAGCCGGCGGCGATGGCGCGCTTCGCCGCGCTCGGCCAGGATGCCGGCGCGGTCTATACGCGTACCGGTTCGCGAGGACTGCGGCAGGTGCTCGCCGTCGCGGAAGATGCGGGCGACATCGGCAAGGCGGCGAAGCTCGGTGCGGCCAAGGGAACGACGACGCGGGCAATCCTCAAGGTGCTGGGGCGCGGGGCGCTGGTGCTGGGCGCGCTCAGCCTCAGCGCGGTCGGCTGGATGCTGGCTCTCATCGGTTATGCGATCGCGCTCGCCATGCTGGCGCAGCGTTTCGGCTGGTGGCTGGGGCGAAGGGTGATGCCGCGGCGCGCTGCCGTGTCACCGGCGATGTGAACCCGCTGGCGTGCCGCCGCGACGAAGGAGGGTCAGCAGAAGGCTGATGCTCATTCGGGTGACGCCCATGTCCCGCGCCCTTCGCCTCTGCGGTTTCTTCCTCGCCTCGCTCACCATCGCGACGGTTGCGCTCGCGCAGCAGAACGGCCGCCAGGGTCGCGTCACGCTGCCGGCCGGGGCACCCGGCCTGACGCTGGCGATCGCCGCCGAGGACAAGGCGCGCCTGACGCGTCCCTCCGAGCCGCGGCGGGCGCGAACGGACTGCCCGAGCGAGAGCTGCGACACGCCGCCGAAGACGGGTGGCGCCGATGCCGGAGCGACGTCGGTGGACGGCTGCGGGGCGGCGCCGGCGGCTCTGGACCGCAACGGCCGCGTCATCCGCCGGATCTGCCGGCCGTCCTGAGCCTCAGACCGCGACGCCGTGCAGGTCGTAGGCGTCGGCGCGCTCGATCTTTACCGAGACGATGTCGCCCGGGCGCAGCGGGCGGCGGCTGGCGACATAGACGCTGCCGTCGATCTCCGGCGCATCCCATTTCGAGCGGCCCTTGGCCACAGTCGGGCCGGCCTCGTCGATGATCACCTGGATGCGCTTGCCGACGCGGTTCTTGACGATGCGCGTCGAGATTTCGGCCTGCGCCTTCATGAAGCGGTGCCAGCGCGCCTCCTTCTCCTCCTCGGGAACGAGGGGGAGGCCGAGGTCGTTGGCGGGCGCGCCCTTGACCGGCTCGTATTTGAAGGCGCCGACGCGCTCGAGCCTGGCGTCCTTCAGCCAGTCGAGCAGGAACTGAAAGTCTTCTTCGGTCTCGCCGGGGAAGCCGACGATGAAGGTCGAGCGGATGGCGAGGTCGGGGCAGATCTCGCGCCATTTCCGCAGACGGTCGAGCGTCTTGTCCTGATGAGCCGGACGCTTCATCGCCTTGAGGACATTGGGAGAAGCGTGCTGGAAGGGGATGTCGAGATAGGGCAGGATCAGCCCCTCCTGCATCAGCGGGATGACCTCGTCGACATGCGGGTAGGGGTAGACATAGTGCATCCGCACCCAGACCCCCATCTGGCCGAGTTCGCGGGCGAGCTCGAAGAAGCGGGTGCGCACCTCGCGGTCCTGCCATAGCGAGGGCTGGTACTTGATGTCGAGGCCGTAGGCGCTGGTGTCCTGCGAGATCACCAGCAGTTCCTTGACGCCGGCCTTGACCAGCTTCTCGGCCTCGCGCAGCACCTCTCCGATGGGCCGCGAGACGAGGTCGCCGCGCAGCTTCGGGATGATGCAGAAGCTGCAGCGATTGTTGCAGCCCTCGGAAATCTTCAGATAGGCGTAGTGGCGCGGCGTCAGCTTGATGCCCTGGTCGGGCACGAGGTCGACGAAGGGGTCGTGGCGCGGCGGCAGCGCCTGGTGGACGGCCGAGACGACGCTCTCATAGGCCTGCGGGCCGGTGATCGCGAGCAGGTTGGGGAAGCGGTCGCGGATCTGCTCGGGCTCGGCGCCCATGCAGCCGGTGACGATGACCTTGCCGTTCTCCGCCATGGCCGTGCCGATCGCCTCGATCGATTCCGCCTTGGCCGAGTCAAGGAAGCCGCAGGTGTTGACGATGACGAGGTCGGAGCCCGCATGGCTCTTGGAGAGCTCATAGCCTTCCGAGCGCAGCGAGGTGATGATCCGCTCGGAATCGACCAGCGCCTTGGGGCAACCCAGCGAAACGAAAGAAATCTTCGGCGCGACGGCGTTCATCGGCGGCAAACTCGACAGCTCTGAATGGAGGCGGCGCGGCCCGAGGCTCGCGCGCGCTTCCTTTGAACGCTTTCAGGCTGTTTGGCAAATGCGGCGGACTATGTGCGAAGACGCCTCATCGTCATTGCGAGCGCAGCGAAGCAATCCAGGAGCGGCAGAGCTCGATGGCCCTGGATTGCTTCGCTGCGCTCGCAATGACGGCCCTGTTGTCAGCCTGCCCCTGTCGCCACCGGGCGCTCGGGATCCTGCGTCCAGTCGGTCATCGAGCCGTCATAGAGCGCGACCTCCTCGCGCCCGAGCAGCTCCGCCAGCACGAACCAGTTGAGCGCGGCGGTGTGGCCGGTGTTGCAGTAGGAGATCGCCGGGCCCTTGGGGATACTGCCGTAGAGCGCTACCAGCGCGTCGCGCGGCTTGAGTTTGCCGGTGGCGGGATCGAAAGCCTCGGCATAGTCACGCGACAAGGCGCCGGGGATATGGCCGGCGCGAGCCGCCTCCGGTGCCTTCTCGCGGCCATCGAAATAGCTGGCGGAGCGGGCGTCGACGAGAGTCGCCAGCTTGCTGCGCGAGGCGACCAGCGTGGCGTCGGCCGTGCTGCGCAGGCGCTGCTGCATCACGACCGGGTAGGGGGGCGCCGTGCGCTGCGGCGACGGGCCGGCCTCGACGGGGCGCGCCGGATCCGCCGTCCAGGCGCGGAAGCCGCCGTCGAGGATGGCCTGCTGGCCATGGCCGATCGTCTTGAGCGTCCAGTAGATCCGCGCCGCGGCGGCGAAATCGGTGGCGCTGACGCCGGCAGGAACGATGACGACGTCGTCATGCGGCTTGATGCCGAGCCGGCCGACGAGCGCGGCGAGGTGATCGAGCGGCGGCAGCAGACCGGGCGCCTGGCCGACTTTGGCGCGCCAGCCATCGGCGACATAATCGGTATGGACGGCGCCGGGAATGTGGCCGGCCTCATAGGCGGCCTTGCCGCCGCCGTCGATCGAGGAGCGGATGTCGAGCACGACGAGGGAGGACTGGCCCAGCCGCGCCAGCAGCTCCTCGGGGGCGATCAGACCGGCGAATGGGGTCTCGCTCATGCAACAGCCTCTGCAAGCTCGTCGACGATGTCGATCGCGTAGGTGAAGCTCGCGGTGGCGCCGAGCATGATCGACGCCGAACAGTACTTTTCCTTCGACAGGGTCACGGCCCGCTCCGCCTTGGCCCGCGACAGGCCGCGCCCGCTGATGCGGTAGGCGAGGTGGATCTGGGTGAAGACTTTGGGGTCCTCGGTGGCGCGCTGCGCCTCGACTTCGACCTCGCAGCCGGTGATCGGCTCGCGCCCCTTCTTGAGGATCTGCACGACGTCGAAGCCGGTGCAGCCGGCGAGACCGATCAGCAGCATCTCCATCGGCCGGATCCCGAGATTGCGGCCGCCATATTCCGGCGCGCCATCCATCACGACGGCGTGGCCGCTGCCGGATTCGCCCATGAAGGCCATGCCTTCGACCCAACGCGCCCGTGCTTTCATGATTTCTCGTTCCTCGCGGTCCTGCTTCGCCGATAGGCATAGCCGCCTGATCGGCATGAGGCGAGACCGTTGCGCTCAGCGATGTCAGGCGCGGCGCAGCTGCGCCTCGTCCGAAGCGGCGGCCTGGGCCTGGCCCAGCGCATGGCCGACCAGAACCAGAACGGGGCCGCCCCTGGGCAATTCCGCAATCCGCTCGGGCAGGGTGGCGATGGTGGCGCGCAGATGCTGCTCGTCCGGCCGCGTCGCCGACTGGATGGCGACGGCCGGGGTGGCGGGGTCGAGACCGGCGGCGAGGGCCCGGTCGCGGAAGCCGGCCAGCGTCGCACGCGCCATGTAGATCACGGTGGTGGCGGCGGGGTCCGCCATGGCCCGCCAGTCGAGATCCTCCGGCAATTCGCCGCTTCTGGCATGGCCGGTCACGAATTGCAGGCGGCGCGCATGGTCCCGATGCGTCAGCGAGACCCCCAGCGTCGCCGCCGCCCCCTGCGCCGCCGAGATGCCGGGCACGATCGTCACCGACAGTCCGGCGGCGCGGCAGGCCTCGATCTCCTCGCCGGCACGGCCGAAAATGCCGGGGTCGCCGCCCTTCAGCCGCACGACATGCTTGCCCTGGCCGGCGAGCGAGACGATCAGCGCGTTGATGTCACTCTGCTTGACCGAGGGGCCGTAGCCGGTCTTGCCGACGATCATGCGCTTGGCCTCGCGCCGTGCCAGTTCGAGCACGCCGGGCGAGACGAGATCGTCATAGAGGATGATGTCGGCGCTCTGCAGGGCGCGGATCGCCTTCAGCGTCAGGAGTTCCGGGTCGCCGGGGCCTGCGCCGACCAACGAGACCCGGCCGCGGCCGGGCGCGGCTTCGATGCGCTCCAGCGATGCGAACAGCTCCGCGCGGTCCGCCTCCTCCGGCAGGCGGCCGGACTCGCTCATCGCCCTGGCGGTGAACAGCTCCCAGAAGGCGCGGCGGAGGGCGAAGGGCAGTTCGCGCGCCTGCACGGCGGGGCGCCAGTCCTTGGCGGCCCGGGCCCAGGCCTTCAGCGTCTCCGGCAGCAGCGTCTCGATGCGGGTGCGGATCGCCTGGCCGAAGACCGGTGCGGCGCCGTCGGTCGAGATCGCCACGATCAGCGGCGAGCGGTTGACCAGCGTGCCGAAGGAGAAATCGCAGAAATCGGGCTTGTCGACGATGTTGACCGGCGCGCCGGCAAGGCGGGCGGCGGCGACGAAGGCTTCGATCTCCTCCGCACCCTCGATGTCGCCGATCGCCAGCGCAGCGCCAGCGAGGTCCTCCGCCTCCCAGCCGCGCGCATGGACGACGACCGTGCCGGCCGGCGGGGCCGCGGCGAGGGCGGCGAATAGCTCGGCCCCTTCGCGCGCGAACACCGCGACCTCGGCGCCGGTCGCGGCCAGCAGTTCGGCCTTCCAGAGGGCGCCCTCGCTGCCGCCGACGAGCACGACCTTGCGCCCCGCCAGCTTGTGGAACAGCGGCAGCGTCGCGAGCGGTTCGATGCGGCGGCCGCTAGCGGCCTCGGGACGTCTCTGTCTCATCGTCTTCGTCTCTGGAGCATCGCGCCTGTCCTGTCACGCCGTCCCTTCGTCGCTTCCGTCCGGCGCCACCAGCGCCGCAGGCAAGGACCGAACCAGTATGCCGCGGCGCGCGGTCAGCCGGGTGCCCGCTCGTCCCGCTTGACCTGCTGCCAGAGTGCCTCGAGCTCGGCGAGATCCGCCTGCGCAGCGGTGCGGCCCTGCGCCTCCAGTTTTTGCTCGATCCCCTTGAAACGGCGCTCGAACTTGGCGTTGGCGGCCTGGAGGCAGCCTTCGGGGTCGGCATCGACATGACGGGCGAGATTGGCGACGACGAAGAGCAGGTCGCCGATCTCCTCGGCGATGGCGGCCTTGTCGCCCGAGGCCAGCGCCTCGTCGATCTCGGCCGTCTCCTCGCGGATCTTGTCGAGCACGAGGCGGGCATCGTTCCAGTCGAAGCCGACGGTGGAGGCGCGCGCCTGCAGCTTCCAGGCCCGGGTGAGGGCGGGCAGGCCCTGGGTGACGCCGGCGAGCAGACCCTTGTCCTCCTGCTTTTCCGGCAAGCCCGCGGCCCGGCGGGCTTCGGCCTTGTCTTGCTTCTCCTGTGCCTTGATGCGGTGCCAGAGCGCCTTGACCTGCTCGGGCGCGAGATCGCGCGCCTCGCCGAAGACATGCGGGTGGCGGCGGATCAGCTTGGCGGTGATCGCCTCGACCACGTCCGGAAAGGCGAAGGCGCCTTCCTCTTCCGCCATGCGGGCGTGGAAGACGACCTGGAGCAGGAGATCGCCGAGCTCGTCCTTCAGGTCGACCCTATCGCCGCGGGCGATCGCATCGGCGACCTCATAGGCTTCCTCGACCGTGTAGGGCGCGATCGAGGCGAAGTCCTGCTCGAGATCCCAGGGGCAGCCACTGCCCGGCGTGCGCAGGGCCGCCATGATCTCGATCAGGCGGGCGATGTCGGGGGAGGGCTGCAAAGGCTGAAACTCGCGCTGAAATCCTCTAGGGTTCCTCCCATGATTCAAGTCACCCCGTCCATCGCGATCGACGAGAGCGAGATCGAGGAAAGCTTCGTGCGCGCCTCCGGTCCGGGCGGGCAGAACGTCAACAAGGTGTCGAGCGCGGTGCAGCTGCGCTTCGATGCGCGCCGTTCTCCGTCGCTGCCCAACGACGTCGCGATCCGGCTGATGAAGCTCGCCGGTGGCCGGCTGACGCAGGACGGCGTCATCGTCATCGTCGCGCAGGGTCAGCGCAGCCAGAAGCGCAATCGCGAGGAGGCGCTCGAGCGCCTGCTGGAGATGATCCGCGAGGCGGCGGTGCGGCCGCAGGCGCGCCGGCCCACCAAGCCCACCAAGGCCTCCAAGGAGCGCAGGCTGGTCTCCAAGGACAAGCGCTCGGCGGTGAAGGCCGGGCGCGCTCGGCCCGGCACCGACTGATGGGCTTCGGAGGAGGGCGCGCCGACCGGGGACGGCCGGAGCGACGCGCGCCACGCAAGATCACGCCGGACTATCTCCAGCGTGCGGCGATGCATTATCTCGAGCGCTATGCCGCGCCGGCCGCGCAGCTGCGCCGCGTGCTGGCGCGCAAGGTCGCCATGAGCTGCCGGCATCACGAGCAGGACCCGTCCGCCTTCGAAGCGATGCTGGACGAGGTGGTGGCGCGCTGCGTGTCGTCTGGTCTCGTCGACGACCAGCGCTTCGCCGAGTCGCGGGCGGCGACCCTCAAGCGCAAGGGTCGCTCGTCGCGGGCCGTGGCGGCAAACCTCTCGGCGAAAGGGGTCTCGCGAGAGCTGGCGCAGGCGGCGAGCGCAGGCAGCGAGGAGGATGAGCTGGCCGCCGCGCGCAAGGCCGCCCGGCGCAAGCGGCTGGGGCCCTGGAACCGGGGAGACCGAGCCGCGAACCGGCAGAAGGATCTGGCGGCGCTGGCGCGGGCCGGCTTTCCGATGACGATCGCCCGGGCCGTGATCGACGGCGCGGGCGAGGAGGAGTTCGCGGGGTGAGAGACGTCGCGCGGGCAGGGCGGTCGGCCGCCCTGCCGTCTGCTGGCCTCATTCCAGCTTGACCTGCGCGTCGGCGACGACCTTGCCCCAGCGGGCGACCTCGGACGCGAGGAACTTGCCGAAATCGTCGCCGGCCAGCGTCGGGATCGGCGAGCCGTTCTTCTTCCAGGCTTCCACGATCATCGGCGATTGCAGGGCCTTCGCGACCTCGGCGCGCATGCGCGTGACGATCTCCGGCGGCGTGCCCTTGGGCGCCCAGAGCGCATACCAGGTCGCGACCTCGTAGTTGTCGAGCCCAGCCTCCTTGGCGGTGGGCACATCGGGGATCGCGTCAGACCGCGTCGGGGCCGCCACCGCAAGCCCGCGCAGGCGCCCGCTCTGGATCTGGGGGGCGGACGAGCCGAGCCCGTCAAACAGCACGTCGACCTGGCCGGCGACGATGTCCTGCAGCGCCGGGCCGGCGCCGCGATAGGGCACATGGGTGAGACTGGTCTTGGTCTGCAGCTTGAACAGTTCGCCGGCGAGATGATGCGTCGTGCCGTTGCCGGCCGAGGCATAGTTCAGCTTGTCGGGGTTGGCCTTGGCATAGGCGATCAGCTCCGCAACCGTCTTCGCCTGCACCTTGGGATGCACGACGATGACCTGCGGCGGCTGCGCGATCACGGCGATCGGAATGAAATCGGTTTGGATGTTGTAGTCCAGCTTCGGATAGAGCGCCGGGGCGATGGCGTGATGCGCCGCGCCGACGAAGAAGCCGTAGCCATCCGGCGTCATCTTGGATGCCGCCGAGGCGCCGACGGTGCCGCCGGCACCGCCGCGATTCTCGATGACGATGCGCTGGCCCAGCTGCTGGTCGAGCTGCGCAGCCAGCGGCCTCGCGAAGGCGTCCGTGCCGCCGCCGGCCGGGAAGGGCACGATGAAGGTGATCGGCCGCTGCGGCCAGGCCTGAGCCTGCACTGGCCCGGAAGCCGTGAGGCAGAGGGTGGCGGCGGCCGCCACAGAAACGAGCGCGCGTGATGTGAGCATGAAGACGACAAACCTCCCTGGGATGGTGACGACGGCTCTTTGCGGCCGTTCTGCGCCCGCGGCAGCGGGCATCGCATCACGACGGATAAGGCCATCCGCCGAACCTCCTGACAAGTCTGCCGTTGGTGGGGGTATCGGCGGGCGGCGGAGGCGGCTATGCGGGCGGGAGCACCAACCTGACGCCGCTCCCGTGACAGCATCGGATTCCACCTCGCATGAGCCGCCTCGACAGCTTCATCCGCCGTCTGGAGGCGCAGCGCCGCATGCTGGACTGGGCGACGGCCGAGATTGGAGGCCGCGACGGAGTCGTGCTCGAACTCGGCCTCGGCAACGGGCGCACCTATGACCATCTTCGCGAACAGCTGCCGGAGCGCGACATCTATGTGTTCGAGCGCGATGTCGGACCGAACCCAGCCTCGATGCCGCCGGAAGACAGGCTGGTCGTGGGCGACATGGCGCAGACGCTGACGGCTTTCGCGGCGCGCCACGGCCGCTGCGCCGCGCTGATCCATGCCGACGTGACGACGGGCGTGGCAGAGCGGGATCGCGTGCTGTTCGCCTGGCTTCCGGGCGATGTCGTAGCGCTGGCCGCGCCTGGGGCGCTGGTCGTCAGCGGCTGGGCGATCCAGCATCCGCTGCTCGAGGCGGTGGCGTTGCCCGAGGGCGTGCCGGAAGGGCGCTACTTCGCCTATCGGCGGTGCGAGTAGACCAGCGGTCGACGGAAGAGGGAGCGGTCCGTGGACGCACTCGCTAGCCCCCACCTCCGATTCGCATAAGACATATTATGGAACCAAAACCGATGCCGAGGCGGGCTCAGTTCGTCGAAGCGTGCGCTAGACGCTCAGCCTCATCCCGTCGAAAGCCACATCAATGCCGGGCTCCAACCTGTTGCGAAGTCGATTGTAATCGAGATCCGCATGAAGATTGGTCAGCACGGCTCGCGCCGGCTTCAACTCTGCAATCGTCGCCAGCGTATCTCGAAGGCTGAAATGGCTCGGATGCGGCGTCTCGCGCAGACAGTCGAGAATCAGGACATCGAGTCCGGCGAATGCCGCCTTGGCCGCCCGCGGCATCAGGCTGACATCGGGCACATAGCCGAGACCGCCGAAGCGGAAGCCGAGCGCCTCATAGTTTGGCCCATGCTCGACGGCCAGCGGTAGTGCCTCAACGGCACCGCCGGCACCATCGATCACCAGCGGTTCGCCTGCCTGCAGTGGCTGCAGGTCCAGGATCGCCGGATAGGCACTGCCGGGCGGCGTCTCGAACAGATAGCCGAAGCGTCGCGTCAGCGAGGCCTGTGTCCGGGCGTCGGCATGGACCGTGATGCGCTTGCGGTTGTGCAGCACCAGGGCGCGCAGATCGTCGATACCGTGGGTGTGGTCGGCATGGTCATGGCTGAACAGAACCGCATCGAGATGCGTGACGCCGGCATCTAGCAGCTGTTCGCGCAGGTCCGGCGAGGTGTCGACGAGCAGCCTTGTCGTCCCGGACGGGCCGTCGCGCTCGACCAGGATCGAGCAGCGGCGGCGGCGGTTCTTCGGTTCGGTCGGGTCACAATCGCCCCAGCCGAGAGCCGGACGCGGCACGCCGCCGGACGAACCGCAGCCGAGGATCGTCACCGTCAGGCTCATGGCGGCGTCCTCAGGCGACCTGCGCGAGCGGCGCGGCGTGGTCCATCTTCCAGTAGCAGCGCCGCGCATTCGCCGTGGTCAGCGCCGCGACCTCCGGAAAGGACAGACCCAGCACATTCCCGAGAACTTTAGCCGTCTCAACGACATAAGCCGGCTCGTTGCGCTTGCCTCTGAACGGGACGGGCGCGAGATAGGGCGCGTCGGTCTCGACGAGCAGGCGGTCGCGCGGAACCATCCGGGCGATGCGGCGCAGCTCCTCGGACGTCTTGAAGGTCAGGATCCCCGAGAAGGAGACGTAGAGGCCGAGTTCGACACCCGTCATCGCCAGCGCTTCGCCGGCCGTGAAGCAATGCAGGATAGCGGGGAAGGCGCCCTTCCCCATCTCCTCGCGCAGGATCGCGATCATGTCGTCGTCGGCCTGACGAGCATGGATGACGAGCGGCAGCTGGGTGATCCGCGCAGCGGCGATGTGAACGCGCAGCCCCTGGGCCTGCGCCTCGCGCGGGCTCTTGTCGTAGTGATAATCGAGCCCCGCCTCGCCGATGGCGACGCAGCGGGGATGGGCCGAGAGCGCGACGAGCTGTTCGGCGGTGACGTCCAGTTCCTCATGCGCGCCATGGGGATGGGTGCCGACGCTGCACCAGACCGACGAAAAGCGCTCGGCAATCGCGGCATAGGTGGCAAAGCGCGCGACCCGGGTCGAGATCGTCACCATGCGGCCGACGCCCGCCGCCTCGGCCCGGGCGACATGGGCCTCGAGCTCTTCGGCGAAATCCGGGAAATCGAGATGACAATGCGTGTCGATCAGCATCAGGCGGCCTCGCCGCCTTCGGACTCGACATAGCGCGGGAAGATGCCGCTCGGGGCCGGCAGGGCCGTGCCGGACGTCAAACGGCCGCCCTCGCCCAGCGCGGCGAAATCGCGCTTCTCCGCGGGCACGCCGAGCAGATCGAGCAGCTTCGCTATCGAGGACGGCATCACCGGCTGGACCAGGATCGCGACCTGCCGCAGCACCTCTGCGGTGACATAGAGCACCGTGTCGCGCCGCTCGGGGTCGGTCTTGGACAGGCGCCAGGGCTCGTTGGCGGCGAAATAGCGGTTGGCTTCCGCCACCACGGCCCAGATCTCGGACAGCACGACATGCAGCGCGAAGTCGCTCATCGCCTCGCGCGCCTTGCCCAGCGCAGCGTCGGCCAGCGCCAGCATGGCCTGGTCGGCCTCCGTCAGCGCGCCGCAAGGCGGCACCCTGCCCTCGCAGTTCTTGGCGATCATCGACAGCGAGCGCTGGGCGAGATTGCCGAGGTCGTTGGCGAGGTCGGCATTGATGCGGCCGACGATGGCCTCATGGCTGTAATTGCCGTCCTGGCCGAAGGAGACCTCGCGCAGGAAGAAATAGCGCAGCTGATCGACGCCATAGGCCTCCGCCAGCCCGAAGGGATCGACGACATTGCCGAGCGACTTCGACATCTTCTCGCCCTTGGAGAGCAGGAAGCCATGGCCGAAGACGCGCCTGGGCAGCGGCAGCCCGGCCGACATCAGGAAGGCTGGCCAATAGACCGTGTGGAAGCGCACGATGTCCTTGCCGATGATGTGGACATCGGCCGGCCAGTAATGCGCGCGCGGGTTCTGCGGATCGGGAAAGCCCGTGCCTGTGACGTAGTTGTTGAGCGCGTCGACCCAGACATACATCACATGCTTGGGGTCGCCCGGCACCGGCAGCCCCCAGTCGAAGGTGGTGCGGCTGATCGAGAGGTCCTCGAGCCCGCTCTTCACGAAGGACACGATTTCGTTTCGGCGCGTCGGCGGCGAGACGAAGTCCGGCACCTCCTCGTAGAGCTTCAGGAGACGGTCCTGATAGGCCTTCAGGCGGAAGAAATAGCTCTCTTCCTCGACCCATTCGACGGGTGTGCCCTGCCCGCCCAGGCGGGTGCCGTCGGGCAGGAGCGTCGTCTCCTCCTCGGCATAGAAGGCCTCGTCGCGGATCGAGTACCAGCCGGCATATTTCGACAGGTAGATGTCGCCATTGTCCTCCATCCGCCGCCACAGCTCCTGCGTCGAGGGCAGGTGGTCGGCGTCGGTGGTGCGGATGAAGCGGTCGAAGGAACAGCCCAACCGCTGCTCCATCTCCTGGAAGCGGCCGGCGATGCCGTCGACGAATTCCTTCGGCGACTGGCCGTTCTGGGCGGCCGTGCGCTGCACCTTCTGGCCGTGCTCGTCGGTGCCGGTCATGGCGAAGACGTCGTAGCCGTCGAGCCGCTTGAAGCGCGCAATCGCGTCGGAGGCCACCATCTCATAGGCGTGGCCGATATGCGGCGGCCCATTGGTGTAGTGGATCGCGGTCGTCAGATAGAATTTCGGGGCGGTCGCCATCGTCGATCCGGGGTTCGCTTCACGCTGCGCGCGAGCGGGCAACCGCATCCGACAGATCATGAAACAGGGTCATCACCAGCGGGCGGCGGTCGAGATTGTAGGTTTCGACGTCGCGGGCCGCTGCTCCCAGCTTGTCCCATACCTCCGCCAGCGGTGCAAGACGCGCCGGATGCGCTGCAGCATGCGCGTGGAGATGGTCCGAAAGCCAGCTCTGGACGGTTTCGACCATGATGGCGAAGTCGCCCTCGCCGGCTTTGCCCGCGACATCCTCGGCCAACGCCATCAGCGCCGTCAGGTCGAGCCGCGGCAGCGCGTCGAGGCGGGCCCGCACGGCCTCGACCAGCGCCAGCGTCTCGGGATCGACATAGGTCAGCGCGCGTCGGACCGAGCCGTCGGCGAGATGGGCGGCGCGACGGATGGCGGAAGCGTCGAAGGGCCCGCCCATCCGCTCCAGCGCCGTCTCGCCAGCCTGCGCCACCTGAGCCTGCTCCAGCGCGGCGAAGGTCATCAGCCGGCAGCGCGAGCGGATCGTCGGCAGCATCCGTCCCGGCGCATGGGCGACGATCAGGAACAGCGCGCGCGGCGGCGGCTCCTCGAGCAGCTTCAGCAGGGCGTTGGCCGCCGAGCGGTCCATATCCTCGGCCGAATCGACGATGCAGACGCGCCAGCCGCCTTCCGCCGCACTGGCGCCGAAGCGGTCGAGCACGCGGCGGACGGCATCGACCGGAATGTTGCTGGTGTAGCTCTTGCCGTCCGGCTTCGGGATGCGCCGCAGCAGATGCAGATCGGGATGGGACTGCGCCATGATCCGGCGCGTCGCCGGGTCGGTCTCGGGCATGGCGAGCGAAGTCGCGGCCGCGGCGCGGCCGGCCGGGTCACCCGCGGCGAGGACGAAGCGCGCGGCGCGATAGGCGAAGCTCGCCTTGCCGATTCCCTCCGGTCCGCCGAGCAGCCAGCCGTGATGCATCCGCCCAGAGGCGAGCGCCGCGAGAAACGCCCGCTCCTGCGCCTCGTGGCCGATCAGCGCCAGCGTCTCGCGCGGATGCGGGGCGCTGGGCAGCCGGTCCGGCTCGTCGGTTGTGGGCAGCATGGTCGGTCCTTCGTCGCGCCTTGCCCGTCTTTGGGCCGGGGCTGGCGGCGGGGCAAGCCCCGATCGTCAGGCGGGTTGTGGCGCCGGCAGCCGCTCGCGAATGGCCGTCCAGGCGGCTTGGGCCAGCGCCGCTGGCGGCAGCGCCCCGTCGAGCACGACGCAGCGCTGCGGCTCGGCGGCGGCGATGTCGAGATAGGCCTGCCTCAGCGTGCGGTGGAAGGCCAGCGCCTCGCCCTCGAAGCGGTCGACGGCCTCGTCGGGTGCCCGGCGGCGCGCGGCGCGGGCCAGGCCAATGGCGGGATCGAGATCGAGGATCAGCGTCAAGTCCGGCAGGAGGCCGTCGATGGTGACGGCTTCCAGTTCCGCCAGCAGGGCCGCGTCGACCCTGCCGAGGGCGCCCTGATAGGCCCGGGTCGAATCGATGAAGCGGTCGCAGAGCACCCAGTCGCCCCGGGCGAGAGCGGGCCGGATCAGGCGGTCGATATGGTCGATGCGCGCCGCCGAGAACATCAGCGCTTCGACGAAAGGGCCGTGCTCCTTGACGGCTCCCGAGAGGATGACCTCGCGGATCGCCTCCGCCTTGGGCGAGCCTCCCGGTTCGCGCGTCAGCGTGACCTGCAGACCGAGTTGTTCCGCCCGCTCCTTGAGCGCGCGCGCCAGCGTGGATTTGCCAGCCCCCTCCCCGCCTTCGAGCGTGATGAAGCGCCCCGCTGCCGCCGCCGGTTTCAACTGCGGCCCATCGCCTTGCGGACCCAGCCTGTGGCGGCTTCCAGCAGCGCGTCGAGCGCGCGGCTCTGCAGCGTGCCGGTCTGGATGCTCTCGGCGGTGTAGAGGGGAATGTCGAGCGTCTTGACCTCACCGCGCGTGACGAGCAGTCGCGCAACCTCAGTGCCCTCCTGAAGCGGAGCGGTCAGCGGGCCGCGATAAACGACGCGCGCGTTCAGCCGCTCGCTGCTGCCGCGCGGCAGCAGCAGGCTGACGGGTCCCTTGGCCTTGAGGCCGACGCGACCTTTCTCGCCGCCGAAGACGCTGGCCTCGCCGACGATCTCGCCGGCCTCGAAGATGCGGCGCGCCTCGAACGCACGAAACCCCCATTCCAGCAGTTTCCGCGCCTCGTTGGCGCGCTCGCGGCCGGTCTTGAGCCCGTTGACCACCACGATCAGCCGCTGACCGTTCTGGACCGCCGAGCCCACGAGACCATAACCGGATTCATCGATGTTGCCGGTCTTCAGCCCGTCCGCGCCGATATCCATCGTCAGCAGCGGGTTGCGGTTCTGTTGCCGGATCTTGTTCCAGATGAACTCCCGCTCGCCGAAGATTCGGTAGTGCTCGGGGTAGGTCTTGATGATGTGGTCGGCCAGCAGCGCCATCTCACGGGCCGTGACCTTCTGCTGCGGGTCGCCCATGCCGGTGGCGTTGCGGAAGACCGATTTCGGCAGGCCGAGGCCGCGCATGCGCTCGGTCATGATCCGCGCGAAGGTCGCCTCGTCACCGGCGACGGCCTCTGCGAGCGCGATCGAGGCATCGTTGCCGGACTGGACGATGATGCCGTGCAGGATGTCGGAAAGCTTCACCCGGCTGTTGAGCTGGGCGAACATCGTCGATCCACCGGAGACGCCGCCGCCTTTGCGCCAGGCGTTTTCGGAGATGGAGATCTCGCTGTCCAGCGCCAGCCGGCCCTGGGCGATTTCCTGGAAGGCGACGAGCGCGGTCGCGACCTTGGCCATGCTGGCCGGCGCCATCAGCTCGTCGGCGGCCTTCTCATAAAGAACGGTGCCGCTGGCGGAATCGAGCAGCACCGCATAGGGCGCGGCGGATTGGAAGGATTGCGACGCAGCGCTCGACAGCGTCACCGCAAGGGCGAGCGAGGCACCGATTGCCAGGCGAAGCCAGTGCGCCGCGCCCTTGCGGGCCTCGTGACGGGCCGAGGCCCCTTCCCTGATGCAACCGGCCATCGTCATGCCCGATCTCAAGCAGAGGCCGGGGCCGATGGTCAAGCCCGGTTCAGCGGCCGGACAGGGGCTGCAGATTCTGCGGGACGAGGGCGCGGTTCAGCGGATGCGAGGCGGCGAAACGCTCGGTCGGCGCGCGATCTGGTGCGGCGAACAGGCTCGCGACCGTCGAGCGGCTGGGCGGCAGCGTCGTGCGGATGGCGGCGGGCACCACGACGGGCGTTGCGGCATTGGCGATGGTGTCGAGGTCGAAGGGGCGGCTCGGCGGCAGCTTCACGCCGCGCACAGGGACGCCCCCCAGCGGTTCGGCGCTGCCGGTCGACACGGTCTGGAAGACCGGGCGCGAGCTGTCGGAAGCGGTCGAGAAACCCGACGCCGCTTGCGGAGCGGGCACCGCGGGGGCATAGGCCCGCACGACGGGCGCCGGATCTGACTGCTCGTCGTCGAGATCGGCGCTTTGCGAGCGCGCGGTTCCGACCGGGGCGGAACTCGCCACCATGGTGCGGGCACTGGTGCCCGGAATCGCGGCGGGCTGGCCGTCCGTGCGCAGGGTTGCCAGCAGAAGCTTGTCGTCGGAGCCGGCGAGCGAGGCCTGGCCGAGATATTCAAGTTTGACGCGCGCGGTGCCGAGATGGCGGAAGGCGAGCGCCTCGGCGGTCTTCTGCGATACGTCCATCAGGCGACCGCCATGATAGGGGCCGCGATCATTGACCCGCACGATGATCGAGCGGTTGTTGAGCATGTTGGTCACGCGGGCATAGGCCGGCAGCGGCATCGTCGGATGGGCGGCGCTGATGCCGTGGCGGTCATAGACCTCGCCGTTGGCGGTGCGTCGGCCATGGAAGGCCTCGCCATACCAGGAGGCCGTGCCGACCGCGGTGTAACCGACGGGCTTGTCGTAAGGCGTGTAGCGCTTGCCGGCGACGGTGTAGGTCTTGCCGATCATCTGGCGTCCGCCGCCCTTGGGGACGTCCTGGCCCTCGGCGACGACGCGCGGGCTGGCCGGCCCGTATTTCGACGAGGGGAAGGCGCCGATCTCCTTCGACTTGCCCCGCCGGGCCACCTGGTCGTTGGCGCAGTTGGCGAGGAAAAGGCCGGCGAGCGCGACGCAGCCGAGACGCAGCGCGCGGCCGGCCAGCGGGGCGGGAGACGGAGCGGAGCCCTGATCGGCAGTGGCGGAGGTCATGTCCGGGGCCGAGGAGCGCGCGCTTCGCGTCATGAAGTCGTTCCGCTTTCTGCGCCGAAAACCATCAGGCCGGCCGAGCCGCGAAAGCGGCGAAGCCGAAGTTTTCGGTCAATCACGTTAACGGGCCGTTAACGCGGAGCGACAGGTCGCGCCGGCGTCGACGGCGTTTCGCCGTCCGCCCTTGAGCGGGCACAAAGGTGTCGGAAATGCGGCGTCTGTCAACCCGCTCCACAGCGCCGCCATTTTCCGCGAGGGCGTGGCCGGGCTGTCACGGCTCGATGGCACCCGTGACGAAAGAGCGAGGTGCCGAATTTATGGCGGAAGGGGTGGGAGTCGAACCCACGGTGGGCTTGCACCCACGGCGGTTTTCAAGACCGCTGCCCGAGGCCTGGTTTCGGCAACGCATTAGACTGGTGCGGTGACCGAACCGATTAAGCCTCACGCCGCATCCAGTCCGGCCCATAAGCGTGGGACACGCCCTCCGGCGTGGCGTAGCCGCGTCTGAGATCGTCCCTGATTTTGCTGGCCGGCCGCGCGTCGGGGCTACCGAAACCCGCACCACCCGCTTCGCGCAGCGTCAGGCGATGACCCGGCGCGAGCTCATGCCGTCCTTGCGGTGAGATGGTCTCGCCATTGACGAGATGCTCGCGGCACGCTCCCGGCTGCCCGCCAGCGAAGCCCTGCGCCGGGAACTGGGTGCGGTTGGCCATGGAGAAGACGCTGACCGGAAAGCCGCTGTCGTTTCGCAGCACGATCTCCTGCCCGGGACCGCCGCGATAGGCCCCTGCCCCGCCCGAATCCGGCCGCAAGGTCTTGCGCTCGACCACGAGCCCGCTCTCGGGCTCGAACAGCTCCGCCGACATGCCGCCCATGTTTGACGAGCCCGGCGTCGTCGGCTGGCCGTCGAGATCGCTCAATGCACCGAAACCGCCCGCCGCGCAGAAGGTCGTGCTCATGCCCGAGCCATCCGGCCGGCGGCCCTGCAGGGTGATGAAGTCGATCAGCCCGCTGCCCGCCATCACCCGGTCGGGCACGACCTCGGCCAGCGCCCCAAAAATCAGTGGGGGGATGAAATGACCGATGACATGCCGCCCGGCCGACGGTGCCGGGGGCACGGCATTGAGCAGGCAGCCCACGGGAGCGCTGATTGAGATCGGCACTGTGGCGCCGTCATTGTTGGGCAGCCTGGGCGCGGTGATGCATTTCAGCGTGTAGAGTGCCATCGAGCGCGTATAAGGCAGCGGCACGTTGATGCCGGCCAAAACGCAGGGGCCTGTTCCGGCAAAATCGATCGCCGCCTCGCTGCCGCGCTTGTCAATCAAGCAGACGAGCCGACGGATCTCGCCGAAGGCTTCGACCTCGACCTCGTTGCCATAGACACCATCGGGAATCGCGACCAGCGCCGCCCTGACGGCGGCCTCGGTCTGGTCGATGATCGAAACCGCGAGGTCGTCGACATCGGCAAGCCCCGCTTCGGACAGGAACTCGCCGAGCTGCCGGTCAACGACCTCGAGGCAGCTCACGCTCGCCATGATGTCGCCCAGCACCTGTTCGGGCACCCGGACATTCAGCTTGATCAGCTCGATCAGCGTCTCGTCGCGCTGGCCCGCCGCGAAGAGCTTCCAGATCGGCAGCCGCAGACCCTCATGGTAGATTTCGGTCGCGGCGGCCGAGAAACCCATGCCGCCGATATCGGGCAAATGCGTGATGCTCATGGCATAGGCGACGATGCGCCCGCCCCTGAAGATCGGCTTCATCAACGCGAGGTCGAACATGTGGCCCGTGCCGATGACGGGGTCATTCGACGCGATGACATCCCCCGGCGCCAGCGTCTGCGGTGGGAACCGCCTGAGCATATGCGCCATCGTCACCGGCGCCGTGCCAATGAAGACGGGGATGCATTTGCGGCTCTGCGCGATGAGCCTGCCGCGCGTGTCGAAGACCATCACCGAAAGGTCGAAGCCCTCGCGCACCAGCATCGAGAAGGAGGTGCGGATCAGCGCCGCCGCGCCTTCGTCGGTGATCGAGATCAGCCTGTCCCAGGCGATGGCGAGGTCGATCGGATCGAGGGTTCGGCGGGACGTGGGGTGAGCTGTCGTCATGGGGTCGCGATCTCCGCAACGAGGCTCATGTCGCCATGCACCTTAGCGCGATCCCCGGCGTCGAGCAGGATCGTGGATTCCGCTTCCTCGATCAGCGCCGGCCCGTGCACGACCATGCCCGGCCACAGGCGCGAGCGCGCCAGGACGGGGCAATCGACGAGGCCGCCCCCTGCCGGGAAATAGGCTGGACGATGGCCCATCATCGCCTCGCCGCCGTCGTTGTCGTCCTCCGGGCTGGTCGAGAAACTCTGGGGAGCGGAAGCGCTCGCCTCGACCTTGCACCCGACGATCTCGATCGGCTCGTCGAGGCTGGTGTGGAAGATCTCGCGGTAACGCTGGATGAAACCCGTGCGCAGCGCCTCGCGGAGATGCTTGCAGACCTCTGGAAGCTCGACCTCGATGTCGTAGTGCTGGCCGCGATAGCGCATGTCGAAGCGGCGATGCCAATGCGTGGCTCCGCCGGAGCCGAGCGGCGCGGCGGCCTCGGCGTCGAGATCGGCGAGAAGGGCCTCGAGCTCGCCCTCCCCGACCGCGTCGAGTCCGCGCCGGAAAGCGCGCACGGTCTCGAAGGACTGTGCGCCCGACAGCATTCCGAAAGCCGACATGACGCCGGCTCCCCGCGGGAAGATCACGCGCGGCACCCGCAGCTTGCGGGCGATCCGCGCCGCATGAAGCGGCCCGCCGCCGCCGAAGGCAACCATGGAGCAGCTGCGATAGTCGAAACCGCGTTCGGTGGCATGCATTCGGAAGGCCCGCGCGATGTCCTCATTGGCCATGTCATGCGCGCCCCAGGCGGCGCGCAGCGCGTCGACGCTCAGCGGCACGCCGACCTGCTCGCGATAGGCCTCAGCCGCCGCAGCGTGATCCAGCGTCATGGTGCCGCCGAGAAAGCTGTCGGGATGAAGGTAGCCGAGCAGGAGATTGGCATCGGTCAAGGTCGGGGTCTGGCCGCCACGGCCATAAGACACAGGCCCGGGTTCAGCGCCGGCGCTCCGCGGGCCGACCCTGAGCCGGCCCAGCGCATCGGGCTCGACGAGGCTGCCACCTCCGGTACCGATTTCGGTCATATCGAGAACGGGGATCTGCAGCGCGAGGCCGCTGCCGCTGCGATACTCATAGGCATGCGCGGCCTCGAAGGAATAGGCGCGAAAAGGCCTGCCCTTGCGGATGAGCGCGCCCTTGGCCGTCGTACCTCCGAGATCGAAGGAGAGCAGGTCACCTCCCGCTACCGCCGTGCCGATCCGAGCCGCGACGAGCACGCCGGCGGCGGGTCCCGACTCCAGCAGCTTCACCGGATAGCGCCGGGCCATGTCGAGGCTCATGAGACCGCCGCTGGAGGCCATGATCCAGAGCCGCCCTCTGAAGCCGCCCTCGCCTAGCCCGGTTTCGAGGCGGGAGAGATAGCGGTCGACCAGCGGTTGCGAATAGGCGTTGGCGCAGGTCGTGGTCCAGCGCTCGAATTCGCGCGGATAGGGGAAGACATCCGCCGAATGGGAGATGTGCAACGCCGGATAGAGCGCCTGTGTGATCTCGCGGGCGCGACGTTCATGACGATCGTCGACATGCGCATGGAGGAAGCAGATCGCCAACGCCTCGATCCGCTCCTCCTCGACGAGCCGGTGCGTCTGCGCAGCGACTGCGTCCTCGTCCAGCGGCACGAGCACGGAGCCGTCATGTTTCAACCGTTCGGGGATTTCGGCCCGGAGCCCTCGCTCGACGATCGGCTCTGCGTAGCGAAGCCGGAGATCGAACAGGTCGTAGCGCTGCTCGCGGCCGATATCGAAGAGGTCGCGGAAGCCTTGCGTTACGAGCATGCCGGTGCGGTCGCCGCGACGCTCGATCAGGGCATTGGTGACCAGCGTCGTGCCGTGAACGATCTCGGCAAGGTCGGACACGCTGCAGCCGACGGCTTCGCAGAGTGCAAGCGTGCCTTCGAGCACGGCGTGAGACGGATCGCGCGGGGTCGTCAGCTGCTTGTGGACGCCAACCCGCGAGCCCGCCGAATCCACCAGAGCGAAATCGGTGAAGGTGCCGCCGATGTCGATGCCGAGACGCAGGCCGCCGCGTGGGGCGACGTCGAGGCCGTCACGCATGAGGAGCCGCCAGCGAAGCCCGAGACAGGCGCAGGAAGCCGATATCGTGGCGGGTCGTGCCGTCTCCGCTGGCGAGATCGGCGATGATCTCCCCGATCACGCTGCAGAACTTGTAGCCATGCCCCGAGCAGGGCGAAACAAGGACGACCTGTTCATGGGCGGGGTGGCGGTCGAGAATGAAATGCTCATCGGGCGTGTTGGTGAACAGGCAGCTCCGCAGCGCCATGGTCGGGCCACTGCCTTCGGGGAAATAGCGCTGGCTGAACTGACGCAGGATACGCTCATCCTCCGCGTCCGGCTCACGCCTGACCTCGTCGGCCCGACTGGTTTCGCCGCGGTGGTGATAGCGGCCGAACTTGAAGCCCGGCACCTCGTAGATCGGAAAGCCGTAATAGCGGCCCTCATCGACCTGCAGATTGAAGACAGGGAAGCGATCGAGCGCGAACAGCTCCGGTTTCGCAGGCTGAAGCCAGGCCAGAACCTGTCGCTCGGGCACCGCGACGGCCCGAAGCGAGGGTTCGAGGTCGCCGATCCAGGCGCCGGCGGTCAGCACCAGCCGCGCAGCCTCGTAGCGGCCGCGATCGGTCGTCACGACGACGCCGTCGCCGTTGGGGTTCGCCTCCCAGCCGATCACGGCCTCGCGGGCATGGATCTCCGCGCCATGCGCCTGAGCGGCGAGGACATGCGCCACGATCGCCCGCTCGCTGGCGATCAGCCCGCCGCGCGCCTGGAACACCGCACGATGCGATGACGGCAGACGATAGCCGGGGTAACGCGCATTGACCTGATCACCGGTCAAAACCTCGTGGGGCAGATCGTGCAGGCGGGCCGAATTCAAGGCACCCTGAAAAAGCGCGTCGTCCTCCGGGCTGGCGTCGAGCGACCCCGTGATGACCAGAAGTTCCTCGCCCGTCGTCGCTTCGATCTCAGCCCAAAGCTCATAGGCCCGCCGCAACAGAGGGACATAGGCCGGATCCTCGTAATACGGCATGCGGATGATCCGGCTGATGCCGTGCGACGAGCCCATGCTGTGGGGGATGTCGAAGCGTTCGAGACCAAGAACCTTCGCGCCGCGCCGGGCGAGATGCCAGGCGGCAGCGCTTCCCATGCCGCCGATCCCGACGATGATCACGTCATAGGCCATTCTCGACCCGTCCCTCAACGCCTGCCACGCCATGGCCTTTGATTCCGACACCCTACCGGTGCTGAAGTCTACGCAATAACGCGGCCAAGGCATCACCAGCCAGTGATGCGGATCGGCCTGCTGCCGGTTCCGTGGACGCGCAGTTAAGCTAATCCGACCTTCTTTTCGAACTCGGCCGGGCTGAGATAGCGGATGGTCGAGTGCCTGCGGATCGTGTCGTAGAACCTCTCGACGTAGTCGAACACATCTGCCCTGGCCTCATCGCGCGTGCGGTAGATCTGGCCCCTGATCCGCTCGGTTTTCAGCGAGGAGAAGAAGCTCTCCATCGCGGCGTTGTCCCAGACGTTGCCCGATCGGCTCATCGAGCAGGTGACACCGTTCTCAGCCAGCAGTTCCTGGAACTGCTGGCTGGTGTATTGGCTGCCCTGGACGCCCTTCTGTTTGTCAAGCAGCGATACGTGTCGCGTTGATTTCCTTCTGG
>LSIG01000034.1 GCA_001556125.1 Rhizobiales bacterium CCH10-E5 | reverse complement strand
TCGTCGGCCCCGCCAACCACGCCGGCAAACGCGAAATCCTCGTCGAAACCGGCCGAGCCCGCGAAGACGAGGATTGAGGGAAGCCATAGCCTTCGGCTGAACCATTCGCAGGAGCAGCGCGTAGTCATCGCAACGACAGGAGCGCTGCGATGAGGCCGACAGGATCTGCGAGCGACCGCCGGGGCCCCGCCCGGTGAAGACCCTCGTCCTGATCCTCGGCGACCAGCTCAGCCGCGACCTCTCCGCGCTCGACGGGTTCGATCCGCAGCGAGACGTCGCATTGATGGTCGAGGTGGCGGAGGAGACGACCTATGTCCCCCATCACAAGCAGAAGATCGCCTTCATTCTCGCGGCGATGCGCCATTTTGCTGAGGCACTGCGCGAGGAGGGGCTGAGCGTCGATTACGTGGCGCTCGACGATCCCGCCAACACCGGTTCCTTCTCGGGCGAGCTGGCGCGTGCGGTCGCCCGCCACCGGCCCGATCGCGTCGTCGTCACCGAGCCCGGCGAATGGCGCGTGCGTCGCATGATGGACGACTGGGCGCGGGATCTTGGCCTCCCCGTCGAGATCCGCGACGACGACCGCTTCCTCTGCTCCCGCGCCGAGTTCTCCGCCTGGGCCGATGGCCGCAAATCCTACCGCATGGAGTTCTTCTACCGCGAGATGCGCCGCCGCACCGGGCTGCTGATGGAGGAGGATGGTCCGGTCGGCGGCCAGTGGAACTTCGACGCCGAGAACCGCAAGCGCCTGCCGGCCGGCATAACGCCGCCGCGGCGCCTGCGCTTCGCGCCCGATGCGGTGACGGCCGACGTGATCGACCTCGTCGCGACCCGCTTCGCCGGGCATTTCGGCGATCTCGACGGCTTCGGCTGGGCCGTGACGCGAGACGATGCGCTCAAAGCTCTTGCTCATTTCGTCGAGGCGGCGCTGCCGCGCTTCGGCGATTACCAGGATGCGATGGCGGAAGGCGAGGGCTTCCTCTTCCACGCCCTCGTCTCGCCCTATCTGAACATCGGTCTGCTGCTGCCGCGCGAGGTCTGTGTCGCCGCCGAGACCGCCTGGCGGGCTGGCAAGGCGCCGCTCAACGCCGTCGAGGGCTTCATCCGCCAGATCCTGGGCTGGCGCGAATATGTCCGCGGTATCTACTGGCTGGAGATGCCGGGCTATGCGCAGACCAATGCGCTCGAAGCCGACCGCCCGCTGCCCTGGTTCTACTGGTCGGGCGAGACCGACATGAACTGCCTCGCGAACGCCATCGCCGACACGAGCCGCAACGCCTATGCCCATCACATCCAGCGGCTGATGGTGACCGGCAACTTCGCCCTGCTCGCCGGCATCCGCCCGGCCGAGATCGAGGCCTGGTACCTCGCCGTCTATGCCGACGCCTTCGAATGGGTCGAGCTGCCCAACACCCATGGCATGGCGATCTTCGCCGATGGCGGGCTCCTCGGCTCAAAGCCCTATGCGGCCTCGGGAGCCTATATCGACCGCATGTCGGATTATTGCGGGTCTTGCACCTATGATCCCAAGATCAAGACCGGGAAGGGAGCCTGCCCCTTCAATCCGCTCTACTGGGACTTCCTGATCCGCAACCGCGACCGGCTCGGCAACAATCCCCGCATGGCGATGCCCTACAAGAACCTGGACAGGATGACGCCGGCCCATGTCGCGACAATCCGGCGCGAGGCCGCCGCCATCCTCGACGGGCTCGACGCGCCGGCTCGGGCCAGGCCCGCCAATCAGCCCGACCTCTTCGGCTGATCGCGGCCCGCCATTTCCTTCGCGCGCATTTGCGACGATGCTGCGCGCCGGCCCGAACGGGCCTCGGCGGATTCGCGGTCCGCTGTTTCGTTTCAGGGTGCGATGTTCCGGTTCCTCCACGCCTCCGACCTGCATATCGGCAAGCGCTTCGGCACCCTGCCGGAGGAGTTGCGCGGCCGGCTGCGCGAGGCGCGCCATACCGTGCTCGACCGGCTGGCGGCGCAGGCGCGGGCAGGCGGCGCCGAGACGGTGCTGCTCGCGGGCGACAGCTTCGACACCGAGACGCCGAGCCCCGCCATGCTGCGCCAAGCGCTCGCCGCCATGGCGGGCCATGCGCCGCTGCGCTGGGTCATCCTGCCCGGCAACCATGACTCGCTGCTCGCCGACGAGCTCTGGGCCGCGACACGCGCCGCCCTGCCGGCCAATGTCGTGCTGGCGACGGAAGCCGCGCCGCTCGCGCTTGCACCCGGCATCGTCATCCTGCCCGCGCCCTGCACCACGCGGCGCCCGGGCCGCGACCTGACCGACTGGATGGACGGCGCCGCCACGCCGGAAGGGGCGCTGCGCATCGGCCTCGCCCATGGCGCGATCCAGAGTTTTTCCGAGGATGGCGGCGGCCTCGACATCATCGCACCAGACCGGGCGAGCCGCGCCGGGCTCGATTATCTCGCGCTCGGCGACTGGCACGGCCAGATGCCGATCGGCCCGCGCAGCTGGTACTCAGGCGCGCCGGAGCCCGACCGCTTCAAGCACGACCAGCCGGGCCGCGCGCTGCTGGTGTCGCTCGCCGGCGCCGGCGCCGTGCCGGACGTCACGCCGGTCGAGACCGGCAGCTTCGACTGGCGCAGCCTACCGCTCGACCTGCTTTCGGGCGACGATGGCACCGCGGCTCTGACGGAGCGTCTGCCCGCCGGCCCCGTCCGCCGACAGACCCTGCTGCGCATCGTCGCCACGGGGCGCCTGCGCCCGCAGGCGCGCGCCGGGCTCGAGGCCGCGATCGCCGCGGTCGCGCCGGAATTCGCCCATCTCATACTGGAGACGGACGGACTCACCACCGATTGCGAGAGCGACGATCTCGACGCGATCGACCGGGCCGGGGCGCTGCGCCAGGCTGCCGACGCGCTGCTCACGGAGAGCCTCGACGAGGCCCGTTCTGCAGCCGAGCGCCAAACGGCGCGCGACGCGCTGGCGCGGCTGTTCTCCTATTGCGCGGCGATGCCCGCATGAAGCTGACGGCGCTGCGCCTCCACAATGTCCGCCGCTTCGCCGGTCGAGGCGTCGCGGTCGAGGGCATCGGCGATAGCGTCAACGTGCTCTGCGCCGTCAATGAGTTCGGCAAATCGACCTGTTTCGACGCGCTCCACGCGCTGTTCTTCCAGCCCCACACCGGCACGCCCAGTGCCGTACAGGGCCTGCGGCCCTATAGCGGCGGCACCCCGCTGATCGAGGCCGACATCACGATCGCGAACGGCGCTTTCCGGCTGACCAAGCAGTTCTATGGCGGCAAGCGCGCCGTGGTGCGCGAACTCGCCTCCGGCCGGCTCGTCGCGCAGGCCGACGAGGCTGAGCGCTTCATCGCCAACCTCGTCCAGGGCGGCACGGCGGGGCCGGCGGGTCTGCTCTGGGTGCGTCAGGGCATCACCGGCATCGAGCGGCGGGCCAGGAGCGACGAGGAGGGCGAGAAGCGCGCCCGAGAATCCGTCCTGACCTCGGTCCAGGGCGAGGTCGAATCCCTCACCGGCGGCCGCCGCATGGCGCAGGCGCTCGCCGCCTGCGAGGCGGAACTGGCGCCTCTCGTCACGGCGACGGGCCGGCCCAAGGCCGGCGGCGCCTATGCGCAGGCGATCGAGGAGCGCGACACGCTGGCCCAGCTGGAACAGCGTCTGGCGGGCGAATTGCGCGAGTTGCGCGACGCGCTCGACCGGCGCCGCAGCCTGCGGGCTCGGCTCGCCGAGCTGGACGACGCCGAGCGCCATGCGACCCTGCTGCGCGAGGTCGCCCAGGCCGAGGCGGCGCTCGCCGCCGCCCGGGCCCATGGCGAGGCTCTGCGCACGGCCGAGGTCGAGGCCGCGCTCGCCCGCAATGCCCGCGACGCAGCCCGCGAGGCGCTCGACACGCTGCGCCGCGATCTCGCGCGCCTGGCGCTGCTGCGCGAACGCGAGGCGGAAAGCCGCGGCCGGCGCGACGAGGCGCTGGCGCGCCAGCGTGCCGCCAACGAGGCCGGGGTGGTCGCCGCGACCGCGGTCGAGCGGGCTGAAGCCGGGGAGCGCGAGGCGCGCGACCTGCTCGCCCGGCTGGACAAGGCGATGCGCGCCCGCGAGGCCGGCGAAAAGCTGGCGCGCCTGCGGCAGGAGCATGAGCGCGCGGCCGAGGGGCGTCGCGAGATCGAGACGATCGAGGCCGAGCTGAAGGCGCTGCGGCTGCCGGCGGGGGCGCTGGCGCGGCTGGAGACGCTGGAAAGCGAACTCGTCGGCTTGCGCGCGACGGCGGCGGCGCGCCGCCCGCTGCTGCGCGTCGCCTATGATCCCGGCGTCGCCGCCGCCATCCAGCTCGACGGGGCGGCGCTCGATGACGGGGAGGAACGCACCCTGTCCGGCGCCGCGACCCTGACGATCAAGGGCGTCGGCCGGCTCGCCATCACCCTGCCGCAGGGTGGCGACGACGAGGCGGATCTCGCCCGGGCCGAGGCGAGGCGGACCACGCTGCTCGCGGAGCTCGCGGTGGCCGATCTCGCCGAGGCGCGACGGCGCGACAGCGCGGCCCGCGAGCTGAACGGCCGGCTCGATCTGGCACGGCAGCGCCTGCGCCTGCTGGCGCCGGACGGTCTGCCCGCGCTGCAGGAGCAGATCGCGCGACTGGAGGCACAAGGGTCTGGCGCCGAAGAGGCTGAAGGCGATCCGGAAACCGTGCGCGCGGGCCTGGTCGAGACCGAGGCCCGCGTCGTCGCCGCGCGCCGGGCCCAGCGCGAGACGCAGGCCGCCCGCGACGCCGCCAATGCGGCCGTCGTCGAGGCCGAGCGGGCCCTGGCCGGCATTGCCTCGGAGCTGGCGGGGCTCTCCGCCGCACTCGGCCCCGAGCAGGAGCGCGATGCGCTGGAGGCGCAGCGGAGCGCTGCGCTGGCGCAGGCCGAGCAGGGTTGGTCGGCGGCGCAGGCGCAGCGCGATGCGCTCCGGGCCGGTGCGGTCGATATCGCGGGGGCCGAGGCCAAGCTGCGCCGCATGCGCTCCGTGTTCGACGGCGCCTCGGCCGAGATCGCGGCGCTGCGCGAGGAGGCGGCCGAGCTGAACGGCCGCATCCGCGCACGCACGGATGCCGCCGTCGAGGAAGCCTGGCAGGAGGCGGCGGAGAAGCTCGGCGCGGCGCAGCGGCGCGTGGCGGCGCTGGAGCGCGAGGTCGCCCTGCTGACGCGGCTGCGGACGGCGCTGGAGGCGGCGAGGGCGCAGGCCCGCGACCATTACTTCGCGCCCGTGATGGCGGAGCTGCGGCCGCTGCTCGGCCTGCTGTTCGAGGATGCGACCGTCACCTTCGACGAGGAGACGCTGCTGCCGCGCACCGTCAGCCGCAACGGGCTGGAGGAGCCGGTCGGCGTGCTCAGCGGCGGCATGCGCGAACAGCTCGCGGTGCTGACGCGGCTCGCCTTCGCGCGGCTCCTGGCCAAGGACGGCCAGCCGGCTCCGGTCATCCTCGACGATGCGCTGGTTTATTCCGACGACGACCGGATCGAGCGGATGTTCGACGCGCTGCACCGTCAGGCCAGCGGCCAGCAGATCATCGTCTTCTCCTGCCGCCAGCGCGCCTTCGCCCAGCTCGGCGGGACGATTTTGCGGATGGTGCCCTGGGCGCCGGAGGGCTGAGCTTCGATCGTCAGCGTTCGAACCACCGCGTCTTTCCGGGGCTTCGCGAAGCGAAGAGCCCGGAATCCATGAGCACCGCAGCCGCCAACAGAGCTATTGGATTCCGCCCCATTTGAAGAGCCGTCGTGTTCATGGATTCCGGGCTCGGGCCTTGCGGCCCGCCCCGGAATGACGGGGTGTTTCCGAGGGCAAACTGCGACGCTCACAAAATCGTCGCTCCGAAATTCCGCTGGGGGTCCATCTCCAGCACGAGCTTGCCGGTTGGCTCGGCCGCCGGTCCGCCGGTTCGCGACAGCCAGCGGCCGGAGCCCGCCTTGGCACGGAGCGTGCCCTCGCTGACGACGACCTCGCCGCGGCGGATCACCGTCTCGGGCCAGCCGGTGACTCGGTAGCCGGCAAAAGGCGTGAAGCCGGTCAGGTCATGCATCGCTTCATCGGTGATCGTCACCTCGCGATCCGGGTCCCAGATCGCGATGTCGGCATCATAGCCCGGCTGGATCGCGCCCTTGCCGGGCAGGTTGTAGATTTTCGCCGGCGCGGTGGCGGTCAGGTCGACGAAGGCCTCCAGCCCGCGCCCGGCGAATTCGGGCCGGCCCTTCGAGACCAGTGCGTCGAACATCAGGGGCAGACGGGTCTCCAGCCCAGGCAGGCCGTTGGCGATCTGCTTGAAATTGGGGTTCGGCCCGGCGGAGAGCTTGCCGCTTTCGTCGAAGCGGTAGGGCGCGTGGTCGGAGGAGACCGTCTGGAGATCGCCGAGCGCCAGCGCCTGCCAGAGCGCGTCCTGGTCGGCTTTCTCCCGCGGCGGCGGCGAGCACATCCATTTCGCGCCTTCGAGGCCCGGCTTGTCGAGATCGGCCTTGGTCATGAACAGATATTGCGGGCAGGTCTCGGCAAAGACCCTGAGGCCCTGGCCGCGCGCCTGCCGGATCACGGCGGCACCCTCGGCGGTCGAGACGTGGAAGATCATGATCGGCTGGTCGATCAGCGCGGCCTGGGTGATCAGCCGGGTGAAGGCCTCCGATTCCGAACCGCGCGGATGGCTGATGGCGTGATATTTGGGCGCAGTGTAGCCGCGCTCGACCAGCTTCTTGCCCATCCAGGAGATCATGCCGTGGTTCTCGGCATGGACGCAGATCAGGGCGCGGTGCTCGCGCGCCGTCAGCATCAGGTCGAGCAGCGGCTCGTCGTCGACCTTAATCAGGTCGTAGGTCATGAAGACCTTGATCGAGGCATGCCCCTCCTTGATCAGCGCCGGAAGGTCCTGCCTGATCGTTTTCTCGTCGGGGTTCGCGACGATCATGTGGAAGGCGTAGTCGATCAGCGCGCCGCGCTTCGCGAGCGCCGCATAGTCGTCGACGACCTTGCGCAGATCGAGCCCGCGATGCTGGGCGGCGAAGGAGACCAGCGTGGTGTTGCCGCCGAAGGCCGCCGAGGTCGTGGCGCTCTCGAAGGTGTCGGCGTTCATCAGCCCGCCGGCCGAGACCTGCTCGACATGGGCGTGCGTATCGATGCCGCCCGGCAGCACGAACTTGCCGGTCGCGTCGATCTCGCGCGCGCCCTGGCCGAGCCCGGTGCCGATCGCCGCGATCTTGCCGTCCTTCACCGCGACATCGGCGACGAAATGCGCGGTCGATGTGCCGACGGTGCCGCCGCGAATGATCAGGTCGAAGGGCTGCGTCGTCATGCTGTTCTCCGGCAGGCTGGGCGGCCTGGAGTCGGGCCGCTGCCTTTGACCATAGCAAAGCCGCGGCCAGCCGCGAGCGCCGCCCGGCGCAGGGCTATGATGTCTTCGCCGCCGCTCTTGGTCGCGCTGATGCGGCTACCGAGACCAGGGCGCTTGCCAGCCGCCGCGAAGCCCGCTCTACCGGCAGGATGAGCATCGCCCGTCTGAGGACCACCCGCCGATGACCGCGCCCGAGCCCGCCGCCTGGACGCTTCCCGCGCTGGGCTGGAACGCCTTCTTCGCCGAGCAATGCGGCGCGGAGGACGCTGGGCTGCTGCCCGCCCGCATCGCCACCGTCCATCGCGCGAGGATGAGCGCGATCGGGCAGGAGGGGCCGATCCGGCTTTCTCTCCCCGTCCACACCGACACCGGTGCCTATACGGTGGGCGATTGGGTGCTGGTCGAGCCGGGGACGCATGCGATCGGGCGCCTGCTCGAGCGCCGCACCGTGCTGGCGCGCCGCGTCGAGGGCAGCAAGACGCCCCAGCTCGCCGGGGCCAACATCGACACGCTCTTCATCGTCACCTCCTGCAATGCCGATTTCAACGTCGCGCGGCTGGAGCGCTATCTGGCGCTCGCCAATGAGAGCGGCGCGGAGCCGGTGATCCTGCTGACCAAGGCGGATCTGACGGAAGAGGCGGAGAGCTACCGCGCCGAGGCGGCGGCGCTGCAGCGCGGGCTTGCGGTGGCGCTCGTCAACCCGAAGGAAACCGGCGCCACGGCGGTGCTGGCGCCCTGGTGCGGGGAGGGGCGCACCGTCGCCCTCGTCGGCTCGTCGGGTGTCGGCAAATCGACCCTGGTCAACGCGCTGGCGGGACTCGCACCCGAGGAGGCGCAGGAGACCGGCGGCATCCGGGCCCGCGACGACAAGGGCCGCCACACCACGACCTCGCGCTCGCTCCACGCCATCGCCGGCGGCGGCTGGGTCATCGACACGCCGGGCATGCGCACGCTCCATGTCAGCGATGCCGCCTCGGGGCTGGAGACGCTCTTCGCCGAGATCACCGAACTCACCCATCTCTGCCGCTTCCGCGACTGCACCCATGAGCACGAGCCCGGCTGTGCGGTGCAGGCGGCCGTGGCGACCGGCGCGGTCGACCCCGCCCGGCTCGCCCGCTGGCGCAAGCTCGACGCCGAGAACAGGGCGAAGACGCCCGAGACGCGCGGGCCGAAGGGCCGGCGGCGGTAGCCGCTGCCCCGTCCGCTGGCCTAGCGGTGGAAGGTCCAGAGCAGGCTTTCGCTGAGCTCCCGCAGTGCCTCGGCCGAATCCGGACGCTCGCGGGCCACCGCCGCGATCAGCGCGTCCGCCAGCGCGAAGATCGCGGTCGGCGAATTCGGCAGCAGATGGCTGCGCGACGGGGCGAACAGCGTGACGTCGGCGATCGCGGCCAGCGGCGAGGTCGCGCCGTCGGTCAGCGCCAGCACGGAGGCGCCGCGCTTCTTGGCGAAGCTCGCGAGATCGAGCGTGGCGCGGGAATAGCGCTGCATCGAGATTGCCACCACGAGATCGTCCGGCCGCGCCGACAGCATGTGCCGGATCGCCCGCTCGGGCCCCGTGCGCGAAGAGGCGAAGGTGACATCGGCGTCGAGATAGAGCGCCAGCCCGTCCTCGAGGAAGCCCGCGACATGGTGGCTGGCCCCGGACGCGGCGATGAAGACGCGCGACGCCGTGGTCAGCAGGGAGACCGCCCGTGTCACCGTCGGCTCGTCGAGCCCATCCCGCGCCGCCTGGAGATTGGCGGCCTGGTCGGCCAGCGCCTGGGAGAAGGTGGCGAAGGTCGAGCCCGGCGCAGCGCGCGCGCCGGCGAAGCTGTCCACCGGCTCATGCGCGAATTTCAGCGCCGCCGACAGTGCCGCCCTGAACTCGCCATAGCCGCCATAGCCCAGCGCCCGCACGAAACGGGTCACCGTGGCATTGGAGGTGCCGCTGCCCTCGGCCAGCCCCTCGATCGTCATCGTCGCGACGTCGAGCGGATGGCGCAGCACGAAATCCGCCGCGCGGCGATGGCCGTCGCTCAGCGAGGGGTAGATCTGGGCGATCCGGTTCGACAGATCCGTCGATGGCTTCAGGCCTTGGGACATGCGGTCGCGCCCGGTTGACGTAAAAAAATTTTCATGTTTGCTACTGGACGAAAATAAACCTGTCAAAACGGTTTCAGCCGGGAGCAACCGTCATCATGCGCACATTCCTGCTTTCCGCCACCGTCGCCGTCTCCTGCCTGGCCGCATCGGCGGCCAGCGCGCAGACGTTGCGCATCGCGCTCGCCTCCGAGCCGACCGCCGTCGATCCGCATTACCACGACCTGACGCCGAACAACGCGCTGGCCCAGCACATCTTCGAATCGCTGGTCAGCCAGGATGAACAGCAGAAGCTGCTGCCCGGCCTCGCCGCCTCCTGGGAGAACGACGGCAAGAACCGCTGGACCTTCAAGCTGCGCCAGGGCGTCACCTTCTCGAACGGCAAGCCCTTCACCGCGCAGGACGTGATCTTCACCTTCTGCCGGACGCTCAAGAACGAGACCAAGGTCTCCGATTCCTTCGCCGACATCACCGGCAACTTCGCCTCGGTCACGTCGCCCGACCCGCAGACGCTGGTGATCGAGACGATCGCGCCGGAGCCGCTGCTGCCGAACCTGCTCTCGGGCCTCGGCATCCTCTCGGCCTCGATCGTCGAGCACGGGTCGATCAGCTACGACATCGCCAAGAACTGCGGCGTCACCGGCCCCTGGCCGACCGTGACCGGGTTCAACGACGGCAGCCTCGCCATCGGCACCGGCCCCTACAAGCTGAAATCCTATGTCCGCGGCTCGGCCATCGAGCTCGAGCGCAACCCGACCTATTGGGGCAAGGCCGAGCCCTGGGCGACGGTGCGCCTGCTGCCGGTCACCAACGCCGGCCCGCGCCTCGCCGGCCTGCTCGCGGGCGATTATGACGTGATCGAGAACCCCGCCGCCCGCGATCTCGGTCGCATCAAGGGCGACAAGCGCTTCGACCACGTCATCACGCCATCGACCCGCGTGATCTATTTCCAGCTCGACGTCGCCCGCGACCAGAGCCCCTTCGTCAAGGCCGAGGACGGCAAGAACCCGCTGAAGGATGTCCGCGTCCGCCAGGCGATGTCGCTGGCGATCGACCGCGACGCCATCGTCAAGCGCATCATGGACGGGGCGGCCGAGCCGGCCTACCAGTTCCTGCCGACCGGCATGTTCGGCACGCAGGCCAACCCGCAGAAGCTGGCCTATGACCCGGCGCAGGCCAAGAAGCTCCTCGCCGAGGCCGGCTACCCCAAGGGCTTCCAGGTCACGCTCTCGACGACCAACGACCGCTACATCAACGACAGCCAGATCACCCAGGCCGTGGCGCAGTACCTGACCCAGGTCGGCATCAAGGCCGAGGTCGACGCGATGACCCGGGCGATCTACTTTCCGCGCCGCGCGAAGAAAGAGTTTTCGGTGGCGATCGGCGGCTGGGGCTCGGCGACCGGCGAGGCGGCCTCCTTCCTGCGTCAGTGGCCGCCGACCCCCAACGAGACCAAGACGCTCGGCGGCTCGAACTATGGCGGCTACAAGAACGACAAGTTCGACGCGGTGATCCGCGAGGCCGTGACGACGCTCGATGACGCCAAGCGCGCCAACCTGCTGCAGGAGGCCGGCAAGCTGGTCCTCGCCGACTACGCCTTCATCCCGCTGCACTTCGAGAGCGGCATCTGGGCCTTCAAGTCCGAGCTCGATCTCAAGGGCCGCGCCGACCAGTTCATGCTGGCGATGTCGGTGAAGCCGAAGGCGAAGTGACCGCCGAAGACCCGACAGGCCGGGCCGCCTCCGCGCGGCCCGCGCCGCAACGCGGAGCCGGTCGCACCCCATGACCGCCTATGTCCTCCAGCGGCTGATCCAGAGCGTCTTCGTGCTGCTCGCGGTCTCGGTCGTCGTCTTCTTCGCCGTCTACGGCATCGGCGACCCGATCGAGCTTCTCGTCTCGCCCTCGGCCAGCGCCGCCGAGCGCGAGGCGCTGATCCGCCGCCTCGGTCTCGATCTGCCGGTCTGGCAACAGTATTTCGTCTTCATGGGCAATGCGCTGAAGGGCGATCTCGGCCGCTCCTTCGTCCATGGCGTCCCGGCGATCGAGCTGATCCTGGCGCGCCTGCCCGCGACCTTCGAACTCGTGCTGCTCGCGATGACGCTGGCGATCGCGTTCGGCGTCCCGCTCGGGCTCTATGCCGGGCTCGACCGCGACAGCCGCGGCGCGCGCATCATCATGGGCGCCACCGTGCTCGGCTATTCGCTGCCGAGCTTCTGGAAGGGCATGATGCTGATCCTGCTCTTCGCCGTGCTGCTCGGCTGGCTGCCGACGGCGGGACGCGGCGAGACCGTCACCATCCTCGGCATCCGCACCAGCTTGCTGACCTGGGACGGGCTGACCCATCTGGCGCTGCCGGCGATCAACCTCGCCATCCCGAACATGGCGCTGATGATCCGCCTCGTCGCCGCGGGCACGAGCGAGGCGATGACGCAGGATTACGTCAAATACGCGCGTGCCAAGGGCGTGAAGCCGCGGCGGATCGTCGGCCGCCACGTCCTGCGCAACATCCTGATCCCGGTCGTGACCGTCGTCGGCATCGAGTTCGGCAGCCTCGTCGCCTTCTCGACGATCACCGAGACCGTCTTCGCCTGGCCCGGCATGGGCAAGCTGCTGATCGACTCGGTCTATCAGCTCGATCGCCCGGTGGTCGTCGCCTATGTGCTGCTGGCGACGCTGCTCTTCGTCACAGTGAATTTCCTCGTCGACATCCTCTACGCCGCGCTCGATCCGCGGGTGAAGCTGACGGGAGAGGCGGCATGAGCGCGACGACCAGGGCGCCCGCCGTCCCGCCCGAGGCCGACACCACGCTGCGCGCGACCGTGCTGCGTCGCATCCGCAGCCGCCCGACGACGCGCGGCGCCGCCACCCTGCTCGCCATCATGGTCGGGCTCGCTTTGCTCGGCCCGATGATCGCGCCGCAGAACCCGCACGACCTCGCCTCGCTCAGCGTCATGGACAACCGGCTGCCGCCCGGCGAGGCGGGCATGACCGGCATCACCTATTGGCTCGGCACCGATTCGCAGGGCCGCGACATGCTGAGCGCGATCCTCTACGGCCTGCGCACCAGCCTGATGGTGGGGCTGACCGCCACGCTCGGCGCGCTCGTCATCGGCATTTCCGCGGGACTGCTGGCCGCGCAGTTCGGCGGCTTCGTCGATGCGCTGATCATGCGCATCGTCGATTTCATGCTCGGCTTCCCCTCGATCCTGATCGCGCTCGTGCTGCTCGCCTCGATCGGGCGCGGCGTGGACAAGGTGATTCTCGCCATCGTGCTGGTGCAATGGGCGCAATATGCGCGGCTGATGCGGGCCTCCGCACTCGTCGAGCGGCGCAAGGAGTACATCGAGGCGGCGCTCAATTTCGGCCTGCCGACGCGGCACATCATGCTCGCGCATCTGCTGCCGAACTCGGTCGGCTCGGTGCTGGTCGTCGCCTCGATCAGCATCGCGAGCGCGATCACGCTGGAGGCGACGCTCTCCTTCCTCGGCGTCGGCGTGCCGGTGACGCAGCCTTCGCTCGGCCTGCTCATCGCCAACGGCTTCGAATTCCTGCTCTCGGGCGAATACTGGATCGCGGTGTTCCCCGGCATCGCGCTGGTGCTGCTGATCGTCTCGCTGAACCTCGTCGGCGACCGCATGCGCCGCAGCTTCAACGTGCGCTCATGACCGAAACCCTGCTCGAGGTCCGCGGCCTGCGGACGGTGTTCCATGCGCTCGACGGCGCCTGGCCGGCGGTCGACGGCGTCGATCTCGCCATCGCGCGCGGCGAGGTGCTGGGCCTCGTCGGTGAGTCCGGCTCCGGCAAATCGGTGACCGGCTTCTCGCTGGTGCGGCTGATCGATCCGCCGGGCGAGATCGTCGCCGGTACGATCCGCTTCGCGGGAGAGGACATCAGGTCGGCCACCGAGGAGCGCCTGCGCGCGCTGCGCGGCGACCGCATCGCCATGATCTTCCAGGACCCGCTGATGACGCTGAACCCGGTGCTGAGCATCGGCGAGCAGATGAGCGAGGCCATCCTCGAACATCGCGACATCGGCCGGAGCGCGGCGCTGGACGAAGCGGCGAAGGCGCTGGCGCGGGTCGGCATCTCCTCGCCGCAGGCGCGACTGAAGCAGTTCCCGCACGAATTCTCGGGTGGCATGCGCCAGCGCGTCGCCATCGCGACCGCACTGCTCAACGACCCCGACCTGATCATCGCCGACGAGCCGACGACGGCGCTCGACGTCACCATTCAGAGCCAGATCCTGTTCGAGGTCCAGAAACTCGCTCGCGAGGCCGGCACCGCCGTGCTCTGGATCACCCACGATCTGGCGGTGGTGGCCGAACTCGCTGACCGGGTGGCGGTGATGTATGCCGGTCGCATCGTTGAGATCGGGCCGGTCGATGCCGTTCTCGACGCGCCGCGCCACCCCTATACGCTCGGGCTGTTGAACTCCTCGGCGACGCTGGTTGCGCCGGGCGGGCGCCTCAACCAGATCGACGGCGTCGCGCCGCGCATCGACGACCGGCCGAGCGGCTGCCCCTTCCGCCCGCGCTGCCCCAATGCCCTGCCGCTCTGCGCCGAACGTGATCCGATGCCGACGGAGGAAGGCAGCCGGAGCTATCGCTGCCACAACCCCGTGCCGCAGGGAGACGCCGCATGAGCGCGCCGATCCTCGAGTTGAAGGGCATCACCCGGCATTTCCGCCGCAGCCCGACACTGGCCGAGCGCATCCTGATGGCGACCGGCCGGGGCAAGCCGCCGCCAGTGCTGCGCGCCGTGGACGGCGTCGACCTCTCCGTCGCGCGCGGCGAGGTGCTCGGCCTCGTCGGGGAATCCGGCTGCGGCAAGTCCACGCTCGCCCGGGTGATCACCGGCATCCTGCCGCCTACCTCCGGCGAGGTCGTCTATGATCAGCGCAAGGTCGCGGGGCTGAAGGCCAGGGACCGCCTGGACTACCTGCTCAAGGTCCAGATGATCTTCCAGGACCCCTATGCCTCGCTCGATCCGCGCATGAAGGTCTCCCGCATCGTCGGCGAGGCTTTGAGCCTGCACAAGCTGGTGCCGAAGGCGCAGATCGACGCGGCGGTGGACCGCGCCCTGACCGAGGTCGGGCTCGATACCGCCTATCGCGAGCGCTATCCGCATCAGTTCTCGGGTGGCCAGCGCCAGCGCATCGGCATCGCCCGGGCGCTCGCGGTGAAGCCCGACTTCCTCGTCTGCGACGAGCCGGTCTCGGCGCTCGACGTCTCGATCCAGGCCCAGGTCATCAACCTGTTCATGGATGTGCGCGCCCGCCACGGCCTGACCTATCTCTTCGTCAGCCACGATCTCGGCCTGGTGCGCCACATCAGCGACCGCGTCGCGATCATGTATCTCGGCCGCATCGTCGAGATCGGGCCGGCGGCCGAGATCTTCGCGACGCCGGCCCATCCTTACAGCGCCGCCCTGATCGCGGCGATTCCCTCTGCAGCGCGGCGCAAGCAGGCCTTCAAGCCGCTGGGCGGCGAATTGCCCTCGCCGCTGGCGCCGCCGCCCGGCTGCCCTTTCCACCCCCGCTGTCCGCAGGCGATGGCGGTCTGCCGCGAGATCAGGCCGCCCTTGGCCGAGATCGCGCCCGGCCGCAGCGCCGCCTGCCATCTGCACACGCCTCCGGAGGCCGCATGACCACCGCCACGCTCAACCCGCCCACCGGCCGCAGCACGCTGCCCTTCGTCGATGCCCGCCACCCGGAGCGGCCGCTGACGGTCCACTGCTACCGTCCCGAGCGTCATCGCCCGAATGATCCCGTCGTCGTGGTCCAGCACGGCATGATGCGCAATGGCGACGACTATCGCGACTTCTGGATTGATGCCGCGGAGAAGCACAATCTCCTGATCGTCGCGCCGACCTTTCCCGATGCGGTCTATCCCAAGGCCGAAGGCTACAATAACGGGCTCGTCGTCGGGCCGGACGGCTCTGTCGCGCCGCGCGAGGACTGGCTCTACTCGGTCCCCGCGCGCGTCCTCGAGGCGCTTCGCGCAGGCGGCGTGATCGACAGGCCCGTTATCCGCATCTTCGGCCATTCGGCGGGCGGCCAGTTCGTCCACCGCATGCTGGCGACGCAAGGGTTCGGTCCCTTCGAGGCGGCCATCGCCGCCAATTCCGGCTGGTACACCCTGCCGACGCTCGACAAGCCCTTCCCGGAAGGGCTGGGCGGGCTCGGGCTCGACGAGGCGGCGCTGCTGCGCTGGCTCGCATCGCCGATGATCATCCTCGCCGGCGACCGCGACATCGCCACCGACGATCCGAACCTGCCGTCCCAGCCCGAGGCCCTGGCCCAGGGGCCGCACCGCTTCGCGCGCTCGCACCGCATGATCGAACTCGGTCGCGCCGAAGCGCAGCGCCGCGGCGCCCCCTGCAACTGGGTCCATATCGAGGTGCCGGGCATCGGCCATGACGGCGAGGCGATGTCCCACGCTGCGGCGGCCTACTGGTTCGAGGGCCGCATCCCGGAGGCCGCCGTTGCCGGTGCACCGGCCCGCACCGTCGCCTGAGACGCAAGGCGGGCGATGAGCCGGCTCAAGAGCGGCCGCCCGAGCGCGACCAGCGGTCGTTGCAGGCAGTCGTTGAGGCAACTTCCGCAATGGCTTGTGCCCCGGCGCGATTTCGCGCCATATCGGCGCCCACGACAACGCAGCTCCTGTGCCGGCTCACTGGGCATGGGCCGCAGCCCGGATGACGCATGGTTTCTGTTGAGCTGAAAGCGGTTTCGAAGAGCTGGGGCGGCGCTGCCGCGGTTGATGACGTGAGCTTCACGGTCGACGGCGGCAAGCTGGTCGCGCTCCTCGGCCCTTCCGGCTGCGGCAAGTCGACCACGCTGCGGCTGATCGCGGGGCTCGAGGACACCACGAGCGGCACCATCCTGATCGGCGGGCGCGACGTGACGACGGCCGCTCCTTCCGGGCGCGGCATCGCGATGGTGTTTCAGAACTACGCGCTGTTTCCGCATCTCTCGGTGGCGCAGAACATCACCTTCGGGCTCGATGTGCGGAAAGTGGCCCGCGCCGAGCGCGACCGCCGGCTGGCGCGCGCCGCCGAAATCCTCGGTCTCGGCGCGCTGCTCGACCGCAAGCCCTCGCAATTGTCGGGCGGCCAGCAGCAGCGAGTCGCGCTCGGCCGCGCCATCGTCGCCGAGGCCCCGGTCTGCCTGATGGACGAGCCTCTCTCCAACCTCGACGCGCAGTTGCGTGTCGAGATGCGCCGCGAGATCCGCGAGCTGCAGCAGCGGCTGGGCATCACGATGGTCTACGTCACCCACGATCAGGTCGAGGCCATGACCATGGCCGATCAGGTCGTGCTGATGCGCAACGGGCGGATCGAGCAGGACGCGCCGCCCGACGAGATCTACGAGAACCCGGCCAGCATCTTCGTCGCCCGCTTCGTCGGCACGCCGCCGATGAACGTCGTGCCGCTGACTGCCGTGCTGGCCGCCGGCGGGGCAGGGGTTCTGACGCCGCCGCCGGGCCACGATCCCGCCGGTCTGGCGGTCGGTATCCGCCCCGAGATGACCGATCTGGGCGAGGCCGGCATCGCCGCCGACGTCGTCGCGGTGGAGTATCTCGGCGCCGACACGCTGGTCGAAACCCGCATCGGCGGGCATGGCTTCATCGTCCGCCGCGCCGGCAAGGTACGGACGAAGCCAGGTGAAAAGGTCTACATCACATTGTCACAATCGGCACTGCACTGGTTCGACCAGGCGTCCGAACGCAGAGCGGTTCCCGTTTAAGATCCGGTCACAAGGGTCGGGCGCAACAGTCACCTCGAGAGGGAGAGAACAGATGGACAGGCGTGACGTATTGACCGGCGCTGCGGCGCTCGCAGGGTCGCTGGCGCTGCCGGGAATCGCCCGGGCGCAGGCCGCGACGGAGGTATCGTTCTTCTATCCGGTCGCCGTCGGCGGGCCGATCACCAAGCTGATCGACACCTACGCCGCCGATTTCGAGAAGGAGAACCCGTCGATCAAGCTGAAGCCGATCTATGCCGGCACCTATCAGGAGACGATCGTCAAGGCGCTGACGGCCCACAAGAGCGGCACGCCGCCGGTGACCTCGGTGCTGCTCTCGACCGACATGTTCACGCTGATCGACGAGGACGCGATCGTCCCCTTCGACAGCTTCGTGAAGACCGAGGACGACAAGAAGTGGCTCGCCTCCTTCTTCCCGGCCTTCATGGAAAACAGCCAGACCGGGGGCAAGACCTGGGGCATTCCCTTCCAGCGCTCGACCGTGGTGCTCTACTGGAACAAGGAGCTGTTCAAGGAGGCCGGACTCGACCCCGAGAAGCCGCCGGCGACCTGGGCCGAGCAGCTCGACTTCGCCCAGAAGCTGACCAAGAAGGACGCCTCGGGCAACGTCACCCAGTGGGGCATCCAGATCCCGTCCTCCGGCTTCCCCTACTGGCTCTTCCAGGGCCTCTCGACGCAGGCCGGCGCGATTCTCGCCAATGCCGCGGGCAACGCGACCAACTACGCCGATCCGGCCGTGGTCGAGGCCCTGCAGTACTGGGTCGACCTCGCGCAGAAGCACAAGGTCCATCCCCCCGGCATCGTCGAATGGGGCACCACGCCGAAGGACTTCTTCGAGAAGAAGGTCGCGATGATGTGGACCACCACCGGCAACCTCACCAATGTCCGCAGCAACGCCAAATTCCCGTTCGGCGTCGCCATGCTGCCGGCCGGCAAGCGCCGCGGCAGCCCGACCGGCGGCGGCAATTTCTACCTCTCCAAGAAGGCCACCCCGGCCCAGCAGGAGGCCGCCTTCAAGTTCATCCGCTGGATCACGACGCCCGAGCGCGCCGCGCAATGGGGCATCGACACCGGCTATGTCGCGGTCTCGCCGGCGGCCTATCAGACGCCCGCGATGCAGGCCTATGCGAAGGACTTCCCGCCGGCGCTGGTGGCGCGCGACCAGCTCCCGCATGCGGTCGCCGAGCTCTCGACCCATGAGAACCAGCGCGTCACCAAGGCGCTTAACGACGGGCTGCAGGCCGCGCTGACCGGCACCAAGCCGCCCAAGAAGGCGCTGGAGGACGCGCAGGCCGAGGCCGAGCGCATCCTGAAGCCCTATCGCTGAGCCCGGAAGCCGCTCCGCGATGAACACCCGCGCGACCGCCACGGTCCATGGCTGGCTGCTCCTGCTGCCGGCCATGGCCTGCCTGGCCCTCTTCACGCATTGGCCGGCGGTCGCGAGTTTCATCGAGAGCTTCTACTCGACACCCAAGGCGCGCCGCCCGGCGCGCTTCGTCGGGCTCGACAATTACCAGCAGCTCCTCGCCGACCCGATCTTCTGGAAGGCGATGTCGAACAATCTCTGGTTCGCGCTCGGCACCATCCCGACCTCGATCGCGCTCGCCCTGCTGATGGCGGTCTGGGTCAACGACAGGATCGTCGGGCGGACCTGGGTCCGGATGGCGTTCTTCACGCCGACGATCCTGCCGATGATCGCGGTGGCGAACATCTGGCTGTTCTTCTTCACGCCGCAATACGGCCTGCTCGAGCAGATCGTCGGAGCCTTCGGCGGACGCAGCACCAACTGGCTCGGCTCGCAGGACACCGCCCTCTACGCGATCACCATCGTCGCGATCTGGAAGGAGGCGGGCTTCTTCATGATCTTCTACCTCGCGGCGCTGCAGGCCCTGCCGCCCAGCCTCGGCGAGGCGGCGGCGATCGAGGGCGCCTCGCGCTGGACTTACTTTCGGCGAATCCAGTTCCCGCTGCTGATGCCCACGACGCTGTTCGTGCTGATCAATGCCGTGATCAACGCCTTCCGCATGGTCGACCACATCTTCGTCATGACCCGCGGCGGGCCGGACAACGCGACCACGCTCCTGCTGTTCTACATCTACCAGGTCGGCTTCGGCTTCTGGGACACCGCCTATGCGGCGACACTGACCTGCGTGCTGCTGGTGCTGCTCGCGCTCGTCGCCTTCGTCCAGTACGGCTTTCTCGAGCGCAGGACGCATTATCGATGAGCGCGCCCGCTCCGCAGCCGGTCGCCCATGCGGCCCGCACCGACCCCTATGCGCCGAAAGGGTTCGCGCTGACCCTGCAGTCGACGGGGGCGATCCTGCTGGCGCTGATCTGGGTCCTCCCTCTCGCCTACGCGATCTGGGCCGCGATCCACCCGGCCGAGTACACCACCCGCTTCGTGCTGACCGCGCCGCTGACGCTCGACAATTTCATCCGGGCCTGGGCGGCGGCCCCCTTCGCGCGCTATTTCCTCAACACCTTCATCCTCGTGACGATGATCCTGGCGTTCCAGCTCGTGCTGGGGACGCTCGCGGCCTATGCGCTGGCGCGGCAGGATTTCTGGGGCCGCGACGTCGCCTTCGCGCTGATCCTGGCGCAGCTCATGATCATGCCGGACGCGCTGATCGTCGAGAACTACCGCACGCTCGCCCGTTTCGAGCTGATCGACACCATCCCCGCCATCGCGCTGCCCTATATCGCCTCGGCCTTCGGCATCTTCCTGCTGCGGCAGACCTTCAAGACCGTGCCGAAGGAACTCGACGACGCCGCCCGCGTCGAGGGTGCGAGCCCGCTGCAGGTGCTGATGAAGGTCTATGTCCCGCTCGCGAAGCCGACCTACATCGCCTACGGGCTGGTCTCGGTGAGCTATCACTGGAACAACTTCCTCTGGCCGCTGCTGGTGACGAACTCGGTCGAGTCGCGGCCGTTGACCGTCGGCCTGCAGGTGTTCTCGTCGAGCGACCAGGGCATCGACTGGGCGGTCATCTGCGCCGCGACGCTGATGACCTCGGCCCCGCTGCTCGTCGGTTTCCTGCTCTTCCAGCGCCAGTTCGTGCAGAGCTTCATGCGCGCCGGCATCAAGTGACGCGAGCAAGGTTCCGATGAAGCTGATCACCTGGAACATCCAGTGGGCGCGCGGCACCGACGATCGCGTCGATCCGAGACGGATCATCGACCACGCGCGGGCGATGGCGGATTTCGACGTGCTCTGCCTGCAGGAGGTCGCGGCGAACTTCCCCGATCTCGACGGCAATGACGAGACCGACCAGTTCGCCCTCTTCGCGCAGATGCTGCCGGGCTTCACCGCCATCGAGGGCATCGGCGTCGATGTCGACGACGGCCGGGGCGGGCGCAAGCGCTTCGGCAACCTGATCCTGACCCGCTACCGCGTCGCGCAGGCCCTGCGCCACCTCCTGCCCTGGGAAGCGGCCGCGACACGCAACATGCCGCGCGTGCTGGTCGAGGCGGTCGCCGAGACGCCGCTCGGCCCGGTGCGGCTGATGACGACGCATCTGGAATACTCCTCGCCGGAGCTGCGCGCGGCCCAGGTCGAGGGCATCCGGGAGACGCACCGCATGGCCGCGTCCCGTGCCCGCACGCCGCGCGCACCGGGCCCGCACACCTATGCGCCGACGCCCAACACGGCGAGCGCGATCCTGACCGGCGATTTCAACATGCGGCCGGACGATTCCGCCTTGGCGCGGCTGATGGCGCCCTTCGACGACGGCACGCCGCCGCTGCGCGATCTCTGGCCGGAACTGATGGGCGATGCGCCACCGCCCCCCACCGCCTTCATCGTCGACCAGACCTACGGCCCGCCGGGCTGCCTCGACTATGTGCTGGCGACCCCAGATCTCGCGGCCCGCGCCCGCCGCATCGTCTGCGATGTCGACACGCGCGCCTCGGACCACCAGCCGATCCTGGTCGAGTTCGATGGCGGTTGAGTGCCGGCCCGCGAGCGCGCGATGATGTTTTCGCGGCGCGATCTCGATCGCCTGAACGGCATCCTCGCCGAGGCGGCACGGCGCGAAATCATGCCGCGTTTCCGCAGGCTGACCGCCGGCGAGGTGCGTGAGAAAGCGGCGCCGGGCGATCTCGTGACGGAGGCCGATGAGGCGGCCGAGCGTTTCATCTTCGCCGAGCTGGAGCGGGCTTTTCCGGGCGCGCTGCTCGTCGGAGAGGAGGCCGCGACACGCGACCCGGCCGTGCTGGGGCGGCTGGCGGAGGCGGAGCTCGCCTTCGTGATCGATCCGGTCGACGGCACGCTGAACTACGCCTCCGACCTGCCGCTCTTCGCGGTCATGGCCGCGGCCGTTGTGAGGGGCGAGACCGCGGCAGCAGTGATCCACGATCCCGTGCTGAACGACAGCGCGCTCGCCTTGCGAGGCGAGGGAGCCTGGCTGGAGAGCTCGGGCGGCACATCCCGCGATCTGCGCGCCGGCGGCCCGGTCGCCATCGCGGACATGAACGGCATGGCGAGCTGGCAGTACTTTCCCGAGCCGATGCGCAGCGCGCTGCCGGCCCGTTTCCCCGCCTTCGCCAGCGTGGCGTCGCTGCGTTGCTGTGGGCAGGAGTATCGCCTCGCCGCTGCCGGGCGCTGCGATTTCCTGCTCTATGGCGGGCTGAACCCCTGGGACCATGCGCCCGGCGTGCTGCTGTTCGGCGAAGCTGGCGGCCACGCCCGCATGCTCGATGGCAGCCTCTACCGGCCAGGCAAGCCCTCGACCGGGCTGCTCTGCGCCCCCGATGGCGACAGCTGGCGTTCGATCCGCGCTCTTCTCGTCGGCTGATGCCGCGGCAGTCGGCGCCGCCTCAGAAGCTGAGCCGGATCTGGCCCATGCCGCTGTAATGGCTGCCCGTAGCGGAGACCTCACCGTCGCCACGCAGGCCGATCGCGAGGCGCTCGGACAGCCTTACCTCCAGACCAGCCGAGACGAGCGCGCTGTTGCGGGGCGTCGGCGCTCCGCGGGCGACGAAGCCCAGGCCCGGTAGGGCGGTGAAGCTCGCGGCGATCCGGGCTTCACCGTCGAAAGCGCGGGCCCAGGAGGCGCGCAGAAAACCGGACGCCGGCAGGCCGCCGATCGCCGTTTCCGCCTCGAGCTGGAGGCCGAGCTCTGCCCGGGTCCCGGCGTCCCGGCGCCCGGCGACCGCAAGCGCAGCGGCGCTCTCGTCGAACGCCGAGCGCTCGACGAAGGCGGGCGTGCGGATGGTGACACGCTGCAGCGCGGCGACGGGCGAAAGGCTGAAGCCGCCGGCACTTAGAACCGGCAGGCTGGCCTGCAGCCGCCCGCTCCATTGCGTACTGGCATAGGACGCTGTCAGCCCCCCGCCGAGAGCCGGAACGCTGCGCGAGACGCTGTGGTCGCTGCGGCCGAAGGCGGCGGCGGCTCCAAGTTCCAGCCGGCCGATCCGCGCCAGACCGTAGACGCCGAACTGGACGCCTTCGCTCTCGATCCGGCCGAGCCCGCCCGGCAGTGAGGCCCGCCCGCGGGCCCCGCCGATGGCGACACCGATGACGGCGTCGGTCCCCAGCCTCGCATCGGCCCCCACGGCGAACTGCATCTCGTCGAGCGCGCGCCGCGCCGTGCCGCTGCGAAGCGAACCCTCGCTGCGACCGGCCCCGCCGGAAGCGGTGCCCCACAGGGCGAAGCGGGGCGCTTCCAGACGCGAAGCCGCGGTCGCGTCGTCGAAGCCGGGCGCGGACGCGGCGCTGTAGCCGGCGCGGCCGGGTCCGAGGCCGCCGGGCCGCAGCCGTTGGCCGAAGCCTGCGTTCAGCATCGTGCCGAGAAACCGGTCCGCGAGGCGCCGGTCGATCGCCGGAGCCGCCGTATGGATCTCGCCCGAAAGCTGGTTGACCGCGGCCGGGATGGCCGCGGCCGGCAGATTGTAGATCGGGAAGAACCGGGAGACATCGACGCCCCTCGCGACCGCATCGTCGATCCGCGAGGCGATGGCGACGACGTTCGGTGCGGCCGCGCCGGAGAGCGTGGGCACGGTTCCGGCCGAGGAGCCCGGGGAGGTTGCCGGAGTGCCCGGGCTCGTGCCGGAATCCCCGGGAGAGGGCGAGGGCGTCGGCGCGGGATCGACGATCGGGACGAGCGGCTTGGGAGCCAGGGTGAGTTGCACATCCTGCGCGGTGTAGCTCACCGTCGAGGTCACGCCGTCACCGAAGGAGCCGATGGTCTCGACCGTGCCGAAGCTGCCGCTGCGCCCGCCCGCCGCCGTAAGCAGCGTATAGGGGCTGTTGAACGTGAAGCTGCCGCCGAGCGGAACGAGCTGCAGCCGCCCCGCCAGCGCCGCTGTGCCGGTAACGCTCAGCCGGTCCGACACGGCGCCCTGGATTTCCGCCCGGTAGGTCGAGGCGGCGTCGAGGGTCAGGTCGCCGGCGATGGTCAGCGTCCCCGGCGAATTGCCGGGCGATAGCGTTCCGCCCGCGACGGTGACGCTCGGCACCGTGCCGGAGCCGCCAAGGAAGGCCCCGGCATTCAGCGTGACGCCGGAGGAGGCGGCGATCGAGCCGTTGACCACCAGCGTGCCGGCGTTCACGAGCGTCGCGCCCTGGTACCCGCTTGTCCCCGACAGCGTGACGGTTCCGCTGCCGACCTTGGTGAGGCTGCCCCGGCCATCGCCGCCGAGGGTGCCGGCGAAGCTGCCATCGGCATTGCCGCCGCCCAGCGTCAGCGTCCGCCCGGCGCCGAACAGCACCCGCGCGCCGCTCGTGCCGTCGAGGGCTCCGATGCTCTGGTCGCCGCCGATCCGCAATGTGGCGTTGCTTCCGGTCAGCGTCACGCGGGCCTGCGTCGAGAGGGCATTGGCCGTCGCGGCATCGAGTTCGGCGCCGGCATGGACGGTGATCGACCGCGAATTCGGCAGCGTGCCGTAGAGCCGGAGCAAGCCGCCGGACACCACGGTCGGCCCGGAATAGGTGGTGGAGCCGTACAGCTCCTGCCGGTTGCCGCCGATCTTCGTCAGGCCGCCGGTGCCGGTGATGGTGCCTTGATACGCGCTGTCGGCTCCGCCCCCCAATGTCAGCCGGGCGCCGCCGAGCGAAACCGTGCCGAAAGGACCTCCGCTCAGGCTGGACGCCGTCTGGTCATAGCCGGCCAGCGACCAGGTTCCGCCATTGATCGTGACGGGGCTGGTCGTCGGCAAGGCGTTGACGCGGCCCATCGCCAGCGTCCCCGCCTCGACGATGGTGGCGCCCGTATAGCTGCTCGCGCCGGTCAGGGTCAGCGTCCCGGTGCCCGCCTTGGTCAGCCCGCCGCCACTGCCGGAGATGGTGCCGTCGAAGGTCGAACTGGCATTCTGCGAGCCGGCCGTCAGCCTGGAGCCCGTCCCGAGGGCGATGGTGCCGCTCCCGGAAAGCCCGTCCACGGCCAGCGCCGAATTGAGCGCGTAGGTCCCGTCGACCCGCAGCGCCGTCGTGTTTTCGACCGCCGCCGGGTTGCTGGTCGTCAGCGTCACGCCCGAGAGGACCGCGAGCGTCCCGACGCTGGAGCCGGTCCCGGTCCAGGTGCTGTCGCCCGAGAAGGTCAGCGTCGAGGCCCCGGTGATGCCGGTCGAGAAGGTTCCGCCGCGGATGGTCAGATTGGCTCCGGCCAAACCGATCTGGCCATTGCCTTCCAGGCGGCGGATCGTCGTGTTCTGGCTGCCCAGATAAAGCGTCGCGCCGTTGCTGATGGTGACGGAAGCGATGTATTCGACCAGCTCGTTCAGGCCGGCAAACCCGGCGGTGTTGGCGACGACCGTCCCGCCATCGATCACCAGCCGTGCCGAGCTGTTCCAGCGCCCGCTCCAGGATTGCACCTCGATCTGTCCCCGGTCGGTCGCCGAGCCGAGGTAAAGGACCGAATTCGAGCGGAGCCAGTCGAGATTGACGATCATCCGGGTTCCGGTCGCGGCGGACAATCGCCCCTCTGCCCCGATCTCCGTTGCGACCTGGCTTCCCAGGTCGAGATCACTGATGGCCCGCAGATGGCCGGCCGTTCCGATGAAGGTGAGGCTGGAATAGGGGTAGGGATTGCTGGTGCCGATCTCGGCGAAGCCGCCGACATTGCCGTTCGACTGGGCCTGTGCGGGGTGGGCCAGCAGGACGAACAGGAGACCGCCGCAGAGGCGGCCGCGCCGATCACGCCGTCTGACCCGCATCCCCACCATTCGGCCGGCCCGGCAGAGGTTTCTGCGGGTTCGGGCGCATCGGGCTTCGGGAAGGCAAGGCATCGGCAGGATCGGCTCGGCGAGTCGGACCCGGCCATTGGCCGCGAACAGGCCGCCTCCGAAAAGTCCAAAGCTTGCATCGATCTCGGGAGGGGCCCGGTTGCAGCCCCTTCAGGGCCTCTCAGGCCGAGCGGTCGGCGGGGCGCCGGTTTCGCCGGAGCAGCGCCCAGGCGCGCCGATCGCGGATCACCCATGCCGTCGCCAGCAGCACGAGCAGACAAAACGCCGCTTTCGAGAATGGCTCCATTGTCCCGTCGACGAGCCAGGCATGGACGACGCTGCCGATGACGATGACGACCGCGAGGAGGGAATGGGCGAGGCGCCATGTCCTTGGGGCGAGCCGAAAGCGGAACCGCCACGCCGCCAGCGCCGCCGAGGCGAACAACGCCCACATGGCGACGACGCCCCAGGCTGAGAACGGCGTCGGCGAGACGAAGAGCAGCGCATCGACGACGTCGGGAGGGCTCGTCACCCATAGCCCCACGACGTGCAGGACGATCAGCGCGACAAGGGCCGCGCCGATCCAGCCATGCAGGCGCCTGCCCCGCCGGGCCGGCAGGCCGGGCAATGCGCCGCCCGCCAGAAGGGGCTGCAAGAGCAGCAAGGCCAAAGCGAGGATGCCGGCGAAGCCCGATGCAATGTAGACGCCGTCGCGCCAGGCGAGCAGAGGACTCCCGGCCGCGAGCGCAATCGGTACCGTGACGGCGAGGATGAGCAGCCCCCAGATCAGGGGTCCCCGAAGCGAGGCCAAGCCGCTCAGACCGGCTGGAGCACGAAATGGGCGCTGAGGCTGGTGTCGCGCGCGCGGGCCATGACGGGACGCAGGAAGACCGTCTTGAAGCCGTCGCCCTCATAGGCGAGGTGGCCATGCGCCTGTCCGAAGGCCGGGATGATCTGGGGCATTTCCAGGCGGAACGTGCCATCCGCGCCTGTGAGCGTGGCACCGTGGCTATGAGCGTCGTTCTCGCGGCCCTCGGTGGTGTGGGCCCAGATCTGGATGCGGATGCCGGGCAGCGGCGCGCCGTCGCCAGCGCGACGCACCGTCCCGGTCATCCAGAAGCCGCCGCCGCCGATCCGGCTGACGATCGGGGCGCCGGGGATGTAGTTATTGGCGCCGCCCGGCATGGTCGGGGTGGGGGCCAGCCCCTGCGCCCGGGCGGGCAACAGCAGGCCGGGTGCTCCGGTCAGGAGCGCGGCGCCCGCAAGGGCGGAGCCGCTGGCGAGAAAGGCGCGGCGGGTCGATCGGTCCTGGCTCAACGCGACGTCTCCTTGCTGGCTCGGTCATCGAAGGGGCGGACGGCAGCATGGCTCAGGGGTGAGGCTCTGCCGCAGCGTGTCGCTTCGTCCGCGTTGATCATAAATGGCGCTGTTGCGGTTCAGGCAAGGGTCGCCGGCAAGGATGTCCCTCTGGATGAGGACATATCGGGGAGCCTGAGCCACGCCGACGCGCCGCCAATTTGCAAATGATTGCAGGTGTTTGCGCTGATGCTCTGCGTCGCCGCTCGCGGATCATCACGAATCCGCGCCTCGCAATCATGAGCCATCGCGTTCGGTCGATCGCCCTGAGAGCCCCGCTGTCGAACCGGCCATGCGCCGACGATGTCTCAGGCCGGGTCGACCGATGCCAAGCGCGCGGCTTCCCGCCCGGCGATCTCGCCCAGCCCGACCGCCGTCAGCAGCCCGTTGCCCGAGAGATAGCCGGAGGCACGGCGGCCCGACACGCCGACTGCCGCGCCGCCACAGGCGAAGAGATTGGCGAAGGCGGATCCGTCCGGTCGTAGCACGCGGGCGTGCGGGTCGATCCTCAGGCCGCCCTGGGTGTGGAAGAGGGCCCCGGTGACAGCGACGGCGCAGAACGGAGCCGCCAAAGGCTGCGCACCGCGGAAGTCGCGGCCGAAGCGGTCGCTGCCATTGCCCTGCTTCAGCGCCTCGACCTCAGCCGCCGTCGCCGCCAGGGCATCGGGCGGCAGGCCGAGCATCCGGGCAAGGCTGGCGATGTCCTGCGCCTGCACGATGGCGCCCTGCGCCTCGGCGTTGCGGAAGTCCTCGAACTGCCGGGCGATGGCCGCGATGCGGCCGTCGAAGATCGTCCAGGCCTTGCCGCCGGGCTGGCCGAGGACGGTTGCCGCCTGTTCCGAATAGCCATGGCTTTCGTCGGAGAAGCGCTCGCCCCGGGCATTGACCTGGAACCCGCCCTCCATGATCGTCGCCCAGGTGATCAGGATGCCGTGGGGGTGGGCGACGGAGCCGTGGCCCTGATGCCCCGACATGGCGACGAGGTCGGCGCCGAGCGCATCGCCCCAAAGCACGGCGTCGCCCTCATTGCCGGAATGGCCGAACCAGAGCGCGTCGACCATTTCGGGGATGTGTTTCGCGACGATAGCGCGGTTGCCGCCATAGCCGTTGCAGGCGAGCACCAGCGCCCGGCAGCCGATCTGCTCCTCGCCGCCGCCGGGGCGGGTGCCCGCGATGCCGGCGACGCGGCCGGCAGGGTCGGTGAAGAGCGTGGTGGCGCGAAACCCGGTCAGGATCGGGATGTCGCGGGCCTCTGCTGCTTCGCGCAGCCGGTCGACCAGCTCCGAGCCGGTGCGCTTCGGCAGGCCGTGCATGCGGCGGGCGGAATGGCCCGGATAGGAGAAGTTCGTCACGACATCGAAGGGCAGGCCGTGGCGATCGGCGAGCCATTCCAGCACCGGGCCGACATGCGCGGTGAGACGCCAAACGATGGCGGGATCGGGCTCGTTCCCGGCCTTGGCCATGATGTCGGCTGCGAACAGTTCGGCACTGTCCTCGATGCCGGCGGCGCGCTGGAAGCGGGTCGCTGCGGCCGGGATCAGGCCGGCCGAGAGTGCGGTCGAGCCGCTCGGCAGCGCGTCGCGCTCGACGACGACGACCTCGGCGCCCGCCTCGCTGGCGGCAAGCGCGGCGACCAGCCCGGCGGCGCCGGCGCCGATGATCAGGACGTCGGCCTCGGCGTCGAAGGAGCGGCCCGCGGCCGGAAGGACGGCGGTCACGGCACTCATAACTCGGCGATCACCCCGGCGATGGTGGCGATCCGCGCGACGGGTTTCAGCGCCGCGATCGCCTCCGCATGCATGGTCGGCGTGGGAGCCGCGCAGCCATCCTCGAGCACGGTCACGTCGAGATCGCGGACATGGGCGTCGCGGACGGTCGAGGCGACGCCGCCATTGGTGACGATGCCGGCAACGACGAGGTGCGCGATGCCGAGCTTGCGCAGAACCCACTCCAGCCGGGTCTGGTAGAACGCGGAATAGGCGATCTTTTCGACCGATACGTCGATCGGCTGCAGCGCGTCGACGACGCGGTGGCCCCAGCCGCCGGGCAGGAAGTCGCCGCGCTTCAGGAAGGGCCGCATCCGCTTGAGATGCGGCGAGATCAGCGGCTCGCCGCCGCGGCCCGGCACCAGCGTGAACTGCGTCGCCGCCACCAGCCCGCCCTGTGCGCGAAAGCGCTCGACCAGCGGCAGCAGCCGGCCGGGCAGCGCCTGCGCCTCGGGCGAGGCGGCGCCGCCCTTCGCATAGGCGCCGTCTCGATGGATGAAGTCGTTCTGCAGGTCGACGATCAGCAGGGCGGTCGCGGCAATGTCGGTGATCGGGCCGGCCATGATCAGCTCCTCAGGATGACGAGGTTGCCGAGCGCGTCGACTTCGGCGGTGAGGCCGGGGTCGAGCAGCACGGTGGCATCGGGCTGCTCGAAGACCGCCGGTCCCCCGATGCGGGTGCCGACCGGAAGATCGAGCCGCGACCAGATCGCGGTCTCGCGCCAGGCGCCGTCGAGATAGACTTGGCGCGTGCCGCGGCGGGCCAGCTCCAGGCTGGCCTCGTCCGAGGGAGCGAGCGCCGTCAGGTCGAAGGCCGGCCGGCGGCCGATGGCGGCGGTCCGCAGCGTGACGATACGCAGCGGGATACCCGGCAGGAGCCGGCTGAACGCGGCGCCATAGGCGGTTTCGAAAGCCTCGCGGATGACGTCGCCGGTGACGCCGGTCCCGGCCTCTCCGAGCGTGACCGGGAGCGGCACCGAGACCGTATGCGTCTGCCCGAGATAATGCATGTCGAGTTCGTAGAGCACGTCGATGCGCTCGACCGACAGGCCGGCCTCGGCGACGACCCGGTGGGCCTCGCGCCCAGCCTCGACCATGCGGGCGTCGAGGGCCGCAGCGTCCAGCCCCTCCAGCATCAGGTTCACCGTCTGCACGCCGTCATGGCGGATATCGGCGATGACGCAGCCCAGCGCCGAGGTCACGCCCGGAAAGCGCGGCACCAGCGCGCCCTTCAGCCCGACCTCGTGGATCAGGGCGCCGGCGTGGAGGGCGCCGCCGCCGCCGAACGGCATCGCCATGAACTTTGCCGGGTCGTGGCCGCGCTCGATCGAGACGAGGCGGATCGCGCCGGCCATGCGCGCATTGGCGATCTTCACGATGGCTTCCGCCGCCGCCATCACGTCGAGCCCGAGCGGCTCGGCGATCTCCCGGGCGATCGCGCCCCTGGCGGCGTCGACATCGAGCCGCTGCAGCGTGCCGAGCGGCTTCTCGCCGTCGATACGGCCGAGCACCAGATTGGCGTCGGTCAGGGTCGGACGGGTGTTGCCCTGCCCGTAGCAGACCGGACCAGGGCGGGAGCCCGCGCTTTCCGGGCCGACCTCGAGCAGCCCGCCGGCATCGACGCGCGCGATCGAGCCGCCGCCGGCGCCGATCGTGGTGATCTCGATCATCGGTGTGCGGATGACCATGCCGAAATCGATCGTCGTCTGGGCGGCGAGCGCCGCCTGGCCGCCGGCGATCAGCGAGACGTCGAAGGAGGTGCCGCCGAGATCGCCCGTGATGATGTCGGGATGGCCCGCCGCACGCGCGATCGCGGCGGCCGCGATGACGCCCGCCGCCGGGCCCGACAGGGCGGTCCGGACCGGCAGGCGCCGCGCCGTGGCGGTCGACATCACGCCGCCATTGCTCTGCACGATGTGGAAGCGACCCTCGAAGCCGTCGGCCGCTAGCGCCTGTTCGAGCCGGCCGAGATAGGAGCCGACGACCGGCTGGAGCGTGGCGTTGAGCGCCGTCGTCGAGGAGCGCTCGAACTCGCGGATCTCCGGCAGGATCGCGGAGGAGCAGGCGATGTTCTCGTTCGGCCAGACGGCGCGGGCGGCCTCCAGCGCGTCGCGCTCGTTATGCGGGTTGGCATAGGCGTTGATGAAGATGATGGCGAGCGCCTCGCAGCCCCTTTCGTGCAGGGCGCGCGCGGCCTCGCGCACCGCCTCGCGATCGACCGCCACATGGATCGTGCCGTCGGCCAGCGTCCGCTCGGGCACCTCGACGCGGCAGTCGCGCGCCGCGACCGGGACGAAATCGCCCCAGAGCCCCCAGGTCTGGCGGCGGTCGCGGCGGCGCATCTCCAGCGCGTCACGAAAGCCCGGCGTGGTGATGATGCCGACCCTGGCGCCCTTGCGTTCCAGCAGCGCATTGGTGCCGACCGTGGTGCCGTGCACGATCGAGGCCAGCTCCGAGACCGGGCCGAAGGTCGTCAGCCCGGCGATGAAGCCCTTGGCCTCGTCGCCGCGCTGGGAGGGGACCTTGGCGGTGCGGAAGCGCTTGGCCGCCTCGTCGAACCAGAACAGATCGGTGAAGGTGCCGCCGACATCGACGCCGACGACGGCCTTGGGAGAGGAGGTGGTCATCAGCCGATCTCGCTGTCGAAGCCGTAGACGTCCCGGGCTGCACCGGGGCTGACATAGCCATGGGCCACGTCGCGGCGCAGCGCCTCGCGGTCGCGCTGGTGCGGGTCGCCATAGCCGCCGCCACCGGGGCTCTCGAGGCGCACGCGCTGGCCCTTCGCGATGTGGATGTCCGCGATCTTGGTGACGAGCGCCGGGGATTTCGGCCCGTTCGCCGTGTCGTAGACGAAGCGGTTCATGGCGGCCGACTTGCCACCGGCGACGCCGAAGGGCGGAAACTTGCCGCGCTCGCCGAGCAGGAAGACGTCGGCGCCGCCCTTCGCCAGTACCTCGATCTCGTAGATCGCGCCGCAGCCACCGCGATGGCGGCCGGCTCCGCCCGAATCCGGTCGCAGCGCCCATTGCGTGAACATCACGGGGTAGGCCGCCTCCAGAATCTCGGCCGGCGGAATCGTCGCCGTCGAGATCGGGTTGTTGCCATGGTTCAGCCCGTCGCCTTCCGGGTTGCCGCCGAGGCCGCCGCCGAAGAAGGAGAACATCACGAAGCGCGAGCCGTCGTCGCGATGGCCGGCCAGCGAGAGCGCGTTGATCGTCGCATAGGGCGAGCCGTTCGCCCGCTCCGGTGCGATCTGCGCGAAGGCGCCGAAGACCGTGTCGATGACGCGCAGGATGGTTTCGGTATAGCCGCCGACCGGCTTGGGCGGCTTGACCCCGAGCAGGGTCGTGTCGGGAATCACGAAGGTGATCGGCTTCAGCACGCCGGCATTGGCCGGGACATGCGGGAAGATGTGCTTGAGCGCGACATAGCAGCAGGCCACTGCGGTCGAGTAGGCGATGTTGAGCGGCCCGCGGCAGGGCGGCGCCGAGCGCGAGAAGTCGAGCGTCATCGCATCGCCCGCGATGGTGAGATCGAGCGCGATGCGCAGCGGCTCGTCGCTGATGCCGTCATTGTCGAGGAAGTCGTCGAAGCTGTAGCGACCGTCCGGCAGGGCCGCGATCTCGGCCCGCATCAGGGCTTCGGCCCGCGCGCTGAAGGCGTCGAGCGCGGCCTCGACCGTCGGCGTGCCGTAATCGTCGAGCAGGGCGGAGAGCCGCCGCTCGCCGAGGTCGAGCGCGTTGAGCTGGCCGTTGAGATCGCCCCAGTTCGACTGCGGCAGGCGCGAATTGGCACTGAGGATCTCGACGATGTCGCCCTGGAATTCGCCTCTGCGGACGAGCTTCACCGGCGGGATGCGGAAGCCCTCCTGGAAGCTCTCGGTCGCCTTGGCGTTGAAATTGCCCGGCACGTTGCCGCCGACATCGAGCCAGTGACCGACCGAGGCGAGCCAGCAGAACAGCTTGCCGTCCCGGAAGATCGGCCGCACCAGGCGCATGTCGTTGAGATGGGTGCCGCCCTCATAGGGGTCGTTGAACAGCCAGGTGTCGCCGGGTTCGTTCGGCGCTCCGGCCTCGACGCGCGCGATCACGGCGCGCACGGCGAAGGCCATCGCGCCGACGAAGATCGGCAGGCCCGACGTGCCCTGGACCAGGGTGTCGCCGGTGGTCGCGTGATAGAGCCCGTGACAGGCGTCATGCGCCTCGGCGATGATCGGGTTGAAGGCGGAGCGATAGAGCGTCGCGTCCATCTCGTTGGCGATCTGCTCGAGCCGGCCCTTCAGCACGGCGAGCGTGACGGGATCGAGCGTCGCGGTCACAGGCTGCCCTCATAGGCCTTGCCGGCGGCGATCATCGCGGGCGTGCCGATCACGGCATTGAGCTGGTCGAAATCGAACATCCGGTCACGGAACGGGTCGGTGGTGCCATGGGTCTTGAGGCTGGCGTAGAAATCCTGCGCGGCCCGCGCCAGCGCCCGCACGATCCCGCCGGGGAAGATCACCAGCGAGAAGCCGAGCTCCTCGAGCGCGCCCGTCGAGCGGATCGGCGTGCGGCCGCCCTCGACCATGTTGGCCATCAGCGGGAGCGTCCCCTTCAACTCGCTGACGACGCGGGTCAGTTCCTCGCTCGAACCCGGCGCCTCGACGAACAGCATGTCCGCGCCGGCCGCCGCGTAGAGATGGGCCCGCTCCAGGGCGCGGTCGAACCCCTCGACCGCGATGGCGTCGGTCCGTGCGATCACCAGCGTCTCGTCGGAGGCCCGGGCATCCGTCGCCGCCTTGATCTTGCCGACCATTTCGGCGGCGGGGATCACGCCCTTGTCGGCGAGATGGCCGCAGCGCTTGGGGAAGCTCTGGTCCTCGATCTGCAGGGCGTTGGCGCCGGCCCGCTCGAACAGGCGCATCGTGCGCTGCATGTTGAGCGCATTGCCGTAGCCCGTGTCGGCATCGACGATGAGCGGGGTCGCGACACGGTCGCGGATCATGGTGATCGTCTCGGCGACCTCGGCCATCGAGACGAGCCCGATATCGGGCCCGCCGAGGCGGGTATAGGCGATCGAGGCGCCGGAGACGTAGAGCGCCTCGAAACCGGCATCGGTGGCGAGCGAGGCGGTCAGCGCATCATAGACGCCGGGCGCGAGCACGATCTGCGGCTGGCGGAAGCGAGCCTTGAGGGAAAGGGTCATCGGTCAGGTCCTGGTGACGGGCGCCGCCGCCAGCAAGGCGTCGAGCGCTGCGATGTCGGCCGCGCCCGGCAGGGCATCCACGGCCTCGATGATCGCCTCGGCCCGGGACTGGCCCCAGACCGGAACGGCGAGATCGAAGAATTTCTGGCGGACTTCGGCAGGGGTGTACGGGTCTTCGGTGTCGCCACGATTGGTCAGCGCCTGCGCGGCGAGAACGCGGCCGCCCTTCAGTGTCACGCTCACCTCGGCCGGCCGCTGCGCCGGCAGTTTCGCGGTCGCTGCCGCATCCTCGCGGACGAAGACGCGCCGGGCCAGCTCGCGGATCGTGTCGTCCGTCCGCGCCGGCTCGCGGAAGGCGGCCACGGTCGCGGCGCCATGGACGATCGTGGTGGCGATTGAGAAGGGCAGCGAGAACTTCGCCGCCAGCATGTTGTGTGGCTCCTGCCCGGCGAGCTGCGCCGCCCAGACATAGGTCGCGACGTCGATGCGCGCGATCGCGTCCGGCTCCAGCGGGCCGCCTTGCGTCGCGACGATCTCGTGCAGGGCGTCGAGCGCGCCGTGGTTGTAGCGGCAGCAGGCATGGCGCTTGAAATAGTTGCGCGCGATCTCCCAGCGCTGGCCGAGTTCAGCGACCATTTCGTCCGGCCGCCAGTCATCGGCAATGACGCTGCCATAGACGGTGCCGAGCCCGTCGGCCTCGCCGGTGAAGCCGGCGGCGACGAGGTCGGACACCATCAGGCCGATCTGGTTGGAGAAGCCGGCGAAGCTGTTGCGGACGGTGCCGCCCTCCAGCATCGTCCGCCGGCTGGTCGAGAGGCCCAGCGAGGAGGCGACATTGATCGTCTCGACCATGCCGGCGGCATCGCGCCGCGCGAGCCAGGCGATGGCGACCGCCGCACCCACCGTGCCCCAGGTCCCGTGCGGGTGCATGGTGACGCGCAGCTTCGAGGCTATGCCGATGCGCGCGCCGATCTCGTAGCCGAGCGCCACGGCCGTGATCACGTCGCGCCCGCTCGCGCCGCTTCGCAGCGCCGCCGCCAGCACGGCCGGCACGACATGGATGCCGGGATGGCCGCGGCAGAACTGGTTGCCCTCGTCGAGCTCGAGCATTGTGCCGGCGGTGCCGTTCAGGAAGGCGGCGAGGGAAGGCGCGCCGCGACGGCCGGCGCCGATCACCGCCGCGCCGCTGTCGCCGTCGGTACCGAGCATGCGCGCGACGAGCGCGATCGTCTCCGGCTCCTGGGCGCCGGCGGCGATGGCGGCGATGCAATCGCCGATCACCTGCAGCGTCCGGGCGACGACGGATTCCGGCAGGTCCTCGAAGCGCAGCCCGGCGCAGAATCGGGCCAGGTCGGTCAGCCAGGCCGGCGTATCGGGCCGGCGCATCACCGGTTCGGCTTTGACGTGGAGGGTCATCGGCGTCTCACAATCCGAGATAGGCGTGCTTGAGGGCCGGGTTGGCGGCGATCTCGGCAGCGGAGCCGGCGACGACGATGCGGCCGTTCTCCATCACATAGGCGCGGCCCGCGAGTTCGAGCGACTGCACCACGTTCTGCTCGACCAGCATCACCGCCAGCCCCTCCGCCGCGATCCGGGCGATCAGCCCGAACATCTCCTCGACCAGCAGCGGCGACAGCCCGAGCGAAGGCTCGTCGAGGATGATCAGCCTGGGGTTGCCCATCAGCCCGCGGCCGATGGCGAGCATCTGCTGCTCGCCGCCGGAGAGGGTGCCGGCGGATTGGGCCATGCGCTCGCGCAGCCGCGGGAAGAGCGCGAAGATACGCTCGAGATTGGTCTCGCGGTCGGCCTTGCCGCGCCGGTAGCTGCCGAGCACCAGATTGTCGCGCACGCTCATGTTCGGGAAGATGCGGCGGCCTTCCGGCACATGGATCAGCCCGGCGGAGACGATCTCCGCCGGCTTGCGCCCGGCGATCGCCTCGCCGAGGAAGCGGATCGAGCCGGCCCTGGACGGGATCAGGCCCGACAGCGCCCGGTTCAGCGTGGTCTTGCCGACGCCGTTGGCGCCGAGCACCGCGACGATCTCGCCGGGCGCGACGTCGAGATCGATCCCCCGCAGCACTTCGGTCGCGCCATAGCCGGCGACGAGCCCGCGCACCTCAAGCATGGGGACCTCCTTCCGGTGCCGCCTGCAGGCGCTTGGCGGCGCCGTGCCCGAGATAGGCCTCGATCACGGCGGGGTGGGCGGCGATATCCGCCGGCTTGCCTTGCGCGATCATCTTGCCCTGGGCCAGCACATGGATGTGCTCGCACAGGCTCATCACCGCCTGCATGACGTGCTCGACCATTAGGATGGTGACGCCCTGATCGCGGATCTGGCGGATCACGGGCAGCATGTCGCGGATCTCGGAGGGGTTGAGGCCGGCCAGGACCTCGTCGAGCAGGAGAAGCCGCGGCTCCGTCGCCAGAGCGCGTGCGAGTTCCAGCCGCTTGCGCCCGGCCACCGTGAGGTCGGAGGCCGGCTGGTCGAGCATGGCGGTTAGCCCCAGCAGATCGGCGACCGCCCGCGCCTTGCCATGGGCCTCGCTGCGACCGGGGTGGCGCAGATGCGCGCCGACGGCGATGTTCTCGACCACCGACAGGCCGGCGAAGGGCTGGACGATCTGGAAGGTGCGCGCAATGCCGCGCTCGGCCCGCTTGTGTGCGGCGAGGCCGGTCACATCCGCGCCGTCGAAGCGGATCGTCCCGCTGCTCGGCTGCTCGAAGCCGGCGATGAGCGTGAACAGCGTCGTCTTGCCGGCGCCGTTGGGGCCGATCAGCCCGGTGATCGAGCCGGGGGCGACCTCGAGGCTGGCATTGTCGACCGCGACGAGCCCGCCGAAGCGCTTGGTGACGGAGGTGACGGAGAGCATCAGCGCGCCTCCTGCCGGCCGGCTCGGCGCGGGCGCCGCAGCACCCCCATGACGCCGCCGGGAGCGAAGGCGATCACCGCGACCAGCAGCAGCCCGTAGAGCACGAGGTCGATGCCGGGGATGCCACCGGCGACGGATTTGGCAAATTCACCGAGAAGGTGCAGCGCCAGCGCGCCCAGGATCGGCCCGAAGGCGGTGCCGATCCCGCCGACGATCGGCGCGATCAGCGCCTCGACCGAGATCCAGGCGCCAAAGGCGATGCCGGCGTCGAGATACAGGAAATACTGGACATAGAGCGCGCCGGCCGCGCCTGTGATCGCGGCCGAGAGCGTGATCGCCTTGAGCTTCACCGCCAGCGTATCGACGCCCAGCGCCCGGGCCGCATCCTCGTTCTCGCGCACCGCCGTCAGCCAGGCGCCGAAGCGCGAGCGCGTGATCGCGATCGTCAGCAGCAGCACGAAACCAACCAGTGCCACCGCGATCCAGACGAAGGCGGCGCGGCTGGCGAACTGGAAGTTCTCGGGTCGGATATCGAGCTTCACCAGCGTGCCCGCCGCGCCACCGGTGAAGGTGGAGGCATTGGCGAGGATCCGCATGACCTCGGCAAAGGCCAGCGTCACCAGCGCGAAATAGGAGCCGCGCAGGCCGGAGCGGAAGCTCAGGAAGCCGATCACCCAGCCGATGGCCGCCGCCAGTGCGATCCCGCAGGCGAAGGCCGCCCAAGCGTTGACGCCGTAGCGGGTCTGCAGCAGGGCGGCGGCATAGGCGCCCGTGCCGAAGAAGGCCGCATGGCCGAAGGAGAACTGGCCGGCGAGACCGCCAAGCAGGTTCCAGCCCTGCGCCGCGAGCGCGATGATCAGCGCAAACACGACGAAGTTCAGCACGGTGTTGGCCGAGACGGCGAAGGGCAGCAGCGCGCCCAGCGCGATCAGGCCGAGTGCGGGACCATAGGCGCGGATCATGCGCGGGCTCCGAACAGGCCGGTCGGCCGGACCAGCAGGACGAGGATGAAGATCAGGAAGATGCCGATCTGGCCGAGGCTCTCGCCGAAGAACAGGCCGCACAGGCTCTCGACCACGCCGATGAACAGCGCCCCGATCAGTGCGCCGGGGATCGAGCCCATCCCACCCAGCACGACGATGGTGAAGGCGACGAGGACGAAGGCGTTGCCGGCCCGCGGCGTCACATAGAAGGTCGGCATCAGCAGGCAGGCGGCAATGGCGACGCAGGCCGCGCCGAGCCCGAAGGTCACCGCGTAGATATGCGCGACGTCGATGCCGGCGAGTGCCGCGCCGGTCTTTTCGCGAGCGACGGCGCGGATCGCACGGCCGGTATCCGTCGCGGTCAGGAGCAGGCCGAGCAGCAGGGCCACGAGCAGCGCGACGCCGAAGGCGGCGACCCGAGGCAGCGCCAGGAAGGTGAAGCCGAGATCGATCGATTCGAAGGCGTAGGGCACGTCGATCGAACGCGTGTCGGAGCGGAAGATCGAGAGCATGGCGTTCTCGATGATGATCGAGAGCCCGAGCGTCACCAGCAAGATGTTGCGATCCTCGCCATGGCTCGCCGGCCCGATCAGGAAGCGCTGGACCCCGTAGCCCAGCGCGAAGAACAACAACGTGACCGGCACCAGCGCGACATAAGGATCGATGCCGAGCATCGTCTGCGCGACATAGACGGCGAACATCGCCGCCGTCAGCATCGCCCCATGGGCGAAGTTGATGATGTGGAGCACGCCATAGACCAGCGTCAGCCCGAGCGCGATCAGCGCATAGACCGAGCCGGTCATCAGGCCGTTGAGCACGGCGGCGAGGATGATGTCGGGTGCGAACATGGGGCGCTCTTCCTTCTCCCCTCAGGGGAGAAGGTGGCCCGGCGAAGCCGGGACGGATGAGGGAATGACGGATGAGGAGTTGGACTGCCCTCATCCGTCAGCGCAGGAGATCACGCCGGGCGCGGGAAGACCGGCTTGGCGTCGGCGAAGTCGGACGGGAAGATCACCTTGATGTCGTTGCCCTGGACCTGGGTGTTGACCGGCGCGCCGCCCTCGTTCTGGCCGTTCGTGAACTTGGTCGGGCCATAGGGCATGATGTGGCCGGCATAGGTCGACGCCGCCAGCGCCTCGATGACCTTCGCCTTGTCGACCGAGCCCGCGCGCTCGATCGCGTCCGCCAGCAGGCCGACGCAGGAGTAGTTGAGCGGGATGTTGTAGGTCCAGAACTTGCCGGACGCCTCGACCTGCTGGCGCAGCGCCTCGGCCACGGGCTTGCGCGGATCGTGCCAGTGGTTGCAGTCCATCACGAACTGCGCCGCGTCGTTGAATTCCTTGACGAAGCGGTAATTCGAGGCCGCCCCGTTGAGGACGGCGTAGATACCCTTCGGCCGGATGCGCTGCTGCTGCATGGTGCGCGCCAGCAGGGCGAACTCGCCGTAATAGCTGGAGGGGATGACGAGATCGGGGTTCTTCGAACGGATCTGCAGCGCGACGTTCGACATGTCGCGGGTCGGTGTCGGATGGGCGATGGTGTCGAGAACCTCGAAGCCGAGCTTGGGCAGCTCGGCCTGCATCAGCTTGGCGAGACCGGAGCCGAAGAGCCCGTCCTCATGCACCAGAACGACGGTCTTCGCCGGCTTGCCCGCATCCTCGTTGAGCTTGGCGAGGTTGGCGAGTGCGGTCTTCGTGACCATGCCGAAGCCGGGGCCGAAGCGGAAGGTGTTCTTCAGGCCGCGGGTGACGATGGAATCGGCGACGCCGACATCGACGATATAGGGCAGGTCGTAGCGGGCCGCCGCCTGGCTCGCGGCGAGGCAGATCGGCGAGGCGAAGCCGCCGACGATGCCGACCACGCCCTGCTCCTGCATGCGCTCGACCTCCGCCGTGCCGCCCTCGGGCGTCGAGCGCGCATCGCCGAAGACCATCTGCAGCTTGGCGCCACCGAGCGACTTGATGCCGCCGGCATCGTTGATCGCCTTGATCGCGGCCTCGGCACCGATCTGGCCCTGCTGCCCGTCATAGGCGAGGGCGCCGGTCACCGGCTGGAGAATGCCGATCTTCACCGCCGGCGCCTGGGCGCGCAGCACGCCGGGCATGGCGATGGCGGCACTGCCGGCGGCGGAGCCGGCCAGCACGGCGCGGCGGGAGAGCCCGGCGCGGTTCGCGGTCTTGACTTCAGGCTGGTCGGTCATCGTCGTTCTCCTCTGTGGTGAACCCGGTCTGGCGCCGGGCTGGTCGTTCGGTCACTCGGCCTTCAGGCCGCGTTCGCGGATGAGGCCGCCCCATTTCCGGCGTTCCTCGTGGATGAAATCGTCGAGCTGCTTCGGCGTCATCGGCACGAACTCCACGCCGAGCGCGCCGAGCTTCGGCTTCACCTCCGGCGTCTGGAAGGAGGCGGTGACGATCGCGTTGATCCTCTCGATGATGGCCATCGGCGTGCGCAGCGGCGCCATCAGCGCGAGGAAGCTCAGCGCCTCGTAACCCTTCACCGTTTCGGCAATGGCGGGCACTTGCGAGAGGTTCGGCGCGCGCTCGGCGCTGGTGATGCCGAGAACCTTCACCTTCCCGGACTCCACCTGCGGCAATGCCGTCTGCAGATTGTCGAACATCAGCTCGACCTGGCCGCCGATCAGGTCGGTCATCGCCGGGCCGGCCCCGCGATAGGGGACATGGGTGATGTCGACGCCGGCCATGGTCTTGAACAGCTCAGGCGCGAGATGGCTCGTCGCGCCGACGCCGGAACTGGCATAGTTCAGCTTGCCGGGCTTCTGCTTCGCCAGCGCGATCAGCTCGGCGACGCTGTTGGCGGGAAACGAGGACGTCGCGATCAGCAGCAGCGGGCTGCGCGAGAGCAGCAGCACGGGTTCGAAGCGGTCCGGATCATAGGGCAGCTTGTCGCGCAGATACTGGTTGGTGACATGGGTCGCCGGCGTTGCGACGAGGAGCGTGTGCCCATCGGGCGCGGCCCGCTCGACCTCGGCCGAGCCGATGGCGCCGGAGGCTCCGCCCTTGTTCTCGACGATGAAGCGCTGGGCCGTCGCCTGGTTCAGCGCTTCCGCGGCGAAGCGACCCATCACATCGGTCGCCCCACCCGCAGGGTAGGGAACGATCACGCGGCCTGGTCGGCTTGGCCAGGGTTCCTGCGCGCTGGCGCTCGTCGCCGCGAACCCTGCGGCGAGCCCGAGCAGGCCGAAACGGCGGCGGTCGATCGTTATGGGACTCGTCATCGTTTCAACCCCTCGCTGCGGCCGATGTGGGTGCGACGGGCGTGCCGCCATCCGGCTCGGCACCATGGCTCGGGACGGGCGACCAGCGCCGGTCGCCGGCTGCACCGGCCCGGTGCAGCTCCATCTGGAAGGAGTAGCGGTCCGGCCGGTAGAGGGCGTGCAGATGCTCCACGCCCTGTCCGTCGGGCCCCAGCACGACGCGGGTCAGGGAGAGCAGGGGCGAGCCGATCTCCAGGCCGAGTGCCTCGGCGACGTCGGGGCTCGCCAGCGTCGCACTGATCGTCTGGCTGGCGCGCTCGACTGCGGCGCCGGCTCGCTCCAGCAGCGTCAGCAGCGGCACGCTGGCGAGGTCGTTTTCGGAATAGGTCAGGCCGATGCGCTCCGGCACATGGGTGGTGAGATAGGAGAAGGGCTGGCCGTCGATCAGCCGCACGCGCACCGAGCGCTGCGTGCGCTCGCCGGCGGCGAGACCGAGCGCCCGCGCCACGGGCTCCGGCGGCGGCCCATAGCCGAAGGAGACCAGCCTCACGCCGGTCCGGCGACCCATCTCGACCAGATGGGTCAGCATATTGGCGAAATCGGCGACGATCGGCTTGGGCGCCTCGGCCTCGCGCACGAAGGTGCCGGCACCGACGCGACGGTCGATGAGCCCTTCGGCGGCGAGGCTGTCGAGCGCGCGCCGCACCGTGACGCGCGAGACGCCGTGCTCCAGGGCAAGCGCCGGCTCGCTCGCGAGACGCGAGCCCGGCGCGATTTCGCCGCTGGCGATCCGCTCGCGCAACTGCAGCGCCAGCCGTCTCGCCTTCAACGGTTCGAGCGAGGGATCCACCTGGGTCGTCCTGTCCACCAGACAATTGACTGTCTCATCGGACAGCTAGTTGTCTAGCGTATAGAACAACTGACTTGCGTCAAGCGGGCGAGCGGTTATGTTTTTCGCCGAGGGAGATGACGATGACGGGATCGGCAGACAGGGGAGAGGCGGCGGACCGGCCGCGCTCGCTGTTCGACAAGCTCTGGACCAGCCATGTCGTCGTCGAGCGTCCGTCCGGCGACGCGCTGCTCTGGATCGACCGGCATTTCGTCCATGAGGGCTCCTTCCACGCCTTCAACCAGCTTCAGGCCCGCGGCGGTACCGTAGCCGAACCGGGGCTGACCTTCGGTATCGCCGATCACTACGTCCCCACGCGCAACCGCGACCGGGTCGAACAGCCGGAGATCGCAAGGATGATCGACGATCTCGGCAGCAATACCGCCCGGCACGGCATCGAGCTGTTCGGAATGCAGGACCCGCGCCAGGGCATCGTTCATGTCGTCGGGCCCGAGCAGGGCCTGACGCTGCCGGGCCTGACCATGGTCTGCGGCGACAGCCATACCTCGACCCATGGCGCCTTCGGGGCCTATGCCTTCGGGATCGGCGCCTCCGAGGTCGCGCATGTCTTGATGACGCAGACGCTCTGGCAGAAGAAGCCGAAGACGATGCGGATCCGCATCGACGGGACGCCCATCGCCGGGGTCGGAGCCAAGGACTTTATCCTCTCGATCATTGCCCGCATTGGCGCGGACGGCGCGCGCGGCTATGCGGTTGAATATGCCGGCGCGGCGGTGCGGGCGCTGCCGATGGCCGGTCGCATGACGATGTGCAACATGTCGATCGAGGCGGGTGCGCGCTGCGGGCTGATCGCCCCCGACGAGACGACCTGGAGCTGGATCGAGGGCCGGCCCTTCGCGCCCAAGGGCGAAGCGTTCGAGCGGGCGGTCGAGGACTGGCGCCTGCTGCCGAGCGACGCGGACGCCGCCTTCGATCGCGAGATCACGCTCGACGCCGCGCAGATCGCCCCAGTGGTGACCTGGGGCACGAGCCCGGAGGACGCGCTGCCGATCGACGCGACCGTTCCCGATCCGGCCCGCGAGACCGATGAGGGCCGGGCGGCGACCCTGCGCGACGCGCTCGACTATATGGGGCTGCGCGCCGGCCAGAAGCTCTCGGACATCGCGATCGACCGCGTCTTCATCGGCTCCTGCACCAATGCCCGCATCGAGGATCTGCGCGCTGCGGCGAGCGTGCTGGCGGGGCGAAAGGCGAGGGTGCCGGGGCTGGTCTCGCCGGGCTCCTCGCTCGTGAAGCGCCAGGCGGAGGAGGAGGGGCTCGACCGCGTCTTCACCGAGGCCGGGCTCGACTGGGTCGAGGCGGGCTGCTCCATGTGCGTCGGCATGAATGGCGACACGGTGCCCGCCGGCGAGCGCTGTGCCTCGACGACGAACCGCAATTTCCGCGGCCGGCAGGGGCCGGGGGCGCGCACCCATCTGATGTCGCCGGCGATGGTCGCGGCCGCGGCGGTGGCCGGCCGGCTCGCAGATGTCCGCCCCATGCTGGAGGGCCGCTCGTGAAGCCCTTGACGCGGATCGCTGGCGTGGCCTGCCCGCTGGGGCTGGCCAATGTCGACACCGACCAGCTCATCCCGGCCCGTTTCATGAAGCGGCCGCGCTCGGAAGGCTACGGCTCCTTCCTCCTGCACGATCTGCGGCGCGACGAGGCGGGGGCGAAGCGGCCGGACTTCCCGCTCAACCGCGAGCCCTGGCGCAGCGCGCCGATCCTGGTTGCGCGGCGCAATTTCGGTTCGGGTTCCTCGCGCGAGGCGGCTGTCTACGCCCTAGCCGATCATGGCTTCGATGTGGTCATCGCGCCGACCTTCGGCGACATCTTCGCCTCCAACGCGGTCAAGAACGGCGTCCTGCCGGCCGTCCTCGGCGAGGAGGATGTTGAGGATCTGCTGGCGGCGCTCGCCGCAACACCCGATCTGCCGGTGACCGTCGATCTCACGGCCCAGACCGTGTCTTGGGGCAACCGCGCGGCCGGTTTCGCGATCGACCCGGTCTGGCGCGAGCAATTGCTCAACGGCTGGGACGATATCGACGTCACGCGCTCCTTCGCGGGCGACATCCAGCGCTACAGGACAGCGCTGGATCATGACCGTCCCTGGGCGAACCCAAGCTCCGGCGGCTCGCCCTGAGCAGCAGGCAACTCCGCCGCGCCCGATCAACGGGTGAGTTCGCCCGAGAACACCTCGCAGCCGTCCTCCCGGGCGACAGAAACCAGCATCAGCCCGGCGGCTCTTGCCCGGCTCACCGCCAGCGAGGTCGGCGCCGAGACCGAGACGAGCGCCGCCGCGCCCAGCATCGCGGTCTTCTCGACCATCTCATAGGAGGCACGGCTGGTCACGACGACGAACCTGTCCGTCGCCGCCTCGCCCGCCCGCAGCACCGCACCGATCAGCTTGTCGAGGGCATTGTGGCGGCCGACATCCTCGCGCGCCATCAGAATGCGTCCCTCGCGGTCGCACCAGGCGGCGCCGTGAACGGCTCGTGTGCGCGCGTAGAGCGGCTGATGGGCACGCAGATCACCGACGGCGCGAGCCACGGCTTCGGCAGCCACCGGGGCGCCCGTCGCCGATCGTCTCTCGGCACGGGGCAACTGGCTCGCATCCTCGACACCGCAGACGCCGCAGGAGGTCCGCCCGGTCAGTCGCCGCTGCCGGCCGAGATGCTGCCGGAAACGGCCCGGCGCCAGCTCGACATCGACATTGATCGCCTCTGGCTCATCGGAGATGCGGATGGCGCGGATTTCGGATGCGTCGGCGATGATTCCTTCGGTCAGGCTGAAGCCGGTGACGAAGTCGTCTAGGTCGAGCGGCGTCGCCATCATCACAGCATAAGGCACCGAGCCGTAGCGGATGTTCACCGGCCACTCGACGGCGATCTCGGTATCACGTGCGACGCAGGTTTCCGCCTCGTAGCGCCAGCGTGTGCTCGCGACCGGGCGACAGGCTGTGCTGCCGGCCTGGGTTGCCAGGGGGAGGAGGGTGCTCATTCTGCCGTGACCCGGATCGGAATCGACTTCGCCGCGGGTGTCTTGCTCTCCTCGGCATAGTGCCAGAGCGGCAGCAGGGCGTTGCATTCAGGGAAATAGGCGGCGCAGGTCCCGGCGGGGATGTCGTAGTCGATGACCTCGAACCCGCCCATCGAGCGCCGGACACCGTCATCCACGGCCGTCGTCAGCCGCGCCTTCCCCTTCTCGGCGATGCCGAAGCGGATCCGGTCGTCGCGGTTCATCATCACGATCATCCGCGAGCCGCTGATACCGCGCAGGCGGTCGTCATAGCCATAGACGGTGGTGTTGAACTGGTCGTTCGAGCGCAGCGTGATCAGCCGCAGCACGCCATGGTCTTGTCCATCGTCGAAGCTGGCGCAAAGGGCCTTGGGCACCCTGAAATGGGCCTTGCCGCTCTCGGTCTCCCAGTGCCGCTGGCGCGCCGCCACCGGACGCGGAAAACCGCCAGGAATGTCGAGGCGCTGGTTGAAGCGTTCGAACTGGTCGGGATAGGTCGCCTCGATCGCGTCGCGCACCTTCGCATAATCGGCGACCCACTCGTCCCAGGGAACCTGAGGATCGGGCTCCAGCGTCGCCTTGGCGAGCTCGGCCACGATGCGGGGTTCGGAGAGCAGCGTCTCGGCAGCCGGTTTCCACCTGCCGCGCGAGCCGTGGATGCAGGTGGTCGAATCTTCGACCGTAACGATCTGCGGCCCGCTCGCCTGCTCGTCGATCTCGGAGCGGACCAGGGTCGGCAGGAGATAGCTGGTCCGGCCGGTGATCAGATGGCAGCGGTTGAGCTTGGTCGCGATCTGGACCGAGAGGTCGATGCCGCCCCACTTGGCCTCCATCAGTTTGCGCTCGGGAATGGCGCGGACGAAATTGCCGCCGAGCCCGATGAAGGCGCGGATCTCGCCGGCCATGATCGCCTCGCAGGCATCGACAGTTGCGAGGCCGTCCTCGCGCGGCGGCTCGAAGCGATACTGCTCCGCCAGCCGGTCGAGCGGCACGAGTTCGGCCTTCTCCGCGATGCCGACCGTGCGCTGGCCCTGCACGTTGGAATGGCCGCGAACGGGACAGATGCCGGCGCCGGGCTTGCCGATCTGCCCGCGCATCAGCAGCAAGTTGACCAGCATCTGTACGCTATCGACACCGAGCCGGTGCTGCGTCAGCCCCATGCCGTAGATCGCGATGGTCGCCGTCGCCTTGGCGTAGGTCGCGGCGGCGGCTTCCATGGCGGCGCGCGGCAGGCCGGAGGCCTCGATGATCTCGTCCCAGCCCGTCTCGCGCAGCTTGGCTTCAAAGGCGGGGAAATCCTGCGTGTGCTCCGCGATGAAGGCCTCGTCGAGAATTCGCATCCGCCCCGCCGCCTTCGCCTCGTCGTCGAGCGCGAGCAGCACCTTGCCGATGCCGAGCATCGCCGCGATGTCCCCGCCGGCACGCGGCTGGTGGTACTGCGTCGCGATCTGCGTGGGGGCGTTGGTGAGCATCTGCCCCGGGCGCTGCGGATTGACGAAGGCCTCCCAGCCGCGCTCGCGCAGCGGGTTGAAGACGATGATCGGCACGTCGCGCTCGCGCACCTGCTGCAGCGTGTGCAGCAGCCGCGGCGAGTTGGTGCCGACATTCTGTCCGAAGGAGAGGATGCAGTCGGTCGCGGCGAAATCGTCGAGCAGCACGGTGCCGACCGGCGTGCCGATGCTCTGCGGCAGCGCCACCGAGGTCGTCTCGTGGCACATGTTCGAGCTGTCGGGCAGGTTGTTGTGCCCGTAGAGCCGCGCGAAGAGCTGATACATGTAGGAGGTTTCGAGCGAGGCCCGGCCCGACGCATAGAACACCGTCGATTTGGGATCATAGCCCTTGAGCTTCTGGCCGATGTCGGAGAACGCCTCCGACCAGGACACCTCGACATAGCGATCCGAAGCGCGGTCGTAGCGCATCGGATGCGTCAGCCGCCCGGCATTCTCGAGCTCGTAATCCGACCAGCCGAGCAGTTCGGTGACGCTGTGCCGGGCGAAGAAGTCAGGCGTCGTGCGCCGGGTCGTCACGTCCCAGAAGGTCGCCTTGGCGCCGTTCTCGCAGAACTCGGCGCTATGGGCCTCGCGCGGCTTGGTCCAGGCGCAGCTGGTGCAGGCATAGCCGCCGACCTTGTTATGGTCCGTGAGGAGCCCCGGCGTGCTGTGAAAGGCATTCTGGCCGACGACATGGACGCCGAGCGACTTGACCGAGCCCCATCCGCCGGTCGGTTGCCGATAGGGCTTGTAGCGTGCGCGACGGGCCATCCATATCCTCCCGGTGATCTCCCGAGACCCAATCGGCGGAGGCTTTAATGGTTCCGCATCGGAATCATCTGTCGCAACCCGTGAGGCCGCGTCCGGCTTTGATCCGGCAGGCGCTGGCGGGCGTAAGCGTGACGCATCGGAGACACGCGTGATGAACGAACATTGGGCCGTGATCGGCGCCGGCATGGCCGGGCTTGCGGCTGCGCGCCGGCTGGGCGCAGCCGGCCGGTCGGTCTCCCTGTTCGACAAGAGCCGCGGCCTCGGCGGGCGGATGGCGACGCGGAGGGTTGGCGGTTTCCGCTTCGACCATGGCGCACAATACTTCACCACCCGTGGCGAGCGGTTTCGCGAGCTTGTCACGAGGCTGACGGGGGAGGGGCTGGTCGGCCGCTGGGGCGAGGATCACGTCGGCGTGCCCGGGATGAGCGCGCCGGCGAAGAGGCTGGCTCCGCAGGCGACGGTCGTGACCGAATGCGCCGTCTCGTCGTTGACCCGTGGATCCCATGGCTGGAATGTCTCGACGGCCGAAGGACCGGTCGCGACCGAGGGCAACGGCACGTTCGCCGGCGTCATCGTCGCGGTCCCGGCACCGCAGGCCGCGCCGCTGCTGGCGTCGGCGGGCTGCAACTGGGCCGGCGCGGCGCGCGCGACCTATGCCCCTTGCTGGGCGCTGATGCTCGGCTTTCAGGCGCGCACCGCGCTCTCGCAGGACCGCCTGCGTCCGCAGGATACGACGATCGCCTGGATCGCCCGCGACAGCTCCAAGCCCGGGCGCGATGCGACGGGTGACGCCGTCGTCGTGCACGCCACGCCGGGCTGGTCGCGCGAGCATCTCGAGGACACGCCTGAGCAGGCGGGCGCGGCACTTCATGCCCGGTTCCGCGCTCTCACCGGCGAGACTGCGGAGCCCGCCTTCCTCGCGGCCCATCGCTGGCGCTATGCGCTGGTCGAGCAGCCGCTGGGCGAGGCCTTTTTCTGGGACCCTTCGGCCCGCCTGGGAGCCTGCGGCGACTGGTGCATCGGGCCGCGGGTGGAAGCCGCTTTCGACAGCGGCGATAGCCTCGCCGCCGCCATCCTGGGTCCAGACCCGGCGCGCTGAGCGGCCGGCGACACCCCGCATCGCGACTTTACGCCGGCGTTACGCCGAGCCGGCGTCTTCGACATGGCGGCCTTACGGCCATCGGCTCCATCTCCGGTCCGACCACGGACCGGAGCTTTTCCATGTTCATCGACCTTCTCTTTCTGCTCGGGGGCCTCGCGCTGTTCGGCCTCGCCGGCATCGCCGTCGCCGCGGCCGAGCGGCTGTGAGGCGCATCATGCCGCTCGACATCATTCTGGGGCTGACGGTGGCAGCGCTGCTGCTGGCCTATCTGCTCAAGGCGCTGCTGCGCCCCGAATCCTTCTGAACGGGGAGCGGTTCATGACCCAGACCCCTTTCATCCCTGACCTCGTCCAGTTCCTGATCTTCGCGGCCCTGCTGCTGGGGCTCGCCTGGCCGCTCGGCCACTACATGGCCCGCGTCTTCACCGGCGAGGCGCAATTCCTGTCGCCGATCGAGAACGCGATCCTCGGGCTCGCCGGCCAGGGCCGGCCGCAGCCTCAGCGCTGGCACGCCTATGCTTTGTCGCTGCTCGCCTTCAACGCGGCGGGCTTCGCGCTGCTGTTCCTGATGCTGCGCTACCAGAACCTGCTGCCGCTCAACCCGCAGGGCTTCGACGGGCTGCCGGCGCCTCTCGCCTTCAACACGGCGATGTCCTTCGTCACCAACACCAACTGGCAGTCCTATGGCGGCGAGACGACGCTCTCGAACCTCAGCCAGATGCTCGGCCTGACGACGCAGAACTTCGTCTCGGCCGCCAGCGGCGCGGCGGTGGCCGCCGCCGTCGCGCGTGGCTTCGCCGCGAAGCAGACCCGCGTGCTCGGCAATTTCTGGGTCGATCTGACCCGCACCACCCTCTACATCCTGCTGCCGGCCGCGCTTCTCCTGGCGCTGGTGTTGGTGGCGCTCGGGCTGCCGCAGACGCTGGCCGGCTCGTTCGACGCCACGACGCTCGAGGGCGCCAAGCAGAGCCTTTCGCTGGGGCCGGTGGCCAGCCAGGTCGCCATCAAGCAGCTTGGCACCAATGGTGGCGGCTTCTTCAACGTCAATTCGGCGCATCCCTTCGAGAACCCGAATGAGCTGTCGAACCTGCTGACGACGATCTCGATCCTGCTGATCCCGGTCGCGTTCTGCTTCACCTATGGCCGACTGGTCGGGGATCGCCGGCAGGGCAGCGCGCTGTTTGCCGCCATGGCCGTGCTGTTCCTCGCCGGCTTCGCAGCGATCTATGGCGCCGAGCGCCTCGGCAACCCGCTGCACGCCGGGCTCGTCGATGCCACAGCCGGCAACATGGAAGGCAAGGAGGTGCGCTTCGGCATCCTCGCCTCGACGCTCTGGGCGGCGGCCACGACCGCGGCCTCGAACGGCTCGGTCAATGCCATGCTCGATTCCTTCACGCCGCTGGGCGGGCTGGTCGCCATGCTCAACATCCAGCTCGGTGAGGTGGTCTATGGCGGAGTCGGCGTCGGGCTGACCGGCATGCTGCTCTTCGTCATCATCACGGTGTTTCTCGCCGGGCTGATGGTCGGCCGCACGCCGGAATATCTCGGCAAGAAGATCGAGGCGAAGGAGATCAAGCTCGCGGCTCTGACCCTGCTGGTCATGCCGCTGGGCATCCTGGTCTTCGCCTCGCTGGCGATCGCGACCAGCCAGGCTCAGGCCTCGGTGCAGGACGCCGGCCCGCATGGGCTCTCGGAGCTGCTCTACGCCTACACCTCGGCGACCGGCAACAATGGCTCGGCTTTTGCTGGCTTCACCGCCAACACGCCCTGGCACAACAGCTGCCTCGGCATCGCGATGATGCTCGGCCGCTTCGGCTACATCATCCCGATCCTGGCGATTGCCGGCAGCCTCGCGGCCAAGCGCCCCGCGGCCGAGACCGCCGGCACCTTCCCCACCCATGGGCCGCTCTTCGTCACGCTGCTGGTGGCGACGATCCTGATCGTCGGCGCGCTCACCTTCCTCCCCGTCCTCGCTCTGGGCCCGATCGCGGAACACGTGTCGATCCGGGCCGGGCAGAGCTTCTAGAGGTCCCCATGAGCAAGCATGCTCCCGCCGAGATGGGCCTGTTCTCGCCCGTCATCCTCCGGCCTGCGATCCTGCAGGCCTTCCGCAAGCTCGATCCGCGCAGCTTGGCGCGCAATCCGGTTATCTTCTCGACGGCGCTGGTCTGCGTGCTCGCGACCGTCCTCGTCATTCGCGAGGGACTGATCGGCGGGCCGGTCTTCTGGATCGGCCTGCAGATCGCGATCTGGCTGTGGTTCACCGTGCTCTTCGCGAACTTCGCCGAGGCGGTCGCGGAAGGGCGCGGCAAGGCGCGGGCCGACGCCTTCCGCTCGACCCGGTCCTCTTCGCTCGCCAAGGTCCTGATCGATCCGGCCAACCGGGTCGTCTACGCCACCAAGGAGGTCGAGCTCGTCGAGCCCGGCGAGGTCATCCTCATCGAGGCCGGCGACATCGTGCCGACCGATGGCGAGATCATCGAGGGCGTCGCCTCGGTCGACGAAAGCGCCATCACCGGCGAGTCCGCCCCGGTCATCCGCGAATCCGGCGGCGACCGCTCCTCGCTCACCGGCGGCACGCGGCTGGTCTCGGACTGGCTCGTGGTGCGCGTCACGGCCCGCCAGGGCGAGACCTTCCTCGACCGCATGATCGCGCTCGTCGAGGGCGCCAAGCGCCAGAAGACCCCGAACGAGATCGCGCTCGACATCCTGCTGGCGGCGCTGACGCTGGTCTTCCTCTTCGTCGTGGTGACGCTGCCCTTCTTCGCGTCCTGGTCGGGCACGACGCTGCCGGTGATCTATCTCGCGGCGCTGTTCGTGACACTCATTCCGACCACGATCGGCGGGCTGCTCTCGGCCATCGGCATCGCCGGGATGGACCGGCTCGTGAAGGCCAATGTCATCGCCAAATCCGGCCGCGCGGTCGAGGCGGCCGGCGACATCGACGTGCTGCTGCTCGACAAGACCGGCACGATCACCTTCGGCAACCGCATGGCCCATGCCTTCGAGCCGGCGGCGAATGTCAGCGAGCGCGATCTCGCCGAGGCGGCCTTCCTGGCCTCGCTGTCGGACGACACGCCGGAGGGCAAGTCGATCGTCGACCTCGCCGCCAGGCGCTTCGGCTTCGAGGCCGCGGCCGGGCAGGGCGCCGTCTTCGTGCCCTTCACCGCGCAGACGCGCATGTCGGGCGTCGACCTTCCTGATGGCCGCGCCCTGCGCAAGGGCGCCTCCGACACGATGGCGAAGCTCACCGGCGGCGCGCTGTCGGCCACCGTCGAGCAAGCCGTGCGCAAGATCGCCTCCGCGGGTGGAACGCCGCTGGTGGTGGCGCGCGATAACGACGTGCTCGGCGTCGTCCATCTCAAGGACGTGGTGAAGCCCGGCATCCGCGAGCGCTTCGCCGAGCTGCGTCGCATGGGCATCCGCACGGTGATGATCACCGGCGACAACCCGCTGACGGCCGCGGCCATCGCGGCGGAAGCCGGTGTCGACGACTTCCTGGCGGAGGCGACGCCGGAAGCCAAGCTCGCCTTGATCCGCAAGGAGCAGGCCGAAGGCCGGCTGGTCGCGATGTGCGGCGACGGCTCCAACGACGCGCCCGCGCTGGCGCAGGCCGATGTCGGTGTCGCCATGAACTCCGGCACGCCCGCCGCCAAGGAAGCCGGCAACCTGATCGACCTCGACAGCGACCCGACGAAGCTGATCGAGATCATCATGGTCGGCAAGCAGCTCCTGATCTCGCGTGGCGCGCTGACGACCTTCTCGATCGCCAACGACGTCGCCAAGTATTTCGCCATCCTGCCGGCGCTGTTCGTCACCGCCTATCCGGGCCTCGCGGTGCTCGACGTGATGGGGCTCGGCACCCCGCAATCGGCGATCCTGTCGGCCATCATCTTCAACGCGCTCGTCATCGTCGCGCTGATCCCGATCGCGCTGAAGGGCGTGCGCTACGCCCCGGCCTCGGCGGCCTCCCTGCTCGGCCGCAACCTGCTCGTCTACGGGCTCGGCGGCCTGATCGTGCCCTTCATCGGCATCAAGGCGATCGACCTGATCGTCGACCTGCTCCACCTCGCCTGAGGAGATAGATCGTGACCTCCTATCTACGTCCCTCGCTCGTCCTGCTCGGCCTGTTCAGTGTGCTGACGGGCGCCGCCTATCCCCTCGCCGTCACCGGGGTCGCCCAGGCCGTGTTTCCCGCCAAGGCCAACGGCTCGCCGGTGATGAAGGACGGCGCCGTGATCGGCTCGTCGCTGATCGGCCAGTCCTTCACGTCGGATCGCTATTTCCATGGCCGCCCCTCGGCGACTTCCGCACCCGATCCGCAGGATGCGTCCAAGACGGTGGACAGCCCCTACAATGCCGCCAACTCGACCGGTTCCAATCTCGGGCCGGGGTCTGCAACGCTGAAGGCCGCGATCACGGACCGGGTCGCGGCGCTCGGCGGCGGACCGCAGCCGGCCGATCTGGTCACGGCCTCGGGCTCGGGCCTCGACCCGGACCTCTCGCCGCAAGCGGCGCTCGCCCAGGTGGCGCGCGTGGCGAAGGTCCGCGGCGTGGCGGAAGACAGCCTGCGCCGCCTCGTGCAGGACCAGGTCGAGCCGCCGCTGCTCGGCGTTCTCGGCGAGCCGCGCGTCAATGTGCTCGCCCTCAACCTCGCGCTCGACAGGCTCGCGCGCTGATGCTCTGGTCGCCCCTGCATGCCCAGCCCGCAAGACGATAGGCCTCCACCCGAATCCTTCCTCGCCGGAGCGCGGGGCGAGGAGGAGCCGGGCGCCGGCCGGCTCAAGATCTTCCTGGGCGCCTCGCCGGGGGTGGGGAAGACCTTCGCGATGATCGAGGAGGCCCGTGTGCGGCAGCGCGCGGGCCGCGATGTCGTGGTGGCGCTCGTCGAGACCCATGGACGGGCCGAAACGGCGGCGCTGCTCGACACCCTCGAGCAATTGCCACGGCGACAGGTCGACTATCGCGGCCAGGTCCTCAGCGAACTCGATGTCGACGCTCTGCTCGCGCGCCGGCCGGCGATCGCGCTGATCGACGAACTCGCTCACACCAATGCTCCGGGCTCGCGCCACCCCAAGCGCTGGCAGGATGTCGTCGAGGTGCTCGATGCCGGCATCGACGTCGTCACCACGCTGAATATCCAGCATGTCGAGAGCCTGAACGACGTCGTGGCGCGCATCACCGGTGTGCGCGTGCAGGAGACGGTGCCGGACCAGATCCTGCAGCGGGCCGATCAGATCGAGCTGATCGACCTTCCGCCCGAGGAGCTGATCAAGCGGCTCGAGGACGGCAAGGTCTATGTGCCGCAGCAGATCGGTCGGGCGCTCGACAACTTCTTCGGCAAGGGCAAGCTGACGGCGCTGCGCGAACTCGCCTTGCGCACAGCCGCGAGCCGTGTCGATGCCGAGATGCTCGACTGGATGCAGGCCCATGCGGTCAAGGGCCCCTGGCCGGCCGAGGAGCGGCTGCTGGTCTGCATCAACGAAGCGCCGGTGGCGCGCAGCCTCGTGCGGGCCGGCAAGCGCATGGCCGAGCGCGCCCGCCTGCCCTGGATCGTCGCGACCGTGCTGACGCCGCGGCACGAGGCGCTTCCCTCGGATGCGCGCGCTGTCACCTCCGAGGCACTGCGGCTGGCGGAATCGCTCGGCGCCGAGACGGTGGTGCTGCGGGCGGAAACGGACGCCGCGGGCGAGATCCTGCGCTATGCCCGCCAGCGCAATGTTTCGCGGCTGGTGATCGGGCGCCCGCGCTCGCAGCGCTCCTGGTGGCAGCGGCTCGTCGGGGCCTTCCGCGAGCCCGTCGCGGACCGGCTGCTCGACGACGCCACCGATTTCGAGATCACGGTGGTGACACCACATGCCCGGGTCGAACGGCGCAAGGCGGTCGCCGGCCCCTGGCTGCAAGGACCGTGGCAGGGCTACGCCACGGCTTTTAGCGCGATCGTCATGGCCACATTGGTGGCTCTGCCGATCTCGATCTGGGATGCGGTGCCGGGGGGCGCGATTTCGGCGATTTACCTGATCGCGGTGCTGATGGTCGGGGCGCGCTGGGGGCTGGGGCCTTCGCTGGCGGCCGGCGCGCTGGGATCGGTGGCCTACAACTTCTTCTACACCCCACCCTACTATTCGCTGCACATCAACCGCTCGGAAGATGTCGTGTCGATCCTGGTTTATCTGCTGGGCGCGCTCTTCACCGGCACGCTGGCCGGGCGGCTCAAGGCTCAGGTCGAGGCGATGCGCGCCGCACAGAGGCGCACCGAAACCCTTTACGATTTCGCCCGCAAGATCGCCTCGGCCACCCAGACCGACGACGTGCTCTGGGCCGCGGCCTTCCACATTGCCGCGACGCTGGATTGCCAGTCGCTGATCCTGATGCCGGATGCGGCGGGGGCGCTGCAGCAGGTGCAGGGCCACCCCACCATCGCGGAACTCGATGCCCGCGCCGAGGGCGCCGCGCGCTGGGCCTTCGAGAAGAACGAGCCGGCCGGCGCGGGCACCGCGACGCTGCCGATGGCCGAATGGCTGTTCGTGCCGCTCGCCACCGCCAGCAGCATCCTGGGCGTCATCGGCGTGCGCTTCCGCGACCGGCAGCGCGGGCTCGACCCCGAGACGCGGCGCCTCCTGCTGGCGGTCGAGGACCAGGTCGCCGTCGCGGTGGAGCGGACGCGGCTCGCCGGCGAACTGGCGAATGCCCGCGTCTCGGCCGAGGGCGAGAAGCTGCGCGGGGCGCTCCTGAATTCCGTCAGCCACGATCTGCGCACGCCGCTGGTGACGGTGATCGGCGCCGTGTCGAGTCTGGCCGAGACCGATGGCGTCCTCGGTGCGGCCGACCGCCGCGAGCTGACGATGACGGCGCTCGACGAGGCGCGCCGGCTCGACCGCTACGTCCAGAACCTTCTCGACATGACCCGGCTCGGCCATGGTGCGCTGGCGCCGAAGCGCGCGGCGGTCGATCTGCGCGAAATCCTCGGCGTGGTGCGGACCGATCTCGAGCGGGTGCTTGCGCGCCACCGCCTCGTCATCGAAACGCCGCGCGACCTGCCGCCGCTCCATGTCGACCCCGTGCTGATCGGGCAGGCCATCGCCAACATCGTCGAGAACGCCGCCAAATACGCACCTGCGGGCACCTCGATCACGATCGCGGCGCGAGCCGACGGCGCCATGGCCGAGATCGCGGTGACCGATGAGGGACCCGGCATTCCCGAGGCCGAGCGCGAGCGCGTTTTCGACCTGTTTCACCGCGTGGCGGAAGGGGATTCGCGTCCGGCGGGCACGGGGCTCGGCCTGTCGATTGTGCGCGGGCTGGTGGAGGCGCATGGCGGCACGGCACGGGCCGAAGCGGGGCCCGGTGGACGCGGCGCCGCGATCGTGATCAGGCTGCCCTTCGCCCCTGCCTGCAGCGATCTCTCCGAATGACCGAGCCCAAGCCCGCCCGCATCCTGGTGATCGACGACGAGGCGCCGATCCGGCGCTTTCTCGCGATCGTGCTCGGCGCCGGCGGCTTCGAGATGCTGGAAGCCGACCGCGGCCGCCTCGGCGTCGAGCGCACCGCGACGGCGGCGCCCGATGCCGTGCTGCTCGATCTCGGCCTGCCCGACATGGACGGCAAGGCGGTGATCCAGGCGATCCGCGAATGGTCGAGCGTGCCGATTCTCGTTCTGTCCGTGCGCGATGCCGAGACCGAGAAGATCGCGGCGCTGGATGCCGGCGCCGACGACTATGTCACCAAGCCGTTCTCCACGGGCGAATTGCTGGCGCGGCTTCGGGCGCTGCTGCGCAGCCGCGGCGAACGCAACGCCGAGCCGGCCGCCATCCGGATTGGCGGGCTCGAGATCGACCTGGCGAGCCGCACGGTGAGCGTCGACGGCCAGGCCGTGAAGCTGACACGCAAGGAATTCGACGTCGTCGCTCTGCTGGCGCGCAATGCCGGCAAGCTCGTCGGGCACCGCCAGCTCCTGACCACGATCTGGGGCCCGGCCCATGTCGCCGACACGCATTATCTGCGGATCGCGATCGGCCATGTGCGCGAAAAGATCGGAGACGACGCGGCCGACCCCCGCTTCATCCTGACCGAGCCCGGCGTCGGTTACCGCCTCGTCGATGCGCGCAACGCGGCACAAGCCTAGAGGAGGCCGTGAGCCTCGTACGGGCTAGGCGGATCTTCGCTCTTCCTTGGTCCGGCATGACCAAGCCTGGTCCAGTGGTGGTAGGGCCAGGCATCATCGCCCAGCGAAGACAGGCGCGCGCTTGCCGAAGAAGGCGGCAGCGCCCTCGTGCAGGTCGTCGGAATCGAAAATGCGCTGCTGCGCGACATTGGCCTGCATCAGCCCGGCGTCGAGCGGCAGGTCGCCGGCGCGATCGACGAGGTCCTTCGCGAGGCGGTTCGAGATCGGGCCGCGCTGGGCGATCTCGCCGGCAAGCCGCCGCGCGGCCTCCAGCGCCGACCCGTCGGAGGCGACCGCGTTGACGACGCCCCAGGAGAGGGCGGTCTCGCTGCAGATGGTGGCGCCGGTGAACAGCATCTGCTTGGCGCGGGCCGGGCCCACGAGCCGTGTCAGCCGGACGGCGCCGCTGCCGGCGAGCCCGCCGAGATGGCATTCCGGCAGACCGATGGCGACGCCCGCCTTCAGGACCCGCAGATCGCAGCAGAGCGCCAGTTCGAGCCCGCCGCCAAGCGCGGGCCCATCGATGGCGGCGATGGTCGGCATCGGCAGCCGCGCGAGATTGCGCAGCACCATGTCCTCCACCAGGATCTTGCGCTCGCTGGCCTCGTGGCGGACCGAGGCGAACTCCTTGATGTCGCTGCCGGCGCAGAAGGCGCGGGACTCGCCGCCATGTAGGATCACGCAGCGCAGGTCGTCCCGCCGCGCGAGGTCGGCCAGGATGCGGTTGAGCTGGCGTAGCAGCGAACCCGTGACGAGGTTGAGCGGCCCGTTCGACAGCACGATCTCGGCGATGAAGCAGGTCTCGCTCAGGCTCGCGCTGCCCCCTGCCGCGCCGTCATTCGCCATGTCAGGCCGCGCTCTGCTGGGGCAGGGTGATCCCGTGCAGCACGCCCATGCGTTCGAATTGATGGTGGATCCGGTCGACATAGGCCGCAAAGGCCGCGGCGTCGCCGAGCACGATCGGCCGAGGCCGTGGCAGGTCGACTTCGATGTCGTCGATCACCTCGCCAGGGCTCGGGCTCATCACCAGGATGCGGTCGGAAAGACCCACCGCCTCCTCGACACTGTGGGTGATGAAGACCACCGTCGGGCGCCGGCGCAGCCAGAGGCTCTCGAGATCGGTCCGGACCTGGAGGCGCGTCAGGGCGTCGAGCGCGCCGAAGGGTTCGTCCATCAGGATGACGGGCGGCTCGTGGACAAGCGTCCGGATCAGCGAGACGCGCTGGCGCATGCCGCCCGAGAGCTGGTTCGGATATTTGTCCATCGCGTGCTCGAGCCGCAGCTGCGCGAACAGGTCCTTCGCCCGGCGCGCCAGCGTCTCCCGGTCGAGCCCGCGGATATCCGCATGCAGCATGACGTTCTCGAACGCGGTGCGGAAATCGAGCAGCAGATGGTCCTGAAACGCGATGCCGACATCGGTGATCGGCCTGGTGACACTGCGCCCGTCGACGGTGATCTCGCCGGTCGAGCGCGAGAGCAGCCCGGCGATCATCAGCATCAGTGTGCTCTTGCCGCAGCCCGAAGCCCCGACGACCGAGATGAACTGGCCGGCGGGAATCGTCACGTCGATCGGTTTCAGCGCGCGGAAAGGCTTGTCGCCGTCCGCGCCGAACACCTTCGAGACATTGCGGATGTGGATCGTCACACCCGACTTCTGGTCCGGCTCGTTCATGAGGCTGTCCGTTCGTTGGCCGCGGGAGCGGCGGAACTCGACGCCGCCACGGCCTCGAGCGGCACCTTGGAGACGAGCAGGGCCTTGCGGCCCTGCTGCACGACCGACCCGTCCTGCTTCACCACCTTGACCTCGAAAGTGGCGATCGCCTGGGTCGGCCGCGAGCGGCTGTCGCGCAGTTCGGCGAGCTCGTAGTCGACGAAGATCGTATCGCCGACGAAGACCGGTCCGACGAAGCGCCAGCCGTCGATGCCGAGGAAGGCGATCGCCGTCTCGCGAAGCTCGCCGGTGCGCGCCCACATCAGGCCATGGGCATAGGCGAGTCCGAGCATGCCATGCGCGACCCTTCGACCGAACTGGCTGGCCTGGGCGTAGACGTCGCTGGTGTGCAGCTCCGAAAAATCGCCCGTCAGCCCTGCGAAGCCGACCAGGTCGGCATCGGTGATCGTGCGGCCCGGGCTGCGAAAGCGCATCCCGACATGGAGGTCGTCATAGCGATAACCCAGTCTCGGTTTGTCCTGCATGGCGTCCGGCATCGTCCTGGTCGCGGGGAGGGCGGGAAACGCCTGCTCACTTGCAGGCGCGCATCTCGCTCTCGGCGGGCAGATACTCATTGGTGTAGTAGCTCTTCGGATCCTGGTTCTCCGGCAGCAGCTTGACCTCGGAGAGCAGCGCCTGGGTGCGGGTCCAGTGCGCGTCCTCGGCCTTGCCGATGAACTTGGCGCCGCCGCTGCAGAACAGCGGGGTGATCGCGGCGAGCTCGGCCGTGGCGAGCTTGACGTTGACGTCCGGGAACAGCGTCTTGACGTGCTCGATCGCCTTCGCCGGGTTGTCGAGCGCAAACGACCAGCCCTTCAGGCTCGCGGCGATGAACTTCTTCAGGACCTCGGGATTCTGCTTGATGTAGTCGTTCGACGCGAAGATCGAGGTCGCCACCGTCGGAACGCCGTGATCGGCGAAGGGGAAATTGGTCAGCTCGGCGCCCTGCATCTCGAGCTGGATCTGGTAGGCATCGGTCGAGCCGAGGATGGCGTCGACCTGGCCCTGCAGAAGCGAGGGCACCATCGCGGCCACCGGCATGGTCATCAGGGTCATGTCCGATTCCTTCAGGCCGTTGGCCTTGAGGAGAAGCGGCAGCATCGGGCCCTGCGAGCCGCCGGCGGGCACGCCGATCTTCTTGCCCTTCAGATCCGCGACGGACTTGATGCCGGTCTTCTTGAGCGCGTTCACGGCATTGGGGTTCGACTGGTAGATCGTCGAGACGATCTTCATCGGCGCGCCCTTGGAGATCAGCTGGCTGACCGCCACCGCGTCGGCATAGGCGAGTTGCGAACGGCCGCTGGCGACGAGCTGCGCCGTGTTGCCCGACCCGTTGCCCTGCACGATCGTGACATCGAGCCCGGCGGCCTTGTAGTAGCCCTCGCCGACGGCGGCGGCGAAACCGGCATTCGGGCCACCCGCCGTCCAGTTCAGCTGGAAGGTGACAGGGGTCTGGGCCAGCGCGACAGAAAGCCCGAGGCCGGCGGCAAAGGCGGTGGCCGCCAGCGAGCGATTGATCCAGTGCTTCATGTGAACCCTCCCATTGTGTTGGTCTTGTTGTGGTTTTCGTCTCGGCGGGGCGGAAGCTGGCTCCTTCGGCCAGCGTTTCGCTGCCGCTCCGCCGTGCTCAGCGGCGGGTGCGACGCTGCCAGGGCGTCATCAGCCACTCGCTGAACTCGACCGCGTAGTTGATGACGATGCCGATGATGGTGAGCACGACGAGGACCGCGAAGGTCAGCTCGATGTCGAGCGTGCTGGTGCCGCGCAGCAGGACATAGCCGAGGCCCTGATTGGCGCCGACGAATTCGGCGACGATGGCGGCCGTCGCGGCAATGGTGGCCGAGGTCTTGATGCCGGAGAAGATGACCGGCAGCGCGGCGGGGAAGCGCAGATACCAGAAGGTCTGCCAGGTGCTCGCCCCCATCGACTGGGTCAGGTAGAGCAGCCGCTGGTCGAGGATCTGGAAGCCGCTGATGCTCGCGAGAAGCAGCGGGAAGAACGTCATCAGCAGGGTCAGCAGGACCTTCGATTCCATCCCGAAACCGAGCCAGACCAGGAAGAGCGGCGCCACCGCGATCTTCGGCACGAGCTGCAGCAGCATGATCGGCGGATAGAGTGTCTGCTTGGCGATCGGCGAGAGCGCGATCAGCAGGCCGAGCGGGATTGCGAAGACGACCGTCAGGCCGAAACCGAGCACGATCTCGGTCAGCGTCACCTTGGCATTGAGCCAGAGCATGCCGGCATCGGTGACGACGCGCTGGAAGACCGCCCCTGGCGCCGGCAGCAGATAGGCCGGGATCTTGAAGAACTGAATCGAGAAGGACCACAGGCCGACGATGGCCACGAAGGTCAGCGGCGGAATCAGATTCCAGCCGATCGCGCGCAGCCGTCGCATCGTCGGCGAGCGGCGGCGCGGCGCGGCCTCAACCGCCGGCGCGCTGTCGAAATCGGACGCCGCCCGCGACGCCATCTGCGAAGCCATGTCCCGGCTCTCCTTCCCTGTGGTCCGGCACCTGCCCGCAGGCGGCGCTCTTGATGGGGCGCTGCGCTGCAGTTGCTGGGCGCCGCCATGGTCGATGCGGAGAAGCTAGTCGACCCTGGCCGGCGTGACAAGCAAAATGTATCCGCTTACATTGTCGTGAATGGCCGGCGTCGGCAACGCGGCGACGAGGAGGCTGCAGATGAAGGATCCGCGTGTCCTGGTGGCCGGGGCGGGAGCGATGGGCTGCCTGTTCGGTGGCCTGCTGGCCGAGCGGGGCCTGCGCGTCACGCTCCTGATGCGCAGCGAGGAGCGTGCATCGGCGATCCGCGAGCGGGGCTTGCGCATCGTCGGGGAGGGGGGTGACCGCAGCGTTCCGATCCACGTCGCAACCACGCCGAGAAGCGTTGTCCCGGCCGATCTCGTGCTGATCCAGTGCAAGGCGCATGCGACGCGCGAGGTGAGCCGAAGCGTGGCGCCGCTGATGGCGCCCGGCGCTATTGCCCTGAGCCTCCAGAACGGTCTCGGCAATGAAGAGATCATGGCGGAGGCGATGGGGCCGGGTGCCGTCCTGGGCGGCCTGACCTCGCTCGGCGCAACGCTGGAAGCTCCCGGCGTGGTCCGCAACTACGCCGCATTGCCGACATTGATCGGCGAAATGTCGGGCGGCCTCTCGCAGAGGGCCGAAGCGCTGGCCAGGCTGCTGACCGAGCGCGGCATCCCGACCGAGGCGAGCGCGTCCATTCTGACGGAGAAATGGCGGAAGCTGATGTTGAACGTCGCTATGTCCGCGACCAGTGGCCTGACCGGGCTGACCATCGGCGGCGTCGCGAGCCTGCCGCCGCTGGCCCTGATCGCGAGGCGGGCGATGGACGAGGCCGCTGCGGTGGCCCAGGCCTGGGGCATCGATCTGCCGCCAGAAACACGCTACCGCGTCTTCGACGGCATCGTCGGCAGCGGAGCAGCGCGCAACAAGACCAGCATGCGCCGCGATATCGAGGCGGGCCGGCCCAGCGAGGTCGGAGCGATCTATGGCAGCGTCATCGAACGCGGCCGCTCCAAGAGCGTGCCGACGCCGACGATCGAGGCTCTCGCGGCTCTGATGCTCGGGCTGGAAAGGGCGAGGGACGAGGCCTGAACCTCAAGCCGGTTCGGCCACGCCCGCGACGCGCTGCACAGCCTCCGTCTGCCCCAGCCGACGACGCGGCTGGCGAGCCTGCGAGCCGAGTGCCGCGATGTCGCGCTTGAGGCCCATCGGCTCGGCCGCGAAGAGGCGCGCATCCATCGTCCTGAGATCGGCCGCGATGGCGGGGCGGAAATCCATATGCGCAACGATGTCGCGCTCGATGTCGATGCCGGGCGCGACCTCGCAGAGTTCGAGCCCGCCGGCGCCGACGCGGAAGACCGCGCGTTCCGTCACGAAAACCGCCTCGCGGCCCTGCTCGCGGGCGAAGCGGCCATTGTAGCAGATCTGCTCGACCGCACGGACGAACTTGCGGCTGCGGCCCTCCTGCAGGATGCGCAGCTGCCCGTCCGTGGTGGCGATCTGCAGCCCGCCGGCGGTGAAGGTGCCGCTGAACACGACCTTGCGGGCGTTCTGGCTGATGTTCACGAAGCCGCCGATGCCGACGATGGTGTCGCCGAAGCGGCTGACATTGACATGGCCCTCGCCATCGACCTCGGCGAAGGAGAGGAAGGCGATGTCGAGCCCGCCGCCATCGTAGAAATCGAACTGGTAGGGCTGGTCGACGACGGCGTCGTAGTTCTGGGCGGCGCCGGAATCCGGCCCCGTCAGCGGCGCGCCGCCGACGAAGCCCTGCTCGTTGGTCAGAACGATCTCGTCGAGGAAGCCTTCCTCCGCCGCGACCGCCGAGACACCGGTCGAGATGCCGGCGCCGAGATTGCAGATCGCGCCGGGGCGGATCTCCATGGCCGCGCGTCGCGCGACGATCTTGCGCTCGGTGAAGGGCAGGCGGCGCATGCCCTCCAGCGGAATCCGCATCTCGCCGGAATAGCTCGGATTGTAGTCGCTCCAGTAGGTCTGGCGCTGGTTCTCGTCGACGACGATATGGTCCACGAGGATGCCGGGGATCTTCACCGCCCGCTGCGGCAGCGTCCCGCGCCGCGCCAGCCGCTTGACCTGCACGACGACGACCGCGCCGAGGCGCCGGCCCGCCTGGGCGGAGGAGAGCATCTCGCCGGGCACCGCCTCCTGCTCCATGGTGACGTTGCCGTCCTCGTCGGCGGTGGTCCCGCGCAACAGCACGACATCGAGCGGAAAGGGCTTGAAGCGCAGCCATTCCTCGCCGCCGATCTCGAGCAGTTCGACGAGGTCTTCGCGCGCCGAAGCGCTCTGCCGCGCGCCGCGCTGGCGCGGATCCACGAAGGTGTGCAGCCCGGTCTTGGTGATGACGCCGGGGCGGCCGGCGGCGATCTCGCGGGTCATCTGCGCGATCACGCCCTGCGGCAGGGTGTAGGATTCGATCAGATCCTTCTGCGCCAGCTCGATCAGCGGCGGGGAATCGACCAGCGCGCCGGTGATGCTGCGCCTGAGCATGCCGGGGTGGCGGAAGCGCGCCGCGCCCTTCAGCTTGCGGTCGCCAATGCCCACCGCGTGGATCAGGCAGAGGTCGCGCGGTGCGCCGGTCTCGAGAAAGCGGGCCTCGATCGCTTCCAGCACGGCCTCCGGCACGCAATGCCCGCCGCCCGAGCCGCTGACCAGGATGCTGTCGCCGGGCTGGATGAGCGAGGCTGCCTCGCTCGCGCTGATCACCTTCATCGGTCGCTTCCTCGCTGCGTCCGGCATCGGAGCGATTGACTTTCGCAGCCGGTTTTGTAACCGCTTGCATAGAATTGGGAGTCGACCAGTGTCAAGTCCGAGACGCCTTGCCCCGGCCATGAGATGCCCTGCCGGTCGGGCCGCGAGACCGGCGCCGTGAAACGCGTCGCGATCGTCACCGGGGCAGGGCGCGGCATTGGCGCGGCCATCGCGGAAGCGCTCGCTGCTGCCGGCTTCGTCGTGGCGCGGGTCAGCCAGGAGCCTGTCTCCGAGGCACGGCAGGGCCCGTCCGACGCGGGCGCCTATTACAGCTGCGACGTCGCCGATCTCACGGGCCATGACGCGCTGATCGAGCGGATTGCCGTCGATCTCGGCGAGCCGGAGTGCCTCGTGAACAATGCCGGCATCACCTCGCGCCAGCGGGGCGACCTGCTCGATCTCTCGCCGGAGAGCTTCGACGACACGCTTTCGGTCAATCTCCGCGCCGGCTTCTTCCTGACGCAGGCCTTCGCGCGCCGGCGGCTGGCGAGGGCGCCGGGCCAGCCGGGCTCGATCATCTTCATCGGCTCGGCGAATGCCGAGATCATCGGCGAGAACCGCGCCGATTACTGCATCAGCAAGGCCGGCGTCGGCATGATGGCGAAGCTGTTCGCGGCGCGCCTAGCCGCCGCCGGCATCGCCGTGTTCGAGGTCCGCCCGGGTGTGATCCGCACCGCTATGACCGCGCCGGCGACGGAGAAGTACGACGCGCTGCTCGCGGCTGGCGGCATTCCGATGCAGCGCTGGGGCGAGCCCTCCGATGTCGGGCGCACGGTCGCCGCCCTCGTCACGGGGGCGATCCCTTATGCGACCGGCATCCATATCGATGTCGGCGGCGGGCTGCAGTTGCACAGGGTTTGAGGAGAAAACGACGTGGCATTGGCGGGCAAGGGCGTGCTGGCGATCTGGAATGGCATCGCCGCGGAGGCGGAGGCCGATTTCGTCGCCTGGCACATTGGCGAGCACATCCCCGAGCGCGTCGCCGTGCCGGGGTTCCTGCGCGGCCGCCGCTATGTGGCGGAGCGGGGCACACCGAAATACTTCAACTTCTACGAGACGGAGACGCCCGAGGTGCTGGTCGCGCCGGGCTATCTGGCCCGGCTGAATGCGCCTTCGCCCTGGACTCAGCGGGTGGTGCGGCATTTCCGCGAGACGTCGCGGACGATCTGCCACGTCGCCCAGAGCCGCGGGCTCGGCGACGGAGCCTTCGTCGCGACATTGCGGCTGGCGGCGAGCGGCGAGCGGGCTGCATTTCTCGCCCGTCTCGGAATGATGATGGACGAGCTTCAGGCGGCGCCCTCGATCGTCGCCGTGCATCTGCTCGAAGGGCAGGGCGGTGGCGGCGGCGCGACAGCCGAGAAGGCGCTGCGCGGCGAGCCCGATCAGACGGCGGACTGGATCCTGCTGGTCGAAGCCGTCGAGGCTGCGCCGCTCGAGGCGGCGCTTGCCGAACATGCGTCTGTGCAGGCGCTGTCATCCGTGGCGTCCGGCTACGATCCGGCGCGCGATTGTGGCATCTACCGCCTGCAATACGGGCTGGCGAAACCGCAACTCGCGTGAGGTCCTGCCGGCCGGAGCGGGAGAGATGAACGCATGACGCGGGTGAAGACGGTCGACAGGGGCACGGTCATCGCGCCGTCCGAGGGGCGCGGCGAAGTGCGGCGCAGCGTGGGTCTGCGCGAGGTGGCCCAGGCGGCGGGCGTCTCGACGGCGACCGTCTCGCGCGCCATCAACAATCCGGACGTCGTCTCGGCCGATCTGCGCGAGCGTATCGCGGTTGCGGTCGAACAACTGGGCTGGGTGCCGGACGGGGCGGCCCGCGCCCTGAGCACCCGCCGCTCCCAGACCATCGGCGCGGTCTTTCCGGCGCTGTCGATCGGCGATTTCGCCCATGCGACGCAGGCGATCCAGTCGGAGCTGTCTCAAGCCGGCTATACGCTGCTGCTCGCCTGCTCGGAATATGATCCCGATCTGGAATTGCGCCAGGTCCGCAAATTCGTCGAGCGTGGCGTCGACGGTCTGATCTTGGTCGGCCAGGCGCACCATCCGGAGTTGGTGCCACTGCTGCGGCGGCGCGACATGCCCTTCGTCAACACCTTCGTCTACGACTCGCAGACGCACGGCACCTGTGTCGGCCCCGACAACCGCAAGGCGCTGATGATGATGACCGACCATCTGGCCGATCTCGGCCATGTCCGCTTCGGCGTCATCGCGCAGTCCACCCGCAACAACGATCGCGCCAGCGCCCGCCTCGACGGCGTGCGGGATGCCCTCGCCAGCCGCGGCCTCGCCGTCCGGCCGCAGCATTTCGCCATGGGCGAATGGTCGATCGCGGATGGCCGGCGCCTGCTGCGCAGCCTCTGGCAGACGGACCCGAAGCCGACCGCGATCATCTGCGGCAACGCCCATCTCGCCGTCGGCGCCGTGCTGGAGGCGCTGGCCATGGGGCTTCGCCTCCCGGCCGCTCTCTCGATCGTCGGCTATGACGACATCGAGATCATGAGCCATCTCCCGGTGCCGGTCACCACCGTGCGTGTGCCGGGCGCCGAGATCGGCCGCATCGCCGCCCAGGTCCTGACCGCGAGGCTGGAGGGGCGCGACTGCGCGGTCTCGTTCGAGGCGGAGGCCGAGCTGGTGATCCGGGCCTCCTCCGGCCCGCCGCCTCTCGACTGAATGCCCGCTCCTCATCTGCAAGAAGGTTGCCCGATGCCCGCAGACGCTCTGCCCCCCCGCGATCAGCGGCAAGACCCGGCTCCTCGGCTTCCTCGGTGATCCCGTCATCCACGCCCGCTCGCCGCAGAACTTCAATCCACGCCTCGCGGCGTCCGGTCATGATGCGGTGCTCGTCCCGCTCCATGTTCCGTCCGATCGCTTCGAGGCCGCGATCCCCGGCCTGCTGGCGCTCGCCAATCTCGACGGTCTCGTCGTCACCATGCCTCACAAGGAGCGGCTGATCTCCTGGCTGGACAGCATCAGCGAGCGGGCGCGTGACGTGGGCGCCGTCAACGCGGCCCGGCGTCTGCCGGACGGCCGCTGGGTCGGCGACATCTTCGACGGCGTCGGCCTCGTCGGCGCTGCCGCCGGCATAGGTTTCGTCCCGCAGGGTAAAAGTGTCGGCCTGATCGGCGCGGGAGGGGCAGGCGCGGCGATCGCTTTCGCCCTCGTCGAAGCCGGCATCGCCTCGCTCTCGGTCGTCGACCGGGATGAGGCGCGGGCTGCCGCCCTCTGCGGCCGCATCGCCGCCAAGGGCGGCGTCGTGCCGGAAGCCGGCTCGCTGTCGCTCCGCGGCCTCGATCTTCTGGTCCACGCGACACCTGTCGGCATGGCCGAGAGCGACGGAACCGCCATCGACATCGCCGACCTCGAGTCCGGGACCGTGGTGATCGACATCGTCACGAAGCCGACCACACCGCTTCTGCTTGCCGCCGAACGCCGCGGCTGCCGGACGGCCGGCGGCGGCGCCATGGTGCAGGCCCAGACAGCGGCCATCGCGGAATTTCTGGGCTATCCGCTGCGGTGATCGGACCCGATGGCGGCCGCCGCGTGAGACCGTTGGCGAACGTCCCGGGGGCGGCTCAGGTCGGGTCTCGCCGCGCTTCCGGCGGCGTCTCGTACCGCGGGGATCGGCTTTGGAGCCTGAGGCAGGCGTCGGACGGCCAGTGAGACCTTGCCGGGTCCCATAGCGAAAGCTCTTGTCCATTACCTCCTGCTGCGAGTGGTCGTGCCAAATCCCGCCCACGCTCGCACGCAGGCGTACTAAACGAGGGGCAGCGGAGCGCCGCGAGGCGCGTAACCTGAAATCCGCATCCATTGAGCCAGGATGCGGCGCGGATGGATTGAGCCACCATCCGCACGCCCCGTGGCGCTCCGCTTGTCGGCGATTTTGGGCTCCGGGCCGCGCTTATCGGGTCGAAAGCCATCCTCCGCCGCGAGCCCTCAAGCGCCAGTTCCCCTCATCAGGTTGTCGCGCCGTCCGGCATGGGACGAAGGCGTGATGCCAACGACCGTTCCAGCGAGCTCCTCGCACAGGGGCCGTAGTACCCCCAGGGCGGTGCCCCGAAGCCTCCCGAGTCC
>LSIG01000033.1 GCA_001556125.1 Rhizobiales bacterium CCH10-E5 | reverse complement strand
TGGGTCTTGCCCACGCCCGGCGGGCCCAGGAGCAGCACCGCCTCGCCATTGGCGATGAAGCGCCCCGTCGCGATCTCGCGGATCTGCGCCTTGTCGAGGGAAGGCTGGGCCCCGAAGTCGAAGCCGCTGAGGTCGCGCACGAAGGGGAAACGCGCCAGGCCGAAGGACATGTCGATCCGGCGCTGGTCGCGGCGTGCGACCTCGCGCTCGCAAAACAGCGTCAGCGCCTCCCGGATCGTGAGTTCGCGGCGACCGGCCTCGTCGATCAGGCTGTCGAGCTGATCGCGCAGCGCCGTCAGCTTCAACCGGCCGAGCAAGGCAGTCAGGTGATCATGGTCGTTCATCAGAAGCCTCCCCCGACAACCGCCTCATACTC
>LSIG01000032.1 GCA_001556125.1 Rhizobiales bacterium CCH10-E5 | reverse complement strand
GATGAGCCAGGCGGTCGCCCATCTCGACGAGATGACCCAGCAGAACGCGGCGCTGTCAGAGCAGAGCGCGGCCTCGGCCGCCTCGCTCTCCAGCCGCATCGGCCAGCTCAACGATCTCGTCGCGGCCTTCAAGACCGGTCCGGATTCAGGGGGCGCCATGGGTTCGGCCCCCTCCGCTCCGGCCGGCGAGCCCGCCCGTCTGCGCCAGCTCGCGGAGGCCGCTTTCGCCGGCCACCGCCCGGCTGCGCGTCCCGCGCCGGCTCCGGCGCCCGCCGCCGCGCGGGCTCCGGCCAAGAAGGTCGCCAACAGCCGCGCCAGCGATGCCGGCTGGGAAGAGTTCTGACCTCCCAGCGACCTCGCCGGGATCAGCGAAAGGCCCTGCCGGACGGCGGGGCCTTTTTCGTATCGGCCTCCTGCAACGGAAGGACGACGCCGCGCGCAGACCGCGATCGGGTGGCGTCGTCCGCAATCGGGCCCAATTCCGCCTTGGCCGCGCCGAATTCGCACGCGCCTATCACGGCGACGTGATCGCCCAGGGGATAGCCGACCATGATGACCCGTTTAGCCGCCGCCCTCGTGCTGGCGCCCGGCTTCGCCGCCGCAGCCGAAATCGAGCTCCCCACCCGCATCGACCGGGTCACGGTCTATCCCGACGGAGCGGTGGTGACGCGGCTGGGCAAGGCCGAGCTGCTGCAGGGCGCCTCGCAGATCGTGCTGCGCGGCCTGCCGGCGACGATCGATCCCGCCTCGATCCGCGTCGAGGGCAAGGGCAGCGCGGGCTTCTCGGTCGGTGCCGTCGATGTCCGTCTGGCGCCGGGCGAGGCCCGGCCGGTTCTCGATGCGGTGATCGAGGGCAAGCTCAAGACATTGCGCGAGGAGAAGGAGACCCTCGCGGGTCAGATCGCCGCGATCGAGGCCAAGCGCGCCACGATCGAGCGTTTCGGCCAGACCGGACCGGACAAGCTCGGGCCCGACGGCAAGGCGCTGCCGGTGGCGGATTGGCCGGCCGTGTTCGAGGCGATCGGCACGGCGCTGGTCAAGGTGCATGAGGAATTGCGCGGCGTGCGGGCGCGCGCGTCCGAGGTCGAGGGCGAGATCGCGGCGCTGGAGCGGGCGAAGCCGCAGCCGGGGCGGCCGGGCGCACCGAAGCGCGACGTTGCCATCGCGGTCGAGGCGCCCGGGCCGGTCGCGGCCGAGTTCACGGTCAGCTACCGCGTCGGCGGGGCGAGCTGGACCCCGCAATACGAGGCGCGTCTGACGACGGCGGCTGCCGGTGGCAAACCGGGTCTCGAACTGGTGCGTCGCGCGGAACTCCGCCAACGTACGGGGGAGGACTGGAGCGAGGTCGCGCTGACGCTGTCGACGACGCGCTCGGCCGGTGGCACCCGGGTTCCGGAACTGACGCCGGTGCAGGTGATGTTCTTCGAGCCGCCGGTGCTCTACGAGGCGCGCCCGGCTGCGCGCGCCCAGGCTCCCATGGCGGCCGCCCGTGCCAAGGCGGAGGCGGACGCCCAGGCCGAGGCGTCGCAGCGCGCTGCTGCCGCACCCGCCCCCGTCGCCGCAGAGGTCCAGACCGCGACGGTCGAGGCGGGGGCCTATCAGGCGAGCTTCCAGGTGCCCGGCCGCGCGACCATTCCACAGGACGGCTCCTCAAAGACCGTGCTGTTGAGCCAGGCGAAAGCGGAGCCGGCGCTGGCGGCGCGGATCGTGCCCGAACTGGAAGAGAAGGCCTATCTCGAGGCGAGCTTCGTCCACGAGGAGGCGGCACCGCTGCTGCCGGGCCCCGTGGCCCTGCATCGCGACGGCACCTATATCGGGCGTGGCCGGATCGGTCTCGTGGCGCCGGGCGACAGGGTGGAGCTCGGCTTCGGCGCCGACGACAAGCTCAAGGTCACGCGCGCGCCGGTGCGTCGCCGGGAGAACGAGCCGAACTGGCTGGGCCAGAGCCGGACCGATCTGCGCGAGTTCCGCACGGTGGTTAAGAGCCTGCACGCCCAGCCGGTGAAGGTGACGGTGACCGAGCGCATTCCCTATTCGGAGAACAGCGCGATCACGGTCGAGAGCCTGCCGGCGCAGACCACGCCGCCGACCGAAAAGCAGGTCGGTGACAAGCGCGGCGTCTCGGCCTGGACCTTCGACCTCGCGCCCGGCGCCGAGAAGGAGATCAAGGTCGCCTACCGGATCAAATGGCCGGGTGACCGCGAGGTCACCTATGCCCCGCAGCCCGGTCCTGGCCCGCAGCCCCTGCCGCGGCCGCTGAACTGAGGGGCGGGGAAGTTTGCTCACGAACCACGCGTCATCCTGGACCAGCCGCGCAGCGGCGCAGGCCGGGATCCATCATCGGTCTCTGCGCCGCCCTCGGATGGATCCCGGGACGACCTTCGGTCGCCCAGGATGACGGCCGAGTGTCGGAGGGACAAACGACCACCGCTCACACCGCCATCTCGAGCTCGCGCCCGCGGCCCAGCCGCGTCATCCAGTCGGTGTAGCGCGGCTCGGTCTGGAGCTGCCGGCCGTAATGGCGGCGCAGCGCCTGCGTGAGGCGCCCGCCGCGGCCGAGCTGCGCGTCGGCGAAGCCGATCATCACCGAGTTCGGCCAGGCCTGCGGACGCACGGCGCGCAGGCGCTCGAACAGCGCGTCCTCGCTCGCTTCCGGGTCGTTCTGCGCCATCAGCATCAGCATCGCCGCGGTCGAGCGCGAGATGCCCATATGGCAGTGGACGAGGAGATGCCCCTCGACCCGTTCGCCGGCTCCTTCGCGCAGCCCCTCGCCGAACTGCAGGATCTGGTCGACATGCTCCGGCTCGGGATGGATCTTGCCGGGTGCGGGATCGATGATGTCGTGGAAGCGCAGCGTCACACGGGTGTGCTCGCCATAGCTCCCGAAGGCGTCGATCTCGGGCCAGTCGGGGTCCAGCACCGAGAGGACATGCGTGACCCGGCGCAGGCTGTGGGCGGGCAGTTCCTCGATGCCGCAGATGGTGAGCGTCGAGATGGCGAGCGATTGCATGGGGGTGACCCGGTGGTTGGCGTGAGCCCGCCGCTTATGGCCTGCCTCCGGGCCGCGCAACCGACGGGCTTGGAGGGGAGCCCTGCAGAGGGGGGCGCCGTCATTCCGGGGCTTCGCGAAACCGAAGAGCCCGGAACCCATAACCTCTCGATCGGCAGGATGAGGTGGCCGCGTGGAGCCCGATTCGGAAGGACCTGCGGTTATGGGTTCCGGGCTCGCCGCTTCGCGGCGCCCCGGAATGACGCGTTGTGCCTTAGGCCGCCGCCGCCCGCTCCCCGATGCCCAGCTCCTCCTGCACGACATTGACCCAGTAGCGGATGCCGTCGGGGATGATGGCGTCGTTGAAGTCGTAGAGCGGGGTGTGCAGGCCCTTGAAGGAGCCGTCCGCCTCGACGCCGTTGCCGATGCGCATGAAGGCGCCCGGCTTGATCAGCATCATCTCGGCGAAATCCTCGCCGCCCGTGCCCGGCCGCATCTTGCCGTCGACATGGTCGGCACCGACCGAAGCGGACGCCGCCGCCACCGCGACCGCGACCTGCTCGGCCTTGTTGATCAGCGGGCTGGTGCCGCGGTGATAGGTCGCTTCGGCCCTGCAGCCCCAGGCGAGCGCGGTGGCAGAGGCGAGTTCGCCGATGCGACGCTCGACCGTGTCGCGGATCTCGGCGGAATAGGTGCGGGCCGTGCCGCCGAGCACCAGCTCGGAAGGAATCACGTTGGACGCGTTGACATCGCCGCCATAGATGTAGCCGACGCTGATCACGGCGGTGTCGAGCGGCGGCACGTTGCGGCCGACGATGCCCTGGAGACCCAGCACGAACTGCGCCTGGGCATAGGTGATGTCGGTCGAGCGATGCGGCTGCGAGCCGCCATGGCCGCCGACGCCGCGGAAGACGACCTCCCAGCTGTCGGCCGAGGCGAGGAAGGGGCCGACCGCCGTGCCGAAATGCGAGGCCGGTAGGCCGGGCGTGTTGTGGAGGCCATAGATCGCGTCGCAGGGAAAGCGGTCGAACAGCCCGTCCGCCAGCATGGCGTTGGCGCCGCCGCGACCTTCCTCGGCCGGCTGGAAGATCAGGATGCAGGTGCCGGCGAAATCCGGATTCTCGGCGAGGTAGCGCGCGGCGCCCAGCAGCATGGTGGTGTGGCCGTCATGGCCGCAGGCGTGCATCTTGCCAGGGTGCTGCGAGGCGTAGGGGAGGCCGGTCTGCTCTTCCAGCGCCAGGCAGTCCATATCGGCGCGCAGTCCGACCGCACGCTGGCCGGCGCGCTTGCCGCGGATGACGCCGACCACGCCCGTCCCCCCGATTCCTTCCGTCACCTCGACACCCCATTCGCGCAGGTTCTTCGCCACGAGGGCGGCGGTGCGCGTCTCCTCGAGCCCGAGTTCGGGATGAGCGTGGATGTCCTGGCGGATCGCCGTGAAAGCGGCGTGGTGCCGGTCGAGCCAGGCGTCGAGCGTGTTCGTCATCGGTGTTCTCATCCCTTTGGCGCGGGCCCGCATCCGTCCTGCGGGCGGCCGCCGGCTCATCTTCTACACCCGCCCGCCGCCGCCGGCCATGCGCGCCAACCTTGACCTCGGCGCGCTCTTGGCTCATGAGGGCGTGCAAGAACCTGCCTTCGAACCCCGGTCTTGCGCCGGGGTTTTTCATGTGCGGCGCTTGCCCGAAACGACACGCGCAAGACTCACTTAAGACAAGCAGGAACCCCTGAACCATGGCAAATGTGGTGGTGGTCGGCGCCCAGTGGGGCGACGAGGGCAAGGGCAAGATCGTCGACTGGCTGTCGAGCCAGGCCGATGTCGTGGTGCGATTCCAGGGCGGGCACAATGCCGGCCACACGCTGGTGATCGACGGCGTCGTCTACAAGCTCTCACTGCTGCCGTCGGGCATCGTGCGGCCCGGCAAGCTCTCGGTCATCGGCAACGGCGTCGTGGTCGATCCCTGGCATCTGGTCGAGGAGATCGCGCGGCTGCAGGCGCAGGGCGTCGCGATTTTCCCCGAGAATCTCCGCGTCGCCGACAACGCCACGCTGATCCTGCCGCTGCATCGCGAGCTCGACCATTTCCGCGAGACCGCCAATGCCGGCCTCAAGATCGGCACGACCAAGCGCGGCATCGGCCCGGCCTATGAGGACAAGGTCGGCCGCCGCGCCATCCGCGTCATCGACCTGAAGGACCCCGCGATCCTGGAGGCCAAGATCGAGCGCATGCTCGCCCATCACAATGCGCTGCGCCGCGGCCTGGGCATCGACGAGGTCAACGGCGCCGAGCTGCTGACGCAGCTCAAGGAAATCGCGCCGAAGATCCTGCCCTTCGCGGATACGGTCTGGGCGCTGCTCGATTCGCAGCGCCGTGCGGGTAAGCGCATCCTGTTCGAGGGGGCGCAGGGCGCGCTGCTCGATGTCGACCACGGCACCTATCCCTTCGTGACCTCCTCCAACATCGTCGCCGGCCAGGCCGCGACCGGCTCGGGGCTCGGCCCCTCGGCGGTCGGCTATGTGCTGGGCATCGCCAAGGCCTATACGACCCGCGTCGGCGAAGGGCCGTTCCCGACCGAGCTGTTCGACGAGATCGGTGAGCTGATCGGCCAGAAGGGCAAGGAGTTCGGCGTCGTCACCGGGCGCAAGCGCCGTTGCGGCTGGTTCGATGCCTGCCTCGTGCGCCAGACGGTGAAGACCTCCGGCATCGACGGCATCGCGCTGACCAAGCTCGACATCCTCGACGGCTTCAAGGAGATCAAGGTCTGCACCGGCTACAGGCTCGACGGCGAGATCCTCGAGCATCTGCCGGCCGGCCAGAGCGACCAGGCCCGTGTCGAGCCGGTCTACGAGACGATTCAGGGATGGGAGGGCTCGACCGCGGGCGCCCGCTCCTGGGCCGATCTCCCGGCGCAGGCGATCAAATATGTCCGCCGCATCGAGGAGCTGATCGGCGCGAGCGTGTCCGTGCTGTCGACCAGCCCGGAACGCGACGACACGATCCTGGTCCATAACCCCTTCGAGGGCTGAAACCGGCTGCTCCGCCAAGGGTTGACGCAGGCCCGCAACAGCGACAAGTGAGGCCAATGGCCGACTTCTATCCCATCCTGGCTCGTGCCGTGGCCGGACTGTCCGACACGTCGCCGGCAGCGCGCCAGGCGATCTACGACCGTGCCAGGACCGCCCTCGTGGCGCAGCTGCGCAGCCTCGACCCGCCGCTGGGCGAGGCCGAGATCATGCGGGAGCGGCTGGCGCTCGACGAGGCCGTGGCGCGGATCGAGGCCGATTACGACGACACGCCGCCGCCGCCCGGCATCGATTCGCTGCAGCCGCCGCTGGAGGCGGTGCCGGTCTTCGACGATCCGCCTCTGCCGGAGCCTGCCTCCCCGCCGCCGCGCCCGCCTGTGAGCGCCGCCGCTCCGGATGACGACCGCTTCGGCGAGAGCCGCGACGATCCGGCCGAGTCTCAGCCGGCGCGGCCGCGTATCGCGCCGCCCCGCGAGAAGCGCGTCAAGCCCGGCCATCTGCGGACGGCGGTGGTGGCGGGGGGTGTCGCAGTTGCCGTCGCCGCCATCGCAGTGACAGCCTATTACGTCAACAAGGTGAACCCGCCCGAGACCGTCCAGCGTCCCCGCAGCGAGACGCCCGCGCCGGCGCCCCAGGCGGACTCCGCCGGCAAGATCAACGAGCGCGTCGGCGAGGCCGGTTCCCAGCCGCCCGCGACGCGGCCGTCGGCCAGTGGGGCCGCGCCCTCGCAGGAGGTCACGGTGGCGCAGCGGGCGATCCTCTACACGGAGGATCCCAACAGCCCGCAGGCGCCGCGCGCCGTCAATGGCCGGGCTTTCTGGCGGCTCGACAGCGAGAGCGTCGGCCAGGGTCGGCCGGTCGAGACGATCGTGCGCGCAACGGTCGAGTTCACCGAGATCGGCCTGACGCTCGACTTCACCGTCCGCCGCAACACCGATTCGGCCTTCCCGGCCTCGCACATCATCGGGATGCGTTTCTCCAGCACCGGCAACCCCGCGACGGAGGCGGTGCGCGAGGTCGGCGTGCCGCAGTTCAAGGCTGAGGAGAGCGAGCGCGGTGCACCGCTCTCGGCCATCAACTCCGCGCTTGGGGAGAACCTTTTCGTGGCGGCGCTCTCCAATGTTCCGGTCGAGGTCGACCGCAACATCGAGCTGATGCTGACCCGCAGCTGGATCGACGTGCCGGTGCGTTTCGCCTCCGGCCGGCGCGGCATCATCACCTTCGAGAAGGGCGTGCCGGGCGGTCAGACGCTGGCTGACGCCTTCGGACGCTGGCGGTAGGAACTCCGTTCACGTCATCCCGGGCCGGCCTTCGGTCGTCCCGGGATGACGGCTCTCCTGGGCGGCGTCGCTATCGGCTCCCGCAGTAACCGCTCAGCTCGTCCGCTCCGCCGCGAACCGCGCCGCCGCACGCAAGATATCCGCCTCCGGCCCGAAGCCGGAAAGCGCCGCCACGGCCGCCGCGCTGAGAGCGTCGCGCTCGCGCTTGGCGGCGTCGAGGCCGAGCGCCTGCACCAAAGTGCCCTTGCCCTTGTCCTGGTCCTTGGCGGTCGCCTTGCCGAGCTGCTCGGGGCTGGCCTCGACGTCGAGAATGTCGTCGGCGACCTGGAAGGCCGCGCCGAGCGCCCGGCCGTAACTGTCCAGGGATGCGCGCTGCGCGGCCGAGGCGCCGCCGAGGATCGCGCCCATCGCGACGCTCGCCGCCAGCAGCGCGCCCGTCTTCATCGCCTGCAGCCTGCGGATCTCGGCCTCGGAGAGAGCAGCCGGTTCGCCGCTGCCGAAGCGGCCCTCGGCGGCGAGATCCAGCATCTGGCCGCCGGCCATGCCGCCGAGTCCCGAGGCGCGGGACAGCGCCAGCACCAGCGCGGCCCGGATGTCGCCGGAGGGGTGGGTCGCGGGGTCGGCCAGCACCTCGAAGGCATAGGTCAGCAGCGTGTCGCCGGCGAGGATCGCGCTGGCCTCGTCATAGGCCTTGTGGACGGTCGGGCGGCCGCGGCGCGTGTCATCGTCATCCATGGCCGGCAGGTCGTCATGGACGAGCGAATAGCAGTGGACCAGCTCCACTGCCGCACCGGCCCGCAGGGCGGCTTCGGGCGCGACGCCGAAGAGGCGGGCGGTCTCGACCGTCAGGAAGGGCCGCAGACGCTTGCCGCCGCCGAGCGCGCCGTGGCGCATGGCGGCGAGCAGCCGGGCGGGGCGGGCGATCTCGCCCTCGCGTGGGCTCTCGGCCAGCAGCTCGGCGAGCAGGGTCTCGATCGCGTCGGCGGTCCAGCCCAGCCGGGTGGCGAGCCCGTCGGCGGCCTCGGGAGCGCGGGTGGGGGCGGAACTCATGCGCGGGCCTCGCGTTCGCAGACCGGCGGGGCTTGCCGGAGAGTGGCCGAACCGTCAAGCCGGAGGCTGGCGCGGAGGCGTGAGGGGGATGACGGCAATGGCGGGCGAACGGGCAGCGAGGCGGCGAAGCCCTGTGCTGCGCCTGCTGCGGACCCTCTGGCTCGCTGTGCTGGCGCTGCCGGTCCTGCTGCTGGTCGCCATCCTGCTCTATGCCTTCGTGCCCGTGCCCTCGACGCTGATGCTCGGGCGCTGGCTGACGCTGCAGCCGGTCGAGCGTCAATGGGTGCCGCTCACGGACATCTCTCCCAACCTGATCCGGGCCGTCATCGCGGCCGAGGACCAGCGCTATTGCAGCCATCGCGGCGTCGACTGGGTCGAGCTCAATGCGGTGATGGAGGACGAGGACGGGCCCTCGCGCGGCGCCTCGACCCTGACGATGCAGACCGCCAAGAACGTCTTTCTCTGGCCGGGCCGCTCCTATGTCCGCAAGGCGCTCGAGATTCCGCTGGCGATGGCGATCGACTTCGCCTGGGGCAAGCCGCGGGTCGTGGAGGTCTATCTCAACGTCGCCGAATGGGGGGAGGGCGTGTTCGGGGCCGAGGCCGCCGCCCAGCACCATTTCGGCAAGCCGGCCGCGAAGCTGACGCCGGCCGAGGCGGCGCGTCTGGCCGGCGCACTGCCCAACCCGCTCCTGCGCGACCCGGCGAAACCGAGCCGTGCCCTGCTCTCGGCCAGCGCGCGGGTGCAGCGCCGGGTCGGGCAGCTCGGCCCGCTGGGGGATTGCGCCGTTCCGGCCTGACCTGCCGGTCGGATTGCGAAAAGCCAGATTCGGCACTAGCCAGCGCGGCCGTCAGCGTGTATGGGCAACGCCTCACGAGATTGATCCGTCGTCGTGGCGGTGGCGTGGCCTGCGGGCAGCGCTTCCGGGCGGCGGCACGATGGAGAGTATCATGGCCGTTCCGAAGAGAAAGACGTCGCCGTCGAAGCGGGGCATGCGCCGCTCGGCCGACGCGCTGAAGCAGCCCACCTATATCGAAGACAAGAACTCCGGCGAGCTGCGCCGCCCGCACCACATCGACCTGAAGTCGGGCATGTATCGCGGCCGCCAGGTCCTCAAGGCCAAGACCGAGGCCTGAGCGTCTCGCAACGTTTTTCGAAAGGGGCCGGCCTCTGCGCCGGCCCTTTTTCTTTGCCGGAACCGCGCAGCCGCTTCAGGGACGGCGCCCGGTGGCGGAGAGAAGGCGCGCCGTCCGGCGGTAGAGCCCCGTCGCGACCTGCGGCGTCTCGCAGCCCCTGCGGGCGAAGGGGCCGATCTCGGCCTGGCTGGCCGCGAGCTGCAGCAGCAGCATGGCCGAGCCCGCCGCCACGCGTCCGTCCGCCTGCTCCCGATGCCCCGATTCGGCCATGTGCCACTCCGATACGCAGTCGCTGCGCCCGGGGGGAAAGTTGCAAGGGGCCTGCCAGGCTTAACGGGGTGTTAAGAACACTTACTGCATCGTTTCCGGACATCTCCCGCCCGCGAACCGTCCAGCGCTCGTCGGGCGTCCCGTCCTCCCGAGGCTGCTTCACCGATGCCGGTGCCGTCGATCTTCAGTGCGCGTGACGAGGCCCGCGTCGACCCGCGCAACCTGCTCTCTTCGATCGGTGAAGTCGTCTATAGCTGGGACATCCAGAGCGACGCCCTGCAATGGGGCCCGAACGCCGCCGATGTGCTCGGCCCGATTCCCGCCGCCGCCATGTCCCGCGGCCTCGGCTTCGCCGGGCTGGTCGAGCCGGGGAGCGGCCGCAGCCGCTATGACGCCGTCTTCTCCTCCGGCGGGCAGGATCAGGGCGAGGGCGTCATCTACAGGACGCGCTATGCGGCCGAACTGGCCGGCCGTCGCATGTGGGTCGAGGATGCCGGGCGCTGGTTCGCGGGCACCGACGGGCGGCCCGCCTGCGCCCGCGGCATGCTGCGGCTCGAACGCCAGGTCCGCCCCGACGAGCTGCTCGGCCAGACGGGCGAGCTGGGCGACCGCTCGGCCCTGCTCGACCGGCTGTCCTCGGCGCTCTCGGAGCATTTGCCTGCGGAGCGCAATGTCGTCGTGCTGGTCGCGGCGATTGACGAGCTGGCGAGGCTCAACGACGATTTCGGCCATGAGGCCACCGACGAGATCATCGGCGTGGTGCAGGAGCGGCTGCGCTCGGTGACGCGCCGGCGCGACCATCTCGTGCGCTATTCGGGCAACCGCTTCGCGATCCTGCTGACGGGCTGCCCGCAGAACCAGGTCGAGGCCGCGGCGCGGCGTTTCAGCAAGGCCGTGGCGCAGTCCGCGATCGAGACCGCGCGCGGTATCGCGCTGGTGCGGCTGCGCGTCGGCGCCGCGATCGCGCCGGATCTCTCCAACCATGCCGGGACGCTGCTCTCTGCTGCCGAGAACGCGCTCTCCGGCGCCAAGGCCGGCGCCTCCGACTCGGTGGTGATCGCAAGGCGGCAGGAAAGCCGCGTGCGCAGCGACCAGGATTCGGGCTTCGACGTCAGCGCGCTGGCGGCCCTGAACGAGCGCCGCATCGAGCTCGCGCTGCAGCCGATCGTGCGCGCGACGACGCGCGAGATCGCCTTCCACGAGGCGCTGCTGCGCGTCTCCTTCGGGCGCGACGGGGCCTTCTTCGCCACGGCCGAGCTGATCCCGATGCTGGAGCGGCGCGGGTTAGTGCGGCTTTTCGACCATCGCGTCCTCGAACTCGCCGCGGCGCTGCTGGCGGAAGAGCCGGGGCTTTCACTTTCGGTCAATGTCTCGCCGCGGTCGCTTTCGGACCCGGAATGGATGGACGCCTTCCTCGCCTGCACCAGCAGCGGACGGGGGCTGGCCGAGCGGCTGATCGTCGAGATCACCGAGACGGCGACGATCGAGAACCCGACGCGGATCGCCCGGTTGCTCGGCAAGATCAAGGAGCGCGGCGCCCGCGTGGCGATCGACGATTTCGGCGCGGGCCACACCTCGCTGCGGCATCTGCGCGCCTTCCCGATCGACGTGCTCAAGATCGACGGCACCTTCACCCAGAATCTGCGTCGCTCGACGGACGACCGCTTCTATGTCCGCACGCTGATCGACCTCGCGCGCCATCTCGGCGTCGACACGGTGGCGGAATGGGTCGACGACGAGACGCAGGCGCGGATGCTCGCCGACTGGGGCGTCACCTATCTGCAGGGGCATCTGGTCGGAAAGGCGGAGCTGCGCCGCCCTGCGCCGGGGCAGGGCCGGCGCGCGGCAAGCTGAGTGCGGCCGAACTGCGCCTCGCTCAGCCCTTGCGCCTCACTTCGTCCTGGCGAGCTTGTCGAGCCGGTCGCGCATCTCGCTCAGCTCGCGCTTGAGATCACCGAGATCGTCGCCCTTGGCGGGCGAGGCAGCAGAAGCGTCCTCCTGCGCCTTGCCGGCGGCGGCCGCGGTGAAGGGGTTGAACATCCGGAAGGCCTCGGTGAACATCGCCATGTTGGCGCGGGTCTGGGCCTGCAGCGCGTCCATGGCGCCGCCGCCGAAGGCGCCGCCGGAGAAGGCCTTGGCCATCTGCTCGCGGAACTGGTTCTGCTCCTTGGTCAGATGGTCCATCGAGAATTCGAGATAGCGCGGCACCAGCGCCTGCATGCTGTCGCCGTAGAAGCGGATCAGCTGGCGCAAGAAGGCGATCGGCAGCAGGTTCTGCCCGTCCTTGGATTCCTCGTCGAAGATGATCTGCGCCAGGACGGAGCGGGTGATGTCCTCGCCTGACTTCGCGTCGTAGACGACGAAATCCTCGCCGTTGCGGACCAGCCCCGCGAGATCTTCCAGCGTGACGTAGGAACTCGTGCCCGTGTGATAGAGGCGGCGGTTGGCGTATTTCTTGATGACGGTCGGTTCTTTGTCGCTGGCCATCAGAATCCTGCACGTTGGTCCGTAGCCTTCCGCACAGATCGCGCGGCGGCCGGACTGACGGTCTTCCGGCGGCGATGGTAGCCGCTGCCGCGCCCGTCGCAAGTTTTTTGAGCGCCGGCCCGCAAATGCCGATCACAGCATGGGCGATGCGGCATGTCTTTGCGCCATCTCGAGGATCGGCTGCCGCAAGTTTCGGCGCGGCCCTCTCTTTCGGCTGACTTGACGGCGGCGCGGCGGGCTTCGAAGGTGCCTGCCGAACAGGCGTCCGGCCAGGCCGGACGTCGCGACAACAGTGAGGATTTCCCCATGGCCGATACGGACATCGTGATCGTCAGCGCGGCGCGCACCGCGGTCGGCGCCTTCAACGGCGCCTTCGCCAACACGCCGGCCCATGAGCTCGGCGCGGCCGCCATCAAGGAGGCGCTGGCCCGCGCCAAGGTCGATCCGGCCGATGTGGACGAGGTCATCATGGGCCAGATCCTGACCGCCGGGCAGGGCCAGAACCCGGCCCGCCAGGCCGCCATGGCCGCCGGCATTCCGCAGGAGAAGACGGCCTGGGGCCTGAACCAGCTCTGCGGCTCGGGCCTGCGCACGGTCGCGATCGGCCTGCAGCAGATCGCCAATGGCGATGCCGACATCATCGTCGCCGGCGGGCAGGAATCGATGTCCATGGCCCAGCATGCCGCGCATCTGCGCTCCGGCACCAAGATGGGCGACCTGAAGTTCACCGACACGATGATCAAGGACGGGCTCTGGGACGCGTTCCACGGCTACCACATGGGCACGACCGCGGAGAACGTCGCGACCAAGTGGCAGATCACCCGCGAGGAGCAGGACGCCTTCGCCGTCGCCTCGCAGAACAAGGCCGAGGCCGCGCAGAAGGCCGGCAAGTTCAAGGACGAGATCGTTCCGTTCACCGTCTCGACCCGCAAGGGCGACATCGTCGTCGATACCGACGAGTATCCCCGCCACGGCGCGACGCTGGAGGCGATGGCCAAGCTCAAGCCCGCCTTCTCGAAGGACGGCACCGTCACCGCCGGCAATGCGTCCGGCATCAATGACGGCGCGGCGGCTCTCGTGATCATGTCGGCGAAGGAAGCCGCCAAGCGCGGCCTGAAGCCGCTGGCGCGCATCGCCTCCTGGGCGACGGCGGGCGTCGATCCGGCGATCATGGGCTCGGGCCCGATCCCGGCGACGCGCAAGGCGCTGGAAAAGGCCGGCTGGTCGGTCTCCGATCTCGACCTCGTCGAGGCCAACGAGGCCTTCGCGGCGCAGGCGCTGGCGGTCAACAAGGACCTCGGCTGGAACCCCGAGATCGTCAACGTCAACGGCGGCGCGATCGCGATCGGTCACCCGATCGGCGCCTCGGGTGCGCGCGTGCTCGTGACGCTGCTGCACGAGATGGCGCGTCGCGACGCCAAGAAGGGCCTCGCCACGCTCTGCATCGGCGGCGGCATGGGTGTGGCCATGGCGCTGGAGCGCTGAGGGCGGCATGGCGCGCCAGACGACGCTCTATCGCTACCTGACCGGGCCCGACGACGCCTCCTTCTGTCACCGGGTCTCGGAGGCGCTGAGCCAGGGCTGGGTGCTTTACGGGCATCCGACCCTGACTTTTGACGCCGCGCAGGGCCGGGTCGTCTGCGGCCAGGCCATCATCAAGGACGTCGACGGGCCGTATAGGCCCGATCTGAAGCTGTCGGAACAATAAAGCGGCGCCCACGCCGCCATGAGGAGGGACGAAGCATGACGAAGGTGGCACTTGTCACGGGGGGAACGCGCGGCATCGGCGCGGCGATCAGCCGGGCCCTGCAGGAGGCCGGCCACAAGGTCGCCGCCAGCTATGCCGGCAATGACGAGGCGGCCGCCAAGTTTCAGGCCGAGACCAATATCCCGGTGTTCAAATGGGATGTCGGCGATTACGACGCCTGTGCGGCCGGCATCGCCAAGGTCGAGGCCGATATCGGGCCGATCGACATCCTCGTGAACAATGCCGGCATCACCCGCGACGGCTTCTTCCACAAAATGACGCGGGAGCAGTGGTCGGACGTGATCCGCACCAATCTCGACTCGCTGTTCAACATGACGCGCCCGGTGATCGAGGGCATGCGCGCCCGCTCCTTCGGCCGCATCATCGTGATCTCCTCGATCAACGGCCAGAAGGGCCAGATGGGGCAGGTCAACTACTCCGCCGCCAAGGCCGGCGACATCGGCTTCGTCAAGGCGCTGGCGCAGGAGAACGCCAACAAGGGCATCACCGTAAACGCGATCACGCCGGGCTATATCGGCACGGACATGGTCGCGGCGATGCCGGAAGCCGCCCTTCAGCGGGTGATCGCCGGCATCCCGGTCGGCCGCCTCGGCAAGCCGGAGGAGATCGCCGCGATGGTCGTCTTCCTCGCCTCCGAGCAGGGCGCCTTTGCGACGGGAGCGACCTTCGCGGTCAATGGCGGGCAGTACATGGCGTGAGGGGCACTCGTCCGGCCTCGGATGATGGCTTGATCGGTAACGTATAGGACACTATCTTGATCGAGGTGGTCGAGTATGTCGACGCGGAGGGCAACAGCCCCTTCGCTCGATGGTTCAACCGCCTCGATCGGCAGGCTGCAGCGAAGGTCACGGTCGCCCTGCTGCGGATGGAGCAGGGCAATCTCTCGAACGCCAAGGCGCTGGGCGGTGGCCTGTCGGAGTACAAGATCCATTTCGGGCCGGGTTATCGGGTGTACTTCGCCATGCAGGGGCAGAGGATGATCATCCTGCTGGGTGGGGGCAGCAAGGCACGGCAGGATACGGACATCACCGCAGCCCAGTCCTGCTGGGCGGCGTACAAGCGCCGGTCGAGCGCCGGGATGCACTGACATGGTTCTGACGCGCAGCTTCAAGGAAACGGTCGCTGAGCGTGCAGCGCGGGAGCCTGAATTCCGCGAGGCTCTCTTGGAAGAGGCGGTCTCTCTGCTGGTGGCGGGCGATGTCCAGACCGGCAAGGCGATGCTGCGCGACCTGATCAACGCCACGATGGGGTTCGAAACATTGGCGCGCGCAACCGGCACGCCGTCGAAGAGCCTCATGCGAATGTTCGGGCCGAAGGGGAATCCTACCGCCAACAAGCTGTTCGCGGTGCTTCAGGCGGTGCAGAAAAGCCAGGGCATCGAACTGACGGTCTCCGCAGCCCGTTGACCCGCCCCTGAAGCCGGCTTCACCCCCGCCGCGATGTCGGCAGCAGGAAGGTGAGCAGGCCCAGCGCCGGCAGCCAGGCCGTGATGCGGAAGACCTCGACGATGCCGATGGTGTCGGCGAGGGCGCCGAGCACGGCGGCCGCGAGGCCGGCGAGGCCGAAGGAGAGGCCGTAGAAGAGCCCGCCGACCAGCCCCACGCGATGAGGCACGAGGTCGATGGCGTAGATCAGGATCGCCGAGAAGGCGCTCGCCATCACGAAGCTGATGATCACGCTGAGCACGCCGGTCCAGAACAGATCGGCATGGGGCAGCATCAGCGCGAAGGGCAAAGACCCGACGATCGAAAGCCAGATCACCCGGTCGCGGCCGATGCGGTCTCCGACCATGCCGCCGATGATGACGCCGGCCGTGCTGACCGCGAGATAGAGGAACAGCATGATCTGCGAGAGCTGCACCGTCACCTCGAAGCGGGTCATCAGATAGAAGGTGTAATAGGAGGTGAAGGCGGCGTTGTAGCCGTTCTTCGAGACCAGCAGCAGGATCAGGATCGTCATCGCGAAGAGCACGCGTGCGCGCGAGAGGCCGTGGCCGGCGGTCTCATCGCCATGGCCCTTCGCCTGGCCACGGCGGAAGGCTGAGTAGCGCGAGGCGGTCCAGGACATCAGCACCATCGCGACCAGCACGACGATCGAGAACCAGGCCAGGCTCGACTGGCCGCGCGGGACGACGATCGCCGCTGCCAGCAGCGGGCCGATGGCGTAGCCGGCATGGCCGCCGACCTGGAACAGCCCCTGCGCCAGGCCCTGGCGGCCGGCGGCGGCATGGCGGGCCATGCGCGTCGCCTCCGGATGGAACACCGCCGAGCCGAGGCCGACCAGCGCGGCGGCGAGCAGCACCAGCGGGTAGCTCGTCGCGAAGGCCAGCGTCAGCAGCCCGAGCAGCGTCGCGCCCATGCCGGCGACCATCGCATAGGGCCAGGGGCGTCGGTCCGTCAGCCAGCCGAGCAGGGGCTGCAGCAGGGACGACGTCACCTGGAAGGCCAGCGTGATCAGGCCGATCTGGCCGAAGTCGAGCCGGAAGTTCTCCTTGATCAGCGGGTACAGCGCCGGGATCATCGACTGAAGCAGGTCGTTCAGCAGATGCGCCGCGCTCAGCGCAACGAGGATCGGGATCAGCGGGCGGCGCTCGGTGGCCGGCAGGGCGAGTGTCGTCATGGTCCGACGCTTGATCCTTCGCTCCCTTGCGGTCAATGGCGGCGATCCGGCGCTGCGATCATGGCGCCTATGGCGCCAAGGCTGTGCTGCGCTGCGGCGAAGGCGCTCACCGCCTGCTCGTTGAGAACCACGCCGTCATCCCGGACGCAGCGAAGCGGAGATCCGGGATGCATTCCGGAACCTATCCGGGCAGGCGTTCCGGAATGGATCCCGGGTCTCCCTCCGGTCGCCCGGGATGACGGTGTATTGATCTGCGCCCTCCCACTCTCGGCTTTCCGGGGCATGCCTGCTATCGAGCCCTTCAGCCCGCTCCAACCTGCCTCGACCATGACCTCCCGCACCGCCACGCTCATCGGCTTCCTCGCCATCCTGCTCTGGTCGACGCTCGCCCTATTCACGGCGATGAGCGGGCGGGTGCCGCCGTTCCAGCTCGTCGGCATGACCTTCGTGATCGGTGGCCTTTTGATCCTCGCGATCGCGGCCGCGCGCGGGCAGCTCGTGCGCATCCGCCCGACGCCGGCCTCCTTTGCGCTCGGGCTCTACGGCCCCTTCGGCGACACGGCGCTCTATTATGCGGCGGTGAAGACGGCGCCGGCGGCCGAGGCCAATCTGATCCATTATCTCTGGCCGCTGCTGATCGTGCTGTTCGCCGCGCTGTTGCCGGGCGGGCGGCTGCGGCCGCGGCATCTGGTCGGCGCGCTGATCGGGCTGGCCGCCACCGCGCTGCTGGTCTCGGGCGGGCTCGGAGCGGGGCAGGGGCTCGCGCTGGGGCATCTCCTGGCGGCGCTCGGCGCCTTCGTCTGGGCGAGCTATTCGGTGGTGTCCCGCCGCTTCGCCACCGTGCCGTCAGAGAGCCTGTGTATCACCATGCTCGGCTGCGCCATCCCGGCCTTCGCCTGCCATCTCGCCTTCGAGACGACGCTGTGGACGCTGACGGCGGTCGAATGGGCGGGCGTATTCGGGCTGGGCCTCGGCTCGATCGGGCTCGCCTTCGTGGTCTGGGACATCGGCATGAAGCAGGGTGACGTCGCGCTGCTCGGCGTCGCGTCCTATGCCGCGCCGGTGCTCTCGACGATCATCCTCGTACTGGCGGGCTATGCCCAGCCGAGCTGGCTGCTCGCTGTCTCCTGCGTGCTGATCGTTGTTGGGGCGGTGGTGGCGAGCTACGGCCCGCGTCATGGTCGGCCTTGAGCCGACCATCTCCTGCAGGAGATCCTCGGGTCTGCTCTACGCTCCGCCCGAGGATGACGGTTCGTCGCCTGCGGCCACGAACCGTCAATTCCGCCTGAGCAGCCGCTCCAGATAATCCAGCTCCTCCATCGGCCGCGACGGGTCGCCGAGGCGGCGGCGGAGTTCCTCGAGGATGCGGCGGGCGCGCTGGGTCGCGCTTTCGTCCGCGCCGGGCACGCGGACGCGGCCATCGGCCCAGTCGCGCTGGCGCTGCGGCCGGCCGAGCGGGTCCTCGCGGCCGCGCTGCTGGGCCGAGGGGCGGCCCGCCGGCTGGCCGTCGGGTTCGCCGAAGGCGCCTTCGCCCGGTTCGCCACCCTCGCCGGGCTGGCCCTGCATCTGCTGGGCGAGGTTCTGCGCGCCACGGCGCAGCGCCTCCAGCGCCCGCCCCTGCGCGTCGAGTGCGCCTTCGCCCTGGCCCTGGCCGAGCTGTTCGCCGGCCTCGCCCATGGCGCCCTCGGCCTCGCCGAGCTCGCCCTGCTGCGGCGCGCCCATACCGCGCATCCGGCGCTGCAGATCCTGCAGGCGCTCGCGCAATTGCTGCTGCCGCTGCGCGAGACTCTGCCCGCCTTGGCCCTGCTGCCCTTGCGCACCCTGCTGGCCTTCGCCCTCCTCGCCGTCCTCGCCCTGGTCGCCGGGCTGCTGGCCCGGCTGCTGGCCGCGCTGACCCTGCTGCCGCTGGCCCTGCTGGCCGGGCCGCGCCTGCTGCTGGCCGGGGCGCTGGCCGCGCTGGGCTCGGTTCTGGCGCTGCTGCTCCTGCTGGAAGGTCTCGTCGCGCAGGTTCTGCTGCTCGCGGGTCATCCGGTCGAGATCGGAGAGGGCCTGATTCATCTCGCGCTGGCGCGGGTCCTGCTGGCCCGGACGCGCCATCTGGAGATTGTTCAGCATCTGGTTGAGCTGCTCCATCAGACGCTGCGCCTCGGCCATGTCGCCGCGGCGGGAGAGCTCCTCGATGCGGTTGAGCATGTTCTGCAGGTCGCGCGGCGTTACCGTCCGGAAGTTTTCCGGCAGCTGCGACATCTGGTTGGGGTCGGCGTTCTGCTGCTGGCGCTGCATCTGCTCGGCGAGCTGGCGCATGAACTGGTCCATGGCCCGGCGCAGATCGTCGGTCAGCTTCTTGATCTCGTCCTCGGAGGCGCCACGCTCCAGCGCCTGCTGCAGGTTCTCCTGAGCCGCACGCAAGGCGCGCTCGGCATCGGAGAGGTCGCCATCCTCGAGCTGGAGGGCGAGCGCCCACATCAGCTCGGCGACTTCGCGCAGCTGATCGTCGCTGCCGGCCCGGCGAAGGCGCTCGCCGATCAGGCGCATGCCGAGATAGACGCCGGTCTCCTTCATGAAGAGCTCGGGCTCGATCAGCAGCGCGTCCATGGCGAGCTGGACCTTGCTGCGGTCGTCGACATTCATGACCAGCTTGCGGCGCTGCTCGACGAGAGCCTTGGCGAGCGGCTTGGCGAAGGTGCGCTGCGGCAGCACGACCTCGACCGCCTCGCTGCGGCCCTCCTGCCCGGCCTCGTCGCGCGCGACCAGCGTCATGCGGACCTTCGCGCCGGCCCAGGGATGGGCGGAGAAGTCGACCGTGCTCTTCAGCTCTTCCTCGCCGGTGGGGGAAGAGGGCACGCTGAGCGCCTGCTTCGGCGCCTCGACCAGCGAGCGGCCGGAGGAGGGCGGGCCGGCGCGCTCGACCGTCGCCTCGACGGAGGCGAGACCGTAATCGTCCTTCGCCTCATAGGTGATCGACAGCCCGCCGGGCTGTGCGCCGGTGACCGGCTTGGGCGGTTCGCGGAAGGCGATTTCCGGGGCGCGGTCTGGAATGGCGGTGATCGAGAGCGTGCCGCCCGGCGCACCGGAGCCGGTGAGACGCAGCGTGCCGTTGCCGGCGAGCGTGTAGCGCCGCTCGACGACCGCGGGTGCCTGGCCGGGAGCGGGCTTCGCCGCCGGGGCCGCCGTCGCTTTCGCGTCGGCCGGCTTGCCGTCCGCAGCCTTGCCATCCGCAGCTTTGCCTTCGCCGGGTTTGGGTTCGGCCAGGGCGTCGAGCCGGCCGGTCACGGCGACGTCCATCGCGGACTTGCCGGCGATGCGGACGACGATCGTCGATTTCTCGGGCGCGCTGATCGGCGCGTTCGCCAGTTTGGCGAAGTCGATCAGCATCGGCGGCAGGCGGGTATAGGCCGGCGGGTCGATCCAGGCGTCGATGCGGGTGGCTGGCGCCGGCAGGGACGGGCCGCGCCAGTCGAAGGCGGCGCGCAGGCGCTGGTCGCTCTCCGGGCCGGCGACGAAAAAGGCGGTGATGGCGGCGAGAACGGGCACGGCGCGCAGCGCGTGGCGGTCGCGATTGGCCATCCGCGGCTGCGGGGCGGCGACGCGCAGGCCCTCGATGCGCTGGCTCTGGCGCTCGACATGCAGGGCCCAGAGCGCCTGAGAGACAGGGTCCCTGGCGCCGACGGCGAGACTGTCCTCGAGCGCCGAGGCCGGACGGTGCCCGCCTTCGAGGGAGTGGTCGAGGCGGGTCAGTGCGTCGCGATGGGTCGGCAGCGCGAGGCGCGCGACATGCCAGAGGCTCGCCAGAAAGGCCGTGGCGAAGAGCGCGACACCGAGCGCGCGGCCCTGCCAGGGCAGGATCGTCCAGAGACCGAACCAGGAGACGGCGAGGAAGGTGAGGAGGATGCCGAGGGGCAGCCAGAGGCGCGGCCAGAGCCGTTCCCATCCGAGCGCGAGCCGAGACGCCATGGCGAGGCGTGCCAGACGCTGCCGCACGCCCTCGATCCGAACCGGCGCCTCGCGGCGCTGCGCTTCCTTCATGCCGTCGCTCCGAGCCGCCCCCGAATGCCGCCGGGATCTCCCGCCCTCTCGCGGGTCAAGGTGACGACGCTAGCACGTGAATATGGCAAGGCCAGTGCGAAGACGTCGCGCCCGGCTCCGCTCCACGTTTCGTGAACGCGGTCAGGCGAGCCAGGGCGGTGCACGATCTGTGCCGAGGAGCTGCTCGAAGGTTTGGCGCGGCCGCGTCACGGCGAATTCGGCGCCCTTCACGAGAACCTCGGGCACGAGCAGGCGCTGGTTGTAGGTCGAGGCCATGCTGGCGCCATAGGCACCGGCGGTCATGAAGGCGATCAGGTCGCCCGGCTTCAGCGCCGGCAGCATGCGGCCGGTGGTGAAGGTGTCGCCCGATTCGCAGATCGGCCCGACGACGTCATAGGCGACGTCCGGCGTGCCGGGCTTCGGCTCCGCCACCGGCCAGATCTCGTGATAGGCCTCGTACATGGCCGGCCGCACGAGATCGTTCATCGCCGCGTCAACGACGAGGAATTGCTTGCTCGGGCGCGGATTGAGATGCAGCACCCGCGTCATCAGGATGCCGGCATTGCCGACGATCAGGCGGCCCGGCTCGAAGCCGAGTTCGACCTCGAGTCCCTTCGTGACGCGCGCGACCATGCCGGCATAGGCCTCGATCAGGCCCGGCCCGTGATCGAACTCCTTCGGGATGTCGTAGGGGATGCCGAGGCCGCCGCCGAGATCGAGCCGCTCGACGCGGTGGCCCTCGCCGCGCAAGTCGCCGACCAGCGTGGCCATCTTGGCATAGGCCGCCTCGAAGGACTCCGTCTCGCGGATCTGGCTGCCGATATGCAGAGCCAGGCCCATGATCCGCACGCCCGGCAGGTTGGCGGCGCGGGCATAGAGCCGGCCGACCTCCTCGAAGGAGACGCCGAACTTGTTCTCCGACGAGCCCGTGGTGATCTTGGCGTGGCCGCCGGCGCCGATATCGGGATTGACGCGGAACACCGCCTCCTGGCGCTTGCCGAGCTGGCTGGCGACGCGGGAGAGCAGGTCGAGTTCGCCTTCGGTCTCGATATTGACCTGGTAGATGCCGGCCTCGACCGCGAAGCGCAGCTCGCTTTCGCTCTTGCCGACGCCGGAGAAGACGATCCGCTCCGGCGGGAAGCCGGCCGCGAGCGCCTTGCGGACCTCGCCCTCGGAGACCGTGTCGGCGCCGGCGCCGAGCGCGGCGAGCGTCTTCAGCACGCCGAGATTGCCGTTGGCCTTCATCGCGTAGAAGACGTGCGCCTTGCCGCCGCCGGCGGCGCGGGTCATGGCCTCCGCATAGAGCCGGTAATGCCGCTCGATCGTGGCCGAGGAATAGACATAGACCGGCGTGCCGACCTCATCGGCGATGCGGCGCAGATCGACATCCTCCGCGAAGAGGGCGCCGTCGCGATAGCTGAAATGGTGCATCGGGGCCGGCTCAGAGGATCGGGTCGAGGACGAAGGGCTTCTCAGGGACCGTGATGGCGCGGTTGGCCTTGGCCGGGCGGGCCAGGATCGAGGTCTCGCCGATGCCGCCCGTGTTGTTCTCGACCGCGCCGATCTGGGAATCCGGCAGGTCGATCGCGCCGGTGGCGTTCGGCGGCGGCTCGAGCGGGCCTTTGCGGCCGCAGGCTCCGAGCGCGAGAGCGAGCAGGCCCGCGACGAGGACGGCGCGGCCGAGTTTCAGGCGGGAGTGCAGCACGGAAGCGAACCCTTGGGCGAGGCGAGGATGGGACTGTAGCGAAGGATGGCGGCGGAGGCGAGGCTTTGGCGTGTTGAGCCGTCATTCTCGAACGACGGTCCCATCCATCATGGTCGGGCTTGTCCCGACCATCCACGTCTTCGCCCTGGGCAGGCGCTCACGGCGTGGATGCTCGGCACAGGGCCGAGCATGACGGCAAGGATCACGCCTTTGTCGGCGCCAGCTTCTTCAGCCAGCGCCGCGCCTGGCGGCGGACATTGTTGGGCGCCGTACCGCCATAGCTGGTGCGGCTGCGGACCGACTGGTCGACGCCGAGGACGGCGAAGACGGCCTCGGTGATCTGCGGCTCGACGGCCTGCATCTCGGCGAGGCTGAGCTTTTCCAGCCCGACCTTCTTCTCCGAGGCGATGCCGACGAGGCGGCCGGTGACGTGGTGGGCGTCGCGGAAGGGCATCTTCAGCACGCGCACCAGCCAGTCGGCGAGGTCGGTCGCGGTGGCGTAGCCGAGGCCGGCCGCGCGCTTCATCACCTTCAGGTCGGGCTGCATGTCGCGGACCATGCCGGCCGTGGCGGCGAGGCAGAGCGAGAGCGTCTGCAGGGCGTCGAAGGTGCCTTCCTTGTCCTCCTGCATGTCCTTCGAATAGGTCAGCGGCAGGCCCTTCATCATCGTCAGCATCGCCTGCAGATGGCCGAAGACGCGCCCCGCCTTGCCGCGCACCAGCTCGGCGGCGTCGGGGTTGCGCTTCTGCGGCATGATGGAGGAGCCGGTCGAGAAGGCGTCGGAGAGGCGCACGAAGCCGAATTGCGGCGTCGCCCAGAGCACGATCTCCTCGGCCAGCCGCGAGAGATGCATCGCGCAGATCGAGGCCGCCGACAGCGTTTCCAGCACGAAGTCGCGGTCGGAGACGGAATCGAGCGAGTTCGCCGTGGGCCGGTCGAAGCCGAGCGCCCTGGCAGTCATCTCTCGGTCGATCGGGAAGGAGGTGCCGGCGAGCGCGGCGGCGCCGAGCGGGCATTCGTTGAGCCGCCGGCGCGCATCGGCGACGCGGCCGCGGTCGCGGCCCAGCATCTCGACATAGGCGAGCAGATGGTGGCCGAAGGTCACCGGCTGGGCCGACTGGAGATGAGTGAAGCCCGGCATCACCGCGCCGGCATAGGTCTCGGCCTTCTCGGCCAGCGCGAGCTGGAGATCGGCCATCTGCTCGTCGAGCTGGTCGAGCGTATCGCGCACCCACAGCCGCATGTCGGTCGCGACCTGGTCGTTGCGGGAGCGGCCGGTGTGGAGCCTGCCGGCCGCGGCGCCGATCCGGTCCTTCAGATTGCTCTCGACGTTCATGTGGACGTCCTCGAGCGCGCGCGAGAACGTGAAGCTCCCGGCCTCGATATCGGCCTCGACCTGCTTGAGCCCAGCGTCGATCGCGGCCACATCCTCCTGCGTCAGGATGCCCGTTTCGCCGAGCATCGCGGCATGGGCGCGCGAACCGCGGATGTCCTGGCGCCAGAGGCGCTGGTCGAAATCGATGGAGGCGTTGATCTCCTCCATGATGGCGTCGGGACCCGTGGCGAAACGCCCACCCCACATGCGATTGCTCACGACGGTCTTTCCTGATTTGAGGACGCCGATGACGTCACGATCGAAATGGTTCGCAGCCGGAGGGGCGCTTCTGCTCGTCGCGCTCGCCGGCGGTGCGGCCTTCTACTCCGTCGCGGGCGATGCCGGCAATTCCGCTTCTTGCAGGGCCGCCCGGCCCCTTGCCGCCGCGATGGCGCCGCTGGCGCGCGGCGAGGTCGCGGCGGTTCAGGTTCATGCTTCCCCCATGCCGACGCCCGACCTTGCCTTCAACGGTCCGGACGGGGCGCCGACGACGCTCTCGGCCTTTCGTGGCAAGGTGGTTCTCGTCAATCTCTGGGCAACCTGGTGCCCGCCCTGCCTGAAGGAGATGCCTTCGCTCGACGCGCTCCAGACGGCGCTCGGCGGCCCGGATTTCGCGGTCGTGGCGATCAATATCGACACGCGCAACCTCGACAAGCCGAAGGCCTGGCTCGCCCAGCGCGAGATCAAGGCGCTGACTTATTACGCCGATCCGCAGGCGCGGGTGTTCCAGGAGCTGCGGGCGGCGCGCAAGGTCGACGGCATGCCGGTCAGCCTGATCGTCGACCGCGACGGCTGCGAGCTCGCGATCCTGCCGGGGCCCGCCGACTGGGCGAGCGCCGATGCCAAGGCGCTGATCGGCGCGGCGCTGAAGCGGCCGTGATGTGCAGACCGTCTGACATCTGGTCAGACGAGAGGGCCTGACGTTAGGGTGCTCCGCAGAAGCGCGGAGACAACCGCATGCCGAACCTGCTCCAGGCCACCCCGCTCTTCGCCGTGCGCGGCGTCGCCCTCGACGCCGAGACCACGGGGCTCGATGTCAAACGCGCCCGGATGATCGAATTCGCGGCCGTCCATCTCGATGGCGGGCGGCTCGACCGCGCCAACGCCTTCCAGAGCCTGATCGCCTGCGATGTCGAGATCCCCGCCGCGTCGCGCGCCGTCCATGGGCTCGACCGGGAGGCCCTGCGCGGCGCACCGGCCTTCGAGGTGCTCTATCCCGGCATCACCGCCTTCCTTAACGAGCGGGTGGTGATCGGCCACACCATCGGCTTCGACATCGCCATGCTGACCAAGGAGGCGGAGCGGATCGGGCAGCGCTTCGTGCAGCCGCTCGCGCTCGACATCCGTCTGCTGGCGCAGCTCGCCGAGCCGGGCCTGCCTTCCTACTCGCTGGAGGCGCTCGGCGCCTGGCTCGAGATCGCGCCGCAGGAACGCCACAGGGCGCTCGGCGACGCCATGGCGGCGGGGCTCGTCTTCCTCGCGCTGGCGCCGCGGCTGCGCGACCGGGGCATCCGCACCGTGGGTGAAGCGGTCGCGGCCAGCCGCCGCATCACCGACGCCATGGCGGGCGCGGCCCCGCCGGCCTGGGAGCTGCGCGCGCCCTCCCGCGAGGGCGATCCGCTGCCCAAGCTCGACAGCTACCCCTATCGCCACCGCGTCCGCGACGTGATGCGGGCGGACCCCGTCACCCTGCCGGAGGCAACGCCGGTCGCCGAGGCGCTGGCCGCGATGACCGGCCGGGGCGTCAGCTCGGTCTTCCTCGGCGCGAGCGAGGCCCATCCGGCGACCACCGCCATCCTGACCGAGCGCGACCTGCTGCGGGCCCTCGGCCGGCACGGCGCCGAGGCGCTGGCGCTGCCGGCCGGCCGCTTCGCCTCGCGGCCGGTGGTGGCGGTCCCGGCCGACGCCTTTCTCTACCGCGCGATCGGCCGGATGAGCGCCCGCAACATCCGCCATCTCGCCGTGACCGACGACGAGGACCGGATCGTCGGGGTGGTGACGCCGCTCAAGCTGCTGCAACTGCGCGCGGGGGCGGCGGTGGCGCTGGGCGACGACATCGACGCCGCCCCCGATGCGCCCGCGCTCGGGCAAATCTGGTCGCGCCTGCCGCTGATGGCACGCGCGCTGCTGGCCGAGGACGTGCCGGCCCGCCTGATCGCGGCGGTGATCGCGCGCGAGGTCGGCGCGCTGACGCGGCGCGCGGCCATCCTGGCCGAGGTTGAGCTCGTGGCCGAGGGTGCCGGCTTCGCGCCTTGCGCCTATGCGGTGCTCGTCCTCGGCTCGGCCGGGCGCGGCGAGAGCCTGCTGGCGATGGACCAGGACAATGCGCTCGTTTTCGCGGAGGGCGAGCCGGATGGGGAGGCCGACCGCTGGTTCGCGCGGCTCGGCCGGCGCATGGCGGCGATCCTCGACGAGGTCGGCGTGCCGCTATGCAAGGGCGGGGTGATGGCCTCGGAGCCCGCCTTCCGCGGCTCGCTTGCGACCTGGCGCCAGCGCATCGCGCAATGGCTCGGGCGTTCCAGCCCCGAGGACCTGCTCAGCGTCGACATCGTCTTCGACTTCAAGGCCGTGCATGGCGACAAGGCGATGGCGGAGCGTCTCTGGCGCGATGCCTGGGCTGCGGCCAGGGGGCAGATCCCCTTCCTCAAGCTGCTGGCGGAGAATGCCGGCCAGCCGGCGGCGGGGCTGACCCTTTTCGGGGGCTTGCGCACCGAGGATGACGGCCGCATCGATCTGAAGCGGACGGGGCTGAAGGACATCGTCACCACGGCGCGGCTGCTGGCGCTGCATCACGGCCTACCGCGCCACGCGACGCAGGCGCGGCTCGAGGCGGTGGCGGAACTGGGGAGCGGCGGTGCGAGCGATCTTGCCGAGATCGACCGCGACCATGCGCTGCTGCTCGACTGCATCCTGAGCCAGCAACTGGCCGACATCGCGGAGGGCCTGAGCCCGTCCAACCGGGTTGCGCCCGGCACGATCGGCAAGGCCCGCACGGCGGACCTCAAGCGCGCGCTCGGGCGGCTCTCGATCCTCGACGATCTGCGCCGCGACCAGCTCTCGGGGTGATCGCCGGCGCCGCGGCGGTCCTGGACATCAAGCTCGCGTTGCAGGGGCGGCCGGTCAAGCTGCCATAATTGGCTTCTAGCCAGCAGGACCCACTCGCCCGATCGCACAGCGGCGCCCTGCGCCCTGCGCCCCCGAAAGGCATGCCCATGATCCCATCACCCAGGTTTTCCTCCCTTGCCCGCGTTTTCTCCTGCGCCGCCGCCGCTCTGCTGGGGCTGCTTCCGGCGCAGCCCGGCGTGGCGCAGGAGCGCCTCACCATTCCTGGAACCAGCGTCAACCTCGAGCCGATCAAGGGATTCGTGCCCTCTTCGCGCTTTGCCGGGCTGGAGAATCCGGAACTGCAAGCCTCGGTCGTGATTGTCGAGATGCCGGCCATCGCCCATCCCGAAGTGGCGAAGCTGTTTGCCGATCTCGACACCGCCAAAACCAATTTCGCCAAGCAGAACGTTGCCATCGTGGCGCTCGACACGCTCAAGGGGCGTGCCGGCGACGTCGTTCCCCTTGCCTCGGGCACGCAGACCATGGGCACGGCGCGCTTCGACAAATGGATCGCCCTGCTCAAGGGCGACCGAACCGTGCTGCTGACGGTCCAGGCCCCGACGACGACGAAGCTGCGGGCGCAGGATGTCCGCGCGATGGTGACGTCGGTCTCGCTCGGGGCCGAGCCGACCCTTGAGCAGAAGCTCGATGCGCTTCCCTTCCGCATCCGCGCCAGCGAGCCGTTCCGCGTCGTCGATACCTTCGGCGGGCTCGGCGTGCTGATGACCGCCGGCGCCCTCAATGTCGATCCCAAGAGCGAACAGCCGATGCTGATCGCGACCTACCAGACCAGCGGCCAGATCGCACAAGACCAGCTCGGCGAGGCTGCTGAAAAACTGCTCAAGACGACCCGCCATTTCGAGAGCGCCACGGTGACCCGCCGCGACCAGGTCCGCTTCGCGGGGGCTGATGGCGTGCTGATCAGTGGCACGCATGACATCGACGGCGTCCGCAAGCGCTTCGTCCAGTATATGGCGATCGGCCCGCAGGCACGGTTCCTTCGTCTGATCGCCACGGCCGATGCGGGTCGCTTCGATACGCTGGAGCCTGCCATCAGAATGATCGTCGACAGCGTTGCCTTCGCCGAGAAGCCGTAGCGACGGGCGCCTGCGTGCGGCAGAGGCGTTTGCCTCCCGCACGCTCCTGCAGCATATCCTCCTGGCATGACCTACACGATCGGCCTCGCCACCACCTTCCACGACCCCGCCATCGCGATCATCGGCCCCGACGGCGAGGTCCTCTTCGCCGAGGCGACCGAGCGCTATCTCCAGTTCAAACGCGCGCCGAACTGCGAGCCCGACACGGCGCCGCGGATGGAATCGCTGCTGAAGCGCTACATCCCCGCCGATGCGCAGGTTGCGATCGCGACGAGCTGGGGCGAGGACTTCACCGGCTTCCTCGACCAGATGAGCCGCGCCGGCTCCTTCACGCTGGAGGCGCTGCTCAAGCTCTCGCCGGAGCTCAACCGTTCGCTTGTGCCCGAGCGCACCGAGCGCGCGCTGATCGCCTCGCTGCATCAGGGCCAGCAGCGCGCCGGTATCGGCACGTTGCTCGGGCTCGACCGCGCCTTCGGCCGCGCCAACGTCACCGGGCTCACGCGCTTCGGCCACCATCTCAGCCACGCGGCCTATGCCTGCTGGTCCTCGCCCTTTACGGACGCCGCCTGCCTCGTCGTCGACGGCATGGGCGAGACCGGGGCGTCCGCCATCTTCGCGCTGGAGGGCGGGCGCATCCGCGAGGTCAAGCGCCATCGCGGCCGCGAATCGATCGGCTTCTATTTCGGCCTCGTCACCGATCTCGCCGGCTTCGACCAGGCCAAGGGCGAGGAGTGGAAGATCATGGGGCTCGCGCCCTATGGCAAAACCGATCCGCAGCTGATGGCGCTGCTGCGCCGGCTCTATACGATCGAGGGCCACAAGCTGTCCTTCGCCAAGGCCGATGTCGTGCAGGCGGTGGCGGCGGAGATCCTGAGCCTGCGGCCGGCGGAGGCGCTCGACAGCGGCTGGGCCGATCTCGCCCGCTGCGGGCAGGATGTCTTCGCGGAGATGATGGAGGCGCTGCTCGGCGAGACGGCGGCGCTGGTGCCGTCGCCCAACCTCGTGCTGGCCGGGGGCTGCGCGCTCAACTCCTCCTTCAACGGCAAGATCGCCGGGCGGCATGGCTTCGCCGAGGTCTTCGTGCCCTCGGCGCCGGCTGATGACGGCAATGCGATCGGCGCCGCCTGGCTCAGCCACGCGCAGCGCAATCCGGACTGGCGCGCGCCGAAGGGGCCGCTCTCGCCCTATCTCGGCTCGACCGTCTCGACCGAGCCGCTGGAACGCATGCAGGCCTGGGAGAAGCGGCTGCGCAAGCTCGCGCCGGAGGAGGTCGCGCCGGTGACGGCCAGGCTGCTCACCGAGGGCAAGCTGATCGGCTGGGTGCAGGGGCGGGCCGAGTTCGGGCCGCGCGCGCTCGGCAACCGCTCGATCATCGCCGATCCGCGCCCGGCCGACGCCAAGGACATCCTCAACGCCAAGGTGAAGTACCGCGAGGCGTTCCGGCCCTTCGCGCCCTCGATCCTGGCCGAGCATGCGCCCGACTGGTTCGAGAACTACCAGGACGCGCCCTATATGGAGCGCACGCTCACCTGGAAGGAGGCGGTGCGCGCCCGCGTCCCGGCCGTGGTGCATGAGGACGCGACCGGGCGGCTGCAAAGCGTCACCGCGGCGCGCAACCCGCGCTATCACGCGTTGATCTCGGCCTTCCATGACCTCACCGGCGTGCCGGTGATCCTCAACACCTCCTTCAACATCATGGGCAAGCCGATCCTCCACACGGCCGAGGATGCGATCCTGATGTTTTACACCAGCGGGCTCGACGCGCTGGTGATCGAGGACTGGCTCTTGGTGAAGTAGCGGCGCGCGCCTTCAGCGCGGCGGCAGCTCGCAGCAGCCGGAGGCCAGTTCGTCGCAGATCTCGAGCTCGATCGGGCAGTCGCCCTCGCGCTCGAGCAGATCGGCGACGAGACCCTTCAGCCGCTCGCGCAGTGCCTCGAGCGTCGGCGCCTCGGTGACGATGCCGCTCTCGTCGGTGGCGACCGCATACCAGGCGCCGTCCTGCCCGTCGCGACGGACCTCGAATTTCAGCGGCTCCAGGGCCGCGCCCCTGCGGGCGGCGACCCTGATGCCAAAGCTCGGAAAACCCATGCCGTCTCTTAGAACTTCAGGCGCCGCGCGCGCTTGACCATCGGGATCTCGTGGATCTTGTCGAGGAGCTCGTCCGAGATCGCCTCGTCCACCGCGACATAGCAGATCGCGTCGCCGCCGGGCTTGTCGCGGCCGAGCGAGAAGGTCGCGACATTGACGCCGGCCGCGCCCAGCAGCGAGCCGAACTGGCCGATGAAGCCCGCCTTGTCGGCGTTGCGGACATAGAGCATGTGCGGCGCGAATTCGGCATCGACCTGGATGTCGCGGATCTCGACGATGCGCGGCTTGCCGTCCTGGAACACCGTGCCGGCGGCGTGGCGCGGCATGTCCTCGGCCTCGACCACGATCTTGATCCGGCTTTCGAGATTGCCGGCGACCTCGCGGGTCAGCTCCTCGACGACGATGCCCTTCTCCTTCGCCACCATGGCGGAGTTGACCATGTTGATCTCGGGCAGGAAGGGCCGGAGCACGCCGGTGATGGCGGCAGCCGAGATCGCCTTCAGGTTCAGGCTCGCGACCGCGCCCTCGTATTCGATGCGGATGCCCTTGACCGGCGCTTCGGTGAGCTGGCCGAGGAAGGAGCCGAGCTTCTCGGCGAGATCGACGAAGGGCTTCACCCGCGGCGCCTCTTCCGCCGTGATCGAGGGGAAGTTCACGGCGTTGGTGATGGCGCCTTTCAGCAGATAGTCGCTCATCTGCTCGGCGACCTGAAGGGCGACATTCTCCTGCGCCTCATTGGTGGCGGCGCCGAGATGGGGCGTGCAGACGACGTTGTCCAGGCCGAAGAGCGGGTTCGACTCGGCGGGCTCGACCGAGAACACGTCGAAGGCCGCGCCGGCGACATGGCCGGACTTCAGGAGTTCGGCCAGCGCCGCCTCGTCGACGAGCCCGCCGCGGGCGCAGTTGATGATGCGCACGCCCTTCTTGGTCTTCGCCAGCGCCTCGGCCGAGAGGATGTTCTTCGTCATCGCCGTCATCGGCACATGCAGGGTAATGAAATCGGCGCGCTTGAGCAGATCCTCGAGCTCGACCTTCTCGACGCCGAGCGCGACCGCGCGCTCAGGCGAGAGATAGGGGTCATAGGCGATGACGCGCATCTTCAGGCCGATCGCGCGGTCGGCGACGATCGAGCCGATATTGCCGGCGCCGATCAGCCCGAGCGTCTTGCCGGTGATCTCGACGCCCATGAAGCGGTTCTTTTCCCACTTGCCGGCCTGCGTGGACGCGTCCGCCGCCGGGATCTGGCGGGCGAGCGCGAACATCATCGCGATCGCATGCTCGGCGGTGGTGATCGAATTGCCGAAGGGCGTGTTCATCACGATCACGCCGCGCGCCGTGGCGGCGGGAATCTCGACATTGTCGACGCCGATGCCGGCGCGGCCGATGACCTTCAGCTTGGTCGCGGCCTCCAGCAGCTTGGCGGTGGCCTTGGTCGCCGAGCGGATGGCGAGGCCGTCATAGTCGCCAATGATCGCGGCGAGCCTGTCCTTGTCCTTGCCGAGAGTGGGATCGAAGGTCACGTCGATGCCGCGATCCTTGAAGATCTGGACGGCGGCGGGGGAGAGGGCGTCGGAAATCAGAACCTTGGGCGCTGGGTTTTGAGCGGTCATTGGGATGGCTTTCGGCTGGCGCGGCGCGTCGGCGCTCTGCGCTTGCGTGAAGGAGGAAGCGGAAAGAAACACGGCCGTCATCCTGGACAAGCGGCGAAGCCGCGCAGGCCGGGATCCATTCTAGGGCACCGCGGTGCCTTATGATGGATCCCGGGACTTCGCTGACGCGAAGCCCCAGGATGACGGTGAGGGTGTTGGAAGGGGCGCGCTTACGCCGCCTTCTGGCCCAACCCCGCCTTCGCCTCGGCGAAGGCATAGGCCACCCACGGCAGCAGCGCCTTGAGGTCGCGCGACTGGACGGTCGCGCCGCACCAGATGCGCAGGCCGGGAGGGGCGTCGCGGTAGTGGCCGAGGTCGTAGCCCGCGCCGGCCTTCTCGATGATCGAGACGACCTGCTTGGCGAAGGCGGCCTGCGCGTCCGGAGCCAGCGCGGTCACGGCCGGGTCTGTGAAGGTCAGGCAGACGCTCGTGTTCGAGCGCGTCTTCGGCTTCACCGCGAGGAAGTCGATCCAGTCGTTCTCGCGCACGAATTTCGCGATGACGCGCAAATTGCCGTCGGCGCGCTTCACCAGCCCGCCGAGACCGCCGACCTTCTTGGCCCAGTGCAGCGCATCGAGATAATCCTCGACCGCGAGCATGGAGGGCGTGTTGATCGTCTCGCCCGAGAAGATGCCCTCGATCAGCTTGCCGCCCGAGGTCATGCGGAAGATCTTCGGCAGCGGCCAGGCCGGCTTGTAGGTCGTCAGACGCTCGACCGCGCGCGGCGAGAGGATGATCATGCCATGGGCCGCCTCGCCGCCCAGCACCTTCTGCCAGGAGAAGGTGGTGACATCGAGCTTGGGCCAGTCGAGGCGCTGGGCGAAGGCGGCCGAGGTCGCGTCGCAGATCGTCAGACCCTCGCGGTCCTCCGCGATCCAGCTGGCATCGGGCACGCGCACGCCGGACGTCGTGCCGTTCCAGGTGAAGACGACGTCGCGGGTCTTCGTGTCGACCTTCTTCAGGTTCGGCAGCTCGCCATAGGGAGCCTCGAAGGTGCGGACATCGGCCAGCTTGAGCTGCTTGACGACATCGGTGACCCAGCCGGCGCCAAAACTCTCCCAGGAGACCATGTCGACGCCGCGCGCCCCGAGCAGCGACCACATCGCCATCTCGACGGCGCCGGTGTCGGAAGCGGGCACGATGCCGATGCGGTAATCGGCCGGCACCTGCAGCACCTCGCGCGTCAGGTCGATCGCTGCTTTTAGCTTGTCCTTGCCGATCTTGGCGCGGTGCGAGCGGCCAAGCGCGGCGTCACCCAGTGCCTTGAGGTTCCAGCCGGGGCGCTTGGCGCAGGGGCCGGACGAGAAATGCGGCACGCGCGGACGCGCGGCCGGAACGGTATTCGCCATCGATGTCTCCATCCTTGCAGATGGGCGCGCCGCGTTGGGGCGGCGTGTCCCGTCGATGGGGGTAAGGGCGGAGGGGGCGGGGAGTCAAGATGCCAGTTAATTTTGTGTATAATATCGTAACTGTTTCGTCGAAATTTGTCATTTTAGCACTTCATCTATGTTCCAAGTTACATTTCTTTGAAGGTTGTATCCAATTATACCAACGGCCCTCATTTCTGACCGATACGGGCCCATTCGCGCATCCCGATGGA
>LSIG01000031.1 GCA_001556125.1 Rhizobiales bacterium CCH10-E5 | reverse complement strand
CGTCAGACCCAAGATTGGACGCCGATCGGGGGGCAATATTGCGCGCCGTTTGACAACCAGAAAGCGCGTGCCGAGATCCTGCGCCAGGCAAAAGAGCTCGTAGATGTCGCTCTCGCGGTCGGCCACATGCACGCAGCGTTCCGGCGTGCCCACGAGCTCCATCGACTGGCGCAGGTTCTCCAGCCAGCGATAGCTTTCCTTCGTCTCGATCGGCACGCGCGTGGGGTTCACATGCCGCTTGAGCGTCCAGGTCTCCTTGAACTTCGTGCGTGTCCAGAACTTCGCTGCCGTCAGCCCGAGCGGCGTGCCGCTGAGGGTCACAGCCAGGCTCGAATGCATCAGCACCCCGCACAAGGTCACCACGCTGGGCTGACCCGCCTTATAACGCCCGGCGTTGATGGTCTTGGTGAAGCCGATCTTGCCTGGCTGCGCGCGGCTGTAGATGAACTCGGTGGTATCCTGCAGGATGAGGATCGGTCCCTCGCTCGCCGCGCAGCGCACGGCGGTCGCGGCGAAATGGCCGGCCAGTACCCCATGCTCGGTGATGCGCGGGTTGTCGAAAAAGCGATAGGCCGCCTTTGTCGCCGCCCAGTCGCCGCACGCGGCCGGGACCGGTTGGCCAGGTGCCGCCGACATCTGATCAAGAAGACGGCGCAACCGACGCGCCAGTCGTTTGTCCGGCAGCCCCGCCGAAACGACTTCATCGTCATGCCAGCCTGCGGCGCCGGCTCCCGTGTTCCCGCTCATCTGTGACGCCTCCGCGAATCGGCGTCACAGACAGAATCACGGACGATTCAATGGGTGCAAATCGCGCGTAGGCGATGTGGGTAATTGAAAGCCTCGCCGGATGGGTACGATTTCGCAATGGAACTGGGTCTTCCAGATCAGCGTCCAGTAGGCGTCGTTAACCCGCCCCAGCGATCCTTGACCTGGTCGAAATGCTGCTTTGGCTCGTATACCTTCGCTCCAAGACCAAGCGCGCGGGCTGAGAGCCTGCCAGTGGCCGAAAGGAGAGCATATGATGCCACTACCTGATCGCGATGGGCCGTGGTTAGACTAACACGGGCAATTAACAGCTCCTGCTGAGCATTTAGGACCTCCAGCGTGGTGCGTTGGCCGGCCTGAGCCTCCTCCCGGACTCCTTTCAAGACAATTTCGTTGGCTTGAATCTGCGTCTGAGAAGACTCGATTTGAGCTTTCGCGGCTTCCAGCACACTCAAAGCGGTCGACAGTGCTGCGCGAACCTCATCGCGGACGATTTCGGCTTCGGCCCGTCGCTGGCTGGTGCTTTCCTTAGCTTGGCGTGTGCGGGCATAAACCTCTCCGCGTTCATAGATCGGGACCGTGAGCTGGAGGGTCGAAGAGGCGCCTCTAAGGCGGTCGTTACGTACTTCGCTGTCGTAACGCTGCACCAACCCTACGGCCAGGCTAACGGTCGGATATAGAGCGCTTTTGACGACCCTCACCTCGAGGTCGGCTGCGTCAACTCCATACAGAGCTGCCCGAATGGCTGGGTGTTCAGCAAGGGCAATTCGAACCCCATCAACTGCGTTGCGCGGGAGAAGTTTGTCCGATACCGGCGCACCTTGTGCCAGCGATCTCGGCTCGGCCCCAATAATTTGCCGGTAGCGCGCTCGACTCGTATTGAAGTTAGCTTCTGCCAAGTTTACCTGCGCGCGGCCCCTCGCAAGGCGCGCCTCGGCCTGAGCGATGTCAGTTCGTGTAACCTGCCCGGCCGTGTAGCGTTCGCGCGCCTGGCTGAGGGTTTCCTCCAGAAGCTTGACACTGGCCCGTTGCAGATCGAGCACAGCTTGATCACGCAAAACGTCCATATAGGCCGTTGCGGCGTCGAGCAGCACATTCTGCTCGGAATTGCGCAGAGTTTCGCGGGCGGCGAGAACCTGTGATTCGGCTTGTCGAACCGAGTTTTTGGTGCGTCCACCATCAAAGAGGTTCTGTTCGACGGAAATTTCAGCACCCCGCGGCAACGTAGTCCGCCGCTGAATTCGCCTAGTCTGAGCCGTAGGTTCGTCCTCGCCATCCCCGATGGTTCGTTCCTCAGGACTGCGTTCCCGCTGAAACTGAACACCGGCATCAGTCTGCAGTTGCGCACGCGGGCGGTACCCTGAAAGGGCCTGAGGCACAGTCTCATCGACCGCCCGAACCTGGGCGCGTTGTGCATTCAATTGCGGATTGGCTCCGTAGGCCCGGGCCAGCGCCCCAGACAAAGTCTCTGCCGAGCCCTGCGCCACGTTTGAAAACATGACCAGAGCAGCCAACCCAAACGGAAAAAGCGGCCCAGTCATACGCAGGTTCATTAGCCACGCGGCGTTGGGTGAAGGCGGTGCATGTCGCCGAATTCGACACCACGGTGATGGGTCTGTCATTCCGCGGCTTCCCGAAGCACGGAAGCAGAATGAGTAGCTGGACTACCAATCGCGACCGGCCGGCTCTCCAACACATCCCCGGTAGGTGCGCGCCTTGCAAACCGCGCATAGAGAGCGGGCAGGACGATCAGCGTCAGCAGTGTCGCGCTGATCAGCCCACCAATCACCACAGTGGCGAGCGGCTTTTGCACCTCTGCGCCGGTGCCTGTCGCAAGCGCCATTGGCACGAATCCAAGCGAGGCGACTAGCGCGGTCATGACGACTGGCCGCAGGCGCGTAAGCGCCCCCTCAGTGATAGCCTCCTTAAGTGGTCGCCCTTCCTCCACCAACTGTTTAATGAAAGTCAGCATAACCAAGCCGTTGAGCACCGCTACACCCGACAGCGCGATAAAACCAACCGCTGCGGGAACCGAAAACGGCATGCCGCGAAGGAACAGAGCGGCGATCCCCCCGGTCAGCGCCAAAGGCACCGCGCTGAACACGAGGAGCGCGTCCCGCGGTGAGCCGAGAGCCGAGTAAAGCAGAAGAAAAATCAGGAAGAAGCAACCCGGTACAACTACCATCAGGCGCTGGCGCGCAGCCTCCAGATTCTCGAATTGACCGCCCCAGGTGATCCAAGACCCCGCCGGCAGCGTCACACCCGAAGTGACCTTGGTCTGTGCCTCCGCGACCACCGAAGCGATGTCGCGGCCACGAACATTTGCCGTCACCACAATGCGACGCTTACCGTTCTCCCGACTAATCTGATTTGGCCCCTCGGCCATGGAGAATTTCGCGACCTGATTCAGGGGCACTGACGCCATCCGTCCCGAGGCGCCCGCACCAGGCAGCGGCACAGGCAGGTTCTTCAACGCCTCAAAATCGTCTCGAATGCGGTCGGGTAGGCGCACGACAATTTCAAAACGTCGATCGCCCTCGAACAGCACGCCAGCATCCCGCCCCCCTATGGCAGCACCGATCACGTCTTGCACCGCAAAGTGCGACAGACCCAATCGGGCGATTTCGGCCTTATCGATGCGGATCTCCAGGAACGGTAAGCCAGTCACCTGTTCCACTTTCACATCCTGCGCCCCTTGGACGCTGCGCAAAGCCGTTGCGACCTGGTTCGCCGCCGGCAGCATGGTGTCGAATTCCTCACCGAACACCTTGACGGCAAGGTCGCCTCGGGTACCAGCAAGAAGCTCGTTAAACCGCATCTGGATCGGCTGCGTAAATTCGTAGTTATTGCCGGCCACCTCATTCACTGCAGCTTGGATGTCGGCGATCAGCTTGTCCTTTGGCAGCTTGGGATCGGGCCACTCCGACTCGGGTTTGAGGATAATAAAATTGTCGGAGACATTAACAGGCATCGGATCCGCCGCGACCTCGGCGGTGCCGGTCTTGGAGAACACGAGCGCCACCTGAGGAAAACGCGTCACTGCTTTCTCGACCTTGATCTGCATGTCCTGAGATTGCGTAAGCGACGTCGATGGGATGCGCATCGCATGCATTGCGATGTTTTTCTCGTCGAGCTGGGGGATAAACTCCTGACCAAGCCGCCCGAACAAACCAATTGCAACGACAAAGATAAGAACTGCCGCGCCGATGAAAGCGCCTGGTCGCCGGATCGCGCTGGCAAGCACTGGTCGGTATAGCGCCTTTAGCCAGCGCACCAAGAACACATCTTTTTCCGTGACCTTGCCGGTGATGACGATGGCTATCAGCGCCGGTACGAAAGTGAGCGACAAGACAAAAGCTGCGACCAGTGCGATTATGACGGTCAGTGCCATAGGCGCGAACATCTTGCCCTCAACCCCAGTGAAAGTGAGAAGAGGGACATAGACCAATATAATGATAGCTTGTCCGTAGACTGAAGGCTTGATCATTTCTTCAGCCGACAGTCTCACTGTATCGAGGCGCTCCTCTGGCGTAAGTTTCCGGCCTAGCGTGTGCTGGCGCTCGGCTAGATGTCGGAGCGAATTTTCGGCAATAATGACAGCACCATCAACGATCAGGCCAAAATCAAGCGCGCCGAGGCTCATTAGATTGGCGCTGATTTTACCCTGAACCATGCCGGTCATCGTGATCAGCATCGCCACTGGTATCACCATTGCAGTGATGATAGCAGCACGTATATTACCCAGTAGCAGGAAGAGTACCCCAATAACGAGCAGAGCACCTTCCGTCAGGTTCTTCGCCACCGTCTTCACTGTAGCGTCAACAAGCAGCGTACGATTGAGGACAGTTCTCGTCTCGACGGACGGCGGCAGTGAGCGCGTAATCTCTTTCATCCGGGAATCGACAGCCGCCGAGACGGTGCGACTGTTGCCGCCAATCAGCATCAGGGCGGTACCAACCACCGCCTCCTCACCATTCATCGACGCCGAGCCGGTGCGCAATTCGCGCCCAATGCCAACATTCGCGATATCCTTCACCCGCACTGGGGTGCCCCCGCGGGTAGCGACCACGACGTTGCCAATCTCCTCCATATTCTCGATGCGTCCGGCCGAGCGGACAACATAGCCTTCGCCGTTGCGCTCCAGATAACCGGCGCCGCGGTTCTGGTTGTTGCCCTCGATAGCTTCGGCCACATCTTTAAAGGATAGGCCGTAGCCAATGAGCTTCGCAGGGTCGGGCTGGACTTGGTACTGCTTCTTGTAGCCGCCGATTACGTCGACGCCAGCGACACCAGGCACAGTCTTGATCTGTGGACCTATGATCCAGTCTTGGACCGTTCGAAGATATGCCGCGCGCTCGAATTCGTTCTTGAGCCGCTGCTTCTCTGGGGTCAGGTAACTACCGTCCGACTGCCAGCCCGGCTGGCCGTCACGCACGGGCGCGCCATCGCCCGGCTTTTTGTAGTTAACGGTCCACATGAAGATCTCACCGAGCCCGGTCGAGATCGGGCCCATGTGGATTTCGGCCCCTGGCGGCAGGCTCGCCTTTGCCTCACCAAGACGCTCGTTAACCTGCTGACGAGCAAAGTAAAGGTCCGTCTTCTCACTGAAGACAGCCGTTACCTGGGCAAAGCCATTGCGCGAGAGAGAACGTGTATATTCGAGGCCAGGAATACCGGCAAGTGCGGTCTCGACCGGGTAGGTCACCTGCTTCTCAATGTCGAATGGCGAGAGCGATGGGACGACTGCATTCACTTGGACTTGATTGTTTGTGATGTCCGGGACTGCGTCGATGGGGAGCCGAGTGAGCGCGAACACACCGAGCGCTGCGGCAAGCAGCGAGAGCAAAAGCACCAGCCAGCGCTGGCGCACGGAAAAGGCAAGGACGGCATTGATCATTGGTCGGGTCCTCAGTGCGCGTGCTCGGCCTCGGCCTTACCGAGTTCCGCTTTGAGGACAAAAGAGTTCGCTATCGCTACCTCTTCGCCGGGATCAAGCCCGAACACGACCTCGACAGCCGTATCGTCTTGTTTGCCCAGCACCACATCGCGCTTCTCAAAGCCCTGCTCGGTGCGCACAAATACGACCTGCTCGCCTTTGAGGGTCTGGAGGGCTGTGCGTGGCAACCGGAGGTTTACTGATGTTTCTTCGACGACCACCTGCGCTGTGGCGAACGAACCTGGTCGCCACAGCATGCCCTTATTGTCCATGGTGGCGATCACGCGCGCCGAGCGTGTGTCCTGATTGAGTATCGGGCTGATGAAAGTGATACGAGCCTCGGCCTTCAGACCCTCAGCGCCAGCACTTATTAAAACTTGCTGGCCCTCGCGCACTTGGGCGAGATCGGCGGTCGAGACTGCAAGTTCGACCCAAACGCTGGATAGGTCAGCGATGACGTAGATCTCCTTCTCCTGACCTTCGCCACCAACCGGGGCGCCGAGATTAACCCTGCGCTCGACTACGCGGCCCGTGATCGGCGCGTGCAATTCGTAGCGTTGAAGTCCGAGCGACTTCGGCAGGTCGCTTTCGGTGGAAGCGACCTGCCGCAAGGGCTTTGCATCGCGCCTCACACCGGCGACTTCGCGATCGCTCACGCCGAGAGCAGTCAGCTTCTGGCGAGCAAGATCGACCCTAAGCGCCGCTTCGGAAAAAGTCGTACGGGCTTTGAGGTATTGCTGCTCGGCCGAAATCTTCTTGTCCCAAAGGGATTGCTCGCGCTCGAAAAGCGTACTCTGCAGCTCCTGATTGACCAGCGAAGCGAGTAACTCGCTCTTGGCCTCAGCCACCTCACGGCTATCAAGCACTGCAACCGTTTCACCTTTAGCGACTTGATCCCCTAACCGCTTATTGAGCTCGACGACGGTGCCTATGACCCGAGCAGGAACGTGCCCGACCCGATCGGCGTCCATCATAATGACCCCCGGCACTGTCAGCTTGCGGACCAGAGGTCCGCCTGCCGCGGGCTCAACCGTGATCCCGGCGGCCGCGATCCGATCCGGCGATATCACGACCACGCCTTCCGGCCCTTCTTTCTCGCTCGCTCCATGGCCGTGCGCGTCGGCTGCCTTGGCGCCTGGTGCATGGCTATCTTTTTCGCCTTCACGTGCGCCCCCACCGGCCTGCATCACAGCATAGGCGGCCTGTATAACCATCGGCGGGAGCGGGACGGCATTCAATGCAGCACGGACCGCTTGCGAAACGGCAGGGACGAGACTGCCGACTGCAATCCCAACCACGCCGACAAAAAGGATGACGATAAGACGCTTGACCATAGCAAGACCCTCAATCACGGGCGCACGAAGCTTGCCCATTCACGACTTCGCGCAGGTGAGCAGCGAAGCGTTCAACGCACCAAAGCGCTCTCGAGGAAGAGCGATGAGCTAACGGGCCTAGACGTCCCGCACTCGGTTAGGCGCTACGAGGTGGCTTGAAGGGTAGAGAGGACAGGGCGCAACTGGGCCGCAAATCGGCCTCGGGAAGAAGCGGATCATCCAGTTTAAGTTGACGAACAGGCAAGGTCTTAAAGCTCGTACGAGCGACCGAATGCATGCAATGGGCATGCTGGACAAGCTCATCGTCAAGCGTACCACTTGTTGCACTGTGCGAACCACTATCACTTAAGCGCATAATAGTAGCGCCAGAAATATCAGCATCAAACCCAGTGGAAATACTGGGGTCAGGAACAACAAAAATCATTGAAACGACAAGAAAAAGCACACGAACAACTGCTATCTGCCTAAAGCAGCGCCGCATTATCTCTTTGCTTGTCAACAGGGACATGGACAACGCCTAGCAGCTCATTTTAGCGTGCATCAAGGCTGTAACGCCCCTTGCCGGCCTCGCCCGTGCCAGTCTTCAACGTCACTGTCGCCCGGACTTTGCCTGTAACAGGAAAGTCGATTTTGCCTGCAAGGCGGTTCTCGCCTGATGGGCTCATCTCGACTGTTTTCTGTTGATTATCTGCAGCAAGGACGACAGCAGTGGCTGAGAATTTAGCCGAGTCAACCTTCTTCTCCTGCTTATCAACGATATAGAGCATCAAATCTGCGCCTCTCACTACCAGTTCAGCTTCGTAGGCGCCGATTTGCTGGATCTGCCCCCCGTTCGAGGCAGCGTGAGAGTGCCCGCTCTGAGCCATGCTCCCCCCTGCGCTTAACATCAGCGCAATTGAGGAAGCCAAAAACCCGCGGGCAATGAACGCCATCAAGCGCTCCCCTTTCTCGCTCCCGTTCCGCATCACAACCCCGCCTTCTGCTGACGTATCAGCCCAGTTCGTGCCCAGCGAACACACACGATAGATAGCAGATGGACGCGAGCTATAAAAGCACGGGCGCATCGCGAATTCAGGCTTACAAGCTGATGCCACTAGAGGGTCAAGCGCTTTTTTCGACCACCAACGGCGGGGGTCCCAGCCAGAGCAGAGGACGTGAACGCTCTTGCAACTCATTCTCATATGCGTAGGATCGCTTCTCGTCGCTAGAGGCCAGGACGTCATGAAGCTACTGTTAGTCGTCACGGCATACAGTATTGGTATAACTGCTGCTTTAGCTCAACCTCAGAGCCAGATAGATCGCACCACGTCGCCGGGCCGCATCGATGAAATCGATACCCGGCTGGCAAAAGGTATCCAAGATAACTCTTTCCTGATCGAAGAGGCCTATAATCAGGAGGCTGGGGTAATTCAGGGTATTGCAACGTTACGAAGACAAGGGCGTGATCGGTATCTCGCCTTTACGAACGAATTTCCCCTTGGGAGCCAGACTCACCAGATCTCTTACATATTGCCGTATTCGATCCTGAAGAGCGAAGGTCAGAAAGCTCGCGGAATTGGCGATATCTTAATAAATTATCGGTATCAAGCATTATTTGAGGATATGGCAACACCAGCTTTTGCACCTCGCTTCAGCCTAATTTTACCAACGGGAAATTTTATAAAGAAGAATGGCAGTGAATCGCTAGGTTTTCAGATCAACCTACCTTTTAGTAAGGTTGTCGCCGATCGCGTTACACTTCATGCCAATGCCGGGGCGACCACGCTATTTGACGTTATGGGCCGCAGCCCGACCAGTTTTAATATTGGAGGAAGCGCTATCTACGCGGTCACGCGCGACTTCAACGTACTTTTTGAAACTGTGGCTGAGCGAATCGAAACGGTGAATGCAACCCGGGGAATTGATCGCGAATATGCGCTAACAGTTTCGCCCGGAGTTCGCTACGCCGTCAACCTGCCCAGCGCACAGATCGTTCTAGGTGTCGGAGCGCCAATTTCGCTGTCGCGAGATAGGCGACCGAGTTATGGTGCAGTCCTGCACCTTTCGCTGGAACCAAAAATTTTTTAATTTGCAATGCAAAACCACCAATATCAGCAAATAACGGAGGCTTTTTTAATGAGAATATCTGCAATTTTCATTGCGATAGCTGTTGTTATATTGCCATATAAGGCAGCGGCCCAAAATGTAAAAATTACTGGTCTTGGCGCATCTACATGTATAAAATACCTCGCTGATATCGATTCGAATGAAACTGTTGAGAAAATGTATTTCGCTTGGGCGCAAGGCTTTATGAATGGCGCATTAGTCAGGGCGCCGACAGGTGTAGATGACAATCTAAACTTGATTCCGGATAATTTTTCAGTTCTTGAACAAATGTCGTTTTTAAAAAATTGGTGCAGATCATCTCGTGGATCCGATTTTAGCGATGCCTCATTTGCGCTGTTCAAAGAATTACGATCACGTATGCCAAAATAAATTACCTACCGAAAAATTTCCGTATTGTCGTTTCGGCTGCGGTTTATTGCGCCGCTGCATGGCGCCGTAGCACGGGGCGGCGCTCGGCAAGTAGCGGCGCCCCGATCTTGGGGAAGCCAGCGTCAGAATTGGAAGCCTGATTGAACTCGTTACCCAAAATGACTGCGGCAAACTTCTTTGCAGCGGCAAAGCTTGACATGAATTAAGCCGAAAATGCCTAGATTTATCCAGTGACGATCAGCGCGACGATGATAGTCGCAAGCGAACCTACAACACAGGCGAGCCAGATCCAGAAGCTGATAGATTTTCGCGCGGCGGCGCTATTCGCGTTCGACGAAGACGACATCGCCTCGGCGATTGATCAGAATGCGGATGTTGTCGCCGTTACGATCGATGCCGACAATGACCCAACCGCGACGATCTTCGCGCACGCGATCGATCCGGCGCGCGCCCTCTTCGCGCGCGATCGAAACGGCATCGTTTTCCGAGATTTCATCCTCAGCGTCTGGCCCATATCAGCGTGGCAGAGGAAGCGTTTCGTCCGGAACGGTCTCTGGTGGACGTATGCCGAACCCGTTTGGACCAAGATCCAATGATTGGGCCATTGCAACTCCTGTGACCCCGATGCCAAAGAGCCCGGCGAGGATGCTCAGTGGAGTTGACCCGGTTTTGTGGACACCGTAAGCGTCGTCCCGGCCTCACCTTTCGCGCGGGGACTGGAACGTTGATGTTCC
>LSIG01000030.1 GCA_001556125.1 Rhizobiales bacterium CCH10-E5 | reverse complement strand
GGGATAAGTTCTCTCTCAGCACGTCGTGTCGCGCAGACTATGAAGGCGCCGTTGGCGGCATTTGCCCATAGCTGACTCTGGGAGTGTCTGGTTTCGAGCATTTCTAGTTCGGCAATGCGCTACAGTGGCGCAGCGGGCTCTGAGCCAAATCCGCAATCTCTGCTTCACCGCAGCCTAATCCGCGGGATGGATCGACCGGCGAGGTCGCCTACGACACGGAAAATCTTCGCCCGCTGAGGCTAACTCGTGGCGGCTATAGGCTCGCATGGATGACACGGTGAGACGACCGGCCTCTAGCAGGTCACCTCAGCGGTTGGTGCCCGTCAGCGTCCGGGCCAACGCCGCGCCCGTACGCTTCTCGGGTCGGTAGCGAACCTCGATGAGGTGTCGCGAAAGGCTGAATGGCAGAATGGCGATGAGGATATGGAATCCCGAAAGCATCAATTTTCGGGCGGGCGGAAAATAGTCTCCGATGATGACGTTGAGCAGCTTGGGAAGTTGTCGATAGCGATCCACTTGGCCGATGACCGATGCGAGAATGAGCTTTTTTTCCAAGTAAAAATACGTCGTGTCGATATCGACGGGCTGCTGCTTCGAATCCCGGGGCATGACCCTGTTGAGGTGAGCAATACAGTTCCTGAAGCGCTGCATATGCTGCCGGATTATGTCGGCGTCGATGCCGCGGCCGACCCCTGAGAGGTTGCGGTCATGAACGCGGTAGAGCCCCAGCTCCTCCGGCAGAGATACGATCTCGCCGAAGAAGGGAGCCGCTAGGATGATGATTCCATCGACCGCGTTGTCGTAATCGGCGTCGCGCAGCAATTCGCACAGGTCGCGCCTGAAGACGTTCCCCGACGTCGGCGGGCTGACATAGACACCCGTCCTGCGGACACGCTCCCGCAGATCGCCAACCCTGCAGAACAGCTCGGGGTGAGGAACCATCGAGCCCAGGTGTTGGCCGCCGCCGTCGACGCGGCCAAGGCAGAACTGAACCTTGGCGACCTCGGGCTGCAGATGGGGGATGATCGCGTCGAGCGCGCCTGGCAAGAGCTCGTCGTCCGCGTCGAGGAACAGCACGAAAGGCGCCGTCGTCTGGTCGAGGCCATAGATGCAAGCGCGGCGCTGGCCGCCGTTCTCGATGCGGAAAGCTCTGACCCCCGTCTGGCGGATGACCTCCCAGGATGCATCCGTCGAGCCATCATCGACGACGATGACCTCGCAGTCATCGCGGCGCTGAGCGAGCACGCTGCCGATCGCTCGCTCGACATATTCGGCATAGTTATAGCAGTTCACGATCACCGCGAGCCTGAACGTCGAGCTGGTCATGCCTCGCCCCGCTTGAGCCTCTGTCTGAGGTCCGCCCGCCGCGCTCGGCATGCCGTCCATAGCTGCCCGCCGAGCCTTCCGACGTGGCGCAGACTTTGCAAGAGCCGTACCGTGACAAGCGCTGTTTCGCGGTCGGTGCGATGGCGTCGAGAGAGCGATGTCAAAAAGGAAGATCACTATCCTCTACGTCGTGCCGCCGACGCGCTCCTTCGCCGGCATCGAGCGCGTGACCGACTCGATCTGCTCTGCGCTGGCGACCGAGTATGCGGAAGCCGTCGCGGTTTCGGTGCTCTACACCTCGCCCTTCGAGCAGATCGTCGGCCATGTCAGGCCGTACAACGTCGTGCTCAGCTTCGCGAGCGGGCGGTTCGATCTCCTCCGTCGGGTCCGGCGGGTGGTTGCCGAGGGCCGGTTCGACCTTGTCGTCGTGCCTCAGGTCGAGGCCACCGCCGTGTTCTGGCTTTGCTGCCTTGGCCTCCGGCGTCGCTTCATCCTTTATTTGCACGGCAATCCGAGGCTTGAGCGGCGCTCGCCCATGGCGAAGGTGCTGTTTGAGGTGATGCGGTTTCTCGTACTGCCGCGGCTGACGCGCATTTTCGGCACCTCTCCACGCCAGCTTGAGGCCTTCAAGGCCGACTATCCGAGCGAGGTCGAGCACGTCTGGGTGCCCAATCCCGTGCGTTCGTTCGACCGGCCTACGCCCGATCACCGTGACAGCGGGAGTGCCGTTCGCTTCGTCACCGTCGGGCGGTTCGCCTATCAGAAGGGGTACGATATTCTGCTGCACGCGTTTGCAGCCTTCTGCCGAGAGCGTGACGGCGCTCAACTTTCACTCGTCGGCTACGGTGAGGAGGAACCGGCGATCCGCACGCTGATCGACCAACTCGGCTTGTCCGGGCGCGTGACGATCGAGCATTACCCCGACAGCCCTGCGACCCCTCTCTCGCGAAGCGACGTCTATTTGTCAGGTGCACGCTGGGAGGGCTGGTCCCTCGCCATTTGCGAGGGTTTGCGCTTCGGCCTGCCGGTCGTCGCCTTTGACTGCGAGTTCGGGCCGAGCGACATCATTGTCGATGAGCGGATTGGCCGTTTAGTCGCGTTGGATGACGTGGCCGGCTTCGTGGCAGCGATGATCTATTACCATGACAATGTCGCAGCCGAGCGCCGTCACGCTGAGTACCGTGCCCGTTACATCGACCAGTTCAGTCTCGACAAGGTCGTGCATGCACACGCGCAAGCTCTGCTTGCAGCGGTCGATTGAAATAAGCAACAGCCCGCCAGGCGTTCAGGCTTAAGCGGCGGCCCCGCTCGCGCCTGCTGAACCTCTCCGCCTCTCGTCGAGCAGTCGACGCTCCGAATCGCCGCGCGGTGATAGAAACTGTACCTCGATGACATACCGTTCATCCAAGGTTCGGCCAGGCGGTCGACCCCGCCGGTTGCTCAGAAGAACCCCTCGCCTCCTCTTGTGCAAGGATCGACACGCCTTTGCGTGCCGCCTCGGGGGCGGCAGGGCCCACCGCGTGCCGCGCCACAGCGCGATAAGTCGCCTCGGCGAGACCGGACCCGGTCGATCGCAAGACCGGACCTCTCTTGCTGAACGGCCGAACAGCGACAACGGCCATGCTCGTCGATCCGGAGCAAACTACGAAAGCAGTGCGTATCGCCTGAACCGCTCCAGGGCGAGAACGAGGAGAAGTCCGAGGCCAAGCCCTGCCGCCTTCACCAGCGCGTCCTGAACCGCGCCGTGGCGTGTCGGGGTCCAGCCCTGGGCGAGTTCGAGCAGCGCGACCGCACCGAGCCCGACGGCGAATATCACAGGACGCTGCCTTGGGTACCCGATCGCGAAGGACGCGGCGGTCACGAGGAAGGCGAGGCTCCGTTCGATATTGGGCACCAGCCAAGGGACGGACGGTCGCTGCTCGATCCCGGACAACGTCGCATAGACGATCCCTATCAGCAGTCCCCAGCCCAAGACTCGAAAGCCGAGCCTGAGCAATGCCGTCCGTGCGCCGATGCTCAGCGACAAGCGCGCTAGGAGGCCGATTGGTCCGGCGACACCCCGCAACTTGCCAGCGTGGCCGAACCCCGCGAGCCCGTCGTGGCAAGCCATGAGAAGCGCGCGCTGCGCCCGCAGCTCCTCAATCCTGCGATAGGCGGCCATCATCTGCGCCTCGGCCTCGACCAATCTGGCTTCATCGGCGGGCTCGCGCTCGAAATAGATCCCGTCCTCGTTCCCCATCAGCGTAGCGGCACGGGTTCGTGCCTCCTCGAGCCGCCGTGACAGCCCTGCGATCGCGCGCTCGATTTCGGTGACGGTTGCGCTGAGTTGCAGGTGAAGGGGGCGGAGCCTTTCGATATCGGTCTGCCGATCCCGGTCGGCCCCGCGAAACCTCACCGGAAGCGCCATCGCCAGTCTCCCCCGACAAGAGCGGATGCTAAGCGAGGCGCCACTGCGCAGCCCGCTCCCGTGGGGAGATCAGCAATTCATGTGCCAGACGATCGTCGCGCCTCCGTCAACGCGCCTGGCGCCGGGCGAGGATATCGAGGAGGCCACGCGGTCGCGTAGCGTCGCTGTCAGCGGTCCGCGATCTGAGCAGGACGAAGACGATGGCGAGGAGCGAGACGGTCACGCTGGCCACGACCGCCGCGACGACCAGCGCCACGAGCACACCCTGCGGCCAAGCCAGCCAGAGCGTCAGCGCGCCGCTGGCGAGGGCGGCCGAAAAGAGGACGATCAGCATCGCTCGGGCTTTCGCAGCTCGCTATCGACGGGTGATTATAGCTTCGCGCGGGTGACCGAGAAAGACTTACACACGCGACCGCCACGGCAAATCTGAGCCGTCATGGTTAAGGGAACGCTAACGCCGCCGGCGCCGTGGCAACAGATTTGCTACGCGTGGTTGAGATCAGCCAGTGGCGGAGCGTTTTGTCAGACGTTGTCCCCCCTTCGACTGTCTTTTTCCGTCCTGCCTTCGCAGATCGTGGCGGGCATTCGCATGGTCCGTGGCGCTGATATCGCTCTTCGTCATGGGAGCCGCCGGATCGCTTCATGCCAATGGATTCGAATACCGGGTCGCCGCCCAGGATCGGCTTAGGATCAAGGTTTCGGAATGGCGCCCGACCTCGCGAGAGCTGTTCGAGTGGTCGGCGCTGACCGGCGAATTCGGTGTCAGCTCGGCCGGCATGCTCTCGCTGCCGGTCGTCGGCACCTTTTCGGTCGACGGCAAAGCGCCGGCCGAGATCGCGGCCCTGATCTCGGAACGGCTCAAGAGTGCAGCCGGGCTGGTCAACGCCCCGGCGGCGGCCGTCGAGATCGCGCAGTACCGGCCGATCTACATCGTCGGCGCGGTCGAAAGGCCGGGCGAATATGCCTTCAGGCCGACGATGACCGCACTTCAGGCCGTCGCCATCGCTGGAGGGTTCCAGCGGACGGAGCTGGCGCTGGGCCGCTTCGAGCGCGAGACGATCATCGCCGAGGGTGAAATCAGGGTCCAACAGACGCAGTTGCTCTCTCTACAGGTCCGTCGCGACAGGCTTCTCGCCGAGGCGAGCAAAGCAGAAGCGATCTCCTTCTCGGAGAATCTGCGTCGCGGCCTCGATGACGGCGTCGCCCAGGCGATGCGTGAGGAGGAGGCGTTGTTCGCCTCGCGCCGCAAGGCGACCCGTTCGCAACTCGCCCTTCTGGACCAATCGCGCGCGTTGCTTGAGGAGGAACTGCGGACGCTTGGCGCGAAGGCTCTGACACAGCAGCGGCAGCAGGATCTCATCCGGCGCGAGCTCAGCAATATCAACAGCCTGATCGCCAAGGGACTCGCGGTAAGTCCCCGCCAGCTTGCGGTCGAACAGAACCTCGCGCAGTCGGAAAGCCAGGCGCTCGATCTGATGCTCGCGACCGCCCGCGCGAAGCAGGAACTCAGCCGAATAGACCGCGCCGCGGCCGAGCTGGAGAATCAGCGCGAAATCGACATTGGGCGCGAACTTCGGGAGACCCAGCTCTCGCTCAAGCAGACCGACGATCGCATCATTGCCCTGCGCGCGCTCATTCACGAGTCGACCGCGCTCGCCCCGCAATTGCAGAGCCAGCAGGAAAAGCAGCTCGGGCGCATGCGCTTCAGCGTCCAGCGGCGCCAGGGTGGCAGCGTCAATGAGATCGCGATCGACGAAGCCTCACCGATCCTGCCCGGCGATATCGTCAGAATCGATCGGGCCTCGCTGCAGTCGGTTCTCTCGTCGCTTTCGCCGGGCGGCTCACAGAACTGAGCGGTCGCGCCCGCATACCATAGCAAGGCTTACGCCATGTGGAGGTTGGCTCATGCTGTCATCCGAATGGCCTGCGCGCATTTTTCTCGCGGATGAGCACCCAATTTTCTTGGCTGGCCTCAAGGCCTGCCTAGCGGAGCAGCCCGACATCCAAGTCGTTGGCGAGGTCAACTCTTCCGCGCAGCTCGTTCAGTTGGTCGAGACGGCGGCACCGCACGTTGCCGTCGTGGGCGAGAGCTTCAACGGAGTTTCGGTAGCCGAGGGCCTGCTGAGCGCTCTACCAGCGCATCGCGTTATCCTTGTCGCCGAAGAGGCCGACGCGCTGCGCGCGCACCGGCTGCTGGCAATGGGCGCGCGCGGCTATGTGCTGAAGCAGTCGCCGGGCTCGGTCGTGCTCAAGGCCATCAGGGCGGTTCTTCGCGGTGGGAGCTTCTTCGATGTGATCGAGGCACCGCGGACGCCGTCCCGCAACGGGCGCGGCCCTGTATTGACCGAACGTGAGCAGGAAGTTTTGCGCTTGATAGCGCTGGGATTCAGTATTCGAGAAGCTGCGGAACGCATCGGCATTACGACGAAATCAGCGGAAACCTATAAAGCGCGAGCTAGCAGCAAACTGAGTATCGATAGCCGTCAGAAGATCGTCCAATACGCGATCACGCGCGGATGGTTTCAGTAGCACGGTGGCACTGGTCGGCCGGCTTATCTGGTCAAATGGAGGCGGCATCTTCTCAATTGCCGTAACGCCGCATCGTGGGAGCCGGCTGCCGTAAGCGTTCTTCCACTATGCCGTTGAAAGCGGCAAAATTTTGCCAGACCTGTCAGGGATTTTCCCTACAAAGCCCGTGCGGTGACCATCTTCGATTTGATCTGAATAAACATTTTGCAAGGCTTAGAATCATCTTGTCATGTATTCTATCTCGCTTAATAATATATTAATGAATGCTCAACGAGTTGGGTGATGCAATGAGCCGGCCCCTTGACTCGCAGGAATTGTCGCCTCCCTTCGCTCTACCCCTTCGATCCAAGAGGGCTGACCACGATACTCCGCAGTTTGCAATAAAGAGAGGTTTCGACTTTACGGCAGGATTGGTCTTGCTGTTTTTGCTCGCGCCCCTGATGCTGCTGATCATTGTGCTGATCAGGGCCGGAGACGGCGGTCCGGCATTCTATCGGCAAACCCGGATCGGCCGAGGCGGCAGGGCCTTCCGCTGTTGGAAGTTCCGCACGATGGCGTGCAACTCGGACGAGGCGCTCCGGCAGCTTCTGGCATCCGATCCGACCGCGGCGCGAGAATGGGCCGAGAACCAGAAGTTGACCCATGACCCTCGGGTCACGCCGGTCGGTGTTTTCCTGCGGCGATCGAGCCTGGACGAACTCCCGCAACTCTTCAACATCGTTGTGGGTGACATGAGCTTCGTTGGACCGCGCCCCATCGTGGCAGCCGAACGCGAGCGCTATGGGGAGGCTTTCAGTCACTGCTTTTCGGTTCCGCCGGGATTGACAGGGCTCTGGCAGGTCAGCGGCCGCAGCGACTGCTCCTACGCGACGCGTATTTCGCTCGACAGCCAGTATGTCTCGGAATGGCATCTTCTGCTCGACGCCAAGATCCTGATGCGGACGGTGCCTGCGGTGCTGACGCAAAAGGGCAGCCGCTAGCTGCCGCCCCAATGTTCAGCGCATCGGACAATCGACGCCCAGACCAGATGAGTTCCACGGAGTCGCCCGGGCCATGAAAATCGCGATTGTCCATTACTGGCTTGTCGGCATGCGCGGCGGCGAAAAGGTGATCGAGGCGCTCTGCCGGATGTATCCGGATGCGGATGTCTTTACTCATGTCTACGTGCCCGAGGCTGTCTCGGAAGAGATCCGGCGCCACAAGGTGACGACCAGCTTCATTGGCCGGTTTCCGCGTGCCGCCAAACTCTACCAACGCTATCTGCCGTTGATGCCATTGGCGCTGGAGCAGCTCGATCTGCGTGGCTACGACCTCATCATCTCCAGCGAATCCGGACCGGCCAAGGGCATCATCCCACCACCGGGGGCGATGCATATCTGCTACTGCCACTCGCCGATGCGCTACATCTGGAACATGTTCCACGAATACAGAGAGCGTTCCGGACCGATCACGCGCTTCGTCATGCCGGCGCTAGCCCATTACATTCGCAATTGGGATAGCATCTCCGCGAGCCGCGTCGGCCACTTCGTTGCCAATTCGGAAACTGTCGCCGCCCGGCTGCACCGATACTACCGTCGGGCGTCGACAGTGATTCATCCGCCGGTCGATGTTGATGCCTTCGAGGTGCTGCCCGCCGAGCTTGTCGAAGATTACTGCCTGATGGTTGGCGAACTCGTTGGCTACAAGCGGCCGGAGCTCGCGGTCGAGGCGTTCAACCGAACCGGTCAGCGGCTGGTGGTGATCGGTGGCGGCGAAATGCTCGCCGAGCTGCGCCGGATTGCCAAGCCGAACGTGACCGTGCTCGGTCCCCAGCCCTTCGACGTGCTGCGCCACCACTATGCGCGTTGCCGCGCTCTCATCTTCCCTGGCGAAGAAGATTTCGGAATCGTGCCGGTCGAGGCCATGGCGAGCGGGCGGCCGGTTATCGCCTTTCGCCGTGGCGGCGCCACCGAAACGGTCCTGGATGGCGTGAGCGGCGTCTTCTTTGACGAGCAGACTGTCGACGCGCTCATCGCCGCCGAGGAGCGGGCGCGCGGGATCGCCTGGGCCCCCCATGAAATCGCGGCCTATGCCCGAAAATTTTCGACAGCCGTGTTCGAGAAGCAGATGGCGCTTCACGTCAGCCAGTTGCTCAAGCCTCTCGCCGGCACGATCTCGATGGTCACACCGGGAGCGCGGCCACGGCCGGCACTGGTCCAGAGCCTCGGGTGATCACAGGCGATCGATAGCGAGATCGGGGAAGCCTTGATGCAGACGATCTACCAGAGCGAAGCCTATGCCGACCTGAATCCGACCTGGCACGAGGAGGACTCCCCGTGGAAAGCCCGTCAGATCGAGGCGATCCTGCGCAAGAACGCGATTTCGTTCGACAAGGCCTGCGAAGTGGGCTGCGGAACCGGAGAGATTTTGTTCAATCTGGCGAAGGCATATCCGGCGATCCGTTTTCACGGCTACGAGATCTCGCCGCACGCCTATCAGCGCGCCAAGTACAAGGAGACCGACAAGGTCGAATTTTTCTTCGGTGACTTTGCCGCGGTGGGCGCAGCGGATTACGACCTGCTCGTGATTGCCGACGTCATCGAGCATGTCGAGGACTACATCGCCTTCATCAAATCGCTGCGCGGCAAGGGCCGCTACAAGGTCTTCCACATCCCGCTTGACCTCTCGGTACAATCGCTGTTGCGCGGCTGGCCGATCGCCAATCTGCGCAAGAATGTTGGCCACCTGCACTACTTCTTCAAGGAAACCGCTCTCGCGACGCTGGCGGATTGCGGTTACAGGGTCATCGACCACGCCTATACGGCGAGCCGGCTGGAACTGCCCAATCAGGCGCTTAGCAGCCGACTGATGCGCTTGCCACGCCGTCTGTGCTTTTCGCTCGCGCCGGATCTGAGCGTCCGGGTGCTGGGCGGCTACTCGCTGCTCGTGTTGGCCGAATGAGTGTCGCGGCCGATCGCAGATGTCGGCGAGCCGTGCTGCCCCAACGAAGGTGGGGGGGGATGCGCGCCATGAGCATCGAGCCGATCGGCGCGCTAACCGTCCTCGCCGGGCTGATCTGTCTCTGGCTTGGTACGGGAGCGCTCGTTCACGGGCTGGCCATCACGGCGGTTCTGGGTGCCGCCGCAGCTTTGTTTATCGGAGGCGCGAACGTGCTGCCCGGCCATCTGATGGTCGCCTTCCTGGCTTTCGGGGTGCTGAGCCGCCGCCGCGAGTCCGTCGCCGTGATCAAGGCCTTGCATCCCAATGAGCCGGGCTTCTGGTTTGCCTGTCTGGTCGCCTATGGCGTCGCGAGCGCCATCCTGATGCCGCGTGTTCTGGCGGGCGTCACCCCGATTATCCCCCTCGGCACATCCGTCTTCGAAGATACCGGGTCGACCGTGCCACTGACGCCGGTTTCCAGCAATCTGACCCAGAGCGTCCATCTTTGTGCGACCCTGCTGTGCCTGTTGACGTTGACCGCAGTCGCCTCGACGCGTCAGGGCTTCACGGTCGTCCTCAGTGCGATCCTTGCATATTGCGTCGCCAACCTGGCTTTCGCCCTGATCGACGTGGCGACCTATCTCACGGGCACGCAGGAGTTACTGAGCTTCATCCGCAATGCCCGCTACACGCTGCACACCGACTCTGAGGTGGCGGGCATGAAGCGGATCGTCGGCTCCTATACGGAGACCTCGGTCTTCGCCCGTTCGACACTTGGCGTGTTCGGCTTCACCGGCACCTTGTGGCTCTACGGCGTCCAGCGGGCGTTGACCGGTTCGCTCGCGGCATTTTCGTTCGTCCTAATCGTGCTGTCGACCTCGTCGACCGGGCTCGTCGGCGCGCCAATCATGCTGCTCCTGCTCTACGCCACCGCCTTGGTCAGCCTCGTTCAGGGTCGGGCTGGGGGCCATGCGGGGCTGTTTGCGTTTTATGCGCCGGTCATCGGTCTGGCGGTCGTCCTGCTGCTCCTGCTCAATCCCGAGGCCACGGCGGAAGTCCGCAGCTATGTCGATCTCGTGGTGCTGAACAAGGCGGAATCCGATTCCGGTGTCGAGCGCAGTTCCTGGAATGTCGTGTCCTTCCAGAATTTCCTCGATAGCTGGGGGCTGGGTGTTGGGCTCGGCACCACCCGCGCCTCGAGCTTTGCCGTCGCGCTGCTTGCGTCGGTGGGCATTCCGGGTGCGCTGTTTTTCGCCATCTTCGCGCTGGAGTGCTTCCTGCGCCCGCGGGGCTCCATCGGCAGCCTCGAAGCCGATGCGGCCGTCGCCGCACGAAACGGTTATGCCGGGCTGCTGCTCGGCGACCTGCTCGTCAGTCCCGTCATTGACCAGGGCCTGCTGTTTTGCATGTTTGCCGCGTTGTCCATCGCGGCCAGGCCGCGCCGCGGTGAAGTCCGTGCCGTCCCCCCTATCCCCGCCGGAGCGAGGCTATGAGCAGCGCGCCCTTTTTTGCGGTGAACGGGCGCTTCCTGTCCCAGGATATCACGGGCGTACAGCGCTATGCGCGCAACGTCGTCGCCGCGCTCGATGCCACACTATCCGAGGCGGGACGTCGCGCGATGCTGATTGCGCCGCAGCGCGCAGATGTCTTGACGCTGCAAGCGATCGATCACGTTTCAGCCGGGCGGTTGATGGGACATGGCTGGGAGCAGATCGAGTTGCCCCGGCTCAGTCCCGGCCCATTGCTGAATCTCTGCAACACCGCGCCGGCGCTGAAGCGCGAGCAGATCGTCTGCATCCACGACGCCAACGTCTTCACAAATCCGGAGAGCTACAGCCGAAGCTTTCGAACCGCCTACCGGACGTTGCAGCCGCTCCTGGCTCGGCGCAGCGCCCGCATCTCGACGGTCTCCCAGGCCTCCGCTCGGCAACTCGCACGCCATTTGCCGATCCGCGCCGGCAACATTGCAGTCCTGCCCAACGGCCACGAGCACGCGCTCGCTTGGAACCCGGCCAAGGCGAAGCTGGCTCCAGCGCTGTTGGCGGATCGCGCCAACAGCGAGCGGCCCTTTGTCCTCGCCTTGGGGTCGCGTGCGCGTCACAAGAATCTCGCGCTCGTCGTCACGATCGCCCCCCGGCTGGCCGAACTCGGCGTCGACGTCATCGTCGCCGGCGGTGGGGCGGATATCTTCGCCGATGAGGACCTCGCGCGTGCCGGCAATGTCTGCATGGCCGGACGAGTCGGCGACGACGACCTGGCCTATCTGCTCGATCGGGCGCTCTGCCTGGTGTTTCCCTCCTGGACGGAGGGATTCGGTCTGCCGATCCTCGAGGCGATGGCGCGTGGGTGCCCGGTCGTCTCATCCGATCGCGCCAGCATGCCGGAAGTGTGTGGCGGGGCGGCGTTGCTCGCCTCGCCGTCTGATCCGGCTGCCTGGACGACCCACATCGCGGCGCTGGCCGGGTCGGCCGCCTTGCGCGACGATCTGATCGGGAGGGGCAAGACGCGCCTGCCCTTGTTCTCATGGCGCAGGACAGCAGAAGGCTATCTCGATCTGGCGATCTCGCCACAGTCACGCCGCTCCGCAGCGCAGGTCACGGCAATCCCGGCACCCGCCCCCCGCATCGCCGCCGTCATTGCCACTCGCGGTCGACCGGAGGTGGTGACGGAGACGGTGCTGCATCTCCTCGCACATCAGCGACTGAGACCCGACAGCGTTATCGTCTCATGCGTTCACGCAGCTGATGCCGGCGGACTGCAGGGGCGCAACGACGTCCTCGTCCTGACCGGACCCGCCGGGCTCGCGGCCCAGCGGAACACGGCGCTCGCGCACTTGCCGCCGGGGACCGAAATCGTCGCCTTCTTCGACGACGACTTCATCGCCCACAAGGATTGGCTCGCTGCCGCGGCGCGTTGCTTCCGCGACGATGCCGGCATCGATGCGTTCACGGGCCGGGTTCTCGCCGATGGTGTCACCGGCCCCGGCATCCCGCTTGCCGAGGCCATGACAATGGTCGTGGCGCCGTCCGAAGACGATTGGTCGTGGATTGAGCCCTACAGCCCGTACGGGTGCAACATGGCCTTCCGCGTTTCAAGTATCGCCGGCCTGCGCTTCGATGAGCGGCTCGTGCTTTACGGCTGGCTGGAGGATCGCGACTTCGGAGGCGCGCTGGCCCGAAGAGGCGGACGACTGGTCAAATCCGCCGAGGCGATCGGCGTCCATATGGGCGTCAAGGGCGGGCGCATGGCCGGCGAACGCTTTGGCTACTCGCAGATCGTCAACCCGCTCTACATGCTTCGCAAAGGTACGATGACGATCGGCCAGGTCGGAGATCATCTCTTCCGAAACATCTCGAGCAACCTCTTCCGCTCACTGCGGCCGGAGCCGTTCATCGATCGCCGGGGGCGCCTGCGGGGCAACATTCTCGGTGTCGCAGACATCTTGCGCGGCCGCCTGCAGCCGGAACGCGCCGCCGATCTACAGCCCAGGGAGAGATTTAAATGATGCTGGGTAAACCCGGCGTGACGGGCGCACCTTTCCGGGTCATGCCCCTGGCCGATCAGAGAGCGCAGCTGGCCGGCGATGGGCCGATCGCGCTGTTGCGCATGATCGGCGCCGCCGCAGCGGACCACAAGATCACGATCGCCGTCTGGCTGGCGCTCTGTCTCGCCGCCGGCTTCGCCTATGTCCGCATGACACCGCCAACCTACACCGCCGCGGCCACCCTGCTGCTCGAGCCGCGCCGGCAGGTCCTGAGCGCGACGCGAGAGGTGGCCGCTCCTCCGTCGCTGGACCTGAACCACGCCGACAGCGAGTTGCAGGTCATCCGATCGGAGCGGCTGCTGCGCAGCGTCTTCGATGCACTCGCCCTGAGCGGGCATCCCGAATTCGGTCTCGCCGAACCCGGCCCGCTGCGGGCACTCTCCGCCCGTATTTCCGCTATGCTCGCAGGCGCCCTGCCTGCGGCCTTGCCGTTGCAGCGCCCGACGGGCTCGCCCACGCAGATCGATCCGCGGCGCAGTGCTTTCGACAACTTCGTTCGTCGCTTCTCGGCACGGCGCGTAGGCCAGTCTTACGTCCTCGAGATTTCCTACGCATCGGCCGATCCCGAACTGCCAGCCCGCGTCGCTAACGCCGCCGCGTCGGCCTATCTCCTGCAGTCGGTCGCCTTCAAGGCCGACTCCGCCCGCAGCGGCGCCGAGTTTCTGCAGGGCAGGCTTGATGCGCTCGCCAGCCAGGTCGAGGCAGCCGGTATAGCCGTCGGCAGCGGCGCGCTGCCGGCTCGGCCTATTCCGGACGCCGACGCGCGGATCATCGGCGCGGCTCAGACACCGCTGGGCCCATCGGCTCCACGCGCCAGTCTGATCATGGCGTTCGCCGGCGTCTTCGGCCTCCTCGGTGGCTTGTTCGTTGCTGCGATCGCGTCGGCCTTCAACCGCCGCGTCCGCGGTCCGCAGGACCTCCAGCGCGAAACGGGCCTGTCCTGCATCGCGGTCGTCCCGGAGGTCCGCGGCCGGCGCAGGCTGCTGCCGGCCGCCAGCCCCGGAGAAGCGATGCTGATGACGCGCGATCGCGCCGGCTCATTCGCGACGGCGATACGCGATCTGGCGACGGCGATCGAGATCGGCTGGGGCGCGAGCCGCTCGGAGGGCCGCCCCGTCGTCGCGATCGGCTCGTGGCAGGGCGGCGCAGGTGCCACGCTGCTGACGATGAATCTCGCACAGTTGCTGACTCACCGTGGGCGGAGGGTCAGCGTTTTCAGCGCCAATGCTTCTCCCGCCCCCGGCAACAATGGCGATTATTCTTTGACATCATTGGCCGATGTGATCGCCTCGAACACGAAATCGGTGCAAGCCGCCTTCACAACGGTCAACGGCGTGCATCTGCTGCCGCTCCATTCGACCAGCACTCAGCTGAACCGCATCGTCGACTTTTGTGATCCGCGTGCAGCGCTGGTCTTCGCCCAGGCAAAACAGCGCGGCGACGTCCTGATCGACCTTCCGTCAATCGGATCATCTTCCGAGGCGATGGCGCTCGCGACCCATGCCGACATCGTCATCCTCGTCGCCGCCGAAGGCGTCACACGGTTCGATGAGTTGAACGATGCGCTCGTCCGCCTGCAGCGTGCGGGCAGCAGGGTTATGGGCGCCGTCATCAACCGCAGCAGGTCGTGATGCTCAACAAGGTCCTTAAGAAGACTGCCGCGCGAGCCCTCGCGCATGCGACCGACCGCCCCGCACTGCGCAGGCTCCTGTTCAATGCCTTGCGGTTGCGCCGGTCGGAGATCATGGCGCCGCGACAACAGGATGCCATCCGTTTCCTTGGCTATGTCTTTGACCGGCTCGACAAATCCCGCTCCCAAATCCTCCAGGACCTCTGGGTCTGCTACGAACTCGGCGACCAACGCGACGGCTTCTTCGTCGAGTTCGGCGCTACGAATGGCCTGACCAACAGCAATAGCTGGCTTCTCGAAAAGCAGTTCGGCTGGAACGGCATTCTCGCCGAACCCAACCCACTCTGGCATGATGACCTCTACAGCAATCGCGGCTGCATCATCGACAAGCGCTGCGTCTTCAGCAGTTCCGGCGAAAGTCTGTCCTTCGTCGCCACCGAGGATCCCGAACTTGCCGGCATCGCCGTCACGGCCGAGCACGATCACTTCGCCGCCATCCGCCGGGCGGCTCCGTCCTTCGAGGTCGCGACGATCTCGCTCAACGATCTGCTCGAGGAGCACCGAGCCCCGGCCGTGATCGACTACATGTCGATTGACACCGAAGGCAGCGAACTCGCCATCCTCCAGGCCTTCGACTTCGAGCGCTGGCGTGTCCGGCTGCTGTCGGTGGAGCATAGCCACAGCCCGCAGGAGGCGAAGATTGACGCGCTGCTCGCCGCCAAAGGCTTTCGTCGGAAGTTCCCGGAGTATTCGCAGTGGGACGGATGGTACGTCCGCGGCGAAGGGGCGCATCAGGCAGCGCGGTCACTCAGCGTCGCCACCAGCGATCGGTGATTTCCAGCCGGCCGGCGCCGACTGTCAGCCAGACGCCGCAGGCGAGCAGACTGGCGGCGTAGAGCGGTGCGCCGCTCCCGGCGACGATCACTAATTCAGCCAGCGCAGGCAGGCTCAGTGAGGCCAGGCTTGAACGCAGCGCGAGGACCCCGCCCGCCATGACCGCGCCCGCAGCAGCGATCTTCCAGAGGTTGGTGAGCTGACTGGCCAGATCGGCGGAGATGAGCACGCCGACCTCGCGGAGATAGAGGCCCGCCATGATCGCAGCTGCGACCAGGCGCCCAGCGGCGACGCCCACGGCGCCGAAATGCAAAAATCCGATCACGACGGCGGCGGAACGAATGGCGAGATCGAAGAGATTCATATGTGGACGCCCCCTTTGGCAAGGCGTTTATGTCGGGATGATTTGATCGGT
>LSIG01000003.1 GCA_001556125.1 Rhizobiales bacterium CCH10-E5 | reverse complement strand
ATGGTTCTTATCCGCCGCATCGCGCGAGCGTCATGAGTTCCGGGACGGACTCTGAACAAAACGGGATCAGAGTGAGGCACGCCGAGGCTGAGAGGGTTTTCTATGTCGCATGGAAATGTCTCGACGAAGATCGGCCTAAGCCTCTCGGGAGGCGGCATCCGCGCGGCGGTTTTCCACCTTGGAGTCTTGCGGCGTCTGGCCAAGGAAGGCCGCCTGGAGAACGTGTCAGTGCTGTCGACCGTCTCCGGCGGCAGCCTAGTCACAGCCGCGATCTTCGCCCACTCAGGCATGCGCTGGCCGACCTCTGAGGCCTACCTCTCGACGGTCTATCCGAAGCTCCGGGAGATCATCACAACCGCCTCACTTTTCGCCTTCGATGCGGTGGGGTGGAAAGGCATGCTTCGGCACAACGTCCGTCTGCTGACGGACCGGGCCGGGTTGCTGGCCTTGTTCCTCAAGGAGCGGTGGGGCGTGACAGGCAAGCTTGCCGATCTGCCCGATAACCCGAAGTGGTACGTCAACACGACCTGCATCGAGACCGGCAAGAACTGGCGGTTCTCGAAACGTGAGATGGGCGACTGGCAGTTCGGCCGTCACTACAATCCACAGTTCGACATTGCCGAGGCCGCCGCCGCATCGGCAGCCGTGCCTTATGGCATTGGCGCCCTCAAGCTGAAGCTGCCGAGCGAGGGTTGGCACAAGACCAACCCCGCGACGCGCGCGCCCGTGAGCCCCTGCAAGCCGCCTTCCACATCGGTGAGGCTTTGGGACGGCGGGGCCTATGAGAACCTTGGTCTGGAGGCGATCTTCAAGCCCGGGGAGGCACTGAGGGGCTGCGACTTCCTCATCTGCAGCGACGCGTCCGGACCGCTCAAGCCACTGGGTCGCGGTCCGCTGGGCTCCCTGCTGAAAGGGCAGCTCTGGTCCCCTCGCCTCTTCGATGTCGCAAGCGATCAGATCCGAGCCCTCAGGGCGAGGATGGTGATCGGCGATTTCGACCGCGACATGGTCAAGGGAGTCTACCTGCGCATGGGCAACACTGTGCGTGACATCGATATCAAGGCTGGGCGCAAGCGGGAGCCGGCCGAATACGACGCTTACCAATCGGACGAGGAAGGCCGCCTGGCGCTTCAGCAGCCAACCGATCTCAACCGCCTTCCCGAATTGCTGTTCGACCGCATAGGGAAGCACGGCTTCGAGGTGGCCGAAGCCACGTTCAGCGCTCGAGCCTCGACGATTTTCCCTTCCACCCACATCTGGGAGCGTGCCGCATGAGGATCGACATCCACAACGTCGGGCATGGACACTGCTCCGTCATCACATGCCCGAACGGCGCCAAGATCATGCTGGACTGCGGATACCAGGCGGATCCCGGCTGGTTCCCGTCAATCACGTATGGCGGCCAGCGTGTCGCGATGCTGGCTTTCACCAACCTCGACGAGGACCATGTCGAGGATCTTCCGTACATCTGGAAAGACGTTCCACTGGGCGCCGTCTTCAGCAATCCGACCGTTACGGCCGGCGCCCTCACCACCATGAAACGAGCCGGAGGCATGGGACAGGGCGTGAGCGCCGCGCACGCTATCCTAGGTCGGTTCGGGGCGGGCGTGATCGGGATGCGGCCTGATCTCGGGGAGGTCTATGCCTGGGCATACTACAATCGATACGGCGTCGATTTCACGGACACGAACAACCTCAGCTTGGCGATCATCGTTCGCTACCGCGGCGTCGCGGTCCTATTCGCGGGCGACCTCGAAACGGCGGGCTGGCGCACGCTGCTCCGCAACAACCCATACTTCGCCTATGAGCTTGCTTCCGTGAGGGTCATGGTCGCCTCGCACCACGGTCGAGCGAACGGTCAGTGCGACGAGCTTTTCCGCCTTATGAGGCCAGACGTTGTCGTCTTCTCCGACGATGCCAAACAATACGAAAGCCAGGAGACGGATGCCTGGTACCGCAGACGCGTAAGCGGCATTCCGGACCACCAAAACCCACGCCCCCTCGGCGGCTACGGAAGGCGCCACGTGTTGACGACGCGGCGCGACGGCACCCTCACGATGCAAGTCGACGACACGGGCAGGTATTTCATCACGCCGGAGCGGCACAGCATCGTGGCCAGGCTCCCGCAATGGCCGACGCCCTTATCCAACCTCGGCTTCCCCGCCCCCACACCATTATGGGCGGGGCTGACATAACGCCATGTCGCTTATCCGTCATGGTCGCCCTTGTGGCGACCATCCACGTCTTGCGACGCCGATGGCAGGCGAGCCGCTGTGTAGAAGGGCGTCGCCGATCGTTCCCGCGTGAAGACGTGGATGGTCGCCACAAGGGCGACCATGACGGGAGAGGATGCGAAACAGTAATCCCCGCCTCCCACGCCGCCCTTATCCTGCCCCCACCTCATCCCCGAGGGGCAGCCATCCGGAGGTGTGCCGTTGGTGGGGGTGGGGGCGGCGCCTGCGGCCGGTCTC
>LSIG01000029.1 GCA_001556125.1 Rhizobiales bacterium CCH10-E5 | reverse complement strand
CGTGGCGGCTGATCGGCGAGCGCGTCCGGGTCACCGTCGGCAACGAGATCGTGCGCATCCACCATGGCGGGCGCGAGGTGGCCGTCCATGCCGAGTTGAAGGGGCGCCATGGCCGGATCGTCGACGATGCCCATCTGGCCGGGCTCGTGGGCACGCGCGAGCGGCCGGTTCACCTGGCGCCGCCGAGATCGCCGCCCGCGCCGGCTGCGTTGCTGCGTCCGCTGGCGGAGTATGAGGCGGTTGTCGGGGGAG
>LSIG01000028.1 GCA_001556125.1 Rhizobiales bacterium CCH10-E5 | reverse complement strand
AGAGTCCGTCCCGGAACTCATGACGCTCGCGCGATGCGGCGGATAAGAACCATGGCGGCGGCTGCGTAGAGGAAGGCCGTCGCGGAGGCGATGGTGGCTTCGGCGTCCTTCCAGAGCCGTCTATTTCGATTGATCCAGGCGAAGAAGCGCTCGACGACCCACCGCCGGGGCTGAACGGCGAAGCCGATTTGATCGGGCTTGCGCCGGACGATCTCGACGGCGATGCGGGTGGCGGTCGCGACACGCGGGCCTTGGTAGCCAGCGTCCGCGAAGACCTTCTCGATGAAGGGGAACGGGCGGCGCGAGGCGGCCAGCAGCGGGCCCGCCCCATCGCGATCCTGCACGCTGGCGGGATGGGCGAAGAGGACGAGGCCACGCCCGTCGGTATCGACGAGGGCGTGGCGCTTGCGACCCATGATCTTCTTGCCGGCGTCGTAGCCACGGGGCCCACCGG
>LSIG01000027.1 GCA_001556125.1 Rhizobiales bacterium CCH10-E5 | reverse complement strand
CCATGGTTCTTATCCGCCGCATCGCGCGAGCGTCATGAGTTCCGGGACGGACTCTTAGTTGCGCATGAGTTCCCCGCGGGTGCGGCAAATAGCAGTGCTATGAAAGACACACCCACCCCCTACCGCTGCGCGCTTGCGCGGGCGCGAGGCAAAAACTGTACTAGGGTTAGCGTTGACCGGGGCGGCTGGTGCGGGTGGTGGCCGGGGACAGGGATGGGATGTCCCCTACTTGTCACCACCCGTCCCTTGGGCGCGGGTGAGGCTAGAAGTCCCTATTATATAGAAAAATAGGTCACGATCTTCTTTGCCTAGCGCGCAAGGGACAAGTGGTGACAAGTGTGCCCTCAATTAAATATCCGCTTTGGTTGCAGTCTCGGCGATCGCTATGCGGATTGCGGCACGCCTTTCGGCTTCCGCGTCGGCCCGCATCTCAAACAGGTCGTGAACGGCGGGTCTGACGCGGAAGCGCGGAGCGTGCTGGTTCCCACGCACATCCACGGGATCAAGCCAGCCCATCGCGTCCAGCCGGTGCAGAACCGCCATTGCTCCGTCCTTGTCGAGTGCCCGCATAGCGCGGCTACCGCGCATGACGTCCCGCGGCGTGACCTCTTCCAAAGTGTGGGCGAGGATGTAGTTCGCCGTTTCGATCACGACGTCCTGCCCATCGGACAACCCCAGCACATTCGAATAAAAGGCCAGCGCATGCCGGAACAAAAAGTCATGCAGGAAGTCCGCAGCACGCTCGGCCGTCAGCACGCTGACTTCCGGATCCGGGAACGGCCCATCGCATTCCAGGCAGTGGAAAACCACGCATAGCCGCGCAAACATGCCGTCGTACTTGCCGATATGCGCAGCGAGTTTCCGGTTCACGGTTTCCCACGTTGTGGCCATCTCGTGATGGCGCGCGGCCAGGTCGTTACGGAACACTTGGGCCGCCGGCGAAAAGCGAAGCGGGGCGTCAACCGGCAATACACCGATGTGGCGCCGCGGTCGGCCGAGCGTGTTAAGGCGGCGAACTTCGCGGTTGTAGTCCTCGACCGCCCCGGAAGGTGGCTCGTCGCTATCCACACCAGCCGGCCCGAGAACAATCGGAAGCAAGCGCTGGATCAATCCGTCGTCGCTGGTGTCGTTGGCGATGGCACGCATCGGCTCCGGCTGGATTCCGCCCAGCAGACTGACGGACAGGTTGGGGACGTAGACAAGCCCGCGCCCGATCCGGTTGACTGAATGCGCGCCGCCATTGAAGGCTTGTAGCCAGAAGCTGCGGTCGGCAGCGGCGCCCTTTGTGGAGCCGTAACGCTCCATCGAGCCGAACCAGCCAGATAATTCGTCACGATAGAGCAACGCCCCCTCCGGACTGTCACGCAGCACTTCCTGCGCAGACTCGACTGTGACGTCCTCGATGACGGCGCGGCGCTGCGGCGGCTTTGGCGTTGATGCCCGGTCCTTCGGTTCGAGGGCGTCATGAGCCGCAGCCGCCGACTGATACTCGCGAACCAACGCATGATCGATCTCGCGGAGTGGCTTCGATGCGGCGGCGATGACGGGTGACTTTTTGGTCGATGGCCCGCCGACGAGTGCGACCCATAGACGAGCCGATTCTGCCCAGTCGGGGTCGTGCGCCTTGACCTGAAGCTTGATCCCGTCCGGGATAGCTGCGGCGCAGACTGCCAAAGCTGACGCCGCCAGCCCGCCCGGATCAACACCCATCTGCTGTCCACGCTCGCGGGCGAAACGCTCGATGACCGGAGGCAGCAAGCCGGCCGGTAGTGGCGGCCTCTGGCGCTCGGCCCAAAGGTCAACGGGCGCATTGTCGTTAGCGGCAGCGGGAGGCAGTGCGGGCAGGCCGATTTCCATGCGGATGAACCGGACCAGATCGCGGGCGCCGTGCACGCCTTCGGCGACGTTACAAACGCGGATGTTCCCGTCCATGGTGAGGCCGACGTCGCACGCCTGGCCAGCTACAGTCGCGCCGGAAATCAACGTGCCTTTGAGTAGCCCGCCGAACCGATCTTGCACAGCAGGTAGCAGATCAATCGCGGTTTTCATTGGCAGTGCGCCCTCCACGGTAAGCTTCCACCGCAGCCGCGGTGATCTTCTCTGCAAGCTCTGGCCCGACGTGAAAGGCGGCCTTGCCGTTGATGTTTGGCGCGCGGGTTCGATAGGCGCCGTCGCCCCTGCGGCATAGCCGGAGCGCAACTAGCTTCAGGTCTTCGCTCAGTTTCACGCTGAATTTTGCTACGGTGTTGGATCCGCCCCACTGCTGGGGCTCGAGTTCGCAAATCTGCAATTCGCAGTTTCCTCTTGATTGCCCATACGGGCGCGATACCGCCCGCGGATGCGGGCGGGGTGGAGGAGCCGGTTTCCATTTCGGGCGGTTTTGCTGGTGGCTCACGGCCAATCTGCTGCGGAGACTCCATCCGCCTCCGCAGCAGATTTATCACCCCATGACGCCAGCCCGAGCGCTTGTGCGGCGCCGGATCCAGTCCATGACCTCGGTGCGGACGAAGGCTATGCGGCGTTCGCTCAACTGAACCGCCTTTGGGAAATCGCCCTCGGTTCGCAAAATGTTGATCAGCGGCCGGCTCATGGAAGTGAGGGTGGCGGCCTCCTTGATGCTGATCAGGATGGGGGTGTTATCGTTGTCGGCGGTCGGGGTCTGGGCCATAACGGCGCGCTCCTTTGCTGAAATGCAGGGGTGTAGGGAGAGGGCAGCTATCTGCCAGGACTGGTGCCCTCTCCCGGCTGTGCTATTTACCGGGGCGTGGACCGCGCTGCGGCGACCGTCCGCGCCAGCGGACACTGGTCGGCACGATGAAGCGTCCTCGCATCCCGTAGTCGCGAAGCCCCTTCATGCGGCGTGCGCCTTCTCGGGGAACCGGACCGCCATGTAGCGCTCTTCGATTGCGCGCACGGCCTCGACCAGATTGGACGAGGCATAATCGAGTGCGGCAGCACAGTAGCGGTCGTGCCGGGTTATGTTGTTCGTGAGTGGAGTGGTCAACGCCTCAAGAATCTCAGCGAGGGCGACCATTTTGAAGAGTTCACCTTCAAGATCGAACATGAAGCGCTGCTCCGGCGTCCAAGCAGCGACAACCTCCCAAGGCTTGCACTTTTCAGGTTGCTCGACCGCGGCTTCCGCCTCAGCGTGGATCCGCGGCAGGAACCGGCCATCGGGGCCACGGGCGGGAGCCGGCTTGGCCTGCTTCGGGGCGGGGGGTGTCTTGTTGTCGGGTCCGATGGAAAATTCAGGGCCTTCGAATCCGGCTAACATTTGTTTCAGGCCGCGACCGATCACGAGAGCGCTGAAGGGCCGATTGCGGAAGTCCTCGACGAATGTCGGGTTATCGAGACCGGTCGCACGACACAGCGAGTCGTATTCGATCAGATCCGGTCCGCTGTGTTCTTCGTCCACCGTGTCGTCGTCAGGGGCAGTCATCGAGTTGAGCCGCATCCGAAACGCGACCTTCTTGCCAGCATGGTCACCGCGCATCACCTCCGCCGTAAAAACAAGGTCGGTTGTGCCGCCATGACTCACGGCGTCGCTTTCGACGATCTCCATCAGATAACGCCCATTGGGTACTCGGCCCTGGCCGGTGGTCGTGCCCCCGAGAATCTTCTGCGCATGCGCGTTCATTGCTCTGCTCCGTTCCAGCGGCGCCCCGCTCGCTTCGTTATAGCGTAATTTGCACAATAGACATTAATGCCGATCCTGCAAGGGTAAAATGTGTGATGTGCAAAAATAAATTTACGTGTTAGACGGTCCGGCCTAGAGGAGCCTGGCGCATGGCAACACCCAAAGACCTAATTGCTAGCGTCGCAGATATGACCGGCGTTCCGATCGCCACCGTGATCGTGCATGATCGCAATCTCGCGGAGGCGGGCCTGCGCACGCCCGCTCTCAGGGGCAGGGGCGTATCGCGCGTCACCTATCAAGACGCAGCCAATCTGCTGATCGCAGTGGCCGCGAGCCGAAACGTCAAAGACAGCGTGAAGACCGTCCGAGACTACTCCGACTTGAACGCCGATAGCGGGATGCAGTTTGGCGAGGAGGTGAGGGGTCGGACATTCGGAGATGCACTTGCCGCCTTGCTAGAGGCGGTTCCAACCACGCCTGAAAGGTTCACTGGCCGAAACTCCAGATCGGACGAAATCGTCGTGTCGATCTACGGTCCCGACCCGAGCGCACAGATTGACGTACGCCGCTACGACGAGCCGGCACGGCGTTGGCAATTCGAATCCATGATCTGGCCCAAGTCAGATCGCCCGCGCTCCGGAGATCTGACTTATATCGCTCAGTTCACGCACACCACGCTTGGTCACGTTGGGACGCTGGTAGCCGCAGACGCATAACCGCGGTTAGGTTTTTGGTTATGTTATGATTGGCGGTTCCGTCTAACGTATTGATATTACTGACGGTATGGCGGACAGGGCGGGATTCGAACCCGCGATACGGTTTCCCGTATACACACTTTCCAGGCGTGCGCCTTCAACCACTCGGCCACCTGTCCGGCGCGCTGCTTATGACCGGGGGGCGGATTTCTTTCAAGCGCGTTCTCGCATCCCTCGACAGTTCGCGCGGCGGGCGCGCCGCGGCCCGTTGCAAAGCGGCGGGTGAAGGAGCACATCGGGACGGTCCGTGCGGAGATCCGGCGGGCGGCAGCCGCCGGGCGGAATGCGCCGTCGGGGCAGGGTCCGATTCGGGAAAGGAGGGTGGGCGTGCGGTTTCTGCTGCGGCTTCTGGGTTATCTGCTCGTGGCGGCCGGCTTCGTCTCCCTCGTCATCGACGGCGCCCGCTCCATCGCCAATTCCAGCCTGCGCTATACCCCCGTCGATCTTGCGGTGACGACGCTGTCGGGCGCGCGCGGCGAGGCGCTGCGGCCTGTCGTCGAGCGCCATCTTCCCGCATGGGTCTGGGACCCGGTGCTGACGACATTGCTCCTGGTGCCCGCCGCCCTGGTCGCGCTGCTGCTCGGCTTCCTCCTGCTCCGGCTAGGCGCCCCGCCCGAGCCCGGCATCGGCATCGTCACGCGACGGTGAAGGGGAAGGCGCCGCGCGCCATCTGTCGCAAACGGCGTCCGATCCCCATATCTCGGCGGAACCCGACACGGAGCCCGCCATGTTCTTCCTGCGCAAGAAGACCACCCTGCCCGAGGCCCATGAGGCTCTGCCCGGCCGCGATACGCCTCTGCCGACGGCCGAGCGCCATTTCGTCAACAAGCGCCCGCTCGCCGGCCCCTATCCCGAGGGGATGCAGGTCGCGATCTTCGGGCTCGGCTGTTTCTGGGGCGCCGAGCGCAAGTTCTGGCAGATGGGCGAGGGCATCTGGACGACGGCCGTCGGCTATGCCGCGGGCTTCACGCCGAACCCGACCTATGAGGAGGTCTGCTCGGGCCGGACCGGCCACAACGAGGTGGTGATGGTGGTCTTCGATCCCGCCATGCTGCCTTACGAGGCGCTGCTCAAGACCTTCTGGGAGAGCCACGACCCGACCCAGGGCATGCGCCAGGGCAACGATGTCGGCACGCAATACCGCTCCGGCATCTATGTCACGGATGCGGGCCAGCGCGCCGCGGCCGAACGCTCGCGCGAGGCGTATCAGCAGGCGCTGGCGGCGCGCGGCTACGGGCCGATCACCACCGAGATCCTCGATGCGCCGCCCTTCTACTTCGCCGAGGACTACCACCAGCAATATCTGGCGAAGAACCCGGCCGGCTATTGCGGGCTCGGCGGCACCGGCGTGTCCTGCCCGATCGGCGTGGGCGTCGCGGCCGCCTGAACGGTCGGCTTGCCGCAGCGGCGACGGCCGTGGCAGATGCGGCTGCCGGACGAGGGGGGTGTAGAACGATGGCGGGGGAGAGCATGGACGAGACGGCGGCGACCGCTCCGGAAAACGGAGCCGCTTCGCGCGGCTTCGGCGCCGCGCTCTCCTTCAGCCGCTGGCTGCTGGCGCCGTTCTACCTTCTGCTCGTCGTCGGGCTCGCCGGCCTTCTGCTGAAGGCCCTGCAGGAGGCCTGGCACTTCATCACCCATGTCTTCACCGCGACCGAAGCCGAGGTCATCCTCGCCGTGCTCGCGCTGATCGACCTCACCTTCACCGGCTCGCTGATCGTGATCGTGATCTTCTCGGGCTATGAGAACTTCGTCGCCAAGATCGATGCCGGCACCAGCCGCAACTGGCCGGAATGGATGTCGAAGATCGACTTCTCGGGCCTGAAGCTCAAGTTGATCTCGTCGATCGTCGCGATCTCCGCCATCCAGCTTCTCAAGGCCTTCATGAACGTGAAGGGCACCAGCGACCGCGACCTGATGTGGTATGTGGTGGTCCATGTCGTCTTCGTCGTCTCGGGGCTGGTCATGGCCTGGACGGACCGCATTTCCGGCGAAGGCGGTGGCGGCAAGAAGGGCAAGGGGCAGCCGGCGGCGCCATGACGGCCGCATGTTGACGGGGTAACCTTGCCTTAACTTTTCGGTTGATTGGCAGGGCAAAGCCCAAGACAGTGCCTCCCTTCATCGGGAGCCTGACATGTCACTGCATCTTCGTTCGAAATTCGTCGTCGCCGGCCTGGCTCTGGGCGGCGCTGCGCTCGCCGCCGGCCTCGCTCTGGCCCAGGCGCCGGCCTTCTTCCGCATCGGCACGGGCGGCACGGCCGGCACCTATTATCCGATCGGCGGCCTGATCGCGAACGCGATTTCGTCCCCGCCGCAGCTCGTCTCCACCGCGGTCGCCAGCAACGGCTCGGTCGCCAACGTCAACGCGATCGTCGGTGGCGCGGCCGAGTCCGGCTTCGTGCAGGCGGACGTCGCCTTCTGGGCCTATTCCGGCACCGGCGTCTTCGAGGGCAAGCCCAAGGTCGAGGAGCTGCGCTCGATCGCCAACCTCTATCCCGAGAGCGTCCACCTCGTCGTCCGCAAGGCCTCGAACGTGAAGAGCGTTGCGGACCTCAAGGGCAAGAAGGTTTCGCTCGACGAGCCGGGCTCCGGCACGCTGCTGAACGCCAAGGCCATCCTCGCCGCCTTCGGCGTCGGCGAGAAGGACATCACGCCGGAATATCTCAAGCCCAACCAGGCGGCGGAGAAGATGAAGGACGGCTCGGTCGACGCTTTCTTCTTCACCGGCGGGTTCCCGGCCGCGGCGATCTCGGAGCTCGCCTCGACCGGCTCGGGCATCGATATCCTGCCGATCACCGGCGCGGCGGCCGAGAAGCTCGCCAAGGACTTTCCCTTCTTCGCCGCCGACGAGATTCCGGCCGGCACCTACAAGGATGTCGGCGCGGTCAAGACGGTTGCCGTCGGTGCCCATTGGATGACCTCGTCCAAGATCTCGGCCGACACCGTCTATGCCGTGACCAAGGCGCTCTGGAGCGACAAGACCCGCGCCGCGCTCGATGCCGGCCACGCCAAGGGCAAGGCCATCCAGAAGGCGACCGCGCTCAACGGCCTGCAGGGCGTGCCGCTGCATCCCGGCGCCGAGCGCTTCTACAAGGAAGCCGGCCTGCTGAAGTAAGCGGGCGCATCAGCGCCCACACCAAACGCGCCGTCATTCCGGGTCTGCGAGCCCGGAATGACGGCGCGCTCATTTGATGTTCCAACAAGCGAACCCCCGCCCATGACCAGCCAGCCCTCCGCCGCCGAACTCGCCAAGCTCGAGGAGGAACTCGATCCCGAGATGCAGTTCCGCAAGGTGCCGCATGGCACCGCGCTGATCATCGGCGGGCTGCTGCTGGCCCTCTCGGCCTTCCATTACTACACCGCCGGCTTCGGGCTGCTGCGCGAGACGACCCATCGCGGCATCCACCTCGCCTTCGTGCTGGGGTTGATTTTCCTGGTCTTCTCCGCCCGCAAGAGCCAGTCGGCCATTGTCCATCCCTCGACGCTGCTGCGGCCGGGCGGCGTCCCGCTCTATGACTGGGTCTTCGCCGTCGCGGTGGCGGTTTCTAGCCTCTATGTCCCCTGGATTTTCGAGGACATGGTGTTCCGCGTCGGCAACCCCTCGACGCTCGACGTTGCCATGGGCACGATCACCATCGTCCTGATGATCGAGGCGACGCGCCGCGCCATCGGCTGGGGCCTGCCGCTGATCGCGCTCTTCGCGATGACCTACGCGATCTTCGGCAACTGGTTTCCCGGCATCTTCCTGCATCCCGGCGCAAGCTGGTCGAACCTCGTCAACCATCTCTATTTGACCAGCCAGGGCGTCTATGGCGTCGCACTCGGCGTGGTCGCCACTTATGTCTTCCATTTTGTCCTGTTCGGCGTGCTCGCGACCCGGATCGGCCTCGGCCGGCTCTTCCTCGGCGTTGCGGCCGCGGTGGCCGGGCGCTTCGCCGGCGGCCCGGCCAAGGTCTCGATCTTCGGTTCGGCCCTGTTCGGCATGATCTCGGGCTCCTCGGTCGCCAACACCGTGACGGTCGGCTCCCTGACGATCCCGATGATGATCCGCCTCGGCTATCGCCGCCATTTCGCCGCGGCAGTGGAATCGACCGCTGCCACCGGTGGCCAGATCACCCCGCCGATCATGGGCGCGGCCGCCTTCCTGATGGTCGAGTTCCTCAACCTGCCCTATGCCTCGATCGTCATCGCGGCGATCATCCCGGCCTTCATGCATTTCTATGGCGTGCTGATGCAGGTGCATTTCGAGGCGCGCAAGAACGGCATGAAGGGCATGACCGATGCCGACGCGCCGAAGCTCTCCGAGGTCTTCGCCCGCGACTGGCCGACGATCGCGCCGCTGTTTGCGCTGATCATGGTGCTGTTTACGGGATACACGCCCTATCTCGCCGCCTTCTGGGGCATTACCGGCTGCATGCTCGTCGGCCTGGCGCAGTACCGTGCCGCCTCGGCGCTGGTCTTCGCGCTGGCGATCGGCATCGCCGCGCCGACCGAGTTCCTGCGCGTGCCGGGCGTCAACTTTGCCTTCACGGCCGCAGCCTTCCTGGTCATGGCCCATGGCGTGCTGATGAAATCGGCGGAAGGGCGCAAGCGCGTCGACGACATGATCGACGCCTTCATCCTCGGCGCGAAATACGCCATCGGCGTCGGCGCGGCCGCGGCCACCGTCGGCATCATCGTCGGCGTCGTCACGCTGACCGGCGTCGGCTTCAAGATCTCCTGGATCGTGACCTCGCTTGCCGATCAGTGGGCGCGTGGCGTCTCCGGGCTGATCCCGTTCTTCCCCTTCGATCTGAAGAGCGCGACGCTGTTCTTTACGCTGCTGCTGACCGGTCTGGTCTGCATCCTGCTCGGCTGCGGCGTGCCGACGACGGCGAATTACATCATCATGGTCACGGTCGCCGCGCCGGCGCTCGGCATGCTCGGGGTCAACCCGCTCGTGGCCCATTTCTTCGTGTTCTATTACGGCGTCCTGGCGGACATCACGCCGCCGGTCGCGATCGCCGCCTATGCCGGGGCCAGCATGGCCGGCGCAGACCCGTTCAAGACCGGCAACACGGCGTTCCGGCTCGCGCTCGGCAAGGTGCTGGTGCCCTTCGTCTTCGTGTTCTCGCCCTCGATGCTGATCATGGCGCCGGGCTTTACCTGGACCGAGCTCGTCGGCTCGACGGCGTCCTGCATCGCCAGCATCACCCTGCTCTCGGCCGCCTTTGCCGGCTGGTTCCTGGCGCCGCTGGCGATGTGGGAGCGGCTCCTGATCGCACTCGCCGCCCTGCCGATGATCCTGGCGACGCCGACCAGCGTGCTGATCGGGCTCGCCCTCGCGTCTCCCGTCCTGCTGCGGCAGGTCGTGGCGCGCAAGAGCACGGTCGAACCGGCGTGAGTTCCTGATCTGTTCTTGCGTGCAGCTTGAAGCTCCGCTAGCCTCGTTTCGGGGCTGGGGTGGCGCTTATGGTGACGCGGGTCGCGACGGTGGCGTTCGAGGGCATCGAGGCACGCGCCGTCGATGTCCAGGTGCAGGTCACGCCCGGCGGGGTCAACTTCATCCTGGTCGGCCTGCCGGACAAGGCGGTGGGCGAGAGCAAGGAGCGGGTGCGCTCGGCCCTCATCGCCTCGGGTCTCGCCCTGCCGGCCAAGCGCATCACGGTCAACCTCGCCCCGGCCGACCTGCCCAAGGAAGGTAGCCATTACGATCTGCCGATCGCGCTCGGCGTCATGGCGGCGATCGGGGCCATTCCGGCCGATGCGCTCGCGGGCTACACCGTGCTGGGCGAACTCGCGCTCGACGGCTCGATCACCGCGGTCGCCGGCGTGCTGCCGGCCGCGATCGCCGCCTATGGCCGCGGCCAGGGACTGATCTGCCCCCATGCCTGCGGGCCGGAAGCCGCCTGGGCGGCGGCCGATATCGACATCCTCGCGCCCCGCTCGCTGATCCAGCTCGCCAATCATTTCAAGGGCACGCAGGTCATGGCGCGGCCGGAGCCGGCGGTGGCCCGTCAGGCAGGCCCGCTTCCTGATCTCGCCGACATCAAGGGCCAGGAAAGCGCCAAGCGCGTCCTCGAGATCGCCGCGGCCGGCGGCCACAACCTCCTAATATCAGATGTACTATTGTCATTGCTCGTTAGCACTTCTTTTCCGCGAGCACGTCAATGTCGGCAGCGATGGCAAGATCGAGAACGAGGGAGCAATCTGAGGCGGCAAAGCCGTGCGCATACTCCTATGTGCGCTTCTCGACGCCAGAGCAGGCGCGCGGCGAGAGCTTTCGCCGGCAGATCGAGGCGGCCCGGACCTACGCCGCCAAGAACGGCCTCGTGCTCGATGAGAGCTTTCGTGACGAGGGCGTCTCCGCCTTCAAGGGCAAGCACCGCGACGAGCGTGCGGCGCTGGGCGCGTTCCTGAAGCGCGTCGAAAGCGGCGATGTCGCGAAGGGTTCCTATCTTCTGGTCGAGAGTTTGGACCGACTCTCGCGCGAAGAGGTTGTCGATGCGCTGGAACTATTCTTGGGGCTTACCCGCAACGGCATCATCATCGTCACGCTGACCGACCAGCGGGTCTACTCGCGGGCGAGCCTGCGGGCAGACCAGACCCAGCTGATCATCTCCATCGTGGTGATGTCGCGTGCGCATGAGGAGAGCGCGTTGAAGTCCAAGCGCGTTTCCGACGCCTGGGCGGCCAAGCGCCAGCGTGCGGCCGACGACAAGCAGGCGATGACGGCGCGCTGCCCCGGTTGGCTCGAACTCGTCGGTGGGCCGAAGTCTGGCGAGTATCTCGAGATCCCCAAGCGCGTCGAGATCGTCCAGAAGATGTTCGCGGACACGATTGCAGGTGTCAACGGCGGTCGGATTCCAGGCCAGCGTGGCGGAGTAAAAGCAGGCCACTGG